>CAWHUK010000007.1:0-125009 GCA_963832535.1 uncultured Acidobacteriota bacterium
CCCGCCGGGACGGCTTTAATGCACAAGGCACACGCAAGGATGTTATTTTGCTCCCCGACGAGCAGGTCGTTCCAGCTTCCGATAACCACCATGCCCCGCTCTATGCCATCGTGGGTCAAGTTCCATTGATCCTTCTCGTACTCAACGCCCGCACGAATCGTCTGCGCCCTGTGCGACCAGGAAATCTGGTCCGCATACTCGAATTGGTTTTCCGCTGTCCACACCGGGTACAAGAAGCCGTTCAGGATCGTGTTGGCCTCAACCATAATCATCGGCGGCGGTAGACTGCCAGCCGGACTGCCAGCCGGCTCGATCGCTGTCATGCCCAAGTCCGTAGGGTCGTCGCCCGCCGGGAGCTGGTCCGCCGCGTGAGTGTACAGCCGCTGGTACGAT
Source organism: uncultured Acidobacteriota bacterium (assembly GCA_963832535.1). Taxonomy (GTDB): domain Bacteria; phylum Acidobacteriota; class Terriglobia; order Terriglobales; family Acidobacteriaceae; genus Telmatobacter. Next base: position 394 of record CAWHUK010000007.1, read on the forward strand.
GCGCGGACTTCATTGACAAAGTTGTTGCTGACCACGGTGGTCAGCCTGAATAATGCGTTTGTATTCGTATATTCACCCGGGTTTGAGTAACCGGGGAGTTGGTCGCCAAACGTGGGCTGGGTGGCCAGGGATTGGAAGAACCGGAACGCAAATGTGTTCTTGCTATTGATCATGTAATCGAGGTTGCCGATCCCCTGATCTTCATTGCGGGCCACCGGGTCAGTAAAGTTGCAAGTATAGTAGCCGGGAATAATGCTGCTTGGACTGCATCCCGGACTGTTGTTGGCGGGAATGTAGTACCCGCCGCTGGACGCAGGACCCGGAACGTTAAGCAGTCTGAGCGCCACCGGATTCAGGTTCGATCCATCACAGGCGAGTTGCTGTACAAAAGGAGCCACAATTAAAGTGGTGTAGGGACTATAGGTCCTGGGTGCCCTTGCCAAAACTGGCGGCGTTTTCTGGGGCGCCGGAGGTTCCAGCCGAGAGGCCGAGAATTTCGGTGTAGTTACGGCTGGCGGTGGGAAGGTTGACAATTGACCGCTCGGTAACCGTCCCGCCGAGCGTGGAACTCTCGGTCTGTAACGCCTCGGCGCCGGCCTGCACTGTGACTGACTCGGTGACCGTGCCGACTTCCAAGACACGATTCACGGTCGCCGTCTCGGTAACCTCGATTGCGACCGCCGGGACCTCGGTTGTCTTGAAACCCTTGGCACTGAACTGCACCCGATAGTTGCCCGGCGGCAGCAAAGCAAACTTGTAAATGCCGTCTGGTCCGGTCGTCATCGTGCGTTGCTGGTTGGTTCCAAGGTTGGTAGCCGTCACGGTCACATTCGGGAGCGAAGCACCCGAAGCTTCGGTAACGGTTCCGGTGAGCGCTCCGGTTCCAGACGACTGGGCCACGGCAACCGCTACAGAGAGCAGCAGCGCGGCCAAGCACACGAAAAGTGAACACGCCAACTTGTATCCCGTAAATTGCGCCTTCATTCCTGCCTCCTCACTAAATGACGACCGGCTGAAAGCCGGTAGGTTGGTTGTGACTGAAAGCCGCCATGCGGCTAAAGCCGACTGAAACGGTTCGCCTTTGGCATCTTCGCACCGCGAACTTCGTCGACTTTCATTTGCAATCCCAATCTTTGCTCCCTTGCCATCGCCAGCATTCCTCTAAAACCGATGCTGGAAGCTGCCTAAACTCTCACGAAGCAAAAGCAAAGTGCAGCCTTTATACCCACTCGGCCAAAAAAGGTGCTAATAGATAATGTATATATCCGTAATAGGCGCAGTCTATCGCGAAGTGGGGCGGCGCATTGGCTGCCAATGCGGGTTCCGTAATGTGCTGGCACGACCCACCCCGCCACGGCGAAGAAGGACTAAAATTGTTCCGATAAATAGTTTTGCGCCCCTGCAGGTTATGGAATTATCCCTTGTCAGCAGACCGGTTCTACTCTTACATTGGAAATGGCGGCCCGAAACCCTGAGTTGGCGACGAAGAAACGCCCTGGTCGGGGGACCACGAAGCCATATTCATCTTAGCGATCTTATCCCCGCGCAGGAAGTAGAGGCAGAACATTTTCACGGTGATACGCTCGCCCGCCCTGCGATTGCCAAACGGGTAATCGGGCCTGTCCTTGGAGAAAACGAAGTCCATATCGATTTCCGCGAAGATGTTCGCCTCATTCTGCAGGAGAACCTGCACCCGCATCAGTTCGCGGACACCATCGTGCGCGAAATTCAAAAAATTGAGGAAGCCTTCCTTCCCCGATGCGAGAAGGCGCACTTCTCCGCCCCTTCCCGACCACACCTCCAAGTCGTTCACCCAGAACCGGTCTAGCATCGACCTATCGTCGCCCGCGTTGAAGGTTTCGATGTATTTGTAAAAGTCGAACATAATCGCGTCTCCATCTTATCAAGACTGTTTTGAGCTGCCCTCGCAATTCGGACCCTCCTCTTTGCGGGACTCGTCGCTCACGTCAATACCCAGGACAGGCCTGCTCCGCTCACTCGTCTGCCCGGATCAGTATGGCCCAGGACGGAGCCGGGCCCCACGAATCAGGCAGAACTTATCATCCCGGATCTTATAGAGCACAAGAAGCTCGGCACGATGCATTTCGCCTTGCTTCATCGGCTTGATCACAAAGTCGGACCAATCCTGGATGCAATAAAAGTCCGACACGATATGCGCAATAAGGCCGTCACCTTCGAAAAGCACTTTGCGCACGCGGATGGTCTCGTGAATGAACTGGTTCATCTTGGCATAGTAAGCTTTCACCGCCTCTTTGCCCAAAAGTTCCATCGTCGGCAACTGCAGAACGATATCGTCGGTGTAATACTCATCGTAGTTCTGATTGCTGAAGTAGTTAATGTACTCCAAGTATTCATTCGGGGTCATTGTTCCTCCTTGCTATGTCCTCAAAAAAAGCGCACGAACGTATCCTCCGTTTACTTGCTGCAGGGCCATGCGAAGCCTGCTCCAGCAGCAGGCGCACGTCGTGAATCGGATCAGTGACCGCGCGCGATTTCACTTTACCATGCCTGTGCGAGAGGTGCGGCTCGGCTTGAATATGAGTTCCAGAGCGGCTCGGATTTCTCTTGCTAAGCGCTGGCTTCCCGGGGGATCGATGCGCGTCGCAGCGATAGATTAAGCAGATGTCGTGGGGCACATTGACTTTCATTTGGTTCCCAGGGGGTCGGAGGTTCAAATCCTCACTTCCGGGCTATGCTGACCATGAAGGAGGGTCGGGGTTTTTGTACTACTTTGTACTACATTGCGCGAAAAACCACCTGAAAATTTCCCATTGATACTGGAATTTCGAAAATGGCGCATCCGGCCGCAAACTCTTGACGGAACGCGATTTTGCCACTAATAATGAGAAATCCGGGACGGGCGAGAAACGATTCCCGTAGCGCTCCCACCAACATCCGCCAAAGTCCGCTAATCCAGCGGGCTTTTTGGTGGGCCGGAAAACGTGCTGGCGCGTGCTGGCCGCAAGAAGCGTGAGTTCTGTGCCACATCCTGCGGCACAGTCTGCTGACGCAAAAAGTGCGTTGGCAGGGCACCGCAGCGCCACCACAACCAAACAGCGGCGGGGATCGAGGAGGCAGTGCTGGAGCTGCGCCAGCCGTACAAGATGAGGAGCGCTTTCCCCAGATGTTCGTCCACTGGAGCGTCGTTTGGGCACAAGGCTGGGTAATGAGAGCCGTGCAAATCGAGAGATTTACGCACGGTTCTGCGAGAAGCTCAGGGTGAAATTCCCTGGCCTACTCCAGGCGGGCGCGAAAAAGGCGGGCCCTTCCCGAAGGAAAGGCCCTGTTGGCGCGTTGATAGAGGGTTCTAGTTCACCGTGACAATGAACGTAGTGGTCTCCACGGTCTTGTCGGAGTCGCTTCCGGTCCCGGTAACGGTAAAGGTGTACTGTCCCTGGGTGGTTGCAGAAGTTGTCGTGCCGGTGGTTCCAGTGATTCCGCTGCTGCCGCCTCCGCAACTCGCCAGGACGCCGAGGGCCGCCATGGCGACGAGCACGCAGAGCATGGACCGCCAGCTACGCCGCCGCGCCGGGATGCCGAAGAAGACGAGGAAAGCCAGGACCGCGCCGCTGCTCGCGCCAAGCCATCCCCTACCGTTGCCCGGCTTGGGATAAGCCATCGCCACGCTGGCCGCAGTAGTTGTCACCGTGGCAGTTCCCGAGCCGGAGGGCGTACCGCTGTTGAAGGTTGGCAGGAATGGTAAATGTGCAACTAGTGTTGCTCGTGCAAGGGCTGGTGCCGATCGTCTCCGAGGCGGCGTATCCGTCTCCAGTCAACGCGATGGTGCCGGTGGGCGCTGTGCTCGCGGACCCTTTTACGCTGACCACCACAGAGAGGGACTGCTCAACGGTAATTGTGGAGGGCGAAGGCGTGACGGTAACGGTTGTCATGTTCGAGCTCGCAGCGACCCACACGCCCGAAGGAGCGTTCGTCACGACATTGGCGATGTTGAGCGATCCCAGACCTGTGGCCTCGTTGTACCCCGTTTCGGCGCTGTAGCCGCTCAGGATGCCGGCGTAATCGCCCGCATGAAGCACTGTGCAGTTCGGCGACGCCTGCTCAGTGTAATCGGCCGGATCGTACACGTCACCGAAGCCGAACGTCTCCGTGGTAGCACCCGTATTGCAGGCCACGGCATTGGTGGCGCCCGCGCCGATGCCCTTGCCGTCGATTTCGTTAAAGTAGCAACTGCTCGACGGTGGACCCTCCGCGCTGCATTCGCTGGGATTCTTCGCGCCCAGCGAGTACAGCCCGGGGTTGGCAAGGCCCTGCGCCGCGCCTGCCTTCTGGTTAATGAGCGCCATCACGCCGGCCATGGCCGGACTGGCCACCGAGGTCCCGCCCACCTCCTGGGCAAATGGCTCCGTATTGGTCGAGTAGGTGCACGGCGTGACGCCGGTTCCGTAACCGCCGGAGTCCTGCGAAACACAGATGAGATAGGAGCTGCTTGAGACGAATCCATCCGAAGCGAAGAAGCTGACATCGGGAATGTCGCGCACACCGTCGCTGGGAATTGAGGTGCCAGGGCTTACCTCCATGGTTTCTTCATTCCGAAGTGTGTCCTGGCGCGAAGTGTGCGCTCATCGCGTAAGCAAGTTTTATCTGAAGGCTGCCAGGACTCTGCTTCAAGTAAGTAGGATGCGCCAAGTGTCCTACCAATTCAGAAACAGCAACACCACCTCCCATTAGCTCCCTGCGTATCTTCCCCCGCGCGCGGGAAATCTCAGTTTTAGATCGATTTGAAGTTTGGGGTGAACGCTGATTTCCCCGCCCCAGAGCCTCCGACTGAGACGGATCCTTCCCCACAGGCTGGTCCATTCCCCAACTCCCGAAGATTCGCCCCTGCTTCAGGTCAAGCCATTCCCCGATGCTTCACGCCGTTGCGCTTTCCAAGCCGCCATTAGCCATGCCGAAGTAGCGCGCGCCAGGCGCAGTTGTCGCGGCTACCAACGACCGCGCCTGCCTTCGGATCGGCCATCAGGTAACCACGCCGAAAATCATGTGCTCGCGCCAGTATCCCGGCCAGCACGCCCGCTTCAGCGCTCTGGGCTGAGTCGCGGAGGCAATGGCCGCTGCCAAAGACTCTGCAGGCGTGGTTGCGACGCGACAAGCAGATGGGGCCCGTTTGCAAACAGCCATAGCAGCCGGCGACGAGCGGCGGCGGGTCGGGGGCCTTAACCTGTGGCGCTCTGGAGAAAGCGATCGCAGCGTTCATTGGCCGTAGTTCCCAGCGGCATAGGGAACAAGTTGAAAGCGTGCGGGCCGCCCGGATAGATCGCCAGCTTGGCCTCGTTCCTGGCCGCAATCCAGCGAGCGTACATGAATAGAGTGTCGTCCATGAGCGGATCGCACGTGCCTACGGTGAATAGCGCGCGCGGGAGACCATGCAGATTCGCATACAGAGGCGAAAGATCCGGGTTGCGGCGGTCTATGGGCGGGGGAGCATAGGCATCGGCGAATTTCTCGCAATCCATCGTCCGAATAACCAAACGCGTATTGCCGGCCAGTCGCTGGCTGGGGGTCATGGAGGCGTCAAAGCAGCCGTACAACAGATTCGCCGCCCGAAAGCCGGTGAAACCGTGACGGTCGCGCATGCGGAGGACCGTGGCCGCAGTGAGCGTAGCGCCAGCCGACTCACCGCCGATGGTCAGAACGTCAGAGCCGAATTCGGTCTTGGCGTTGCGGACGAGCCAGAGGGCAGCCGACTCGCAGTCGTCCCAGGCCGCGGGATAAGGATTCTCCGGGGCCAGCCGGTACTCGACGCTGACGCATGCCATCCCTGTGTTCTGAACCACGCGCTCCAGCGTAGGGTCCTGTTGGTCCGCCCCGCCCAGCACCACGCCGCCCCGGGTGAATATGGAGATAAACCCCCTGGGGCCGATCGGGCGCGATAATACGCAGCCCGACTTGGTGGCCGCCGTGGCCCGCGATGTTGAGCGTTCGCGCTCGCTCTGACTTCGGAGCGAGTGGAAATGGCGTCTCGCCGCGCTCCCGCGCGTCGCGATAGGCCTGTGCTCCCACCTCCCACCAGTTCGGCTCATCGGTCATCAACTCGATGAGCTTTTGATTGAAAGCGCTCGTTTCTTTCGCAATGGCCTGGGGCCGGAATAGCTCCGGGGCAAAGGGGTTGCTGCTTGCCGCTGCCAGCTCGACGATTGCTCCCTGCATGTCGTTGTCTCCTTCTTTCCTCTACCTAAGTTCACGGGTATATTACAGGTCATTCTAATCGCTGCTCCACGGGGGACCTCATGCCATAAGCGCCGAAAGAGCACGAATTGTGGATCAGGTACGGACTGCTGATCCACGCAATGCCGGTGGTTGCGGCCGACGTAATCGTCGGGCTTGCGGCGTACTCCACTTTTTCAAGTAACTCGAAAAGGGCTGAAAACGCAGCCTGAAACGGCGTTGGTTATAACGCAATTAATCTTTATACTCTCTATTATCAATTCTCCCGCTTAGTTTTTGATTGAATGCCCGTGTGTGACTATTGGGCCACGTCCGGCGTTCACAAACTCAAACTCCAATTGAGCAAATTCTGGCTTGCTGCTAGAGTCGCCAGCAGCGGTTCAACCCCCGCCATCAACGTGATCGCGGTGACCCCCGATGCGTCCTCGGTAGCAACCGCCATTACCGCATCGCCCTTTTTCAGATCGGCGAGCTGAATCGCAGGCGCGCGGCTGAACATCTGTTGCGCGTCGAACCCGCCGCCCCCACCGCCTCCCGCGTTTCCGTTCAACACCTCCGCCAGCATCGTGGCTGCGCTCTCGGGCAACTGGCGCATCTGCGTATCCGCCGCGAACTTGACGGTCACCAGCTTCAGGGTGGCCAGATCTTTCACAACTACTGACGATACGGTCGTATCGATGGACACAATCAGTCCAGAGACAATGCGGAAAGTCCCCGATATCACCTCGTCCGCGGTCATCTCCGTTCCGGTTGCATTCCTGGTTCCCCGTGCCCGCAACTGGTCGCCGGCGTAAATCGCATCGATGGGGGCCACCTGCGCCAGGTCGTAGCGCACCGACGCCGGCGCGTAACGCTTCAGCACCGTCGTTGGGTTGGTATGAATAGCGATCGTCTTGCCTCTCGCCCAGGCTCCGGTTAGCAACACAATCGTGCCGGATGCGCTATCCACGCTCATCACCATTCCGCCGACGCCCCGCTGTTGCCAGTCTTGCCGCTCCAGCTCCTGCTTCTTCGCGAGATCCGCCTGCGCCGTCTGAGCGCTAACCGGCACCGCACCAGTCAGCGACGCCGCCAGCAGCACCATCGAAACTAAAAGGCAAATCTTCATATTGCATTTCACCTCTCCAAGGTCCAGAATCCCGCCGCTGCCCGCGCTGAATAAGCCACTTCGTTCTAGCTAGGATTTCCATTTTGCCTCCCGGCTGCGGCCAATATACACCCCGTTGCCTTCGCCAGGTCCGTTTCTTGCATCCGTTTCCATTTCAAAGACCCAGGAACGCCCAGCAAGGCCTTTGCCGGGACAAAAGATCCATGATTTGCCCCACCTTGCGAGCTGCGAGTAGGTGGTCGCCAAGTGGGAAGTAGCGCCGCATTTGACGGACTCCCGTGGGAATAACGCGCAGTTTTGCTTCGCCGACCTGCTGCAGCAAACAGTCTATAGCCGCCTTGCTGGTTACGAAGACCTCAACGACGCCGACAGACTCTCCCAGGACCCGACCTTCCGGCTAATCGGTTCGGAAAAGATTTGGGATTGAGGCGCCGGACCCGGTAACCACCCTGTTAAGTGACTTTCATAACCTCTTGGTTATTTTAGTCGCATTCACTTTCCACCCGATAGTCGCATTTACTTTCCACCCGAGAGGAGTAATCCTAGGGAAAAAGCAGGTAATGTGCCGCCACCTGGGATTTGGCAGTGCATTTCGCGAACGAGGTATCGCATTGATGACCATGAATTACGTGACGGCAGCCGACTGTGGAAATCCTAGACGATAGCCCGGAAAGCGAGAGCATTAATACTCCGGTAAAGCCGGGTACCATTCGCGTTATTCTTGCGGATTCTCAGGCGATTTACCGTGTCGGGATTCGCAAGGTCTTTGCTCTTGAAGATGACATCCGTGTGGTTGCTCAGGCTGATTCGTTGGAAAACCTGCACGCAGCCATTGAGCGTTATCCAACCGACATTGTGCTTTTGGAGAGATGCATGCTGGCCGGTACGGCCAATGCAATTTCGGAACTCTTGCGCATGGCTCCAGATGTCAAACTGATCGTCCAGGCCGTCTCAGCCGACGAGAATCAAATGGTCGAACTCTATCGCCGTGGCGTCCGCGGGATTGTATCGCGCTCGATCTCACCCGATCTGCTGGTCCGGTGCGTGCAGCGCATCGCCGCGGGCGAAACCTGGATCGACAACCAGTCGGTGAACTGGGTCATCGACGCCTATCGCCAGGCAGCTGCGCTCGTCAGTCCGCGCAACCAGCCCCGTCTCTCGCCCAAGGAGATGTCGATCATCACTTGCATCACCCAGGGCAAGCGCAAAAAGGAAATTGCCTTCCGGTTGGGCACCACCGAGCAGGTGATCAAGAACTACCTGCGCAAGATCTACGACAAACTGGGAGTGTCAGACCGGCTGGAACTCGTTCTCTACTGCCTGCACAACAAGATCATCCAATCCGACCTGGACGAAGAGCAAGTGGCACAGCAAATCGTCACCAGCTAGCGCCGGCTTCACGCAAAAAGCTTCATTGAAATTCTCCGGCTTCGCAGACTCATGCGGACGTCCGTGATTCGTTGCAGGGCCGCCGCACGAGCTCCAGCAGCCGAATCATCTCCGTGGAAACGGATGCAAAAAGATTGCGAGCGGAGGCAAACGAGGATATATTTATTCGCAGCCGAAAGGCAAAACGGAAATTCCGGCTTAGTACACTTCGACCCGATTCATGGCGAACAAGGCATTCTGCGTTCTCTCTGTGCCCTCCTTCAAGTAAGCGGTATGCGCCATATGTCTTGCCTACTCAGAACCTGCACTACTCCCTCCCTCTGACTTAACTCCCTGCCTGATTTCGTCCCGCGCGCGGAGAAAACTCTTTTGCAAAACCGGAGACCAGGTTATGTGAACCCGGGCTCGAGCAACCCATTTGTTTCGAGGCCACCGGGGGCTAATTCACAGCCCCCTTCACATAGCTCAACTCAAAACAAAGGAGTTACACGATGCCAGAAATGACTCAAACGTGGACGGCGCTAGTGCTTTCGTCTGACGTTAGACTGCTGCATGATACAAAGCATCCTTTAACTAGTTCTACGGCCTATTGCGCCTGCGCGATCGTGATCCCCAATAACTACGCTGAAGTAGCCGAAGAGCGGGACTCAACTATTGTTCGGGTTCCGACGATAGTGGAGTCAGCAAAGCCCCCGATCCCTTTACCGGGCTCCTAGATGAAGGCTCTCCGTTTATAGAGGAATTGCAGAAGCTGAAACGCTCCATCAATAATTCGAATGAGCTGCGATTGGCTATGTGCGCGTGCTACCTGCTAGGAGCATGTAATGATGTGCCTGATTTGTTGCGAGAGGCTACGAACACAGGCGTGGTCACAGAGGAATATGCCAAATTGATATTAGCGCAGCATCACTTTATCGCGGCTTTCAGTCCGGCGTTGCGTGCCTCCCATATGCGTCGGCGCCGCCATTTGGATTACCTATGCACTGGAATCAGCGCGGCTAATTCCGCTGAAACCGAAACTGAACCTGAAATTGCAGGGGGAATAGAGGGGTTGGCTTGGCGAACAGAGATGCACTGGGATTCCGATCTCTTTTCTAAGATATTTTCATTTGCGCTAAATCCAAGCTTCGTACCTGACTCCAAACGCCCTTCTCGCGAGCATCTCCTAGTTGCGCTGAATGCGCTTCAGTCCGTATTGGTGGAAATTCGCGACGATTTTCTACCGCTGCAAGCGTGTTGTTTCTTCCACATGGCTGACTACCGGCAAGCCAAGTTGGCGATTGGAGCATGGAAACATAAAAATGGAGAGGAACTCTTAAGAAATGCCTTACTTGCGCCCCAGCTCCTATCGTTTGAAGTCGCTTGCGACGAGGCCATGAAAGACCACGTGGCAGCTCGAAAGACGCTGGAGAATGGCCTTCGTCGTCTTTGGGATATTGAAGAATGCAGGCGAAGAACAGAACCTCTGTGGCAGAAGTTGGCCCGCATGAGATATCAGGAGAAGGATTTTGCGGGGGCAATCGAAGCGCTAGAGCGCGCCTCATCGATTTAGCCATCCGGAGTGGATTGGGAGCGCTCATTCTTACTCGAATCAAAGAACGGTGCCACTGACGACAGCATTTCCGCCAGGTTTCACGAACTGAACCCCGTCATGGCGCATGGCCTACAATCGACAACGACCAGCCAATGGCCACGTTTTCGCACGCTGCTTGAGAGCAGCCGCCAGGACTGGGTATTTGGCCTCTACGCGGTCCACTTCCTGACGCAGTCGAATGGAAGTTATGCCCATACCTACCAACAACAAGCCCTGGGCGTTTTCGCCAGGGTGGTGGAAATTGAATTGCGAGAGTGCGTCTTTAAGCCTTTCAGGGTATGGTCAGCAACCAACAAAGAATTGTTAGGCCATTTGACGACAGGAAGCGACTCTGGTCTCGAAAGAGAGTTGACGAGATTTCTTTTGACGGATTCCTCACTCACATCAGGGCAGATGTCTCACGCGCTCTCTATGGCAAGGGCCGCGCGGTCGAAGCTCTTCGACCAGCTTCAGACGTGGGTTCGTAGACTAAGCCCAGGCTTATTGGAGCAGACAGCGAATATTGAGAGTTTTACCAAAATGAGGAATGAAGCCGTTCACGAACGGGCGCCGCGGCATGGTGAAGATGCGGAAAAGCTCGCTACGGTGATCCTTAACGCCATTCCGCCTCCCAGGCAAAATTCTCAGCCTGCCTGAAGCATTTTTTGCGAGGACAGAATGTCGCGCCAAATGTCAACCTCAGCTCAAACGTCGGTGTTGCCCATAGCTACGGGGATCGGAACTGCTTAGCCCGATAACCAACGATCCGCTACAATGCGCCTGCAAGCTCAGCAGGGAGATGTATCCCGGGTAAATAGGCGGTGACCTGCGGGTCAGCCGCCTGACATGGGCCGGGAGAACGATTCAACGTAAATGATGGTCTGCTGAGAGGCAGTTTTCCGGGCAACGCGTGGGTAGTTGATCCCACACATCGAGGACAGCGTCCCGGTCCACAATGGGTAAATCAAAACCATCAGTAGTAACGAAGAGCCGGCATCCATAAAAGCAAACAACGACCTAGATACACATATCACCACCAAACTCTGGGGAAGGAAGAACCCCATGGGGATCGTCCTCGTGTGTCCAACTGGTCCTGTAATCATGTCTCGGTACTGGCAGCTTGCACAAGCCGGTGTTGCTGGACAACCCAAGTCGTTCGAGAGTAGATCAGCAATCCGCGATTTGTTGAAGTGACCGCTCCATGACGTCGGATGCCTCTTGTTGGAGATGATGATTGCGATCTGGATGTCGAGCTCCACGTCCGATGCGGAAATGAGCCGACTGCCAGTTCGTGAGTCGGCTTGGATCCGCCGCTCGCGCGCGAGAGTATTTTCTTCCTTTCGATGGAGAGACACCTGGTTCTACTTCGGTCCAACGGTGGTTCCTCACACCTCGTCTGCATCCACTCCCTTCACCATACCTTCCGGGATCATTGATGCCACCGCACAAAGTGACCCGGCGGCGCCATTCCCCCGGCGCATTAGTTCCCAGACCGTTTTTCCTCCTCGCGAGCGCCGCGAATTGCCCGTCAATTCGCTTGTGATTTGCCCCGGGATCGCTGCCGAGACGCCGTCTCCATAACTTCAGCGTTCGAGAATTCGAGAAGGACCTCTCCAGAACACAAAGGGACAAGGCTCGCACGCGGGAAGGGGCCCGCACGCGAGGCCAAAAAGTGCTTGGCAATGAAGAGACCTGGTAATTGATGTGTACCTTTATGGGCGTTCTTCAGTTCGAGCCCACCCGGTACTAATTCCAAAACCCCGTCAGGTACAAGCACGCGTGCTGCACGCACGCTCAGGTGACCTGCCCAACCAAATAAAGCGAGGAGAACACCATGGACACCATGAATTTTGTAGATCGTCGCGCAGTCAACGTCATTGCCCGCAAGACCATCGGGCCTGCCAACACCAACGCACAGGAGAACACGATGGACATCACAACTATGCCTGTAGTCGACCAGAATGCAGAAAACACTGCAATCGCTAATTCCATTGCTGTGAAGTACATCGGTATTCCGCTGGCCAAGGTTGAGACCAAAGTCGTCCCGATCGCCTGCAAGGCAATCGACAGGACCCTCACCGCTGCTGGCAACATCGTCGTCAGTCTCGGTGTCGCATGCCTCAAAGCCGGAGAGCGCGCCCGCAATGGCGAGCTAGCCAAAAATGGCCTTGAAGCCGCCAAGGTACGAAAGGAAGGTTCCATCGAAACTTCACAAGGCTGATTTATAATCCGCTATTTCGCTTTCATCGGCGGCCCAGGCAGAAGCCTGGGCCTTTTTGTGTTTGTGCAGGTGAACTTCAGTTTCGTCTGCCTCTCGAATTAGCCGTAACTGTGGGCAGCAGCCCAACTGATTACGCAGCAAGAAAAGGAGATCTTATGTCCGTAAATTCGTTCGAACGCATTCGCAGCTTGCTCCATTGTGCAGAGAGCCGCTGCATTTATCAATTAGATGAGCTGGCAGTTCAAGATCAGCCCGCCCGGGAGGAGATTGAACGGGGCCTTCGATTTGTCGACGAACTCAAGCAAGTGCATTACGAAGCCCTGAATCAGTTCGTTGCACATCCTGACCGCTTTCCGAGTCGTCCTACGTCGGCCGTGCTCAAACACAGCGCAACAATCCTGAGTCAATCGCTCATAGCTATGGAAGACATCATCCGGAAAAACCGTTCCTGCTCGTGACGGCTAATTGGAGGGCCGGCGTATTCCGGCCCTCTAACTTACCAGCCTTGTCCCATCCACTGGCGTGGTATGGCAGTTCCTGGGCATCAACTGGGTCATCGTGGGTGGGGAATCTGGGCATGGAGCGAGGACGTTTCGACCCGAGTGGGCCGAATCTATTCTTCGTCAGTGGGCCTGCGGGCAGGTCTTTACGGCACAGGAGCCGGAACGCGTGGGGCCGGAGAAGTACGATGAGACGGCGGCGGCGATGATCGCCCAGCTCAAGTACGGCGCCGGAACTCCGTTCAACCGGTTGGAACAACTGGAAGGCCAGTTGGGTATCCCGCTTCCTGCGGCCACGCAGTGGGAGATCGTTGAAGAGGCCGCGCAGCCGCTCAAGCCGGCGCGGGATGAGCTGATCCGGCAGGCCGCACAGAACGCGGTGGCGACGACACCAGCATGAGGGTGCTGCGGCTCGAACGCGATCCGGCGGAGAAGCGCACAGGCGTGTTCACCAGCGGCATCGTGTCAGTCGGTGAGGGCCGGAAGATCGCGCTTTACTTCACGGGCGGTCGTCATGCCGGCGAGAACCTCGCCGAGGTGTTGACCGGAAGAACCCTGGTTTGGCCCAGCAGTCTTTGCAGCAGGATCGCCTGATGGTCAGTGGGGGGCGGCTGACACATCGTTTTCGGATCGAGATACCAGCCCGCGTCGGCAGTACGACGTCGACCAAAGAGATTTGCTGAAGTTCAGCGAAGATCTTGCGGGGTTCGTCGCCCAGGCCGGCACGTTGACATCACTGGCCCAGTGTCTTCCAGACGACATAAGCGAGAAAGCAAATCAGGATGTGGGCTTGCACACGTTGTTCCTTGTGGTGCCATACGGGCCTCATCACCAGGTCGCTCTTGTGCAGGCGAAACGCCTCTTCGGCTTCGGTCAGTTGGATGTAAGCACGCCAGAGTTCTTCTCCGCTCCAGTCGGTCACGTTGCTGCGCAGCAAATAACATCCCTCGCTCAGCTTCATCCAATCGCGCCGCTCGTCGCGTTTACTCCAGCGCAGCTGCGCCCAGCCTTGCGCGTCGGCTCCTACGTCGACCTGAAACAAGCCCGCGGCGCGGCTGTTGTGCCCCAGAAGTCTGCCCACTTGTTGCGCTACGCGCAGCGGATTCTGCTTGCGCTTGCCACACCCTTCCGCCATCGCTTCCAGCGTCTGCTCGATGCGCCGCTCAAAGCGATCGTGCATGGCTTGTTCCTTCAGCTGCCGCTGTGCGCTGCGGCAGAGAATGAATACTTCCTCGCCTCCCGATGTTGGGCACAGCTTGACCTCAAGCCCTTCATGCACCTCTCGCCAGTTGCTCGCCAGCAGTTGCTGCTCGAACTTGCGCAACATGCTCTTAGGCGTACCGAGGATATAGCGCCGACCACCCTGCTGCAGGAACTCCACGTTATCGGCGGAAACCATCCCCCAATCCATCACCCAGATGCGCTTGGCCTGGCCGTACTTGCTCTCCATCGCCTCGACCATCTCTTTGACCGTGGTCACATCGCTGCGATTGCCCGCGAACACCTCGTAGCCGAGAGGCAGACCACTGCGGCTGACTACCAAAGCGATGTTGACCTGCTTGCAGTCCGGACGGTGATCGCGCGAGTAGCCGCGCTGAGCCTGCGGGTTGGCTGCGGCCGCGCCTTCAAAGTAAGTGCTGGTCACGTCGTAGAGCAATAAGTCATAGTCCAGATCGAATAACTCCCCCAAGCGCTGCTTCAGTGCTTCTCCATGGCCGGCTTGTGCGGCAGCAACCGATCCAGACTACGATACAGACGGTCGTCGTTGACCTTCGCGGCCGGCACGCCGAGTAACTCGGCCAGCGCGCCGGCCTCATACCCGTGCTCGGCCAGGTGCAACTCACTGCTGGGATCGAGCAATCTTCCCAGTATCAGCACCAGGGTCATCACGCTCCAGGGGACCTCTTCCCGTCCGCACGGTAACAGCGTCTCCAGCAATTCGCTCAAGCCTAACTGCCGAAGCAGCATCAACCCCAACCAGCTGCCCCCGAAGGCTTGACTGCTCTCCACACGCACGCCGCGCAGGTCCACCTCCACCCATTCCGCCTCCGGCGACTGGTCAAACAACTCCGATTGCAGGGCAGCGGCCGGCTGCGCCGCCCGCCGCACACCTAACCGGCCTTGCTCATCTAACTCCCCGAGATAGGCAACCACGCGCTGACGCGGACCCCGCGCGGTTCGAAACGACTCCACCAATGCCCAATCGGCATGCCGCTTGCCATCCTTGCGCCGGTAGCAGCGTCGTAAGTACACACCGCCATCCTACCTATCCAGAATGGTTTTGCAAGGGGGTTGGTCTTCACTACACGCCACTGCGCATCCACATGCTCTCAGAGACGGAATCACACCTTCGAATACAAACAACTTCCTCGCTGCCGGCTCCCACCTCGCCCACAATTCCCACTCAAAATAAGTCGGTCATGCCGTCAACCGCGGAAGTTCGGATAGCGATCCGTCGAGCCCGCTCACATACTGGGCCAATAGCGTACAGGCACCTTGGACCTTTGAAAGATCTCAACGGCGCCGCATGCTGGAACTAGGCCGAACTCGGCCAGGAGAGTTGAAAGATTATGAAAGCCAGCGACAGCCACGCCGAGGACCTCCCGGTTGGTATTACCCGTCAGGAGCCCAGTGAGATGGAAAGTACTCACAGTAAACCGGTGCCAAGCAACGACACCCTGACAGCGGCGGAAGTGGGGGCGATACTCCGGATTCACCCTGTGACAGTGCGCCTCAATGCCGCAGCCGGACAGATTCCCGGCCGCCAGATCGGTAACCGCTGGAGGTTCAGTCGCACCCGGATCAACGAATGGTTGAAGGCGGCTTAAATTTGATGCCGCTCGCAACTGCATCAGCAACTGGCCGCATGTCTTCAACAGGTGTGCGGCCATATATGTTCGCAGTCGTTCCAACGTCAGCGTGCCTGGCCATGTCCTTCTGCACCGTGAGTTGTGCCTGAGATGAGATCCAGCTGCGGAAGCTGTGGCGGAGATCATGCCACCCAACCACCGGTAGTGCTGCCCTCTTGGCAGCAGGCTTGATGTGCTTCGTCAGTGCCGTGGTGGCTGAGAGTGGACCACCGGTGACGGGAGACGGGAACAGCCAGCCGGTAGCGTCCTCAGGCTTCAGTTCTCGCAGATACTCCAGCAGAACTTTGCCGATCGGGAGTTTTGCTTTTGAATGGGCGGTCTTGGGTACCCCATGAGCGCCGTGCGTGAACTTGCGCAGTATTGAGACAACACCGTTCTCCAGATCGAAGTCTTCCCACTGTAGAGCGACCACCTCAGAGACACGCAGACCAAGTACAGCAGCGATCAGCACCATCGCGCTGTATGGGTACCTTAGTTCGGCAAAGAGTTTGTTCACCTGATCCACTGTCAGGATCTCCGGCTCACTCGCACGTTTCGTCGATCCCCTCACCGTGACCAGTGTGAGGGGGTTGAATCCAGCCGGGTACAAGCCCCACAACATCGCTTTTTTGATGAGTTGCCGGAAGATCACCATGATGTGCCCCTTTGAGACGCCCGAAAGTTTGAGCGTTCTCACCCAATCATCAACATCACCTGGGCGAATGCTGGATAAATGGAGGCTCCCCCACCTGGGCTCGATGTGCTGATTGATAATCCATCCGTTCACATCTTGCGTTGATTTCTCCAGAGTAGGCATGTGGTCCTCGCGATATTTCTCAATGACCTCCGTGAGCGTTCCGGCTTGAGGTTTTGGTTCGATCTTCTCCCCGTTGAGCATGGCGACAGCGGGGGCTAGATGTACCCACATTTCTGACTTGGTTTTGTGCTCGGCAACCGGGTAGGTTTCTTGCCGCATCACGCCGTTTACGCGGTACCTCCAGACCCACACTTCACCCGCAGCACGATGCTCGCGTCGGAGGCTCCCACGCTGGTATCTTTGAGTCATGACTTCACCCACTTTCACTCATTGGAATCCAAATATAGGGATAAGCATAGCATGTGTGGTATTGTGGGTGAGTTTAGAATTATTAAGTGCTTTGTAATAAACGTGGCCCCGTAGCTCAGATGGATAGAGCAGCAGTTTCCTAAACTGTAGGTCGCCTGTTCGAATCAGGCCGGGGTCACCATCTCAGTGGACCGACGGCCTCTCCTCTTGACCCGTTTTGCGCGCGCTGCCCTCCTTTGACTTTCGTGCTCCATTCCAACTATAAAGTTGATGTCATGGAAGTCGCTTCCATAACATCGTTGCTGCAGTCGTTAGCTGCGGCCCAACTTGCCATCGATATCGCCAGAATGCTCGGGAAGGCGTGAAATTTCCGCCCCTGAGCCGCAACTGTGAGCGCACCCGCGTCTGTTCCCGTCCTCTAAAAAAGTTGTTGGAAGGAGTCAGGATTGCAGCCAGGGCCTCCTCGCAGAACGCGAAAATGCCCACTCAGCCACTGGAGTTGAACCCACAAAGTCAGGAGACCGGCCGCGGCGCGCCAAGCCGCTTACATGTTTCGAAGGGAACGAAGGAGCTTTCATGCCGACTTCAAATCTCTTGCGTGCAGCTTCCAGCCGCATCCTGGCCGGCGTGTTCGCCCTGTTCATCCTTGTCCAAGGTGCCGCCTTCTGTCCGGCTGCTTCCATCAGCGGCGTCGTCACCGATGCTGCCGGCGCCAAAATTACCGGCGCCGGCATTGCCCTTCTCAGTAAAGGAAAAGTCATTGCCTCGGCAGTTTCCACGGCTGACGGCAGCTTCGAAATCACCACTGGAAGCAGTGGCCGCTTCTTTCTCGTCGTCTCTGCCAATAGCTTTCGCCAGTTGCAAACCCCGGACTTCTACGCCAGCCAGTTTGACTCCATCGAACGAAATATTGTTCTGGAGCCGGCCTGGGTGCACGAGTCTATCGTGGTGACCGCAACCGGCTCGCCTACGCCGCAGCCGCAAACCAGCGCCGCTACAACCGTGCTCGACCCGCTCGATCTTGCACTGCGTGACGATCCGGTAAGCGTCCTCCGGCTCATGCCCGGCACATTCGTGGTGCAAACGGGGCAGCGTGGCGCGCAAACTTCTCTCTTTGTCCGCGGCGGCGATTCCGACAACACCAAGATTCTTCTCGATGGGGTCGACGCGGGCGATCTCGGCGGCCAATTTGACTTCGGTCCGCTCTCCACCACGGCCATCGAAAGCGCCGAGGTCTACCGTGGTCCTGATTCAAACCTTTACGGCGCAGACGCGGAAAGCGGCGTGGTGCGCCTGACCACTCCCCACGGCACCACTAGCTTTCCTTCGCTGCTCTTTCAGGGCGATGCCGGAAACCTCTTCACCTCACGCGAAGAACTCCAGCTCGCGGGCGCTTACAAAAAGCTCGACTACCTAGGCGCATTCAGTTGGCTCGAAACTGCCAACGATCTGCCCAACGACGAATTCCACGTCGCCACCTCCGCAGCGAATCTCGGCTGGGCGCTCAACGGGTCCACGCAGATTCGCGGCACAGCGCGCTACGGCGTCTCTGCAACCGGCGTCCCTAACGCATGGGACTTCTATCACGTCGCAGACGACGCCACGCAAAAGGATCAGGATCTCTTTGTCGGTGGGACCATCGACAACCAGACAACCCCCAGCTTTCATAACGCGGTCCGCTATGGCCTGACACGAAAGCGCGAGCAGTACGACCAATGGTCTCCCGAGGGCACGTGCGTTCCCGCGGGCACTTGCGGCGGTCCCGGCATTCCGCCCACCTACGCCGGCGGCAATTATTTCGGTCTTCCGGTGACGATTCACGGCGCAAATGGCTACAGTGTCACCGGCCCGGCGCTGCTCGATTATAGCCAGGCGAACGGCGAGGACTATCCGAACCGGTATCAACTCGTCTCGAACCGTGATCAGCTCGTCTACCGCGGCGATGTGACCATCACGCCGCATCTTTATGGGCTCATCGGTTTCCAGTACGAGGATGAGCGCGGCGCCCAGCCCGGCAGCTCCTACTACACGCCCGTTGAGCGCAATAACTACGACTATATTGCGGCCGTTCACGGCGACTTCAAACAACGCTTCTTCTACACCCTGGGCGGCAGCCTCGAGCACTATTCGCTCTTCGGCACGCAGGCTTTGCCCCGCGCCGGCGTGTCCTGTTACCTGCTGCGGCCCCGCTCCGGCGTCTTCAGCGGCACGCGTATCCTTTTCAATTTCGGCGACGCCATCCGTGAGCCTTCGTTGACCGACCAGTTCTATTCGCTCTCGAGCTTCCTCCAGATCAACGGCGGCCAAAGCACCATCCAGCAGTTGCACATCACGCCGCTGGCCGCGCCTGCCGTGCGCACCTACGAGGGTGGCGTGGAGCAGGCTTTCCTGAGCCAGCACCTCATTTTTAAAACCAGCTTCTTTCACAACGAATTCGGCCGCCAGGTCGAATTCGTCGGCTTGGATCTGGTTCCCGAGCTCCTGCCCAACCTGAGCCCGGCTCAGCAAACCGTGCTGGAATCGCTTTTAAAGGCCAATGGAGCCTATGAACTCAGCCTCAACAGCGAAGCATACCGGGCTCTGGGCGTTGAGACCAGCGTCGAGAGCGGCATCGGCCGCAACTTTTTTCTCCGCGGCGGCTACACCTACCTCGATGGAGTGGTGCAGCGCTCCTTTACCAACGACGACCTGACGCTGCTGGGCCCAATCCCCACCTACAATGGCATTCCTGTCGGCGCCGATTCCCCGCTCCAGGGTGCGCGTCCTTTTCGCCGCGCGCCGCAAGCCGGCTACTTTATGGCTACCTACTCTTCCAAGCGGCTCACCGGCGTCTTCACCTCAGCCTTTGCCAGCCACTCCGACGATTCCGATTTCCTTGGCGGCGACGACATCTACGGCGGCAACACCCTGCTGCTGCCCAACCGCAATCTCGACTATGGTTACGCCAAACTCGATCTCGGCGGAAGCTTCCAGTTGCTCAAATGGATGGATATTTATGCCCAGGCTGAGAACCTGCTCGACAATCAGCACATCGCGCCCATCGGCTACCCCAGCCTCCCGTTTAGCCTGCGCACCGGCCTTCGCCTCCGCTGGGGTCCTGGTAGCGGCCATTAACTCATCGCTTTTCGCGGTTCCTCGTTTCCTCCTTCTTTTCCGAAGGTGCTGACATCGGCCCGTCCTGATCCCTGACCCCTGAGCCCTGACCCCTGTCCCTAAAACAGATCCGGAATGGCGTGGAACGCAATGCGCGTGGGCGCGGCCTTGTAGGCAGTCAGCATCGCTGCGGGGGCGAGCGTGTTCATGCCGTACTTGTCGTTGATCTGATCCATCGTGGCGAGCAGGCGCGTGCGGCTCTGCTCTTCCTCAGGGCCATCGAAGAGCGCCAACGTGTGCAGCCGGTCGGGCACCAGATTGTTCAGTTGTACGCCGATGAAATAAGGGTGCTCATACTGCGCGCCTGCCGGCCGCGACTCCCACAGCCTGCGCAGCGCGGCGATCAGCGTCTGGTTGTCCTGGCACTCGCTCAGCTTGATCTCGCTGCGCCAGCCGCGCGCAGGCACGCCGAACCGGCTCACCGGCGTGTTGTCGCTGCGCGGCACGGCAAAGCCAATCGCCAACCCGATGTTGCTGGCCCACAGCCCGGCCGCGCGCAGCCGCATGGCCGCTTTGTGCAGCAGCTTGTGCGCCACGGCCCAGGCTTTTTCCGCGGTGCGCATCTCCGGCGCCAGCACGTGCGAGTGGCTGATGGATTTTTGGTGCTCCGTCTCCGCCATCTCAAAGTCTTCGCCGCGCAGCCAGTGCCACAGCCGCTCGCCCCACACCGATCCCCAAATCTCGCCGGCCTGCTCGCAATTGAGCGCCAGCAGATCGTTCATGGTGTTGATGCCTTTTTCATTCAGCCGCTTCTCTGTGCGTGCGCCGATGCCGGGCAGATCGCGCAGCGTGAGCCCGCGCAGCGCCTCAGGCAAAATGTCGAGCGGCAACGCCACCAGACCGTCGGGTTTTTCCATGTCGCTGGCCACCTTGGCGAGATAGCGATTAGTCGCCAGCCCCACCGAACTGCGCAGCATCGGCCCAACGCGCTCGCGGATTGTTTGTTTGACACGAATGCCAAGATCGAGGGCCGCACGCAAGTGCCGTTCGCGGCCCATCAGCCGGCACGCCATTTCGTCGATGGAGCAGACAGCCGTCACCGGCACGCAGCTTTCGACAGCTTCAACGATGCGGTGATGGTATTCGGTGTAAAGCTCGTGACGGCCTTCCACTAGCACAATCTCCGGACACATCCGCTTGGCGTCGGCAACAATCGTCCCGGTTTTTACGCCAAAGGCCTTGGCCTCATAACTGGCCGCGATGCAGCAGGTGGTGTCTGCCATCATGGGCACCACGCCCACCGGTCGGCCGCGCAGTTCGGGCCGCGCTTCCTGCTCCACGCTGGCAAAGTAGGAGTTCAGGTCGACGAAGAGCCAGTTCAGCAGGGAGCCTTGAGCCGAATCCCCTTCCTCGCCAGCCCCCGCTCCCCGTGGCGTGCCCGCGGCCTCAAGTTCAAGATGAGCAAGCTCTTTTGGCCACTCGTCAGAAACGGAGGGAAACCCAGGGCTCCCGGCCCGACGACTCCGGCTCTCCGAGCCACGCATTGCCGAGAGCCCCGGATTGGAAGCGGCGACCATGTCGAACAGTTTCTCGTTTTCTTCGCTTAATTGCAACCGATTTCTCGTCGGCCTGCACCAAAGCTAACGCCGGGCATCCGGTGTTAAGATTGAGGCAGGATTGCCACCCTACTACTGCTCTGCCTGCGGTAACGCAGTGAGGGTTTATTGTCGGCAATCGAAGCGCTCGCAAGTGCGGTGACTGAAAATGCAGCACCTGGCCCATTGGATTGCGGTAAATGGAGGCGTCCTCGCCGTTCTGGTTACGGTAGGCGTGGCCGTGCTGCTCGTCTGCTGCCTTGCGTGCACCAAGTGCGGCCGCCGCGAGAAAGACGACCTCTTCAAGCACCACGAACTCTGACGCCACCTATTGCCCGCCCGCGGCGGGCGCCTCCGGCTTCAAGTACATTTCAAACTGTGCCAGGATCCGGTTGTAGAGGCTTGTGCGCACATCCGGCCCGTCGATCGAGTGCGTCTTGCGCGGGTAGATCTGAAGGTCATACGGAATACCCCCCTCAATGAGCTTTTGCACAAACTGCACCGTGTTTTCGATGTGCACGTTGTCGTCGCCGGTTCCTTGCGCCAGCAGCAGCCGCCCCTTCAGGTTTGCCGCCGAGTTCACCGCGGAGAAGTCGTGATACCCCTCCTGATTCTCCGCGGGCAGGCCCAAGTAGCGTTCGGTATAGATCGAATCGTAGTCGAGCCAGTCGGTTACCGGCGCCACGGCCACGCCGGCGCGGAAGCGGCCGGAGTGCGTCATGGCGTAGAGCGTGAACGTGCCGCCCCAGCTCCATCCCCACCAGCCCAACCGCTTCGGGTCCAGTTGCGGATACTTCGCGAGCGCCGCGTCGACCACGGTCAACTGGTCCTCGAGCTGCACGGGGCCAAAGTTGCGATACGCGGCCTGCGCAAAGGCGCGCCCACGGCTGCCCATGCCCCGATTGTCGGCGTGGAGCACGGCAAAGCCATGTTGCGCCAGCACTTCGTCGAAGAGCAGGCCGTTTTTCCATTCATTTACCACCTCCTGGTCGTCCGGCCCTCCGTAGGGATTCACGATCAACGGCGCGGTCGCCGGATTTCCGCTGCCCATGGGCAGCAGCAGCGTGGCGTAAAGCGTGGTTCCATCCTGCGCCTTCGCTTCAAGTCGCTCCGGCCCGCGCAGGTTGTAGGCATCGAGCGCGTGCGTCTGCCAAAACACGTGACAAGTGCCCGCTGCGGCGGCCGACGCCGGCCCATGGCAAAGCCGCATCTCCGGCGGCTCCATGCGCGTCGAGTAATTTTCGGCGAATACCATGCCATCGGGGGCGAAAGTGGCTTCATGAAAGCCCGCGCCGGCGCTCCACAGCTTGCGTTCGCCGTCGAAGCTCACCCGCCAAATCTGCTGCTCCAGCGGGTTACCTTCGTTTGAGCCGTAGATCGCCACATTGCGCGCGGGGTCCACGCTGTACACATCGCTCACGTCGAAATCGCCCTTGGTCAGTTGCCGCACAAGGACGGCCGCGGCCGCAAGAGGCTTCCCCTCGCCGTAGCTGTAGAGGTAGAGGTGATTGTGCCCATCGCCCCACTGCGTCAGCACGATCACTCCGCCGCCCACGGCTACGTCGTAATTCTCGTCTACAAACTTGTCGTCGCCGATTTCCAATATTTCGCGTGCGTTTCCGTCATCGGCATCGGCAAAAAACAGCGTGCGGTGCTTGTGATCGCGGCTCAGGGTCTCGATCCACACAGTCTTGCGATCGACCCAGCCGAAGCGCGGAATGTAGTCGTCGCCCTCCCGGATGGGAAGCCTTATCCAAATCGTTTTGCCGCCCTTCGCGCTCACCACCCCAACGTGCACCTCAGGGTTGGCGTCGCCGGGCTGCGGAAAGCGCTGCCACTCCACCCGCGCATGGGTGGGAATCCAGTCGGTGAGCGGGTATTGCGGCACCGCGGTCTCGTTCATCTGCAGATAGGCCACGCTCTTCGAGTCCGGCGACCAGAAGTAGTTGCTGCGCACGTCGAGCTCTTCCTCGTAAACCCAGTCCACCTCGCCGTTCAATATCGACTGTCCATTGGGGGCAGCAGGATTGGGCGCCGCAGCCAGCGGGATGGCGGGCGTGCCCGGCACGCGCAGCCGGATCACCGCCAAACCGTGATTGCGGATAAATGAGACGGTTGAACCATCCGGCGAAAACTTCGGATCGTCACCGGAAGACGCTCCGGTATAGCCTATCTGCACACCGGTGCCGTTGCGCAGATCGTAAAGCCAAAGGTGGCCGTCTGCATCGAAGAGCAGGTGCGCAGAGTCCGGCGCCCACAGATAGCTTGACATGTTGTAGCGCGTGCGGTGGTCGCGGTCCTGCTCTGAGCCGTCGCTGCCGTTCAGCGGAGCCATCTTGGCGGCGCTCACCAGCACGTGCACCTTGCCCGTCGCGGCATCCACATCCATCAATTGCCCGCCTTCCAGGTACGTCAGGTGCTTTCCGTCTGGCGACCAGGTGAGCTGGCCGGGTGGCTCGCCGATGAGCGGTCCATGCGAGAAGATCGCCTCGACGGTCAGCGGCTTCCCGGTGCTTGCGCGGCAGCGGAAAAGGCAACGAAGGGTAAAACCGCAACAACAGGAACTAAAAGGAAGGTTGCTCGCTTCAAAAGGAATTCCTCCTGAATCGGGAATTCTGGAACTGAGCCGGAAGGATTTCGTTTTCAGGCCGCGATGGAAAGAGCCGGAGCTACCAAAAAAGTGTAAATCACGACCTGCGTCTTGTTGCGCCGCAAACGTCAACCGTGTATCTTCCGCGGCGCGGTTCTACAATTGGCTTATTCTGCAACTGTCGCTGCGCAGCGGTCCTATTCCTGAAGTCTCAAGTGAACCTTGAAATGGACAGCGACGGGAACCAGTGAATTGGAGAACCGCTCGTATGCATTGGGCAACACCGGAAGAGCGCCGCGCACTGGGTCAGACGCGGCGCAAGCAGGTGGGCCGCCATCAGCACGACGCCCTGGATCATAAGGGGCGGCAAGCCTCCGCTCTGGCCATCGTCGAGCGGTCCATGCGCGGCCGCGTGCCCGCGCTCATCGGTCTCAAGTACCAACTCATGGCCGAGTCGCCCTTCGCCTTCTTTCGCGGCGCAGCGCCGGTAATGGCCGCGGACCTGGCCCAGCTTCCCTCCACCGGCATCGTCAGCCAGCTCTGCGGCGACGCCCACGTGCGCAACCTGGGCGCTTACGCCGCGCCCGACGGACGCCTCGTCTTCGACATCAACGACTTCGACGAGACCATTCGCGGCCCCTTCGAGTGGGACCTGAAGCGCATGGCGGCCTCGCTGGTGCTGGCCGGCCGCGCTGCCGGACATAAAGACGGCTCCGCGCGCAAGGCCGCCGCGGCTTGCATTGAGCGCTACGCCGCGCAGATGCGCGCCTTTACCCGCATGACGCTGCTGGAAGTGAACCGGTTCCAGGTGCACCGCATCGATCTGGCCCGGCCGGTACACGCCGCGCTCACCAAGGCCGAGCGCGCAACTCCGCAGCACACGCTCGAGCAACTTACCGAGTCCCGCCCGGCTCACCCGGCCCGCGTCATTGCGGCCTGACGCGACGCGCCGCTTCAAGGAATCCGAGCCAATGCTTATGCGCGTCACTGGCGCCCGCGCGGCCGCCGCGCTGGCTTCGCTTGGGCCCTACCGCGAAAGGCTGGAGCTGCAGCGCCAGCATTTGCTCTCGTTCTACCGCCCCGTCGATGTGGCTTTCAAAGTGGTGGGCACCGGCTCCGTGGGCCTGCGCGACTACTGTATCTACATGGAAGGCAACGGCCCTGCCGATCCGCTCTTTTTGCAGATCAAGGAGGAGACTGCGTCCGCCTATGCAACGTACCTGCCGGACGCTCATCCCGCGCCTCACAACGGCCAGCGCGTAGCCGAAGGCCAGCGCGCCATGCAGATCCAGACCGACCCGTTTCTCGGCTGGACGCACATCGGCAGCCGCCAATATCTCGTCCGCCAGCTCAACAATCACAAAGGTTCCATCGAAATTGCAGACCTGGCCGGGGTAAATCTCAGAGCCTACGCCGAGGTCTGCGGCGAACTGCTCGCCCGCGGTCACGCCCGCTCCGGCGACCCGCAAGTTATCTCCGGCTACATCGGATCGGGCGACGCCTTTGCCGAAGCGCTGGCCAGTTTTGGCGTTGCCTACGCCGACCAGACGCAAAAAGATTGGGAGGAGTTGCGGCGGTCAGGCAAAGCGAAAGCGACGAAATAAAGGCGCGTGGCTGAACGCCATCGGGGTGAGCATGCGCACCGCCCGGACCTGCAAATGCTGGCGCGCATACTCCCTGACCTGCTGACTAGCTGACTTGCTGCGCTACCGCCGATACACGTCGTACCCGCGTAAATGCGCTGCCAGCGTGAACTGCTGCATCAAGAGATCCATGATTGCCGCGCGATTGGGCGTTGGGTCCTCCTTAGTCTGCAGGTCGCGCTTCACAATCAGCCAGCGTATGTTCCGCGACTCGACCAGCGAGGCAATCTCGGCGGGCGAGTAAGGATCGATTGTCGGATCGAAGAATGGCACAGGGAAGCGCGCCACGCGACCGGTGACAAAGTAGAACGGCTCCTCGCCGGGAATGAGAACAATCCCGTCATCGAAGGGAATGTTGGCCCCTGCGTAGCGCAGCAATTCGTCAATTTCCGATAGATACGGCCCCGGTGTGGCCAGTCCGGCGAGCTGCGGAAATGCGGAATGGGCCGGTGGGCCGTCAGGCAGGTTCGCGTAGGAGAGCCGCTCCTCGCTGGCCGTGTACAACCCTCCGCACACAAGGAATGTAATAGAGACGAGCGCTGCCAGCGCCGGTACAAACCATCGCGGCGCGACGTGCGCCACGAAGCACCCAAGAAACGCAAGCATCTCTGCCACCAGCAGCACGAGCAACGGCCAGATGGCATACGTCGAGCCCCAAAGCTGCTGCGACATGAACGTGCCGTGGATACCGGCCAGCAGGACCAGCGGCAGCAGCGCGCGCAGTCGCGGCTCCCGCCGCAGGCCGAACAGATTGGCGATTGCCAGCGCGCCCGCAAACAACAGCAGCAGCGGCCAGAGCGCCAGCAGGCTGTCGCCTCGCGAGTCGGCATCGTCCAAAATCAGCAGCGAGGCGAGCGTAGAGAGAAACGGAGCGGCCAGCAACGCAAACGCCGCGATCTGTGCCCAACGCTTTTTGCCGAGCCCGCTGCGCAACATCACCAAAGCAGCCGTAACGCACGGCACGGTCCACACGAGCGATGGATCGCTATAGACGCCGAGCATGTCGCCGGATCCCGGCAAACGCCGCTCGGCGGCATAGCGCATCGTCCACTGAAAGTAATTGCCAATGCCCGCAGTCCAGTGCAGCGAGAGCACCGCTGCCTGCAGTGCGGCGCCCGCGCCCGCCACAACGGAAATCAGCGCGCATGCCTCCGGCAGTGCGGCCGGCGCTTGCCCGCGCTGAAGCCGCTTCATCGCGAGCACCAGCAAAACGGCGCCGATGACCGCCCCAAGAAACGGCAGGCCCATATTCTGCTTGAAAAATAGCGGCACGCATGCGAAAGCGCCGGCGGCAAATCCCCAGGCCAAGCTCGTCTTCCGATCGAGCTTCTCGAACAGCCAAACCGCGACCAGAATCCAGAACGCGCAGTCGCAGTCGTACTCCGGATTGGGGACGATGCAGTAGATGCCCACGACCGTAAGCGGCGCGGCCACGAGCAGCGACACCGTCCATGCGGCCCTCACGCGCCCGCGCAGCGTCGCAAGCGCGATGCGCCACGCCAGCACAGTCCCCAGGCCTCCAACGAAGGCAGCGTACAGCACATGATGAAAGAAGACGCGGCCCGTGAGGCGGATGATCGCCGCTTGAATGAGGAAGGTGAGCGGCGCATGCGCCAGGGGAAAGTCGCAGTACGGTATCTGGCCCTGGGCGATGCGCGTCGCGGTGTTGAGAATGTAGCTGAGATCGAACAGGACTGCTACGTGCGCGTTTTGCCACAGCACCACAGCCGCTGTGGCCGCAAAGAGCGCAACACCGGCAACGCAGTCGCGCAAACCCCACTCACGCTCAGGCGAGCGAACAGTGCGCGGCGATAGGATGTCATGTCGGAGCATAATCCCTGAATCCCATCCAAGGTAGCAGACGCCGGCAGTGCACCCCGCCCCGCAATTTCTCATTGCACACCGCAATCGGGCGCGCGTATACTCCCGCAATCCCCCAAATACTCCCTAAGGAGGAGCAATGGGAAAGATCAATATTGGCCGTTTGATCCTTGGTGGCATCGTTGCCGGAGTCGTTGCAGATCTTCTTGATTACCTGGTGGATGGCATTTGGCTGGCGCCGATGTGGAACAATCAGTTGGCAACTTGGGGACGCCCTCCGTTTTCGGGCAGTCAGGTCGCGTGGTTTTGGGCGTTCGGCATCGTCATCGGACTGGTAGCCATCTGGATCTACGCGGGAATCCGGGCGCGCTTCGGTCCTGGCGTTAAGACCGCGATCTACGCCGGTGTCGCGGTGTGGATCCTGTCTGCCCTGGTGCCGAACTTTGCCATTATGTGGGTGCCCCACTTTTTCTCGGGCCACCTCACGGGGTATACCACGATCGGCGGGTTGTTCGAGTCGGTGATCGGAACCATTGCCGGCGCGGCGCTTTACAAGGAATCCTAAGCCGCTCGGCAGCGCAGAGGCCGTCGCGGTCCCGGAGAATCTCAAGAACAAACCGTGCGGGCGAAGGGTGCATGCGCCTGCACGGCTCGACTCTTGCCAGGCGTGCGGAGCAGGCGGTTGGTGCGGTATTTGTATGCGCTCGGCGCGGACACAGCCTGCCTCCTTCGCATGGCTGTTTCCGAATCGCTGCTCTCCAATGCCCGCTTTCAACTCCCTGTCCTTCTACAATGAATCGGTATGTCTACGGCCGTTCGTTCCCGCGCGAAGATCAACTTGGGCCTATTTCTCGGCGCGTCGCGGTGCGACGGATTCCATGCCCTCACCACCGTGTATCAAACGCTGGAAATCCATGACGTGGTTACGGTTACGGCCCGGCACGCTCCGGCAACTGCGCTGCGCCTGACCTCCAACGACAGCCGCGTTCCCACTGACAGCAGAAATACGGTCTGGAAGATGATTCTCCTGGCCTTGGAGGAGCTTGGTGTAACCGCAGAAGTAGAAATTCATATCGAAAAGCGGCTCCCGGTGCAGGGGGGACTAGGCGCAGGTTCTGGCAACGCCGTTGCGGCGCTGGTGGGGTTGGAAAAGGAACTAAAGCCGGGGATCAGGGATCAGGGATCAGGGATCAGGCCGAATTTTTCCTCCGAACGCAGCTTGCTTCAAGAGCTGGAAGGCAAGAGTTGGGCGGAGCGACGGTTCAAGATCGCCGCCCAGGTTGGCTCCGACGTGCCGTTGTTTCTCGTCGGGGGCACGGTGCTGGGCCTGGATCGCGGGCAGAAAGTCTATCCGCTTCCCGACATCGAGCCCGTCTGGTGTGTGGTCGCAGTTCCTGAGGCGGGCGTCTCTACCCCGCAAGCCTTTCGCGACTGGGACGCGCTCTGCGCCGCGGAAGGTTTGACCGCCGAAGCCAGTGCCGCTAGACTAAAAGAGTTGGGCCGTGCCTACGCCAGCGCCTTTCAGGGAGCGATCCTTGAAGGTGGGCAAGGAATCGGCTCCTCCGGTGTCCTCGCCGCGGGCGAGGACCTGGCCGGACCCCAAGAGTCCGCGCTTGTCCGCACCGGGATCACGAGCTGGATCGAGAACGACTTCGAACGCGTTGTCTTTCCCCAGCATCCCTCCCTTGCTGAGATCAAGCGCCTGCTTGCGGGTACCAGCACGCCGGGGGCAGCCCTTTGCGCCATGTTGTCGGGGTCCGGTTCGGCACTCTTCGGGTTGTACAAATCCCGCGGAGATGCAGAAGCAGCCAAAGATCGCCTGCGTCAGGTTCAGAATGTGGAAGCACGAATCACAAGGACACTGCCGCGGGCCGGGTACTGGGATCAGATGGTTGAGAAGGTCAGCCATTAGCTTGTATTGACAGTCCACCGTTTGGCAGGCGAGACTCACCAACGGCTGCCGGTCCTTGCTGGGCGATCGTTCAATGGTAGGACAATGCCCTTTGGAGGCATTTATCCAGGTTCGAATCCTGGTCGCCCAGCCAGAATTTGGGACGTGAACTCGGAACGCAACCAAAGCCAACCAGCTTGGAGGTGCTCTTCAGATGGAAGTGGAAACTGTGATGACAGTCGAAAGCGTGCAGGAAAACCAGCCGGCAGCGACACGCGACGGCTCGCAAAAAGAGCCCTCGGCGCAGGAAACTGGGAAGGTCAGGGACGCAAGGCAAGCCCCGGCGCCGGAGCGTAAGAAAGCCCGCAGCCTGAGCGAGGACAAGCGTTTCAAGCTCTTTAGCGGCACCGCCAACCCCAAGCTGACCGAGGCCGTTGGCAAGCACATCGGGGTTCCGGTGGGCGAGGCCAAGCTGCAGCGCTTTGCCGACGGCGAGGTTTACTTTCAACTGCTTGAGAACGTGCGCGGCGTAGATGTTTTCGTGGTGCAGCCCACCTGTTATCCGGTGGACCAGCACCTGGTGGAGTTGTTGGTGATGATCGATGCGCTCAAGCGTGCCTCGGCGGCCCGGATCACGGTGGTTGTGCCCTACTACGGCTACGCCCGCCAGGATCGCAAAGACCGCCCGCGCGTAGCCATCAGCGCCAAGCTCATCGCCGACCTGTTGACGACCGCAGGCGCCAATCGCGCCCTCTTTGTCGATCTGCACGCCGCCCAGATCCAAGGCTTCTTCAACATTCCCGTCGATCACCTCTTTGCCAGCCCGGTGCTGGTGAGCTACTTCCGCGAGTTGCATCTGCCCAATCTGACGGTCGTCTCGCCGGATGCGGGCGGCGTGGAGCGGGCGCGCTTCTTCGCGCAAAAGGTTGGCGCGCCGCTGGCCATTGTGGACAAGCGCCGCACCGACATGAACGTTGCTGAAGTGATGCATGTGGTCGGCGACGTCGAGGGCCAGAACTGCCTCATCATCGACGACATCATCGATACCGCCGGCACGCTCGTAAAAACTGTCGATGCGCTCTACGCCTCCGGGGCCACCGCCGTCTATGCCTGCGCCAGCCACGCTGTGCTTTCTGGCCCGGCCATCGACCGCATTGCCAATTCGCGGCTGGAACAAGTGGTGGTCACCGATTCCATCCCGCTGCGCGAGGCCGCGCAGAAGCTAACCCTGCCGCCAACCGACTCGGCGCAGAGGTTACCCAAACTGAAGGTGCTCACCATCGCAGGGCTGCTCGGCGCAGCAATCGAGAGCATCCACATGGAGACTAGCGTAAGCACGCTGTTCTCTTAGCCAGTAGCCCGTAGCCCGCAGCTTGTACCAATATCGCGGGGCAACCACAATTTGCGGCTTCAAAAGGAGCGGCTTCACAAAGGGAGCGGAAGGATAGGCTGGAGATACGCAGCCGGAAGCTACAGGCTACCGGCTACAAGCTGCTTTACCCGTGCCCGAGACAGGAAAAGGAAAAGATGCCAGACGTTGTCGTTGCCAAGGCCCGCGAGGGCAAGTTCAACAAGAACGCCGCGCGCCGCGTGCGCGCCGCAGGCAAGATTCCGGCCGTCTTGTACGGTTCCGGGCTGGATCCGGTGGCCGTCGAGGTCGACCCCAAGCAGATTTCAAAGATACTCTTCTCTGAAACCGGCCATAACACCATCTTCGATGTTGAAGTCGCGGGCCGTCCCGCGGCCAAAGCCATGATCGTCGACTGGCAGCGGGAGCCGATCAAGGATCAGTTGATTCACATCGATCTCAAGCGCATCGCCATGGACAAGGTTCTTCACGTCAAGGTGCGCGTCAAATTGCTGGGCATACCGATTGGCGTCAAAACCGAAGGCGGCATCCTGGACCAGGTAATGCGCGAAGTTGAGATCGAATGCCTTCCGGCTGATATTCCCAGCCATGTCGATGTGGATGTGAGCGAGTTGGCGATGCACCAGGTGGTGCGCGTCAGCGGATTGCCCCACTCCGAAAAGATCAAGTATCTGACCGCAGAAGACGCGACCGTAGCCCATGTGGTTTCGATCCGCGAAGAAGTGGTTGCCGCGCCGGAGGCTGTGGAAGGTGCGGAAGCAGCGGCAGCGGCGGCGCCGGGCGAAGGTGCTGCTCCAGCCGAACCTGAGGTGGCCAAGAAGGGCAAGGGCGAGGCCGAGCCGGCGGCAGGCAAGAAGCCCGAGGGCGGGGCGAAGAAGTAAGCCTTGGCTGAGTCGAACGAGTTCGATCGCCCCAGCGAGCCAAGATCGCTCGCCGGGGGCTCCAAGTCCGTCGCCGGGCGCGGCCCATTCCTTATCGTGGGCCTTGGCAATCCCGGCCTTGAGTATCTCTGGACTCCGCACAACGCGGGATTCATGGCCATTGACCGCATCGCCCTTGAGGAGGGAGTTGTGGTCCAGAACAGGCGTTGCCGGGCCACCACTGCGGCCTGCCGTATTGCAGGCCGCCAGGTGGTTCTGGCAAAGCCGGAAACTTATATGAACCTGAGTGGTGCAGCTGTCGCCGCTCTGGTTCGAGAGATTGAGGCGGACCCGGCACGGGATCTGCTCGTAATCTACGACGAGCTGGATTTGACGCTGGGATCGTTCAAGATCAGGGAGCGCGGTTCGCCCGCCGGGCACAACGGGGCCCGCAGCGTTACCGGCGCCCTGGGTAGTGAAGAGTGGTTGCGCTTGCGAATTGGCGTGGGCCCGGATCTTCCGCCGGAAGCGATAGCGGCCGGCGGGGGAAAGCGGCCGGGCAGAGATTACCTGCTCTCGCCCATGCGCAAGGCGGATCTGGCGGTGCTGGACCAGGTGCTGGACCGGGTGGCGACGGCCACGCGGCGCATCATCGAACTGGGACCAGCAGCCGCGATGAACGAGTTCAACCGCAAGGACGGAGAGCAGGGACTAGGGACTAGGGACTAGGGACTTCGAACTGCTTGCTGAAGGCTAAGAGCTGAATGCTGTTTGCTCTGAGCGGAAGCGAAGCGCTTCCGCGGAAAAGGAATGCTGATGTCGCGTTTGTATGAAGTGATGTTCATTGTCCGCCCCGATATGGAGGACGAGGAAGCCGACAAGCTGATTGCCGGCTTCAGCTCCACGGTCACGGCCGGCGGCGGCGTAGTCAAGTCGGTGGAGAAGATGGGCCGCCGCAAGCTGGCCTACCTGGTGCGCCGGTTCAACGACGGCAACTTCGTGCTGCTCACCATTGAAGCCAACGGTGCAGTGGTTCTGGAACTGGAGCGCCGCCTGCGCGTTACCGAGCCGGTGATCAAGTTCATCACCGTGCGCATGGACCAGGAAGAGAAGCGCTTGGCGAAGGTGAAAGCGCTACGAGGCGTGCGCCGCAAAGTGAGTGCGGAACCCGCGGCG
Organism: uncultured Acidobacteriota bacterium; assembly: GCA_963832535.1. Taxonomy (GTDB): domain Bacteria; phylum Acidobacteriota; class Terriglobia; order Terriglobales; family Acidobacteriaceae; genus Telmatobacter. The sequence continues at coordinate 33,345 of CAWHUK010000007.1, forward strand.
CAGGCTCCGGCCGCCGCGGCCCCAGCGCCACCTGAAGTAGTCCAGCCTGCCCAGGCCGGCGCATAAGAAACAGGGACCGAGGGACCACGCCGCCCAAGCGGACAAAGATCGTCCGCCGGGAACCCCGGCAGGGAACGAGAAAACAAAGGGGCAGCAGTCTCGCTCCGTCGGCTTCTCCTCCCACCCTTCTCCCTCTCAACATTTCCCGGCTATGCCGGCGTTAAGAGAGCAAAGAGGAAACACGATGGCTGAAGAAAACCAAGCAAGGACGCCCGCCGCGGCGGACGCAACCTCAACCCCCCGTGCCTCATCAGGACCGGGCTCCGGCCCGCGCGGTGCAGGCCGTCCCTCCGGCGGTCCCGGTGGCCGCGGCAAGTTTTTCCGCCGCAAGAAGGTATGCAAGTTTTGCACCGAAAAGATCGATGCGATTCCTTACCGCGATGTCAGGCTGCTGCAAGGTTTCGTGGCCGAGCGCGGCAAGATCGTGCCGCGGCGGCTCACTGGCGTTTGCACCACGCACCAGCGCCGGCTCACCCGCGCCATCAAGCAAGCCCGGAACATTGCCCTGCTGCCGTTTGCCACGCGGCACTAAACGCCGCCGCTCGGGCAAACCGCCTCCTCGTGGACCGTCATCCTGAGCGAAGCGGACCGTGAGCGCGGTCGAAGGGGAAGCGGAGTCGAAGGACCTGCTTTTGAGATTGCGCGCGGTGGCAAGACCGCCTTCGGGCGCAGCCGCGCACGAAGCAAATTTGGGAGAATTCTTATGGAAGTAATTCTGAAAGAAGATGTAGCCAACCTTGGCTTTCGCGGAGAGGTGGTGAAGGTTGCCGCCGGCTACGCGCGCAACTTTCTGCTGCCGCGCAAACTGGCCATGCAGGCCACTGCAGCCAACAAAGCCGTCATCGAGCAGATGAAGGCCGCCGCCGCGCGCCGCTCCGCCACAGAGAAGTCGCAGGCCGAGGATGTGCTCGCCAAGATCGAGCTGCTCGTGCTCAGCTTTACCCGCAAGTCCGGCGAAGCAGGCCATCTCTTTGGCTCAGTCACGTCGTCTGACATCGCCGCGGAGCTGGCTGCGCAGGGCCATGAGATCGACCGCCGCAAAATTCAATTGGGCGACGCGATCAAGAGCGTAGGCGAGTTCAAGGTTCCCATACGCCTGCACCGCGAAGTCACTGCGCGCGTCACGGTAAGGGTTCTTGCTGAAGCGGAAGAGGAAGCCAAGGCTGAGGAGTCAGCAGCCGCAGAGCCCGCTGCTGCCAAACCGGCCGCGGAAGGAGCTGCAGCCGAGTAACCTCGTCTGCACAGAGGTTCGAACCCCGGCTGCTAAAATCGATCTTTTAGTCCCATTGAGAGAGATTTGCCCGTGTCCGCTGCCCAGTCCGCACCGCGTGTAAAGCCCACATCGCTCACGTTCCAGGAGCTTCTATTCCGTTTGCAAGACTTTTGGGCCGAGCGTGGGTGCGTCTTGCAGCAGCCTTACGACGTGGAGGTGGGCGCGGGGACCATGTGCCCGGAGACATTTCTGCGCGTGCTGGGCTCCAAGCCCTACAAAGTGGGCTACGCGCAGCCCTCGCGCCGACCGGCCGATGGCCGCTACGGCGAGAATCCCAACCGGCTCTTCAAGCACACACAGTTCCAACTGATTCTGAAGCCGCCACCGGTCAATGTGCAGGAGCTTTACCTCGAATCGCTTGAAGCGCTCGGCATCGACCTGAGGCACCACGACCTGAAGTTCGAAGAGGACAACTGGGAGTGGCCCGCGGGCGGCGCGTGGGGCGTGGGCTGGCAAGTGATGCTGGACGGCCTGGAGATTACGCAGTTCACGTATTTCCAGCAATGCGGCGGCCTCGATCTCGACCCCATCTCGGCCGAGCTCACCTACGGCATGGAGCGCATTGCCGCGTTTTTGCAGGACGTGGACTCGATCTACGACATCGTGTGGGCGCGCGACCCCGAAACCGGCGCGACGGTGACCTATGGCGACGTGCGCCTGGCTGAGGAGTTGCAGTTTTCGGTTTACAACTTTGAGACGGCCGACGTGCCGCGGCTTTGGGAGCACTTTAACAGCTATGAAGCCGAGGCGCAGGCGCTGCTGGGGCAGGCCAATGTGCTGATGGCGAGCGAGTCGGCGACCGCAGCGGAGAAGCGCCGCTTTCCGTTGCTGGCCACATATGAGCTGGCGCTGAAGTGCTCGAATCTCTTTAATCTGCTTGACGCGCGCGGCGCGATCAGCGTCACCGAGCGCGTGGGCGTCATCGGTCGCATTCGAAACTTAGCCGTCGGCGTAGCCAAGGCCTACGCCTTGCAGCAGGAAGCGAGCTAGCCGGTAGCTTATAGCCGGTAACTCGTAACTCTTCCTGCGCTGCCGAAGAGTTTGGGTCAATGGATCGAGCCGGAAGCTATTGGCTACCCGGCTCGAATGAGAACGGTTCATCATGTCAGATTTTTTACTGGAGATCGGCTTGGAAGAGGTGCCCGCCCGCATGATTGCCGGGGCGGAGGCCGAGCTGGGCAAGCGCGTTAACGATCTGCTCACGCGCGAGCGGCTGCTTGCGCCCGACGCGAAGCTGAGCACCTATTCCACACCGCGGCGGCTGGCCGTGCTTGCCGAGGGCGTCCTGGCAAAGCAGGCTGATATCGAGGAGCAGTTGACGGGGCCTTCGTGGATGGTGGCGTTCAAAGACGGTGCGCCGACGGCGGCAGCACAGGCCTTTGCGAAAAAAGCCGGCCTGACCGTTGCCGATCTCGAAAAAGTGGAAACTTCCAAGGGCGAGTACGCAGGCGCGACAGTCAAGCGGCCCGGCCGCGCGGCAGCCGAAATTCTTGCTTCTGAGCTGCCAAAGGAAGTCCTGGCGATCTACTGGGCCAAGAACATGTACTGGCGCCCGGCGAAGCCCGAGCGGTTCGTGCGGCCAGTGCGCTGGGTCGTGGCGCTCATTGACTCGGAAATCGTCCCGCTGGAGATTGCGGGCATTGCCGCAGGCAATGCGAGCCGCGGACATCGCGTGCTGCACGGCGAGGCGCCGGTAGTGCTCGACGCGGCAAAGAACTACCGCAAAGAGTTGCTCGCAGCCAGCGTAGTGGCCGATGTCGCCGAGCGCCGGCAGATCGTACGTAAAGCTCTTGACGCAGTCACGCGCACCGTTCCTGGCGCGCGCTGGCGCGAGGATGAAGCGCTGGTCGAAACCGTCACGCACCTCACTGAATGGCCGAGCGTGATTCTCGGCGACTTTGAGCCTGAGTATCTGGAGCTGCCGGAAGAGGTGCTGGTGACCGTGATGCGAGACCACCAGAAGTATTTTGCGGTGGAAGACGCAAACGGCAAATTGGCTCCTCACTTCCTGGCCGTGCTCAACACACAGGCGGATACAGAAGGCGCGGCGATCATTCGCCACGGGAATGCGCGCGTGCTGCGCGCGCGTTTCAAGGACGCGCGGTTCTTCTGGGACTTCGACCAGAAGAAGCCGCTCGCCCAGCGCTTCGAAGGCCTGAAACACGTGACGTTTCAGAAGGAGCTCGGCAGCTACTACTGGAAGACCGAGCAGAATCTCGCCGTTGCCAGCGCGCTGGCCGCAGAGCTTCAGACTGATGGAGCCGCATTCGATGAATCGGCGTTGTTCAAGGCAGTTGAGCTCGCCAAAACCGACCTCACCACAGAACTCGTTAAGGAATTCACCGAGCTGCAGGGCATCATCGGGGGGCTCTACGCGCGCGCCCAGGGCTTGGGCGAAAGCGTTGCCAGGGCCATCTACGACCAGTACACGCCGGCTTCGATTGAGGACGCAATTCCATCCACAGTCGAGGGCCAGTTGCTCGGCCTCGCCGATCGCATCCAGACCATCGCCGCGATGTTCGGCATCGGCAACGCGCCAACAGGCTCGAAAGACCCGTTCGCACTGCGCCGGGCGGCCAACGCCATCGTGAAGATCCTCGCCGAGTCGAGCTTGCCGCTCACGCTGGCCGGTGTGCTTGCGGCCTCCCGCATCGAGGGCGCGAACAAGGATCAGGTGGTTGCCTTCTTCACTGAACGCCTGAACTTTTATCTCAAAGATGTGCGCGGCTTCGATTACGACGTGGTGAACGCCGTGTTGGCCGCGGACGCCGACGACGTGCGCGACGCCGCCGCGCGGGCCGAGGCGCTCGTCGCCGTGCGCGGATCGGAAGATTTCGCGGCGGTCTCTGCTGCGTGCAAACGCATCAAGAATATTTTGCGGCAGGCGGAAGAGAAGGGGTACAACCCCGCCCAGGCAAGGCTGGGCGAACTGGCGCTGGAAGCCATCGACTTGTGGCACCGGTCAAAAGAGATGGAGCCGAAAATCGCAAAGCTCCGCGAGCAGCGGTCCTACCGCGAGGCGCTCGCCCTCATTGCCACGCTCCGCCCCACGGTCGACGCCTTCTTCGACAAGGTCATGGTCCTTGACCCCGACGAGAAGATTCGCGGCGCAAATCTCGGCCTCATCGAGGAAGTCCTGCGAAGCTTCTCCACCATTGCCGACTTCAGCGAGATCGTGACGGGATAGAGTGGGTCCGCCCTCACCCGCCGAGCCGGCTCAACGCTTCAGCGCAGCGCAGGTTACGCTCCAGATGCCGCTCCAGCGTCTGCAGGGTGAAACGGCGCAGATCCTGGCCGCGGCGGCGGGGCCAATGTTCGGCGGCAAAGGCCGATGCGGGCGCGCGCAACATCCGCTGCGCCAGTTGCCAGCTATCGGCCGAGAGCGAGCTGGCGCTGCCGTTGCGGTGTAGAGCGCAAAACAGTCCGTCTGTGTAATTGCTGAACGAGACCTCCTCTGCTTGCAATCCCTCGCCGCAAACGATGCAGCGGGCGATATCGGGCAATAGGCCCATGAGGCGCGTCATCCACAGCGAGAAATAGGTGAGCGGCATCCATGGTTGTTCGCGTGTTGTTTGTTCGAGCACCGAGACAAGCAGCCGGAAGACCGTCTCCTGTGGATCGTGCTCGGGCAGCGCCTCGTCGATGAGTTCGGCGTAAAAACTGAGCACGGCCATGCGCGTATGGTCCACGGGCGCCGAGAGCGGCGAGCGTAGAATCTCCAACTGATCGAGCCGGACGAGCTCCTGCTGCGGGCGCTCGGCAAACCAGGCGCGGGCGACCGTCATCGGCTCCAGTGCCCCGCCAAAGCGCTTGCGGCTCTTGAGCGCCGCCTTGGCCAAGCCCTTCACGCGGCCATAATCGCGCGTAAAGAAGCTCACAATCAGGTCGGCCTCGCGCAACGGCCAGGTGCGGAGAACCACCGCTTCTGAGGTGAGCACACTCATGCATCTTCATCATCGCACTGGCTTGGGCGCCGGTTGCGCCTGAGACTCAAACGCGGGTCTCCCCCTTGGGGCAGGACACGCGTTCGGCGAGGATACAGTTGTGTCGGGGGTAGCCGTTTAACGGCCGAAGTGTTTGGCGTTCTTCTCTGTAAATTGCGCCCACTTTTCCGGCAGGTCGTCCTGCGCGAAGATGGCCGAGACCGGGCAGACCGGGACGCAAGCGCCGCAGTCGATGCACTCGACCGGGTCGATGAACAACTGATCGGCCTCGCCGTAACCGGCTTCATCTTTCTTGGGGTGGATGCAATCGACCGGACAAGCGTCTACACAGGCGGTGTCCTTGGTGCCGATACAAGGTTCTGCAATAACGTATGCCATCGCTACTCTCTCCGGGGAATTCGTGCGGTCTCGCAAACGAGAGCCGCACCGAACTTCACGACGCTGATACTAGTATACGGCCCGGCAGGGTGACCGCAACCCCCTGCAAATCGCGTTTTGCCACGCGGGAAGTGAAAAGACGGGAACAGCGGGACGATAGAACAAGAGAACAAGGGAGCGGGGAGCAGGGAACAGGAGTTGCGGGCTCAGCGATTCTTTGCAGCGGCGCGGGCTTGTGCAAACTCTCTGGGCGTGGGGATCGGCGACAGATTGCGTCCAGCAAACATGTCGTCGAAAAACCTGATCAATTCTTCGTGGATGAGCCCGTTTGACGCCAGAACCTCGTCGCTGTCGAGCCGAAAATGCCCTCCCGCGAAGTCCGTAACGCGCCCGCCGGCCTCCTCGACCAGCAAAATCCCTGCGGCGGTGTCCCAGGGATTGAGCTTGAACTCCCAAAACGCGTCCATGCGGCCGCAGGCCACATACGCCAGATCCAGTGCGGCCGAACCTGCCCTCCGCACCCCATGCGAACGCAGCGTAAACTCCTGGTAGAAGTGGATGTTGGGGCTTGCATGGCGCTTGCGGCTGGGAAAGCCGGTAGCCAGCAGCGCTTCGGCCACCTGCCCGATGCGAGAGACCCTGACCGGCCTGCCGTTCAGCTGGCGCCGCGCCCGCGCTCGGCCGTAAAAAGCTCCTCGCGCATGGGATCGTAAATGACCGCTGCCACAAGGCGTTCCATCGTCTTCCGGCTTTCATGTCCGCCGGCCGCTGCTCCAGCCCCATGGAAACGCAAAACTGCGGAAATCCATGGGCGAAGTTGGTGGTTCCGTCCAGCGGGTCCACGTACCAGCGGAATTCGCCCTCCATCCGCTCGCGCGTACCCTCTTCGCCGTAGACGCCGTGTTCGGGGAAGGCTTCGCCGAGGCGGCTGCGGATGAGTTTTTCCACAGCGCGGTCGGCTACGGTCACCAGATCCACGTCGCCCTTGTACTCGGTCTCGACACCCTGGGCAAAGAACTCGCGCAGTCGCGCCCCCGCTTCGAGGGCGATCTCCGCGGCTATGGGAACGTAAACGAAATCGGTCGCGATCGAAGTCTCCGCCCGGCCGCTCACATTCCCGCCCCGCTCGGTCCTGGCGACTCCACGGTCTCGTAGCGCGGCGTCCGGCGCCGGCCTGCTTCGCTGATGGTGCGGATCTGGTTCTTGTAAATGAAGAGATTAGGCAGCCCTTCGCGCGTCAGGCGCAGCATGGAATCGTCAAAGTACTCGATCCAGCCGCGCACCGTCTCGCCGTCTCGCAGCTTGATGGAAACAATCACCTGGCGCTCGCTGAGAGAGCGCAAGTAGAGGCCCTCCTGGCCGGTTTCGCCCGGCGGAGGCGCCTTGGAGCGGCGGCGCGACGATAGAGGAGAAGTCATAGTGCCATTTTAGATGCAATCGACGCCTGTGAAGCTGCGGGCCTGGCAAATCTACTGAATTCGTTTCGCTGGGCGCCTGGTCGACCAGAGCCCAGTGAGAACGACTCTCATTGCATTCTTGCATTCAAGCCTCGGCGATCTGCCTGGCATCGAGCAAGGACTGCAACCAGCCGGTGTCGAGGGACCGGCAGCCCAAATCTGCCGGTCCCGGCCATTTCTCTCCATCCAAATCGACTCAGTGTGACGGCGGGACGTACTCTGATGGCAGGGCCAAGCCTTCGCCGAAGAAGAACTGCTCCATCTGCTCCACGAGAAACTGTTGCGCCTGCGGCAGCCAGGGCTGCAGGCGGTATTCGTTCAGAAGCATCTTCTGGCGGTTAATCCACTCGTCCCAGGCCGCCTTGGAGACATTTTTATAGATCTTCTGGCCAAACTCCGAGTCGAAGGGCGGCTCGTCGAGGCCCTCCATCTCCTTTTTGTAGCGAACGCAAAAAACCATGTGTGCCATTCGGAAAGCTCCCAGATGCCATTGTATGGGATGGCGTCCGTCCCGGTGCCGCTCTGCCGGATTACGGCAGTTCTCTAAATTCGGAGATCCTCTTCAGGCCGGGGCAGCCGGGGGTGCCAGGAGCATTATTCACTTGACAAGCGGGCAGCCGGCAGGTTGTTCTAACCCCACTGTGCTTTGCGGTTCACGGCCGCCAAGGCTGGATTTCCCGATTCACGAGCCGTGCGCAAAGTGAAGTAGCCCATACACAGTGTCTTCCACGAAAGGAGTTGCCATGTCAGAACCCAACACCTACGGAGCCGCTGAAGGGCTCTCCGACAACGCCGCCGGGGCAATCGCCTATATCACGTTCATCCCGGCGATCATCTTCCTCATCGTGGCGCCGTATAACAAGAGTGCGTACGTGCGATTCCACGCGTGGCAGTCGATTCTGCTGACCGTTGCGGCGGTCATCATCGACGTCGTTCTGGGAATTGTGATTGGGATTCTCGTGTTTGCGATCCCATTTTTCATTCACATGCTGCTGTGGAGACTGATCGAGCTGGCATGGCTGATCATATGGCTTGTGTGCCTGATTAACGCGGCGCAGGGCAACCGATTCAAGCTGCCGTTCATCGGGGCCTGGGCTGAGCAGATGGCCAATAAATAGCAAGCGCACGAGTTGCGGCGAATTGTCAGAGTCATGCCCTATTGATCCGGCCCCAAAATAGTGTTAAGCAGCATATGCGACTCTCGGGTCTTTGAAGAAGGCTTTGACGCGTTCTGGTGTGGTGGTCAGCTTCTCCATATGCAGGGCAGCGGCAGATTGCAATTTTGCTTTCGTTCTCATCGGAACCTTGGTTGCGATCGCGTGTTTGAGGCCGGCGTTGAGTCGTTCGTCCGGATTCAGTTCCGGCGAGTAACTGGGAAGGTAGAAGACCTCGATCTGCTCGCTGTGCTCGGCCAGCCATTGCTTCACCGGCTTACAGTGATGCACGCCCAGGTTATCGAGCACCAGGAATACCTTGCGTCCCGCCTGTTTGATAAGTGCCTGGAGGAAATCGATCAATCGTTGGTGATTGAAGTTACCGTCGACGATCTCCCAGCAGGTCTTGCCTTGATTGGTCACGGTGGAGATCATCGACAGTCTCTGTCTGGTTCCCCCCACGACGCGAGCGATGGGCGTCTGGCCCTTGGGTGCAAATCCCCGCCCCCGCACATCGGTGTTGACCAACGCTGTCTCGTCGCCCCAATGTATCTCCGCTCCTTCGTCTTTGGCGCGTTCGGCGATGGCGGGATACGTCTCATGCAGCCACGCCTCGATGGCCACGGGGTTCTGCTCATAGGCGCGCCGGATGGGCTTTTGTGGAGTGAATCCCCATCGCTTCAGGTACTTGCCCACGGCGCGCACGCTCATCTTTACAGCGCACTCGTGCGCAATCAACAACATCACCGCGGCGCGCGTCCAGAGAGCAAAGTCCATCTTCAACTGCTCCGGACGCTTCTCCTGAATCAGCCGCTGCACACGATCCTCCTGCTCCTTGGTGAGTGACCGGCCGAAGAAAACCGGGCGTCCTCTCTTGCCCGGCGCCAGACCCTGCATACCTGCTTGCGCATAGCGCTTCAGGGTGTTCGTGACTGCGGTGTAACTCAGGCCCACATCCTCCGCAATTTGAGATCGATTCCGGCCCCGCTTATGGGCTCGAATCACCTGCCGTCGGCGCTCATGCTGAGCCGCTGGACTTAACTTTCGTGCATCCTCATGTCCCATATACCCTGAGACGAATCAAAAACAAAAAAAGTCTCAGTATTTATGGGCCGAGTCTATAATGGCGCTTGCTTTTCTTTCGAGACTTCTTGCCGCGTGTTGAAGCCGGTGGGTTCTTCTTGCGCTTCTTTGCCTTTTTCGGAGCGCGGGCAGGTTTGCGGCCGGTCAGCGGCAGCCCTTCCTCGACAAGCGCGAATTGCAGCTTGCGTTCCTGCGCCAGCACGCGATCCAGAATCACCTGGACACGGTCGCCGGCACGGAAGCGGCGGCCGGTACGCTCGCCCACGATCTCGTGCGTGTTCTCGCGCCAGGTGTAACGGTCGCCGCGCAGTGTGTCGATGGGGACGAGGCCTTCAACAAACAGGTCGGTGAGTTCGACAAAGAGGCCGTATTTGGCGGGGTTGAGGACGAGTGCGGCAAAATCTTCGCCGACACGGTCCTGCATAAAGCGAACTTTCTTCCACTCAACCAACTCGCGCTCAGCCTCGGCGGCGCGGCGCTCGGCGAGCGAGGATTCTTCGGCGATCTGGGCGAGCTCGGGCTCGGGGATGGGTGGAACGATGGTGAATTCCGCTCCCACCTTAGCTCGTCCTACGGACTCGCGAACGTGGGGCACCCCGATCCTTGTTTGGCCTTCATTCGGATGCGACCAGGGCGAGCTCAAGCGGGATTCTGTGACGGTTCGTTGGGCCGGCACGCCCGAGCGAAGCAGCGCTTTGGCGATGCGGTGGACTATGAGATCGGGATATCGGCGGATGGGCGAGGTGAAGTGAGTGTAGGTGGGCGCGGCCAGAGCAAAGTGGCCTTCGTTGATTTCGGAGTAACGCGCCTGCGAGAGCGAGCGCAGCATGAGGTAGCTTAGGATGCGCTCCTCCGGCTTGCCCTCGATGCGCGCGGCCAGTTTTTGATACATGCGCGGCGTGACGGCGATGTCCTCAGGAATCTCGAGGGAGCGGGCGGGCCGGCCGCTGCGCTGCGACTGGCGGCGGTCCTGACGCGTGACTACGCGCTTGACGGGCAGTGGCCCGAGCCCCAGCGAGTAGCCGAAGGATGCAGCCAGCTCCTCAAACTGGACGACGCGGCGCGGCGCGGGTTTTTCGTGAATGCGGTAGAGCGAGGGCACGCCGAGATCTTCAAGCCATGTGGCTACGCACTCGTTGGCGGCGAGCATGAACTCCTCGATGAGGCGATTGGCCCATGTGCGCTCGGATTTCGTCACGCCGCGCATCTGGCCCTGCTCGTCGAACTCGATGACCGGCTCGGGCAAGTCAAAATCAATCGAGCCGCGCTCTTCGCGGCGCTGGTTCATGAGGACAGCGAGGCGCTTCATTCGCTCAAAGTCGGGAACGAGGGCTGCGTAGCGGGCTCGCGTGTTTTCGTCGCCTTCCAAAATTGCGTGGACATCCGTGTAGGTCATCCGTTCCGCCGAACGGATGACCCCTTCAACGATCTCGAAGCTCGAGATGCGGCCGGCGGCGTCGAGCTGCATGATGCAACTGAGCACGAGGCGGTCTTCGTTGGGGCGCAGGCTGCAGATATCGGTCGAAAGCTCCTGCGGCAGCATGGGAATGGCGCGATCGGGAAAGTAGACGCTGGTGCCGCGCAGACGGGCTTCGAGATCGAGTGCGGAGACGGGGAGAACGTACTCGGCGACGTCGGCGATGTGGACTTCGAGCTCGTAACCGGCGCCGTGGGCGCGTTCGCGCACCATGACGGCGTCGTCGAAGTCGCGCGCGGTTTCGCCGTCGATGGTCACGATGGGAAGCGAGCGGAAGTCGGCCCTGCGCGCGGCTTCAGCAGGATCGAGATGCGCGACGCTGCGCGCTTCGGCGAGGACGTGCTCGGAAAAGATCCGCGGCAACTGGTGCTTGCGGATCATCATCTCGACGTCGACGCCGAAGTCATCGGGCGAGCCGAGGATTTCGATCACGCGGCCTATGGGCGGGCGTGTAGGTGTGGGCCAGCTGGAGATTTCGACATCGACAACGAGGCCCTCGAGGCTTTGGTGTTTGGGAGCGGCGACGGCTTCAGTGCCCAGTACGCGATGCGGCGTGGAGACGCCGGCAGCGGGAGGCATTTCGGCGTCGGGAGGGATGAGGATGGGCTGGGTCATGCGCTCGTCGAAGGGGATGACGACATTATTTCGATCGCGATCGGCGCGGGCATAGTGAAAAGTCCCGACGACCGTGGGGTTGCGGCGCTCCAGAATCCTGAGAATGCGTCCCTGGAGGCGGTCAGCGGCTTTTGGAGGGTCGAGTTCGACAAGCACCTGGTCGCCCTGCATCGCGGAGTTGATCTCATTCGGCGGAATGAAGATATCTTCTTGTCCGATAGCCTGTTTCGCATTCGGACGCACAAAGCCGTAGCCGTCGCGGTGAAGATCGAGGCGGCCGGCGGCGAGGTTGTCGCGCACCCCGGCCGACGGACGGGAGATCGCACTGGGAAGGCTCCAGTGTTCGCGGTCCAGTTGAAGAAGTTGGCCGCGGATGGTGAGCCGGGCCAATTGCTCGAGCAGAAGGCGGCGCTCGCGCCCGCCGCCCAAGCGGAGTTCGCGGATTAACTGTTTGTATCCAGCCTTTTGTCCGGCGGAGGCAGCGATGCGCGCCACCAGTTCCCGATCCGTCATAGTTTCAGAGTACAGCGGACGTTCCGGGCGATAGTCTACGCAGCTGGATCAGGATGACGCGGGAGCCTGGCTCGTCACCGCGGCACGAACGGCCAGGCAAAAAGGCCGGAGTCTGCCGCAAAATCGGGACCGCGTCCCTGTGGACAAGTGCGGCCCCACAGGAATCCGAGCGATGCCGTAGAATGAGGGGAAAGCAGGTTCTTGGCGGACCCGGAAGATTGACTCGTCCGATTCCCGGGCGCCAAAGAGATTGCCGCAGGCAGTCAGCAGAGTCGTGAGCGCATTTAGTATTTTGGGTTCGAGCCATTGGCGTTGCCCTGGCATCCCCCAGTCCTCACCGGACAGAAAGAAAAGGAACTTATCTTGACCGCTATGTGGAAACCAAGTCAAACCGAACCATCGCATGCCACCCCCACCCCTGAGCCGCCGCGTCCGGCGCCCGTGACGTCGAACCCTGAACCCCAAAACCGTGTCGCAGCGCCTGCCGGCGACCAGGCCATCATCAGCAAGGGTCTGTTCGTAAAGGGAGAAATCTCCGGCACCGAGTCGCTGTATATCGACGGCAAGGTGGAAGGCTCGATCAGCCTTCCCGGCAACCGCGTGACCATTGGGCGCAACGGCCAGGTGGGCGCCAACGTCACCGCGCGCGAGGTAGTCGTGCTAGGCAAGGTGCGCGGCAACGTCACCGCGTCGGACCGCGTGGACATCCGCGCCGAGGGCGCGCTCAGTGGCGATGTAGCCGCGGCGCGCATCAGCATCGAAGATGGCGCGTTCTTCAAGGGTGGGATCGATATCCGCAAGGCCGATGCCAAGGGTGCGCAGACTCCGAACACGGCAGTTGCAACTCCGCCAACGGCCCCGGCTGCGCATGAGACGCCCAAACCGGCCCTGCAGTAGGGGACGATCAAAAAAATTCGCATTGGGCGCAAGCGCTTCTGTGCCAGCAGGGGCGTTTGCGTCTTTGCGTCATTTAGCCCATTCCGAGCCGCCGCATCGCGGCCCCGGGCAACGCCGAGCCGGCTTTCTCCAAAACCCACTTTGCAATCACTGTCCATACGATGATGCCGGCGAGGAGGACTGCCGCGTCTGTGTAGTAGTGGGCGTGATGGAGCAGTGCGACGCCGGGCAGATGGCGGTCGAGGCCGCCAAGGCCCCAGGCGAGCAGCCAGGCGGCCGCGCCACCAGCAACGGCGGCGAGCAGGCAACGGCCCATCTCAGCGAAGTCCAGGCTGGCGAGCGAGACCATGTGGCGCTCGTGCAGGAGCACGGCGATGGTGAGGGTTTGCAGCGCGATGCCGATGTCTGAAGCGAGCGCCAGACCCGTGGCTCCGTACCAGTGGAAGAACGAAGAATAGATGGGCAGCGAGATGACGGTAACGATGGTGCTAGCGACCATGGGCGCGAAGGTGTTTCCGGCGGCGTAGAAGGCGCGCGCGTAGATGGCTTGCGCCGACCAGAGAAACATAGAGACCGAAAAGACGGCGAAATAGATGGCGCACTCGTGCGCGTCAGCAGCCGAGAAGCGCCCGCCGGTAAAAACGAGATCGATGGCCGGCCAGCCCAGCGCGATCATGCCGGAGGCAGTGAGCAGTCCCAGCGACGCCACGCGCGAAACCGAGTCGGCAACGCCGGTGGCGAACTCGTAATGTCGATTGCGCGACCACAGGCTGGCGAAGAAGGGCATGGAGGCAGCGCCCGCGGCCTGGGCCAGGATGGACATGGGAGCGGTGAAGAGCTGCTTTGCGTAGCTCATGAGCGAGACGGCGCCCCCGATTCTGGAGGCAAAGTGGGCGATGATCCAGTTGTCGGCGGTGACGAGCGAGACGCCGGCCATCAATGGCAATGACAAACGCACCCACTCGCGCAGGCCCCGGTCGCGCCAGTCGAGAATCATTCGGTAATGCGTGCCGGCGCGGCGCGCGAAAAGCCAATTCAAGAGAAACGGCCCGCACACGGCTCCAGCCACTGTGCCGAGAGCGAGCGAGGAAACGCCGATGCGCTTGACCAGCAGCAAGCCGCCAACGATGGTGCCGAGGCCGTAGATGAGCGGCGCCACTGCCTGGACAGAAAACTGCTTTCGCACCAGCAAAACCGCGCCAAAGACGCCGCCGGCGAAGAAACACAGCTGCGCGGGGAGCAGAATGCGGGTGAGGAGCACGCATAGCGCCGCTTTTTGCGGGTCAAAACCGTTAAACCACCAGCGTACGTACCAGGGAGCGAAGATTTCGGCCAAAACGATGGCCGCGCCCAGAACCACGTACATGGTGGTGAGAATGACGGAGAGCGAACGCTCGCCTTCGGCTTCGCGCCCGGTCTCGCGATAGCGGGTGAGGATGGTGACGAAAGTGATGGACGCAGCGCCGCCGACCAGGAAGTACGAGATCATGTCGGGCAGGACGAAGGCGGCATTGAAGGCGTCGGCCTCGACGCCGCGGCCGAAGAGCCAAACGATGTATTTGACGCGCACTAGCCCGATGATGCGCGAGAGAAACGTGGAAACCATCAGCACGACGGTGGCCGAAAAAACGCTGTGCGCGTGCGAGGGGTGCAGGAGGCCTAAGGCGCGCGCCCACCGTGAGCGAGGCAACGGTTGAGTTTCCACCCCTGCGACAGAGGCCTGTGGCTGGGGACCCCGGTTTGAGGGCGAGTTGGTCACTGCAGTTGATTTTACCGGGGCGTCGCAAAGGCGGCTGCGAATTAAGAAGCTGCCCGCGTATTCTGTCTTCCGGGAGGCACATTCCATGGAGCGGATTTTTTCTGGTTTTGGATTGGCTTTTTTGCTTGGCTCTCTTGCTGCCGCACAAGCTATTCACGGGCGCGGCGGGATCACTCTGCCTGCCCCGCCCGACGCCGAGAAGATTCCGGTGACCGACGATTATTTCGGAACCAAGGTTGTGGACGATTACCGCTGGCTGGAAGACGCCAACAGCCCCGAGACCAAGGCGTTCATCGACCAGGAGAATGCGTACGCCGCGCGCTACATGGAGCAGGCGCGCATCCGCCCGCAGATTGCTGACGATCTGGATGCGCTGGAGCATGTGTCGAGCTGGACTGTGCCAATCTTGCGCGGCAACGATTTGTTCTTCGAAAAACTTTTGGCGGGCGAGGGGCAGGCATCGATCTACGTGCGTCACGGATGGGTAGAGAAGGACAAGCGGCTGGTCGATCCGGCGCAGTTCAGCCGCGACCCCAATACGTCAGTCGATCTGGCGGACGTATCGCGCGACGGATCGCTGGTGGCTTATCGGATACGCGAAGGCGGCGCGGACGAGACCACGGTGCGCGTGTTCAATGTGAAAACCGGCAAGACGCTTCTGGATGAGCTGCCCAGCGGAATTCACTGGAGCGTGAGCTTTACGCCGGATGGGACCGGCCTGTTCTATACGCGCACCACAGGCAAGGGATCGCTGCTGTACCAACACGTGCTCGGCACGAGAGTTTCCGAGGACAAGCTGCTCTTCGGAAATGAATTTCGCGGCGAGTTGCTGGGGCCTCACGATCTTGTCCTCTCGAGCGTAAGCGACGACTATCGCTATCTGGTGGTGGAGATCGACCGGGGCGTGCCGGCTAAACGCGTCGATATTGTTTACCGCGACCTGACCAAACCGAATTCGTACTTCGAGGTGCTGATCTGGGGCGTTGACGCGCGTTTTTCCGCCGATTACGTGAGGGGCGCGTGGTACGTGAAGACGGATTACCAGTCGCCGAACGGGCGGATTTTGAAGGCCGACCCCGGCATCATGCCCGAAGCGTGGACGACGGTTGTGCCGGAAGGTACTGAGGCGATCGACGCCTTCAACATTGTCGGCAACAAGATTTATGTGAAGCGGTTGAAGGACGTGAAGACCGAAATCGCTGCGTACACGCTGGACGGCAAACCCGCCGGCGAGATCGAGCTCGAGGGCATTGGCGCGGCCAGTGTGCCGGTGGGACGCTCGACCGACCGCTATGGTTTTTTCAGCTTCGAGTCGTACATTCTGCCGCCCATTATTTACCGCGTCGACACAACGACGGGCAAGCGCGATGTGTTCGCGCAGCCGAAGGTTCCCTTCGATTCCAGCGAATACGAACTGAAGCAGGTGTTGTACACGTCGAAGGATGGCACGCCGGTCCCCATGTTCATTGCCGGCAAGAGAGGGCTAAAGCAAGACGGGACGGAGCGGCTGCTGATGACCGGCTACGGCGGCTTCGATGTGGCCGAGCTGCCGAAGTGGAATCCTGCGTGGGCATGGTGGTTGGAGCAGGGCGGCTGGTTTGCGGTGCCCAATCTGCGCGGCGGCGGAGAGTACGGAGAGAAATGGCACGAAGCAGGTATGCTCGAAAACAAGCAGAATGTCTTCGACGACTGGTTTGCCGCGGCCGAGTACCTGATCGCCAACAAATATACTTCGCCGGAACACTTCGCCATCAGAGGACGATCGAACGGCGGGCTGCTGATGGGCGCGTCGATCGTGCAAAGGCCGGATCTGTTTTCGGCCGTGTGGTGCGGCTATCCGCTGCTGGACATGCTGCGCTATCAAAAGTTCGAGCAGGGCGCGCACTGGACCACGGAGTATGGTTCATCGGACAACGAGAAGCAATTTCGCTATCTGCTCAAGTACTCGCCCTACCAGAACGTGAAGCCGGGGACAAAGTATCCGGCGGTGCTGTTCTGGACAGGATCGAACGACACGCGCGTGGACCCCATGCATGCGCGCAAGATGACGGCCTTGCTGCAGGCGGATTCCACGAGCGGCCGGCCGGTGTTGCTGCACGATAGCGTTTCCGGCGGCCACTCGGCGGGTGTGAGCGTGGACCAGCAAATCCAGGACGATACCGACGAACTGACCTTCCTGTGGACGGAAACGGGACAGGCGCCTGCACGCAAGTAACTCCTGCTTTGCCGAATGGGCGGCGCCGGTAATCAATCGGAGAATGTCCGTTTGTAACCTCATGCCGCAGGAGGGATTTCCGATAAGAGAGACATGGAGCCGATAGGTACGCCAAAGGCGCCTGCGGACGACTTTGCGCTTAGACCGGATTAGGAATTCACGTAGGGTATATGGCGGTGTGCAATGTGCCTTTCTTGAGGAAAAGGCGCCTGAGCGCATTGATTCTCTCCACACTGATTCCTAATCCGGTATAGAGTCTGCGCGCGGAGCAGCGGGAGCGGACTGTCTGAGGCAACACGGAAACATGGAAGCACGCAATACGTTGAGCGCCTAAGGCCAGCAGGCGAGTTAACGAGGGCGCAGCGGGGACCCGGAGAAATGATGCCGGAAGCTGAAACAGATATTTGCGAGATCGATTGGCAGCAAGAGGATGCGAGGCTGGCGGCATTAGCTTCGACGGGAATTCTCGACACGGCGCCGGAGCCGAGCTTCGATGCCATTACGCGCCTCTGCGCCGAATATTTCAAAGCTGACACGGTGCTGCTCGGCTTCGCCGACGAAAGCCGCGTCTGGATCAAGTCCTACTGGGGCGAACCGGTGCGGGAACTGCCGCGAAGACAGTCAATCTTTGAACTGGTGCTGGCGGAGGACGGTCCGGTGGTGGTGCCGGACATTTCGAAGCATCCTTACTTTCGAGGCAGCAGGATGACCATTCGGCGGCTTGAGGTGATGTCGTTTGCGAGCGTTCCGGTGCGTTCCAGCGAAGGCAGGATTTTGGGCGTCCTGAAAGTATTCGCGTGCGAGCCGCGCCGCGGCATGGCCTTGGACGAGCTGCACATGCTTGAGAGCATGGCCGATGTGGTGGCCGGCCAGTTGGAGCTCCGCAGGCTGCGCAAGACTCTCAATGGGCATCGCTCCCGGCCATCGCGCGCCGCCGATGCGGTAAGGGGAATCTGGCCGCGCAAGTCGGACCTGCGCCACGCTCTGGACAAGCGGCAGTTTGTGCTTTACTACCAACCGGAGGTCGAGCTGGCAACGCGCAGGATTATCGGTCTGGAGGCGTTGATTCGCTGGCAGCATCCGGAGCGGGGAGTGATTCTGCCCATGGACTTCATTCCTCTTGCCGAAGAAACCGGCATGATACTTCCGATCGGCGACTGGGGACTGTCGGAAGCGTGCAACCAGATTCAGAGGTGGTGCCAGGAGGATCCGGAACGGGGGGCGCCGCGCGTGTGCGTGAACCTTTCGGCGCGCCAGTTTGCGCGCGAAGGCCTGGCCGACCATGTGGAGCAACTGCTGCGCCAGACAGGCATTTCGAGCCGGCAGCTTGGCCTGGAGATGACAGAGTCCAGCCTCATTCCCGACGGGGGCACGGCGCTGGAGGTGCTGGGCAGTCTGCGCCGGCTCGGGGTCTCTCTGTCGATGGACGATTTCGGCACAGGCTACAGTTCGCTCCACAACCTGCATTCTTTGCCCTTCGACGTGCTCAAGATCGACCGCTCGTTTGTCGTGCGCATGACCGAGGGAGACCAGCCGCTGCAGATTGTGCGCACCATAGTGGAGTTGGCGCGGGTGATGGGAATGGACGTGGTGGCGGAGGGGATCGAGACGCGTGAGCAGTATGCATTGCTGCGGCAGTTGGGCTGCCGCTTCGGCCAGGGATTCTTGTTTGCCCGTCCCGCGCCGCCGGAAGCGGTGAGCCGCATGCTGCGCCTGCCGGGAAGAATCCTGCCTGAGATCGCCGATACCGTTCCCAACTAAACACACTCTGGAAACCGAAGCGGGAGGAATGCGCCGTTTTGGGAAGGTCGCAGGGTCTGTCCGCATTCGGGATTGGCGCGATGTTTTCATTGGAGATCCCTCACGCCCGCATGAGCCGGCCGCAGTAAACTCTCTCCCATGCAGCACTCGGCCCAAAGCACACCATCCTCCAATTCTCCAAGCTTTGCAGGGTTGCTGGCATCTCTTGCTTCGCCTGCAAACAGCGCCTCGGCTGGCGGGTCGGCCTGGAGCGATGGTGACCTTAGAGACGACGTCGTTACGCTAACCTACGAACGCGCTTTGCGCGCCCATGCGCGCTCGAAGCCCGCGGATCGCGGCGAAGAACCAGTGACCGGGGCCTCAGGCACGGACGCGCAACCGGTAATTGCCGCGAAGCCCATAACGTCTTCGAATTTCGACGTGTCCGCCGATGTGGCGGCAAGAGCGACAGCGCACACGGCAGCCGAACTTGAGCGGCGGGCAGCAAGCGTGACGATTCGATTGAGCCATGCGGAATGCGCGCGATTGAAGCAGAGAGCAGCAGAGGCGGGACTGACGGTGTCAGCGTTTCTGCGATCGTGTGTGCTGGAAGCCGATGCGTTGCGCGCGCAGGTGAAGCAAGCGCTGGCCGAGATGCGCGTTGCGGGGTCGACTGAGAGACCGACGGCGCAGGTCCATGCGCGGCGCTCGCGGTTCTGGTGGATGGTGCGGCTCTTTCTGCGCAGGAGTGCCGAGCGGCGTTAGAGCCTTTCTGTTTCCTTGTTCCCTCTTCCCTGTTTTTCTGGTCCCTGACCCCCGATCCCTGCCTTCTTGTTCCCTTGTTCTCTCGTTCCCTTGTTCCCTGCTTTATTCCACTTCGAGCACCAGGCACTTGAGATACTCGGTCTCGGGCAGGTTGAGAACGACCGGATGGTCGGGAGCTGCGCCGCGGCGCTCGAGCAGTCGCACGCGCCGCGATGCATCGGCAGCGGCAGAGGCGACGGCGGCTTCGAGATCGGCCCAACTTACGTGATGCGAGCAGGAGCAGGTGACGAGCAGGCCTCCGGGGCGAATCATTTTGAGCGCGCGTAGGTTCAGTTCCTTGTAGCCGCGCAAAGCGCCCTCGACGGCGCGTTTGGTTTTGGCGAAGGCGGGCGGATCGAGGACGATAATGTCAAAACTGGCGTTGGAGTTCCTGGGCGTTTGCGACCAGTCGCGGAGAATCTCGAAGGCGTCGGCTTCGACCCAATCGACTTCGGCGGTTATGCGAGAGCGATTGGCTTCGAGATTTCGCTCGGCCACTTCGAGCGACGCACGGGAGGCGTCAATGCCCGTCACCTTGCGGCAAACCTGGGCAAGGTGCAGGGCAAAACCGCCCTGGTAACAGCAAACATCGAGCGCGCGTCCCTCGAAACCGGATTTCGCCAAACCGGATTTCGCCGCTCCGAGACGTTGCGCCCACTCGTTGCGCAGCGGCGTAGTTGGTTCTCTGATCGAGAAACGCTCCGGTCTTTTGGCCGGCATTGGCGTCGTAATGAAACACGAGGCCGTTGAGATGAAACTGCGTGGTGGCTACAGGCTGCGCGGGATCGGCAAGCCACAGCGGATCGAGACTGGGCGCGGGCAGCCCCTCTAACTCGCGTATGCGCGGGTCGGGCCGCTCCAAAATGGCCGCTGGCATCAATTCCTCGCGCAAGACGCGTACGCACGTCTCCACGACGCTTGTGTCGAGCAGCCCTTTGGTCAGGAACTGAAGAATGACGAGTTCGCCGTACTTGTCCGCGACTAGGCCGGGCAGCTCGTCGGCTTCGCTGAAGCAGAGGCGGCAGGCGTCGTTGGCGGCATCGAGCAGCGGCTTGCGCCGGGCGATGGAGGCGCGGAGGCGCAACTCAAGTAGCTCGGTCCATCCGGCCTGATCGAGAGCTTGGCGCGAAACTAGGCGAAGCACGATCTGCGACGCGGGACTATAGAGCGCCGTGCCGAGGAAGATTCCACGGTTGTCGGCCACTGGCAGAAGCGTTTCTCCGGGTTTTGGAGGAGTGATTGAATCCACGTCTGACGCGTAGACCCACAGGTGACCCGCACGCAGGCGTTCGGCGGCGCGGCGACTGACCACGGCTCCGAACGGCGCTGATTGCGATGGAGCGGCGGGAGTTTGCGGCGAGACAACGCGAGACTTAGCAGGTGCGCGGCCGGGAGCGGTAGACGGCGCTGATCGTTTTTCGCGGTGCGCTGGCGGCCTTGTGCCGGCCCGTTTCCTTGTAAGTTTTGCCATCGGCTCCTCTCCCAAGGTTAACCGCCCGGGAGGGGGAGCCGGACGACTGGGCTGCTACTTGACCTGCAACGATTTTAGATAATCGCTCAAGTTGCTGATTCTGAGCGCGGTTAGGTCACCGTGGGAGTCGGTGCTTGGGTTCATCGTGGAAAGCATCGGTCCCCAGACGGGCATCTCAGCTGTCCCATGTGCTGGATTTGCTATCCCGAATTTCAGAACGGCGACGATGCGTTCGGAAGGATACTTGCCGCCATTGTTCTTGCTGAGCACGGTCAAATCAGTAGTTGGCTGCTTGAGGGAACTGGCCACCGGGCCGTCTCCTTTGGCGTTCATACCATGGCATGGAGCACAATAGCTAACGTACATTTGCTTGCCGCTCGTAGCCGGCGTCGTGTTGACCTTAACGACGACTTTGTCTGTCGATTGGGATTGAGCTGCGTAGCCAATGCCGAAGACGATCGCCACCGCGAAAATCACAAATGAGACGCTCTTCATGAAATCTTCCTCCGTTTCGAACCTCTAGTTCAGGGGCATCATGCGCCTTTCGCCGCTTTGTAGGCTGTGACGTAAGGCTTTGCGGGATGTGATTTCAGACACCGTAATTCGGGTTATTAGGCACAAATGCGCCATGGAAACGAGCCTGATAGCCACGGAATCGACTCACCGGAACGCTTTCGAAACCTGCCGGAACAATGAAGAATGCATTGAGTTAGGCAACCGGTATTCAAGCCGAGAGAACGCGAGCGGCCTATAATAAAGCATGGCGACTGTCCGGCAACCCATTGCGGCAGAGGACTCCAGCGCGCCCCCGGCCTCGGCTCAAGCGGCTGGCGCGGTGAAGCGCCCGGTCGACGCGCGACCCATCGGCGAACGATTTGACGCGCTGCTTCGCCAGGTAAAGGCTAACCGTCCCCATGAAGACATCTCACTGATTCAAAAGGCGTGGGAGTTCTGCGTCACGCATCACGCAGGGCAGACACGCTTGAGCGGCGACCCCTACATCGTGCATCCGCTTGAGGTAGCGGAGGTACTGGCGGAGATGAAGCTGGACGCGACGGCTATCGCCGCGGCGCTGCTGCATGACGCCGTGGAAGACACGAAGGCCACCAGCGAGGAGATTAACCAGCGCTTCGGCGACCAGGTGGCGCACATCGTTGAAGGCGTGACCAAGATAGACAAGATCCAGTTCGCCAACCGCGAAGACCGGCAGGCAGAAAACGTGCGCAAAATGCTGCTGGCGATGGTGTCGGATGTGCGCGTGGTTCTGATCAAGCTGGCAGACCGGCTGCACAACATGCGCACACTGGAGCACCTGAAGCCCGAACGGCAGGAGGCCATCGCGCGCGAGACCCAGGACATTTACGCACCGCTGGCGCACCGGCTGGGCATGGGCAAGGTGCGCGGCGAGTTGGAGGACCTGGCCTTCCGCTACACCGATCCTGTGAACTACGAGCGGGTTTCGGCAGCGCTTGAAGCACGCCGCGTGGAGGGCGAGCAGTTCCTGCGCAGCGTGGAAGACACGATGGTGGAGCAACTGCGCGAAAACGGCATCAAGGCCCGCGTGGAGTGGCGCATCAAGCGTCTTTACTCCATTTATCAAAAAATCGAACGCACCAAAGTTTCGTTCGACCAGGTGTACGATCTGCTGGCCATTCGTGTGATTACGCAGGATGTGACGTCATGCTACGCGGTCTTCGGCCTCATCCACACGTTGTGGCGTCCGGTGCCGGGGCGCATCAAGGATTTTATCGCCATTCCGCGCGCCAACCGCTATCAGTCGCTACACACCACGGTGATGAGCGCCGCCGGCCACCAGTTCGAGGTGCAGATCCGCACTGAAGAGATGCACCGCATCGCCGAAGAGGGCATCGCGGCGCACTGGAAGTACAAGGCCGGCGAAACGCAAGTGACGGCGCGCGACGAAGAGCGGCTGAACTGGATCAGACAACTGGTCGAGTGGCAGAAGGAGATGACGGACCCCAACGAATTCCTCTCCAGCCTGAAGATGGACCTCTATCCCGACGAGGTTTATACCTTCACGCCTAAGGGGAAGGTGGTTGTGGTTCCGGCGGGCGCCACGCCAGTCGATTTTGCCTACACCATTCACACGGAAGTGGGCAACACCTGCGTGGGCGCCAAGATCAATGGCAGGATGGTGCCCCTGCGCACCAAGCTGCGCACGGGCGACATCGTCGAGATCGTCACGCAGAAGGACCACAAGCCCAGCCGCGACTGGCTCACCTTTGTCAAAAGCCCGCGCGCGCGCAACAAGATCAAGCACTGGCTGAACGAGGACCAGCGCCGCCGCGCGTTAGAAATTGGCAAAAAGCTGCTGGAGCGCGAGGCGCGCCGCTTCAAGGTGCCAATGGCCCAGATCGGCGACCAGGACTTGAGCCGCATTGCGAAGGAGTTTGGCGTGGCCACGGCTGCCGACTTGCTGGCGACGCTCGGGCAGGGCAAGCACACCGCTCACGAGTTGCTGAGGAAGCTGTCGCCAGGCTTTGGCCAGGGAGACGCGGAAGCCGCGCCTGAAATCAAACCCGGAGCGCCGGGCGGGGCAGGCATGTCAGAGGCAGTGCGCAAACTGCATCTGACCGGCTCCGATTCTTTGCAGGTGGAGGGCCAGAACGACCTGCTCGTTTATCGCGCGCGATGTTGCAACCCCATCCGTGGCGAAGAGATCGTGGGCTACGTAACGCGCGGCAAGGGTGTGGCCGTGCATGCGCGCAGTTGCCCCAATGTGCAGAACCTGCTTTACGAGAGCGACCGCCGCATCGCGGTCGAGTGGTCGCGCGTGGCGGACGGGGCCGCAGGCAACGCGTCGCGCTACCCGGTCAAGATCATCGTCTATTGCGACGACCGCACCGGCATGTTGAAGGAACTGACCGCCGTCATCTCCGACGAGAACACTGACATTCGCGGCGTGGATCTGAAGCGCGATGAAGACGGCGAAGCAATTATCGAATTTATCGTTGAAGCCGAGGATGTGCGCCACCTGAACCGCATGGTGCTGGGCCTGCGCCGCGTGGCCGGCGTGCGCCAGGTTCAACGGACGCAGAAAGTCTAGCTGCTAGCTCTTAGCTTTCAGCTTGCATGTGTTATCTCAGAAATTCCCACAATAACTGCGCTGTCATCCCGAGCGAAGTCGCCGCGGCGGACGGAGCCGAAGGATCGGCGGTTGCATTTATTTTTCATTTCGTGAGCGGACTCCATCGCCCATTTCAAATCCGCTTGGCATCCGCAACCGAATAGCTAGAGGCTAACAGCTGGAAACTTTTCCATGTCGCAGAATGACTCACTCCTCGACAGCATCCGCGTCATCGACGGCGGCCTTGCTTCCGAGCTCGAGTACTTGGGAGCGCGCATCGATGGTCCGCTGTGGTCGGCGCATGTGTTGGAGGACGAGCCGGAAAAAGTGCTGGCCGTGCATCGCGCCTACATAGCAGCGGGTTCGCAATGCATTGCAACCTGCAGCTATCAGGTTTCGCGCATGGGCTATGCGGAGGTGGGCTTTTCGCCCGAGCGCGCCGATGCGGCGCTGCTGCGCTCTGTCGAATTGGCCCGCTCGGCAGCCGCGGAGTTTCCGGAAAGCAAAGTTCTCATAGCCGGCTCGCTCGGACCTTACGGCGCGGCGCTCCACAATGGCGCGGAATACCACGGCAACTACGACTGTTCCTACGGCGATCTGGTGCGGTTTCATCGCGAGCGCATTGAGGTGTTTGCGCGCGCATTCGGTCCGCGGGCGCCCCATCTCCACCCACCAGGCAAAGACCGCCCGTCGGGGGCCCCGATCTGCTTGCGTTTGAGACCTTCCCTTCGCTCGAAGAAGCCCGCGCCGTCGGCGAAGCGCTGGCTCCCTGGCCCCATGTGCGTGCATGGTTCAGCTTCTCGTGCCGCGACGATAAGCACGTCTCCCACGGAGAACCGGTGGCAGAATGCGCGGCGCTGGTTGCCGCTCTGCCGCAGACCGTCGCGATCGGCGTGAATTGCGTTCCGCCAAAATGGGTTCCGTCGCTGATCGGCGAATTGCGCAAGGGTTCCGATCGACCTATTTTGGTTTATCCCAACTCCGGCGAGGAATGGGATGCGGCGGCGCGATGCTGGACGGGGAAAAGCGAGCCGGAGGAGTTTGGAACGCTGGCGGCGGAGTGGTTTGCTGCCGGAGCCGAGATCGTGGGCGGCTGCTGCCGCACGCGGCCGGCGCATATTCGAGCGGTGGCGCGAGCGGCTGGGCAGGTTGTTGGAGGGTGAACGTGCGTGGTATCCCACCCCAGCGGCAAAAACAAGAGAGGGTTGGGCACCCCAGGAATCGTGCTGAGTTGAAAGTGGCGAGTTGGGGCTCGTCGCGACCCGCCTTGGCCTAAAAAAACAAGAGCGCTGCAAGGATGGGGCACGGAGTTTTGTGCTGCACTGATCGCTCTAGGCCAGCTCCAGCTTCGCCCTTCCCCTGCGCCGGGGAATGAAGCTGCTGGCGCGCGAGGCGATAGCGAGCCTTTCGCGGCTGAGCAGCTTGCGGATCTGGCCGCGGGCGTGGTCGGCCCAGGGACCGCGGTTGTCGAGCTTGACGTAGGCTTGCCAGTGGCGCAGGGCGGGCCGTTCCTGGCCGCTGCGTTCGTATGCCAGCGCCAGGTTGTAATGGGCGTCGGCAT
This sequence comes from uncultured Acidobacteriota bacterium, assembly GCA_963832535.1. Lineage (GTDB taxonomy): Bacteria > Acidobacteriota > Terriglobia > Terriglobales > Acidobacteriaceae > Telmatobacter. The sequence goes on from CAWHUK010000007.1 coordinate 58,834, forward strand.
AGCGGGGCGAGAGCGCGACAGCTTTGCTGTAAGCGGCAATGGACTCGTCGAGGCGGCTGAGCTCGTCGAGCACGTTCCCGAGGTCGAAGTAGGCCAGCACATAGCCGGGGTCGGCCTCGGTGGCGCGGCGGTAGAGTTCTTCGGAGCGGCCAAACTGGCGCAGGTGGAAAAACAATGTGCCCAGGTTGATGCAGGCCGCCGCGTACTGCGAATCGATTTCGAGAATTTCCTCATAGAGCGCGATGGCGCGCTGTTTTTCGCCGGCTTCCTCGGCCTCGACCGCGGCCTGGAATCGCTCGTGAATGCCACCGAGCCCCGGCGCGCCCGGATGGCGCAGAGGAGACGGCTGCGCGGAAGCGGGCTGCGGGCGGCCCATACGCTCGAAGTCGAAGAGCAACTGGCGGCGGATGGGATCGACCATGGCGCCATGATGGCGGAAGGCCAAGCGCGTTCCCGTGCGTACCACGCGCGCCTCAAGCAGCGGGTTGGCCATACCCGCAACTGCCTTCATAGCCAGGATGGATTCACGGATGGAGGCCGCGGGCACGTCGTCTTCGCGAAGGGCGCGCAACGTCCGCAGTTGCCCGAGATCCTGAAAGCTATAGAATTCCTGTTGAGGAATCAGTCCGGCTCGTTCCCAGGCCTGCAACTGACGGGAACCGATCTGCAAAATGCGCAAGGCGTCCTGGCGGCAATAGCTGGTCACTCTGGCGTGCTCCCACAGGTGGTGCGGATGAGTCTCAGGCCTCGCGTTCGCGCTCCCCATTGCGATGCTGAACTCATTCCCGGCCCCGATCCCGCCGCAGCTCTTGGAACAGTTACACAGGAACCACTCTTCGGCCTTTTTCCAGTCCCGCGAAGTGATCCTCGCCAGCTGGAGAACCGATCTACCTGCGATTATGCCAAGAGTGAGCGTGGATAAGCAGACCGGAACTGTGAACAGAAGAAAAAAACCGTGGATAACAGGTGCATGACTTGGTTCGGGGCGCTGGAACTGCCGCGAGTTTGTGGCAGTATGCCACACATTGAGGCTTGCTCCAGGTAAATTTGGTATAGTTGCCTGCAACACACCATCAATTTGCGTGGCAAAATTGGGCCCCATGTTCAATGCCGCTTTCCGTTTCACGTTGGGCGATCCACCTCAGCTTGTTACCGTGAGCGGTGGTACGTATGGTTTGCTCGGTTTCACACAGGAGCAGTTTCGCACTGCGCAGGTTCATCTAAGGGATCGCATTCACCCGGAAGACGCAGAGGTCGCCGATTCCCTCTTTTCTCCTCATATCGAAGATCGGTCCGGTTCCTTCAATATCCGTCTCCGCCACGCCGACGGGCGCATGCGCTGTATCAAAGGCCAGTACACCAAGCAGGCGGACCACGCCAGCGGCGAAGTGCTTCTCGATCTGCTCCTTCAGGACGCGCGCAACGTAAGGGAACCCGGCGACACGGCCTTGGTGAAGAGTTTCAAGACTCTGGTCGAGCAGACCGGCGACTACATCTATATCAAGAATCGCAACCATGTCTTCCTCGCCGCGAGCCGAACCCTGCCGAACCTTACCGAATCGGCGAAGAATTCTTCTGAGCTGGCGGGCAATACCGATTACGACATTTACCCGGAAGAGATCGCCGATGTAGGTTACCGGCTTGAGAATCAGGCCATCGCCGAGGGCCGGCGCGTGAACCAGATCGAGCAACTGCCGGCTCAGGACGGAACGAAGCATTGGATCGACAATCGCAAATATCCAATTAACGGCGGGGGCGGTGAGATCGCTGGCATCTTGGGCGTCGCTCCGGATATTACGCAATTCGTTGAAGCGGAGCTGAAGCTGCGCGAAAGAGAGGAATCTCTGCGCGAGGCGCAGGCGATCGCCGGGTTAAGCAGCTATGTCATGGATATCCCCGCCATGGTATGGAAGGTGTCGCCCGAGCTGGATGCGTTGCTGGGAATCGGCGCGCAGTACGACCACGCATTCGAGGGCATCTGGCCGCTCATCCATCCCGATGATCGCGCAACGATGGCGGAGCGATTTGAGCGCCATTTCCGTGGCGAAAGCATGTTGTTCGACAGCGAATATCGCATTGTGCGCCACACAGACGGAGCGGTGCGGTGGGTGCATACCCTCGGCAGGCTGGAACTGGACACCCAGGGGAAGCCTCTCGCCCTCCGAGGCACGGTCCAGGACATCACTGAACGCAAGCAGGCGGAAGCAGCGCTCATCGAGAGCCGCGCCAAGCTGGAGGCGGCGCTGGCCGGCATGACCGATGCCGTGTTCATTTGCGATAACGGCGAAAGGCTCCTCGAGTTCAACGAGGCCTTTGCCAGGTTCCACAAATTCAAGAACAAAGCCGAATGCGGGACGACGATTGAAGAAAGCCGGAAGTTTGTTGAGTTACTTGGGGCCGGCGGAGAACCGGAGCCGATCGAAACACGGCCCGCGCTGCGTGCCCTGCGCGGCGAAAGTGGTACGGATGTCGAGTACACCCTTCGCCGCAAAGACACCGGCGAAACCTGGATCGGCAGCTATAGCTATGCTCCCATTCGCGATAAAGACGGCGCAATTACTGGAGCCGTGGCGATCGCACGCGATATTACGGAAAGGAAGCGGGCGCAATCGGCGCTGCGCGAGAGCAAGGATCTCCTGCAACTGTTCATCGACCGCGCGCCCGCGGCCCTGGCCATGCTCGACCGGGAGATGCGCTATCTGGCCGTGAGCCAGCGCTGGTTGGAGGATTACTCCCTCGCTGTGACAAAAATAATTGGCCGCTGCCACTACGAGATCTTCCCCGACCTTCCCGAGCGCTGGACGGAGGCGCACCGCCGCGGGCTGGCGGGCGAAACACTCAAATGCGACGAGGATCGCTTCGAGCGCGCTGACGGCACGGTGCGTTGGCTGCGATGGGAGATCGCTCCCTGGCGGACTGGCGACGGCTCTGTGGGCGGCATTGTGATTTTCGCCGAGAACATTACGGCGCACAAGCAGGCCGAAGAACGGCTTCATCTGGCCGCTAGCGTCTTCACCGGCGCGCGAGAAGGCATCGCGATCACCGATCCCGAGGGAACGATTCTCGAGGTGAATGACGCCTTCACAGGCATTACCGGCTACACGCGCGAAGAGGTGCTGGGCCTTAACCCGCGCCTGCTCAAATCAGGCCTTCAGAGCAGGGAATTCTATGAAAGCATGTGGCGCTCGCTCATTGAAACGGGCCACTGGTCCGGAGAGATATGGAACCGCGCCAAGAACGGCAACCTTTACGCGGAGATGCTAACCATCAATGCCATACGCGATGCCAGCGGCAAGACTTTGAAGTATGTCGCGCACATCACCGACTTGACCGAGATCAAGAAGCGCGAGCGGGAACTGGAGCAAATCGCTCACTTCGATGCGCTCACCGGGCTGCCCAACCGGACCTTGCTCGCCGACCGGCTGCGCCAGGCCATGGTCCAGGTCCACCGGCACAAGCAACAGCTTGCCGTGGCCTACATCGATCTGGACGGCTTTAAGGAGATCAACGACCGGCATGGGCGGGACGCAGGCGATCGAATGCTTGCCGCATTGTCCGAACACATGAGAGACGCTCTGCGCGAAGGCGATACAATTGCCCGGCTGGGCGGCGACGAGTTCGTTGCCGTGCTGCTCGATCTGGCTGGCGAAGAAGACGGTGCGCCGGTGCTTGCCCGCCTGCTTTCCGCGGCGTCAGAAGAGGTTCAGGTTGCAGATCGTACCCTCCAGGTTTCGGCCAGCATGGGCGTCACGTTTTATCCGCAGGCCGAAGAGGTGGATGCGGATCTTCTTCTGCGACAGGCCGATCAGGCCATGTGTCTGGCCAAGCTGACCGGAAGAAGCCGGTTCCACAAGTTCGATCCTGCTCTGGATCTCACCGTTCGCGGACGTAATGAAAATATCGATCACATTCGACGCGCCCTGTCTGCCGGCCAGTTCGTCCTGTATTACCAGCCCAAGGTGAACATGCGCACCGGTGCGGTTATAGGCGCCGAGGCCCTCATCCGCTGGCAGCACACGGAGCGCGGCCTGCTGCATCCGGGGATGTTCCTGCCGGTGATCGAAGACCACCCGATGGCAATCGAGCTTGGGGAATGGGTCATCGACACTGCTCTGGCGCAGATAGAAGCTTGGCAGGCCGCCGGACTGAACATACCGGTGAGCGTGAATGTTGGCGCGCTGCAACTGCAGCAGCCGGATTTTGTCGATCGCCTCAAGGCGCTGCTTGCCTCGCATCCACGGGTCAAAGCGAGCAGCCTGGAATTGGAGGTGCTCGAAACCAGCGCACTGCAAGATTTGGTGCAAACCTCTCAAGTGCTGCAAGCCTGCCGTGAGATGGGTGTGCCGGTTGCGCTGGACGATTTTGGAACGGGCTATTCCTCGCTGACCTATCTCAAGCGCCTGCCCGCGGGCATTCTCAAGATCGATCGGAGCTTTGTCAGCGGCATAGCGGTCGATCCCGAGGACTTAGCGATCCTCGAAGGCTTGCTCGGCCTTGCCGCCGCATTTCGCCGGCAAGTGATCGCAGAGGGCGTGGAAACCGTGGATCACGGCCTGATGTTGCTGCAATTGGGGTGCGAACTCGCGCAGGGTAACGCCATCGCCCCGCCTATACCGGCAGGAGATTTGCCGGCCTGGGTGTCTGCATGGCTTCCCGATGCATGTTGGGCCGATGTGCCCCCGGTAAGTGCAGACAACCGGGCGGTGCTGAACGCCAGCGTCGAGCACCGGGCCTGGCTTGCCGCCTTTGAGGCTTGCCTGGAGGGCAGGCGCGCGGACCCGCCGCCGCTCGATCCCGATCAATGCCGTGTTGGCGCGTGGCTCAAAACCGAGAGACAGTCTGCGCGCGGCAAGCTGTCGGCCTTTCAGGCCTTCGAAAGGCTTCATCGGCAGTTACATGACCTGGCAGCGGCGATTTACGGCGCGCGCGACGGGGATCGCAAGGAGGAGGGGTTAGCTCGTTTGCAGCAACTCCACTGCTTACAGGATAAATGCCTGAAAAAGTTGACGGCCTTGGTGCGGAGCGGTTCCCGCAGGACGGGAAGAAATGGCTCCCCAAGCCGCGCAGGAGCGGCTGTCCACGCGGGTGTGCCGTAGAGTTTGATTGGCCGTGCGGAATTGCCGGTGGCTCAATGGTGGGCGGCTGAGGTTTCGGCGTAGACCTCCTCGGGCATGGTCTGCGGTTCGCGCAGAGTGAGGACCGGGCAGCGCGCGTGGGCGAGCACGCGGTAGACCGTGCGGTCGCGTGTGAGGTTCTTAAAGGCCGAGCGGTGCCGTGGCGCCGAGCACAATAAGGCTGGCATGACGCTCTTGCGCCAGGGCCAGGATTTCGATGGACGGATTGCCGTGAGCCACAACCGGCTCGACGGCGGAGCAGCAGCCCGCGCCGGTCTGCTCGGCGAGAATGCGCAGCTCGACCATGGCGGCCGAGTCCAGCCCGGTGGGCAGTCCTTTACCTCCATCTCAGGGAGGTGCGGAAGCACATGAAGCAGAACCAGCCTGGCTTTTTGGCCGCCGCTATCTGGCAGGCAAGCGCCGCGCTCGGGCGAGAGGTCTCTCGAAGAGTGGTGGCATGCAGGACGATGCGTTCGATGAGGTTCGGGCCCCTATCCACAGGGAGATGAGCCTCGGGTCCCACGGTAATGACCGGGAGGTAGACCGAGCGCAGCACTTGTTCTGCCACAGAGCCAATGAGCAGCTTGCCGATTTGCTCCGGCTCCGTGTTCCGACCAGCACGCGATCCGCCTGAAACTGACGGATGGCGGCTGCAATTTGATGGATAGTCTGGCCCTCGCGCACCAGCGCGTCACAGCGGATGCCGCGCCGGGCGGCCTGTTCGCACCAGGGCCGCAGCATCTGTTCCGAGAGTCTCCAACGCGCCAGCAGATTCGTAATACGGCATGCCAGCGGCATCGGAGTTGATGGCCGCGGTGGAAGAAAGCACATGCAGGAGAATGAGCCGGGCCGCGGTTTCGCGCGCCTGCTTCCATAGCGAACGGCATGAGATGGTCCAGATCGCTCAGGTCAGTGGCGACGAGGATTGTGGCTGGATGCGCCCAGCGGCGGGTTTCGGAATCCCGCATGGCAAACTCCTCATATTTGAAAGCGTGCCACTCATAGGGGGGCGGGGATGTGCCAGAGCGCACCGCGGCAAGTGATCTAGATCACGTCATAGCCCTCGCGAGAAGGATCTGCTCACAAACCACACATTCCATGCGAACCGTCCCGCCGGATCCCGGCCTTCATGCATATCGAAAATGGCCCAGCAGCAGGTCAGTAGAGGGTCAGCTTGAAGGGTACGGGCTTCAGTGTCTGGGTGAGAGCTCGCGAGACCGGGGTTCGGCACCGCGAAAAGCATCCCGGAGGGATGCTGGGAAATTAGCCCAGGACGGAATGCGCCGTCCGCTCGGCGTGAGAGCTCGCGAGACCGGGGTTCGGCACCGCAAAAAGCATCCCGGAGGGATGCTGGGAAATTAGCCCAGGACGGAATGCGCCGTCCGCTCGGCGTGAGAGCTCGCGAGACGGGGGTTCGGCACCGCAAAAAGCATCCCGGAGGGATGCTGGAAACTAGCCCAGGACGGAATGCGCCGTCCGCTCGGCGTGAGAGCTCGCGAGACCGGGGTTCTGCGCCGCAAAAAGCATCCCGGAGGGATGCTGGGAAACTAGCCCAGGACGGAATGCGCCGTCCGCTCGGCGGGCGGTGGATGAAGTCCTGGGAAAAGGCGCAAAACAATCTCTCAAGCCCTGTAGGGGCGACGGAACAGTGTCAAATTTGATTTATGCAATCCGAGTTCTCATGCAGTCACTTCAGCCCGTACATCAAAGCTCCCCAAATCAGCGCGGGCTCTATTGATTGCTGCAAAAGTAATGTCCGATTGTCATCCTGAGCGAAGTCCCGTGGAACGGGACGATCCGCGGTTGTTTTTTCGCTGAAATAGGACATTTCTTTGCATTTCTCAATAGCCCCTGAGGGGCAAGATCGCCCAAACTGACCCACCAGGTAGTGGGTCAGTTTGAAACTGTTTTGAAAGGGCACGGATTTATCCGTGCCGAGAATGCGGCAATATCTACGTGGGCTTTAGCCCCTGAGGGATGGTTTTTTCAAACTGACCCATTACCACCCACTACCGTATGAAAGCGTTGCGCGATGATCGGTATACACTACTTGGACCGGGCAATCCGGAACTTGCTTTTCCCCGCAGGAGGTTCAAAGTTATGGCTCAGACACCCGATCACGAGCACCCGCACGAGCATCCGCACACTCACGCTGAGTACGAAAATCGCTTCAAGAAGATGGAAGAGCGTATCAAGAGCCTGGAGGAAACAGTGCATCGGCTCAATCACACTCTTCAAGAGCACACGCAACACGGCCACCCAAAAGCAGCATAGCCTTCACTGGCGTTGGCGGTAGGCGCGCGCCGGATACCTGGCGAGGAGCTTGCGTGCATGCAGGCTGGTGGGAGATTCGTCGCGTATCTGCTGCAGGATCACGATGACGCGCGAGTTCATCAGAACTGCTCGGGCTTCATCGCCAATTCAAGTTCTTCAAAGCGACGCACCTTGTAAATGACAATCGAGACGATCCAGCTTAAGGCAAAGATGGCGATGATGCAGTAGCCGAGGACCCCGAAGTTGTCATTCAGCCGGCCGACAGCCATCCAGAAGCTGCCTTGCAGATGCAGTTGCGCGCCAACCAGGCCGAGGGCCTCAATGCCGCCGACCACGAAAGCTACGAGAACGGAGACTGCCGTAATGGTGATGTTGTAATAGAGTTTCCTGATCGGCTTGATATAGGCCCACCCATAGGCCCCGAGCATCAGGATGTTGTCCGTCGTGTCGATGAGTGACATGCCGGCCGCGAAGAGCACGGGAAAAACCAGAATCGAACCGAGCGGCAACCCGCGCGACGCTTCGGCAGCGGAAATTCCCAGCAAGCCGATCTCGGTGGCCGTGTCGAATCCCAGCCCGAAGAGCACGCCCAGCGGATACATGTGCCAGCTGCGGCGGATCATGGCAAAAACCGGCCTGAAAATGCGCGCCAGAAAGCCGCGGTCCGCCAGCAGCAGGTTGAGATCTTCATCGACGTAGGGCTCTCCTTGCCGAACCCTGGTGAAGGTGCGATACACCGAGCGCAGGATGATAAGATTCGCAAGCGCGATGCCCAGCAGGAAGAGCGAGGAAACGAGCGTGCCGATGATGCCGCCGACGTCTCGGAAACGATCGAAATGCTGCTGCAGTTTGAGTGCGGCTGCGGCTAACGCCAGCGAGCCCAGCACAACGACGGAGGAGTGGCCGAGCGAAAACATGAATCCCACCGCAACGGGCCGCTTGCCTTCCTGCATCAATTTGCGCGTCACGTTATCGATGGCGGCGATGTGATCGGCATCCACGGCATGGCGCAGCCCGAAGCTATAGGCAAGAAACGCGGTTCCCAGCAGCAGCGGATATTGGCGAAAGGCGAGGATCGCCCAACCCCACGCGAGCACATTGAAGACGAGCAGAACGCCATAGATACCAGCCACCCTGGCGCGGAGATCGCCTGCGGCGTCGTTGAACAGCCCACGGAATGTGCGTGTCGTCATGGGTTTTGATCTGGGCAGAATGCGTCTGGCTCCGGGTAAAGCCGTCTGAGTGGATGCGGCGCGCGGCTTTTCACGCCTCAATTCATTATGGTAGCACGAACGGTGGTATAGTAGCACTAACTAACAGTAGCACGAATCGTAAAAACATCTGACGAGAGTCACAGGCAAAGAAGCAGGCCGCGTATCAGGTTGTTCCCATGCGTAGCACTAAAGTAAGATTCGTAGCACTCAGCCTGCTTGTGCTTTTTGCGGGGTTGCTGGCGCGCGCAGGCGCGCCCAATGGCGTCGCCGTTTCAGGAACTGTGGTCGATGTGTCTGGCGCGGTAGTTGCCGGGGCAGACGTGCATGTTCTGAGCGCGAACGGTACTGTACAAGGAACGGCGCATTCGGACACGAACGGTGCCTTCCTGTTTACCGGGCTCGCAGCAGGCAATTATCGACTCGTCGTAATGAATCCCGGATTTGAAACCAAGGAAATTCCACTCACCATTGGGGCTACTGAGGCCCCGGTCCCGCTGCGCATCTCTCTTGCTGTGGGCGTCGCGGTCACCACTGTAAACGTGCAGGGCCGCGCGGACGACCTCATCGGAATCGCCTCTTCCGCCGGCCAGGTAACGGTGGGCGCGGAGGAACTCAAAAATCGTCCGCTGCTTCGCTCAGGAGAGATTCTGGAGACGCTTCCCGGCCTGATCATCACGCAACACGCCGGCGGCGGCAAGGCCAACCAGTATTTCATGCGCGGCTTCAATCTCGACCACGGCACGGATATCGCCATCTTCATCGACGGCATGCCGCTGAACCTGCCGTCGCACGCGCATGGCGAGGGGTATTCGGACATGAATACCGTCATCCCGGAGTTTGTGGAGCGGGTGGATGCCGAGAAAGGTCCTTATTATGCCGAAGCCGGCGACTATGGCTCGGCAGGAAACGCCCACGTCGTGATTTCGAAGACGCTGCCCCAGAACTTCGTCCAGGTCGACGGCGGCATGTACCAGTTTGCGCGGTTCGTTTTCGGCGCCTCACGAAAGCTGGGCGCGGGCAGCCTGCTCTACGGCGGAGAAGCGTACCACGATGGCGGCCCGTGGGTGCATCCGGACAATTACTACAAATTCAACGGCATCCTGACCTACAGCCATGGCTCTGACGACAACGGTTTCAGCATCACGGCCCGCGGTTACGCTGGAACGCGCTGGAACTCGAGCGATCAGATCCCATACACGGCTCTGGTCACTACGCCGCCTCCCGGCTATTTCGGTAACTATCAGGGCTTCTTCGGCACACTAAATTCGACCGACGGTGGCCATAGCCATCGTTATAGCTTGCAGGGCGAATGGCATCATAGAGGCGCAAATTCGGAAACGAAGATCATGGCCTACGGGTTCTATTACGATCTCAATCTGTTCTCCGATTTCACCTACTACCTGGTCGACCCCTATAAGGGTGACCAGTTCGAACAGCAGGATCGCCGCTGGGTGGCTGGGTTCGACGCGCGCCACACGATCTTCGGCGAATGGTTTGGCCGCAAGGTGGAAACCACGTTCGCCATGCAACTGCGTAACGATTGGATCCACAACGGCCTTTACCGGACGGAAGATCGCGCGCGCACCAGCAAAACCTACTACACAGCCAACTATCAGGGCGACTGCGATGCCAACGGCGATCGCGGCCCAGATGAAGTCGCGGTTTTACCCGCGGACACGGATCTGAATAAATTCACAGAAACGATCACGAGTCCCTGGGTGTCAAGCAAGATCCAGTGGGCGAGCAAATTCCGCTCGATCCTGGCCGTGCGCGGCGACTACGGCAAAGGTGTCGTCACCGACTTTACCAACCCCACCAACCCCAGCTATCCCTTCGATCCCTACCCGGCCAACTTCAACCCCAATACCCACCAATCGATCGCCAAGTTCCTGCCCAGCCCCAAGGCAAGTTTAATCTTCGGCCCCTGGGCCAATACGGAGATTTACCTGCAGGGCGGATTCAGTTACCACACCAACGACGTGCGGGGCTCAACGCAACTGTATGAACCGGTTTCGCCCGGCTATCCTTACTACAATTCGCCGACACCCGTTCCAGTTCCCTTCCTGGCCCAGACCAAAGGCGCGGAAGTCGGCGTGCGCACCGCGGCCGTCCCCCATTTGCAAAGCACCGTTGAGCTCTGGTATCTCCACAGTAATTCCGAGCTGCTGCAGGACGGAGACACCGGCGGCACCACTCCCTCGATGCAGTCGAGCAACCGCTACGGATTTGAAGTTGGGAACTACTACACGCCCGTGGAACATTGGGTTTTTGATGCGGACTTTGCGGACTCCCGCGCCATCTTTACCCAAAACGACCCATACGATTCGACGTATTACACGAACGCATCGGGCACGCAGCGGCTTTGCGCGCATAACTCGAATTGCTATGGGCTGATGCCGACCGGCTCCACGCCCTCGGGCGTGGTGACCCCCGCGACCGTCAGTTACGGAGATAGCGGTTTCCTCGAAAACCCGTATGGCAAAGAGGTTCCCGAAGCAGTCCGCTGGGTGGTCTCGGCGGGCGCTACACTGAAGGATTTGAGTCGTTTTTCGTCAAGTTTGCGCCTGCGCTACTTCGGGCCCCGCCCTTTGACCTCAGACGCAATTTACACTTCACCATCAACGACGTTGGTCAACCTGCAGGCCAGTTATAAGTTCCGCACGAACTGGAGTCTTTTGGGCGAAGTGTTGAATGTGTTCAACCGCCGCGATCACGACGTGGACTACGCCTATGTATCGCAAATCGCGCCGGCCTCCGCGCTGGGGCTGCCGGCAACGCCGCCAACAACATTAGCAGGGCAGGAACTGGTTGCAAATGCCATCGATGCGAACGCGGCATTCACAAGAGTAATGCACCCCGTCGAGCCGGTTCAGGCGCGATTCACTTTGCGTTACAGCTTCGGCGGCCGCTGAAGCAAACACGCAGCCGCGGGTCCTTGACGAGTGCGAACGGCTAATGACCGTGCTTGTGCAGAGGGTCGTGGGGGTGTTCGTGCGTGTGCTCGTGGGTGTGCCCGGCATCGAGCGACGGTACGCTCATCACTAACCGTCCGTGCTGCACGCCCTTGAGCCCGATGAGAATGTCGGCGAAGTGCTCGACGCGTGCCGCTTTGCCGTGGACGATGAGCACTTCAAGGCAGGAGTCGTGATCGAGATGCGCATGGCTCGTGGAGACCACGAGATCGTGGTGCGCGTGCTGCACCTCAGTGAGCTTCTCGGTGATGCCTGAGGCATGGTGGTTAAAGATGAGGGTGACGGTGCCGACGACGGTCGAGTCGGGCGCGGCGGTTTGCTCCCTCACCAGCCGGTCGCGGATTAAATCACGGAACGCTTCTGATCGGTTCGTGTATCCACTCGTCTCAATCGAATGGTCGAAACGTTTCAATAATTCGGAATCGAGGGCGATGCCGATTCTGCTCAGTTCTCCCATGCGCACACCTGTTTGAAAGCCATACTGAATTAAAGCAACAGAATAGCGCAGCGTCAGGAATCGTGCTACTCGGGCGCGATCAGGTGGTGTGCGATCGCGAAGAGAGCCAATTCCAACCGTGTTGACACGCCGGTTTTGTCGAAGATGTTCGAGAGATGGCGCTTGACGGTTTCTTCGCTGAGCGTAAACTGTTTGGCAATATCGCGGTTGCTGCACCCCTCAACAATGCAGCCCACAACGTCGAGCTCGCGCGGGGTGAGGCCGTAGGTTTTGCGCTGCGGCACGGCGGCCTTCTGCATCAGGTCGTGGAGCGCGGAGACGAGATTGACGACGCGCTTGCCGCCGATCCAGTAATCGCCGGCAAAAACGGTGCGGATGGCGGTTTGCAGATGGCTGGCGAGTGCGTCTTTGAGCACGATGCCGCGCGCGCCGATTTGCAACGCCTCAATGATCTGCTGCGTGGTAATGGTGGAGGTGAGGAGCAGGATTTTGGCGGTGGAGGGGCCATTCATGATGGCGCGCATGGCCTCAAGGCCGGGCAAACGCGGCATGGACACATCGAGAAGAAGAATGTCGGGCTGAAGCTCGAGGGTCTGGGTAATGGCCTCGTCTCCGTCGGTGGCATCGCCGACCACCGCGAAGCCTTCGTCTTCAGTAAGCATGTTGCGTACGCCGATGCGGACGACAGGATGGTCATCCGCCAGCACAATTCGAATCGGTCGTTCCATTTGAACGGTTTGCCTCCCAAGGCTTGGATCTCGGCGGTTCCAGGAACACTCTACTCGTGCTGATGCCCTCAGAGTTGCCGCTGGCCTCCGCTCGCGATACATTCCAACTCAGCGACGAAGATCCGCCTCTCCAGCCAAGAAGCGAAAAATCGTCTGTGGGGGCCCAGATTTGGAGGGACAGCTCCGAGGTACGTCCCACCTGAAAACGCCTAAGGTCAGGCTGAAAGTTCAGCTTCCAGCATACGCTCCAACGCGCGGGCCGCGGCGCGCAAATCGCGGAGTAAGACCGCACTGTTATCCAATTGGTTATCCTGTGGATCGAGCGGCGTGGTCTCAAGCAAGGCGCCCAGGTGTGCGGCCTGCAGGGCTCCGGCCATGCCGCAGCCGCCCTTGATGGCGTGGCCGATGCGGCGGACTTCAGCGGTGTCGCGTTTGGCAATCGCGGCGGCCAGGGCTTCGATGCGACGGCCGAGATCGGCGACGATAGCGGCGTAGATTTGGCGCACCGCAGGCTCGGGCATCATCTTGCGGAGCTGGGCGAGAATCTCTGCGCTGACGACAGGCTGGTTCGGGTCGAGGAGGGAGAAAACGGCCTCAGATTTCTGTCCTTCGAATAGTTTTTGCAGCGCTTGCGCATCGAACGGCTTAACCAGCAAGCCGTCGGTGGCGGCGATCACTTCAGGCGTTGGGTTACTGCCGCTGCAGGTGTAGATGCGCGCTTTGCTGCGGGCGCGGAGTTCCGCAACTAACTGCATTCCGTTCAGGCCGGGCATCTGCGCATCCATCAAGACCACTTCGGGCTGGAACTTTGCGGCGGAAAGCATTTCCAGCGCCGCTGCCCCGTTCTCGGCGGTATGGACGGAATAGCCGCTCAGCGTGAGCAGCGTGGCGGTCACCTCGCGGCTCACCAGGTCGTCGTCGATGAGCAGGACGACGGGCAGTTCCTTTGGGGAGGCGCCTTGGATCATGCATTTAGTGTGCATCTCCCACGCGTCGAAAGGGAGAAAATCTCGGGAAAAGTAATCTACTTAGTTCAGGGATAGGTTACGTTTTCAGTGCGCGCCTTCGGTTGGCGCGGGCAATCCCAGGGCAGCGGGCGAAGGCAGATCCTGCCCGTTTTGCCAGCCGCGAAGCCCCGCATCGAACTGATTGGCGCGTTGCTGCCATCTTTGGATTTCAAGGTCGTAGCGGACAGTGACATTGTTGAGCCAGTAGGGACGATTTTCTTTGAGCCAGACCTGGCTGTATTCGTTTTTCAGGGCCGAGTAGGCGCCACGCAGGTCCTGGCAGCGGCCGTTGGTGCCGCTGATTTCGCTGAGCAAGGTGTTGGTGGCAGAGCCGCGCGTCTTATCGTGCTGTTGGGCAACGGCCTGGGCATACGCGGTGGCGATCTCCTGGGCGAGCTCGAATTTGAGCCCGATAAGATCGAGGCGGCGCGCACCCAGGTCCATGGCTGTGAGTGCGTCAGTCTCACGCAGCGCGGGATTGCCCTGGCGCGCCTGGTCCAGCAAAACGATGGCGCGCTCGGCATGGAGGCGCAAATCCTGCGCCTGAGGCAGCAGCTTTGCCGACACGTCCTGCCCCTCGCGCGCTCCAGGGATCGAGCCAGAAGAGCTGGTCGCTCGTCATCCCGGTTTTGGCGTTGGCGATGGCTTCCTGAGCGGCCATCAATTCTTTTTCGGCCTCGTTGATCTTGCCGCTGGGGTCGAGGTGGAAGACCTGCCCGTAGGCTTCCTGGTAATCGGCGATGGGGCTTTCGCCGGGCTGCCACGCGGCCACCGCGCCAAAGAGGACGCCGTACCAATCCATATTGAAGAGGCCCTCGCCATCGTCGTTCCAGACGGTAGTGAGCGCGCCGGTGGATCCCAGCCGCTGGCCATCGCGAATAAAGCCCTGAATGTTCCAGAGCGCGGTTTTGGCAACGGGATAGACCTCGTTCCAGTTGGCGTCGCCAGGCGCAACCCAGGTCTCGATGCCGGCCTTCGAAAAGGGCTCGATGTATTTGTCGAAGCTGGCCTCGTTGTCATATATCCAGGGCACCGCGATCATGTCTTTGGGCAATCCGGAAACCGCATCCGGGTTGGCTTCGCCAATGTCGCCCCAAAAAAGCAGGCGACGATTGAGAGGCGCGAGCGCGTCGTGAATTTGCTTGAGGAAATCGACATAGACCGGTCCATAGCCCTGCTTCTCGACCGCATCACTGGTGCGGCCTACGCCCAGGTCGAAAGTCTCGTCAGCGCCGATATGGATGAAGGGCGAGGGAAACTCGTGTGTGACTTGGGTGAACCAATCCTTGATAAGCGGCAGCGTGCCGGGCTGGCCGGGGGCCAGGACATAGCCGTGCGGAGTTTCCGCGTCATCCTGATACAGCTCCCACTTGAGCACTTGATGCAGATGGCCGAAGGCCTCCTGCTCAGGGATGATGGTGACGTGATACTGACGGGCATAGGCGACAAGCTCCGCGGCTTCGGCCGGAGTAAATGCGCCGCCCGGAGGCGCGGCCAGCGGCTGATCGGGATAAAGCAGCGTGTGCTCGAAATAGGGCAAGTAGATGTTTATTTTGAAGGCGGCGAAGACGCGAATCTGGTGCTTTTGGAATTCGAGAGTGGGGAACGGGCCGCGGGAGAGATCGTCGCCGATGCCGCGATAGCGCATGGCTGGCCAGTCGCGCACCGTGCCGGTGGGCAGCACGCGCGGAGCGCCGGGCAGGGGCAGCAACTGCTTGAAGGTTTCGACGCCGTAAAATATACCCGCCCCGGTTGTAGCGACGATGGTGGCGTCGTGCGGCGAAAGGATGAGAACGTAGCCCTCCGACTCCATCACCGGATCGAAAGCGAGGCTGTTGCGCGCCAGAATGGCCTTGGCGTCCGCGGAGCCGGTGCGAAGAAGTGTGACGCGATACGGAGGCTTGGCGGCATCCGCACGGGATGCGTCCGCGTCCGACGCGACGAGCTTGAACGCGGTTTCCAGATCGCGCGCGGCAAACTCGTCTTCCGCGTCGCGGCCGGGCGACGGTGACGAGAATCTTTGCCGGCAAATCCGCGGTCTCGCCGAAATGCACCTCGCGCGGCGCGGGCAGAAGCCGGATCTGGGTTTGCGCGGAACCGAAAACCGCCGCGGCAAGGAGAACCGAGAGCGCCGCGCCGTGCACAAGCCAGTCAACTACGGATCGGTTGAGGCTTAACAATAAGGGCCGCTTTCAGCTCGAAGAACCGAGCAACTGGATTCGATGCGACCATTGTAGACTAATGAATCGCACGGTTTTGCTTGCCCGCAGCACCTTAACTGAAACCGTCGTGTCAGGGCAGGATCTGCCGGGGCGGGGCGCCTGGGTGCCACGATACCGATCCTGCCTGTAGCGAACCAGAATGTCGAGCGGTTCAATTGGGAGCGGCGGCGCTGGAACCATCGCTGGCTTGCGATGCGAGCCACAGGTGAGAAGCCAGCAGCGCCACGAGGGCCTTACGGATGTCACCGCCCGCGATGGACCGATTAGCGTCCGCGAACTTTTTCACGGCCTGAGAGACATACGAATCGCAAAAGACCATCGACCATTCGGCCGGTACCAGGACGGCTTGCCCGTGACCGTCGAGGCGCACGCAGCAAGGCGCAGGAAGATTGTCGGCGAAGCGGGTCTGACCTGTTGTGGGGGCGTACTTCAGCGGATCGGGCAAAGAGGACACTGCCTGTTCGAGGACCTTGCGAGCCGCCGCTGAAAAATCCTCGGCAACCGATTCCAAAAGGACGATGTCGTCGCCATCTACGTCGATATGTTGTCCAACCAAGTGGTCCTGGGAGTTTCTGGCCTGCGCGTAAACGATGCTTGCAGCTCGGGCCAGATCGCGATCGATGTCGTCCAGGTGTTGCGGGCTGGGAGACATGCGGGCGTAGTATCTATATCTCGCCAGATAGGAAAGCTCGGCCTCCGATCCACGAAAATGCTCGTATTCATAGAGAAGATCTAACTCGAGCGACGAGAGTCCTCGCACCCGTGCGAGCGTGGCGTACCACTTGAATGCTTTGTGCAGGTACCAGCCGCGCGTCTTACGCATAAGATCTTCGCCGCTATTCTCACCGAAAATATTGAAGCTCAGTTGGTTGAACATGTCGATGTAGTCTTGCCGCTGCTGGGCGATCAGATCAGACCAAAGCAGATTGGCCGATTGCAAATGCTCATCCAGAGAACTTTCAGGAAAATAGGCGAAGTGAGGAGAGTAGGCGCCGTCATGATGAAGATGTCCGCGGACAAACCCGGGCTTCATGGCGATGAGAAAGAAGTGAAAGCCGTGGATCTCCGCAGTGCGGATGTCGCGCAGTTGCACCTGGTCGAGTCCATGCGCGTCTTTGCCGCCCAACAGCGGATAGAGTTTATATTTGTGAAGCTCCTCCGTCAGGGTCCGCTCGATGTACGACTTGAAGCCGGAAAGATGGCCGACCTCAGGAGGCAGGAAGATCCGCCAATCCAGGTCGCGTATGTAATCCCAATCCACGTAACCCCAGCGGCTGACGCTTAAGCCAATGCTTCCATAAGGGGAGATTGGCGTTGTCCCCACGTATTCCAAAAAATGCGGGCTCGTAGCGGAGTAGGCACGAAGAGTCTCATCGACAACATGGCGCAGCAAAGGAACCATCGCAACGTCCTGGGACCCTCCTAATCGTTCCTTCGGCAGCAGAAAAGGGTCAGCGCCGATAAGGTTGCGATGGGCCGGTACGAGGGGTTGAATCCGCAAATTTTGAAAGGACAAGCTTTCTGCCGGGTTTGGGAAGAGGAGTTCCAATGCTCCGCGAAGAGCGGGATTCCGAAAAGAAAATCGCGCGCAGGGATTCCTGCGAGGTCGATCCTTTGCTTGCCGCGGAAATTTGGCGCATAACCATGGCTCCCATATCGAGCGGCTCCTTCATTTTACGGCGATTCCAGAATTGCTATGCCCTTCTCAGTTCCTGCAAGGTCGCCGCTCCCTGTTGGTTGCAGCTCAACGACGAAGGTTGGGTAGGAGACGCGCGGCGGTCGTGGGCGGAGACAGCGAGGGCGTTCGCCCTGGCGAACGCCCCCCCGAAGTCTGATGCTGGTTTGCGATTATTTGCTGCCGTGCACCTCGCCGCCCTGCTTCTCTTCGAGCGCCGCTTGCGCCGCCGCCAGCCGCGCCGTGAGCAGGCGGAACGGCGAGCACGACACATAGTTCAGCCCGGTCCGGTGGCAGAACTTCACGCTCTCCGGATCGCCGCCATGCTCGCCGCAGATGCCTACCGTGAGCGTGGGGCGCGTGGCGCGTCCGTTGTCGGTGGCCATCTTCACCAGTTGTCCAACGCCCGCCTGGTCCAGCGTGGCGAAGGGATCGAACTTGAAGATGCCGTACTTCATATACGCGGGCAGGAAATTGTTGATGTCGTCGCGTGAAATGCCGAAGGTCGTCTGCGTCAGGTCGTTGGTCCCGAAGCTGAAGAACTCCGCTTCTTCGGCGATCTGGCCGGCGGTCAAGGCCGCGCGCGGCAGCTCGATCATGGTACCCACCTTGTAATCGACAGTGACGCCCTTTTCCTTGAAGACCTCTTCCGCCACGCGGCGCACAATCGCCGTCTGGTTGCGCATCTCCTCGATGGTACTGATGAGCGGGATCATGATCTCGGGATGCGGATTGCCGCCCTTGAGCTTGACCGCGACCGCAGCCTCGAGAATGGCCCGCGCCTGCATCTCGGTGATCTCCGGGAAGGTGATACCGAGACGGCATCCGCGCAGCCCGAGCATGGGGTTCTGCTCGTGCAGCTCCTCGACGCGCGCCAGCAGCGTGCGCAGCCCCTTGAGCTTGGGCGAGCGGGGCTTGGTGTCTGTAAGGTGCTGGATTTCCACCAGCAGATCCTCGCGCTTGGGCAAGAACTCGTGCAGCGGCGGATCGATGGTGCGAATGGTAACCGGGAGCGACTCCATGGCCTTGAAGAGGCCAATAAAGTCGGCGCGTTGCATGGGCAGCAGTTTCTTAAGCGCCGCGCGGCGATCCTTCTCGTTATCGGCCAGAATCATCGCCCGCATGTGCTCGATGCGATCCTCGGCAAAGAACATGTGCTCGGTGCGGCAGAGCCCGATGCCCTCGGCGCCGAACAGCCGTGCCTGTTTCGCGTCGCGCGGAATGTCCGCGTTGGCGTGAACGTGCAGCCGCCGCACCGGATCCACCCAACTCATGAACGTCACCAGGTCCGGGTCGTCAGGCTGCGCCTCGAGAGTCTTCAACCGGCCCGCAATCACACGCCCGGTGGTTCCGTCGAGCGAGATGTAATCGCCCTGCTTGTAGACGTGGCCTTTCACGCGCAGTTCCTTCTTCGCCTCGTCCACAGTGCAGTCGCCGGCGCCGGCCACGCAGCACTTGCCCATGCCGCGCGTCACCACCGCCGCGTGCGACGTCATGCCGCCGCGCGAGGTCAGAATGCCGTCCGCCACTTCCATGCCCGCAATGTCCTCGGGCGTGGTCTCGCCGCGCACCAGGATGATCGACTTGTAGGCGCCCTTGGCGTGCATTTTCACCGCCTCCTCGGCCGTGAACACGATCTGCCCCACCGCCGCGCCCGGCGAAGCCGGCAGCCCCGTGGCGAGCACTTCGATCTTCTCGCCCTTTTCCACCAGCCGCGGAACCAGGAAGTCGTAAAGCTGGTTCGGTTCCACGCGAAACACAGCTTCTTCCTGCGTGATCAGGCCTTCCTTCACCATGTCGATGGCCACGCGCACCGCCGCCAGCCCGGTACGCTTGCCGTTGCGCGTCTGCAGCATGTAGAGCTTCCCATCCTGGATGGTGAACTCAAAGTCCTGCATGTCGCGGTAGTGCTGTTCCATCCGCCTGGTGATGTCCTTCAACTGCTCGTACACCTGCGGCATGGCCTTGTCGAGTTCGCTGATCGAAAGCGGCGTGCGCACACCGCTCACCACGTCCTCGCCCTGCGCGTTCATCAGGTACTCGCCGAAGAACTTGTGCTCGCCCGTCGCCGGGTTGCGCGTAAAGCCTACGCCCGTGCCCGAGTTCTCGCCCAGGTTGCCGAAGACCATGGCCTGCACGTTCACCGCTGTGCCCAGCCAGTCGTCGATGCGGTTAATGCGGCGATAGGTCTTGGCGCGCTCGTTCTGCCAGCTCCTGAAAACGGCGTCGCGCGCCTCGACGAGCTGCTCCATCGGATCTTGCGGAAAGTCCTTGCCCGTCTCCTTCTTCACCAGCTTCTTGTACTCGGCAATGATCTCCTTGAGCGCGTCGGGCTGCAGCTCGTAGTCGAACTTCACCTTCTTCTTCGCCTTCACGCCGTCGAAGATATGCTCGAACTTCTTCTTCGGCACATCGAGCACCACGTCGCCGAACATCTGGATCAGCCGCCGATACGAGTCATAAGCAAAACGCGGATTATTGCTGCGCTTGGCCAGCGCTTCCACGGCCTGGTCGTTCAGGCCCAGGTTAAGAATGGTGTCCATCATGCCGGGCATGGAAAACTTCGCGCCCGACCGCACGCTCACCAGCAGCGGATTGTCGCCCGCCCCCAGCTTCTGCCCTTGCAGAGCCTCCAGCCGCGCCAGCGCCGCCTTCATATCCGCATCGATCCGCGGATTCAGCGCACCTCGCATGTATTCGCGGCAGGCCTCGGTTTGGATGGTGAATCCCGGAGGCACCGGCAATCCGGCGTTGGTCATCTCCGCCAGGCCCGCGCCCTTGCCGCCCAGCTCGTCCTTCATCTTCCCGTTGCCGTCTGCATGGCCGTCGCCGAAAAAGTAGACGTATTGAAACTCAGTGGTCTTCGTGCCTGCCGTCTCGGCAGGCGCCTGCTCCATCACACCCTGCGCCATGGGAAAAACCTCCATTGTAGGATTCCGCAACGCGGTCCATATGAAAAGGGTAACGAAACGGAGGCTCAGCGCGCCAATTGGAGGTTCAGGAACAGGCTGAGCGTGTGAGGCCCTGAATATGGAACTGCGCCTCGCGGCATTGCTGTGTCGATAGTAGGAATATCGCCTGGGGGCTGAGACCGCGTGTGTTACGGGTCACAGGGATGTGCATGCGCAAGAGCGAGTTCTGGTCAAAGGTATGGACTCCCACATCCTGACACGGCGACCGCCGAAGCCAGATCTCCGGGCCAATCCCGGCCGCATCAGGCTGCGATTTCTTCGAATCGAGTGCTGAAATATGGGAGCTTGTCCGTATTTTGGGATTCGAGAATTCCACGAAGTCCGACGAGAACTGACGATGTCCCCGACTTTCTGCGCGTTACGGAGCTGTTGCGCAGCAAATTGTAGACCCTCCAACTGAGGCACTGTTCGCGCTTGATGGACGACGCGATATGCGTTCAACGGCCCATATGGGGAATATTCTGAGATGGGACGAACGGTTCATTAATTGATACGCAAAGAGGGACATTGCGGTTCCATGAGCGAGATGTCAGCCAATTCCGAACCCCGATTGACGCGGGAAGCGGCGCGCGCGTTGGCGCTGGCGTCGGGGTTTGCCGAGGCCGGAATCGTTGCGATTCCTTACGCGAACGAGGATCGCGATGCAGAGCGGTTTACGGACTGGGTGCGCGCGGGCCGCGCGGGAACGATGCGCTACCTGGGGCGGAGAGCGGAGAACGGGCAACTGACAAGGGCGCGCGTGGCAATTCCCTTTCCGTGGGCGCGTTCGGCGCTGGTTTGCTTTGCCAGCTACCAATCAGAAGCACCCCTCTCAACCAAGACGCCAGAGGCACGGAGTGCCTGGATTGCGCGCTATGCCTGGACTAGCCGCGTGTTGCCCGGCAGGACCGATGAGGACGGCGTGCGCCGGCCGAGCGACTATCACAAGGTACTGCTGAAGCGGCTGCGCGTCCTCGAGGAGCAGCTTCACAAACAGTTCGGCGCATTCGAATCGCGTGCCTACGTCGATACCGGTCCTCTAGTAGAGCGAGCGCTTGCCACCGCGGCCGGCATTGGATGGACGGGCAAAAACACCTGCCTAATCAATCGGCAGCTTGGGTCGTTTGGGTTTCTCGCTGTTCTCTTGACCTCCCTCGAAACCAGTCCAAAGGATCGGAGGTTGGAAGCCCCTGACAGGTGTGGGAGTTGCGTGCGCTGCCTGGAGGCTTGCCCTACTGGCGCACTCGTTGCGCCGTATCAGCTGGATGCGACGCGGTGCATCTCCTATCTGACCATCGAGCACAAGGGGCCGATTGCGGAGGAGCTTGCGGAAGGGATGGGCCGGCAGGTCTTCGGCTGCGACGTTTGCCAGGATGTGTGCCCCTGGAATAGAAAAGCGCCAATCGCCGCCGATGCCGAACTTGAGCCGCGCGCGGAGCTCATCAATCCCGCACTGGAATGGTTGGGCTCACTCGACGAGAAGTCCTTTGAGCGCGAGTTCAACGGATCGCCGATCCGCAGAGCGGGATTTCTGGGATTACGGCGCAACGTGGCGATTGCGATGGGCAACAGCGGGCTGGCCGGCTTTACGCCAACGCTGCAAACCTGGGCGACGGCGGCCGATGAGGGTCTGCGCACGGCGGCGCGATGGGCGCTGGTCAAGCTGCTGCGTGGTCCCGATCCTGTGAATCGCCCCTGAATTCAAGCGCTCCGGCGCTTCCGCTGTCACAGCGCTTCTCTCGCCTGACGGACTATCCTGAAAAAGGGCGCTTCGTGCACGGGCGTCACGGGGAAATCCTCAAGCGAAAGAAGGATCGGCAAGTGGCTGATGATGTGAATCCCGCCAACACAGGCGGGACAGCGATCGAAACCACGGGCGTGGTGGATGCGGTCGAGCCGCCCACGCAATCGAAGTGGTACCGCTGGCGCAAAGTCGGCAAGGCACTCATCTCCTATCTGCTCGACAGCGAGGTGCACACCTTCGCCTTCAGCGTTGCGGCCAACGGAATCCTCTCATTCATCCCATTTTTCGTGCTTCTGTACACGCTGGCGCTCTCGGTTTTTCACTCGCAGGCAATGAAGATCGTGGTCGATCACATGGTGAATTACTTTCTTCCCACGGCGACAAAGGAACCGGATTGGGTGGCGAAATACATCGTCATGGAGGCCGTATTGCCACTGCTCAACCGGCGCGGTTTTCAGGTCTTTTCGCTGGTGATGATTCTGATTTCCTGCACGGGTATTTTCTTGCCTTTGGAGGTGGCGCTCAACCAGGCCTGGGGCGTGACCAAGAGCCGCAACTATCTTTCAACCAGACCATCGCTTTCGGATTGGCGTTGCTGATGGTGGCGCTGGCGGTCGTAAGCATGATCGTGAATGTGGGCGCGCAAGATGTTTTTTCTTTGCTGACCTTCCATCACGCCGACAACGTCATCATCAAGTTCGTCGTCAGGGGAATCAGCTTTATCTGCCTGGCGGTTACCACCGGCGCGGCAGCGATCCTCTTCCTTTTCTCGGTTTATTTCGTGCTGCCCAATCGCAAAGTGCCATGGCGGCCGGTTCTGCGCACAGCGATCATTACTGGAATCATCTGGCTGATTGCGCGATTCATCTTTGCGGCGGTGCTGCCGCACCTGGAGTTGGAGTCGCTCTATGGGCCGTTTTACGTCTCGGTGGGGCTGTTGTTCTGGGCCTATGTTTCGGGACTGATCATGTTTGCCGGCGCCCAGTTCAGCGTGGCGCGGATGGGAAATACAGGGACGAGGGACTAGGGAACAGGGAACAGGGAATTGAAAGCGGCCCGCAATTCGGCGCGCTCGGCCGACGCTGCTCGTTCCCTGATTCTACTCATTCCCTACTCCCTGCTCCATACCTCTGTTTTTTCGCTTTGTCTTCGCCAAGCCGGTTGCGCTACTCTCAATAGAGCACTATGCCCCCGCTCGCATCCAACCCGCCGGAAGTCCCCGACCCGTTTGCCTGCTTCCACCCGGTGACGGCGGCATGGTTCAAGGCTGTCTTCGACGCGCCCACAGCGCCGCAGAGTTTGGGCTGGCCAGTAATTGCGCGTGGCGAGAATGCGCTGATTCTGGCGCCGACGGGCACGGGCAAAACGCTGGCCGCGTTTCTGTGGTGCCTGGACCGGCTGATGCTGCACGATCCACCGGGGCGGTCTCCCGCGTCAGGGCACGACTTCAGTCGTGCCGAAAAGACTTCAAAATCCTCGAGGGCTTTAGCCCCTGAAGAAGCTCACGGTACGCATCGAAGCCGCGGCTGCCGCATTGTTTACGTTTCGCCGTTGAAGGCGCTGGCGGTAGACGTGGAGCGCAACCTGCGCTCGCCGCTGGCCGGCATGGCCAACATGGCGCGGCGCATGGGCGTCGCATTCCATGAGCCGGCGATCAGCGTGCGCACGGGCGACACGCCGCAGCGCGAGCGCGCCCGCTTCGCCCGTCATCCCGCCGAAATCCTCATTACTACGCCCGAGTCGCTTTATCTGCTGCTCACTTCGCAGGCGGCCGAGGCCCTGCGCACCGTGGACACCGTGATTGTGGACGAGATTCACGCGCTGGTGCCAACGAAGCGAGGCGCGCACCTGGCGCTGACATTGGAGCGGCTTCAGTCGCTGACGGCGAAACCGCTGCAGCGCATCGGGCTCTCGGCCACGCAGCGCCCTTTGGAGGAAGTGGCGCGGTTTCTCGGCGGAGTGGAGGTACAGGGAACAAGGGACTAGGGAACGAGGGAACAAGAAAACGAGAAAACAAGGGAACGAGGCCACAAGGAAGCAAGGAAAAACCTGAACCCACCACGGCGGGAATCGAGGGAACTGAAGATGAACAGGACCCTTCCTGCTCCCTTGGTCCCTTGGTCCCCGGTCCCTTGTCTACGCCCTGCCTTTGCGCTACCGGCCCGTTACCATCGTCAATGCCGCCGCGCCTAAGCAGCTCAAGCTGCGCATCGAGGTTCCGGTAGAAGATATGGCGCGGCTGGGCGAGATGGAAGAGATTCCCTCGGGACCGGCATCGCAGACGCCGCGGCGCGTTTCCATCTGGAATGCGATCCATCCGCGCCTGCTCGAAATGATTCGCGAGCGCAACTCGACGATTCTCTTCGTCAACGCGCGCCAGATCGCCGAGCGGCTGGCCGGGGCGCTGAACGACCTTGCCGGCGAGCCGATTGCGCGCGCGCATCACGGATCGCTGGCCGCGGCGCAGCGTGCAGTGATCGAGGAGCAGCTCAAGGCCGGGCAGATTCGCGCATTGTGCGCGACGTCCACGCTGGAGCTGGGCATCGACATGGGCGCTGTCGATCTTGTGATCCAGATCGAGTCGCCGCCTTCGGTGGCCAGCGGCATGCAGCGCATCGGCCGCGCCGGGCACCACGTGGACGCGGTGAGCGAGGGCGTTCTGTTTCCCAAATATCGCGCCGATCTGGTGGCCTGCGCCGCCGTGACGCGCGCCATGCACGAGGGCCACATCGAGTCGACGCGGTTTCCGCGCAACCCGCTGGACGTGCTCTGCCAACAATTGGTGGCGATTGTTGCGGCTGCGCGCCCAGCGAAGGCCGTGCGCGCGGCAAAGTCCCGGAACGCGGCCCGGCGAGCGAAGAATCTCACTGCAAATCTGAAGTTTGACGGATCCGATTCGGCCGGGCAGCCGGGTGCCCCAGATCCGGGGTCCCCACGGACAGTTCTTCGTCCGTGGGGTGGAGATCCCGATTTTGAGACCTGGGAAACCACCGGCTCCGACGCGCCGAAGCCCGAAGTCTCCGTCGATTTTCTCTTCGATCTCGTGCGCCGCGCCGCGCCGTTCGGCTCGCTTTCCCGCTCGGCTTTCGAGGGCGTGCTCGATCTGCTCAGCGGACGCTACCCTTCGGATGAGTTTGCCGAGCTGCGGCCACGATTGACGTGGGATCGTATCCGCAATGTGGTGACGGCGC
Organism: uncultured Acidobacteriota bacterium; assembly: GCA_963832535.1. Lineage (GTDB taxonomy): Bacteria > Acidobacteriota > Terriglobia > Terriglobales > Acidobacteriaceae > Telmatobacter. The sequence goes on from CAWHUK010000007.1 coordinate 84,383, forward strand.
GCGACGGCGCTGCGCGGCTGGCGATTCTCAACGCCGGGACAATTCCCGATCGCGGGCTCTATGGAGTCTTTCTCGCTTTCACCGACGGCAAACCGGTGCGCGTGGGCGAGCTCGACGAAGAGATGGTCTTACGAGTCGCATCCCAACGAGACGTTCATTCTCGGCGCATCGACGTGGCGCATCACGGACATCACGCATGACCGCGTGTTGGTGACGCCCGCTCCGGGCGAGCCAGGAAAGATGCCGTTCTGGAAAGGCGATGGGCCGGGACGTCCGCTCGAATTCGGCCGGCGCATCGGAGCCATGGTGCGCGAGTTGCGCGCATTGCCGCAAGCAGCCGCGCTGACGCGGCTTGTTGCCGAGCACGATCTCGATCCCGGCGCCGCGGAGAATTTGCTGCGCTTTCTTGCCGACCAGGCTGAGGCCACAGGACAGGTTCCCGATGACCGCACCATTGTTGTCGAGCGCTGCCGCGATGAGCTGGGCGACTGGCGCGTGTGCGTCTTGACGCCCTTCGGCAGCCGCATCCACATTCCGTGGGCGATGGCGGTGAGCGCGCGTATTCGCGCCGCCGGCGGGCCGGAAGTGGAAACACTGTGGGGCGACGACGGTTTTGTGCTGCGCTTCCCCGATACCGACGAGCCGCCCGATTCGGATTGGATTCTGGTGGAGTCGGCCGAGGCGATGCAGCTTGTGTTGCGCCAGTTGGGATCGACGGCGCTGTTTGCCGGGCGATTTCGCGAGGCAGCGGGCCGAGCGCTGCTGTTGCCGCGCCGCCGCGCCGACCAGCGTTCGCCACTGTGGCAGTTGCGCAAGCGCTCCTACGATCTGCTCAGCGTGGCCTCGCGCTATCCCAAGTTTCCTCTGCTGCTCGAGGCCTATCGCGAGTGCCTGCGTGATGTATTCGATATGCCGGCGCTGATTGAAACCTTGCGCGCCATCGAGCAGCGGCAAATCCGCGTGCATGTCGCGGAAACGCGCAAGCCCTCGCCGTTTGCCTCGTCGCTGCTGTTCAGTTACGTGGCCAATTTTATGTACGAGGGCGACGCGCCGTTGGCCGAGCGCCGCGCACAGGCTCTCACAATTGATCAAGATCAGTTGCGCGAGCTGCTCGGCGAGGCCGATCTGCGCGAGTTGCTCGACGCGGATGCGATTGCGGAGGTGGAAGAGGCGGCGCAATGTCTCGCGGAAAATTACCGCGCGCGCTCGGCAGACGGCATTCACGATCTTTGTTTGCGGCTGGGCGATCTTTCGCGGGAGGAGATTGCGCGCCGCGTTACCTCTCGGGATTTGCTTACTCATATCGACCGGCTCATTCGCTCGCGCCGCTTGCTGGAGCTGCGTATCGCGGGCGAAAAGCGGCTGATCGCCGCCGAAGACGCCGCGCGTTACCGCGATGGGTTGGGAATTCCACTGCCGCCTGGGTTGGCTGCGGCGCTGCTCGAGCCAGTCGCGCATCCGGTGCTGGAGCTGGTGCGCCGGTATGCGCGAACGCATGGACCATTCACGCTGCGCGAGGCTGCGGATCGTTTTGCGCTGGACGCGGCGGCTTTAGAGAACGCGCTTCGGCTGCTTGCGCAAGAGGGACGCGTGCTTGAAGGCGGCTTTCGCCCCAGCGGACTCCAACACCCCATCGGATACACAACATCCGCTGGGGGCCCCGGTTTTCATCGCGAGTGGTGCGACGCGGAGATTTTGCGCCAGATCCGGCGCAAGTCGCTGGCCAGGCTGCGCCGCGAGGTGGAACCGGTGGAGCAGGACACGCTGGCTCGCTTCCTCACGCACTGGCAAGGCGTGCTTGCGCCGCGCCGAACGGCCAATCTGGACGCGCTGCTCGATGCGATTGAAAGCTTACAAGGCGCGCCACTGCCCGCATCGCTGATCGAATCGTCGATTCTTCCCGCGCGCATCGCGGGCTACGCGGCTGCGGGGCTCGACACATTGATTGCCGCAGGCGAGGTGGCGTGGGTTGGCGTAGAGCCTATCGGCGAACGCGACGGGCGCATCGCGCTGTTTCTCGCGGACAAACTGCCGCTGCTGGCGCAGCAGAGGCCGCTTCCAAATCCGAATATTCCAAATCCGAATATTGACCCGCTCACCGAGCGCGAAGAGAAATTGCTTGCCGTGCTGGAGTCGACGGGCGCGAGCTTTTTCGATGCGTTGCATCAGGCTGTGGGCGGCGGCTATCCCGGCGAGACCATCGACGCGCTTTGGAGCCTGGTGTGGCGCGGCCTCATCACCAACGACTCGCTGCACGCCTTGCGCGCGTATATCGCGAGACCCGACAGCGCGCGCACGCCGCGGCGCCTGCATACCGGCATGGTTTTCCGCTCGCGCCGCACCACGCCGCCCACGGCGCAAGGGCGATGGTCTGTGCTGCCGGTGCATGCCCTTCCTGCCGCACTCGTGTCGGGAGCGCACGAAGTGTCAGGGCACGACTTCAGTCGTGCCGAAGAAAATCCCAAACAGAAGCGGGCTTTAGCCCCTGTGGAAAATGTCGGCCCCACCGCGACCGAGCGCAGCCACGCTCTCGCCATGCAACTCCTCAATCGCTACGGCGTGCTGCTGCGCGAAGCTGTCGCCGCTGAGAATGTGCCTGGCGGATTCAGCGCGGTGTATGACGTGCTGAAGGCACTGGAAGAAAGCGGGCGCATACGGCGCGGCTACTTTGTGGCCGGGCTGGGCGCCACGCAGTTTGCGCTGCCGGCCGCGGTAGATCTGTTGCGCCAGTTGCGCAGCGAACCCCCGGTCGAGAAGCCGGAGTTTGTGCAGTTGGCGGCGACGGATCCGGCGAACCCATACGGTTCAGTGTTGCGCTGGCCCGATTTACCGGTTGCGGCGGAGGATTCAGAATCGGCGCCGCGCATACTTACGCGCGCCACCTATGCGGAAGTGATTTTGCGCAACGGCCAATTGGTGACGTGGCTCAAGCGCGGCAACCCCAATCTGTTGGTGTTTTTGCCGGCCGAGGAGCCGGAGCGGTCGCAAGTGGCCGCGGGCCTGGCGCATTTCTTCAGCGCGCGCGGGCAGGAACGCATGCGACTGAGCAGCCATGAGGGCGCGCTGATCACCACCATCAACGGCCAGCCGGTGGCCGCGCACTTCATGGCGCGCTTTTTGATGGATGCGGGCTTTCATCCCGGGCCACTGGGCATGCATCTGCGGCGCATTCCGTTGCCCTTATCGCATGCCGAACCAAACCGGCCCGAGGTTCAGTAAGAAATGCCCGAAGGCGACACGATCTTTCGCACCGCGCGTTCATCTGGGCCGCGCACTCGTCGGCAAGCCGGTGACCGCGTTCCGCTCGACGTTTCCCCTGCTCACTCGCTTCAATGACGACACGCCTCTGGCCGGCCAAACTGTGGAGAGCGTGGAAGCGCGCGGCAAATGGCTGCTGATCTCTTTTTCGGGCGGCGGCATTCTTGCCTCGCATTTGCTGATGAGCGGGCGCTGGCATATTTATCGCCACGGCGACCTCTGGCAGCTTGCGCGAATCCACATGCGCATCGTGATTGAGAACGGCGAGTATCAAGCTGTGGGTTTTCGCGTGCCTGTGGCCGAAATGCACACGGCGCGCTCGCTGGCGCGGAGCGCAAAGATTCCTCGCGCGGAGAGCGACGTCCTGAGCGCGGAATTCGACGCCGGCGCCGCGCTGGAGAGGCTGCTGGCGCGGCCGGAGCAGGCGGTGGCCGATGCGCTGCTGGACCAAGGCGTGCTGGCCGGCGTAGGCAACGTCTTCAAATCGGAGATCTGCTTTGTCTGTGGGCTGAACCCGTTCCGCGCGGTTGGAACGCTGACGCGCGATGAAGCGGCAGCGATGATCGCGTGCGCGCGGCGGCTGCTCAAGGCCAATGTGCTCGAAGACTCCGGCGACATCATCGTCACCTACCGCGGCCAGCAACGCCGCACCACGCACGCATCCGATCCCGAGCGCCAGCCTGTGGGTGTATGGACGCAATGGCGAACCGTGCCGACGCTGCGGCGAGTTGATTCGCAGACGCATCCAGGGCAAGGATGCGCGCGTCACTTTCTGGTGCCCACGCTGCCAGCACATGCCGGACGGCTCCGACGTGGACGGGTGACGAGAGCCTTTAGCCTGTAGCTTGTAGCCGGTAGCCGGCAGCTTGTAGCTTGTAGCCAGGAGCGAGTAGCCTGAGTTCCGAGCTACAGGCTACCGGCTACAGGCTGCTTCTCAGTTGCCCGGCTTCCCCACTCCGAAAATTTTCTGGAAGATGTTGCGGTGGTCATCACCGCCGAGACCTCTGTGGTCGCAGGTGTCGGTGGGCGCGGTGCCGTCCAGGAAGGCCGCCGCGTAGTCATCGGGGCAGGCGCCGTCGGCCAGCAGGTTGGTTGCCTTGTCGAGGGTCGCAATCTGCACGCCTTCAGGCGGCGTGAACTCGTTCGTGTCGGAGTATTCCGGCAGCAGAACCGCCTGCCGCATGAATGCCGCCCAAATGGGGGCGGCGGCATGCGCACCCTCGAGATTCAACTCTGTGTAGTCGTCGTTGCCCACCCACACGACGCAAAGCAGGCTGCTGGTGAAGCCGGCGAACCACGCGTCGTGGCTGGTTCCGGTTTTGCCCGCGGCCGGAGAGGTAAAGCCCATGCCGCGCACTCCAGCACCCGTTCCGCAGGGATCTCTGCCAGCAACCTCTTGGCCGGCGTTCCCGTCGCACCCGAGCACAGCTTCCATCATGTAAGTGGTGAGGAAGGCCACGCGCGGATCGAGCACCTGCTGAGAGGTGGGCGTGTAGTCTTCGATGATGTCGCCGGTGGGTGTTCGCACGCTGGCCAGCATCCATGGATCCAGATGTACGCCGCCATTGGCGAACACGGTATACGCGCCGGCCATTTCGAGCGGTGTTGCGTCATAGGATCCGATGGCCATCGAAGGAGTTCCCTGCGCCGCTTTGACGCCGGCCGCGCGCGCCAAAGCCGCAACGCGATCGAAACCCACCATCGCGGCCAGGCTGATGGTGGCGTTATTATCCGACCGCATGAGGGCGTAGCGGGCAGTCATCTGGCCGTAAAACTCATTTTTGTAATTGCGCGGAGTGTACTCATACGGGGTTCCCTCGCCGTAAGTGGCTTGCGCGTCGTCCAGCATGGTCACTGGCGAAAATAATCTATCCTGCCCCGGCAGCATGGTGCCCTCGACAGCGGTTTGAAAGGCCGACGCATAGACAAAGGGCTTGAAGATCGAACCCGTAGGCCGGTGCGCAACCGCGTGGTTCACCTGCGATGTGCCGTAGCTGCGCCCGCCCACCAGGGCCAGCACTTGACCCGTGTGGGGATTGAGCGCAATCAGCGCCACTTGTGGATAGATATACGGCTTGCCAAGTTTCTTGTCGCGCGCATGCAGCTTATCCACCTGCTCGTCAATAACGTGGATGGTGGAGCCGACTGCGCTCGTAGCCAGTTGCTGCAGATCGGGATCGAGCGAGGTGTAGATCCGCAATCCCTCGCGGTTGAAATCGCGGTCGCCGAGCCTTTGCGTAAGCTGGTCGTGCACCAGATCGACAAAGTACGGCGCCTCGCTTGCATCTACGCTACCAGGAACCAGGTGCAGCGGTTCTTCTTTCGCGATTTCGGCCTGATCCTTGGTAATCGCGCCGGTTTCGACCATCGAATCCAGCACCAGGTTGCGCCGCTCGATGGCGCGTTCGGGATGACGGAAGGGATTCAGCCGGCTGGGGCTTTGAATGAGTCCGGCCAGCAGCGCGCTCTCGGCCAGATCTAGCTGGCGCACATCCTTGCCGAAATAGGCCTGCGAGGCCTCACCAAACCCGTCGATCGAAAAACTGCCGCGCTGCCCGAGCGGCACTTCGTTGGCATACATCTGGAAGATCTGCTGCTTCGAGAAGCGGTGCTCGAGGATGATGCTGATGACTGCTTCGCGGATTTTGCGCGAGTAGGTGCGTTCGGGGGTCAGGAAAAATCCCCGCGCTAGCTGCTGCGTCAGCGTGGATGCGCCTTCCTCATAGCGATGAAGATGGAAGACGTCGTTGCGTATCGCGCCCAGTATGCGCACATAGTCGATGCCGCTATGCTCGAAAAATCGGCGGTCTTCAATGGCGATGACGGCATTCACTTGATTCGGCGGAATTTCTTCGTAAGTGAGGAGGCGGCGCTTGGTGCGATTGGCATCCTCACTCAGGCCGGTGATGAGCAGCGGTTCTAACTCATAACTGGAAAGCTGCTGGCCGCGGTCGTCGATGATCGAGTCCACTACGCCGCCGCTGACGCGGATGGTGGCGCTATCGGGCGCGTGGTACGACTGCGGGCCGGGATGCACGCTAATTTGCTGCACACCCTCGCTGTACGTGCCCAACGGCGATGGCTGCGCGGCGCCATCGCCGGTGTAGCCGGCATCGCGCAGCTCATTGGCGATCCAGCGCACAGTGAGTTTTTGCCCTGGACGCACCTCGCGCGGCGCGGCGTAAATTTTGGCGGTGTTGGCGAAGATCGGCTGCTTGAGCCGCTCGTCCACTATGCCCTGGTACTTGATGTAGAGAATGCTGAAGACGATGAAGCCAACCAGCGCGATGGATGCGCACACGGCCAGCGCAATGAGCAGGATCGACGATTTCGCGGGCAGTTTCCACGCGGGCTTTGCGAATTTGATTTTGAATGCCAACGCCGCTCCTCAAAAAACAGCTTTTAGCTGTTAGCTCTTAGCCTTTAGCTGTTCCTGCATCAATAGGCCTTTGCAGCCACCAGCCGATATCGAAATCTGCACCCATGCAAAAGCTAGAAGCTAAGAGCTAACAGCTAAAAGCTGTTCCTCCGCGACGCGCTGCTTCACCAGCGCCGCTGCCTCGAGCAGCGCCACATCCACGCTGGCTCCGCTGGCGCGCGTCACCAGTTCCACCTGCCCACCGGACACCTTCTTGCCCACGTTGATGCGGAAAGGAATTCCCACGAGGTCCGCATCTTTGAATTTGACGCCTGCGCGCTCGTCGCGGTCATCGAGAAGCACGTCAAGGCCCGCGGCTTCGAGTTCGGCGGCAAGCTTTTCGCCGGTCGCGCGCAACGTGGCGTCGGCAACGTTGGTAATCGTGACCACCACGGTAAATGGCGCGGTGGAAGCAGGCAGCCAGAAGCCGTTGGCGTCGTTCGACTGCTCGATGGCCGCCGTCAAAATGCGCTCAATGCCGATGCCGTAGCAGCCCATGATTGGCATCACTTCTTTGCCCTTCTCGTCCAGCACGCGCACGTCCATCGACTCGGTATACTTGTAGCCCAGCTTGAAGATGTGGCCGACCTCGACGGCTTTGCCCACAACCAACTTGCCCGCACAATTTTCTTTCGGGCAGTTCTCGCCCTCGTTCACGCTGCGAATGTCGGCGCTGAGAGTCCAGGCGAAATCGCGGCCCGGCGTCACGTTGCGGAGGTGATAGTCGAGCTTGTTGGCCCCACAAACCATGTTTTTGCGGCCTTCGAGCGCCTTATCGATCACAACAACCAAATCCCCGTTGTCTGAAAACTCGAGCGGCGACTTGCCCGGATCCATCATCTCTTTGGGCTTCAAACCCACCGGTCCCAGATAACCCGCCGGACCGCGGAAGTACTTTTCCAGCTCTTCGCCATGCATCGGACGCAGTTCGCTTGCGCCCATCAGACCCAGCATCTTGGCCTCATTCACTTGATGGTCGCCACGCAGAAAAGCGGTGGCCGGCAGCCAATGCTCTTCGCCGGCAGCGGTAAATCCGCGCTTGGCCATGTAGGCTACGCACTTGATGTCGTTGGCCTCGCGCATCTTCAGAAAGGCCGCGATGTCGGCGATGGCGCCCATGCCCGGCGTATGAATCGGTTCCGGTTTGCCGTCGCCGGTGGGTTCAAGCTCGGCGAAAGGCTCCAAAATCGAAATTGCCTTTTCCAGATTCGCCGCGTAGCCACACACCGGGCAGCTTGCAATCAGGTCTTCGCCGGCATCGGTATAAACCATGAACTCTTGCGACTGCGAGCCGCCCATGGCGCCCGAGTCGGCTTCGACCGCAACAAACTTCAGCCCGCAGCGCGCAAAAATGGCGCGATAGACTGCGTCTTGCAAATTGAAGCTCCGGTCGAGCCCGGCCTCATCCAGATCGAAGGAGTAGCTGTCCTGCATGATGAACTGGCGCACGCGCAGCAATCCCGACTTGGGCCGCGGCTCGTCGCGGAACTTGGTCTGAATCTGGTACCAGATCTGCGGCAACTGTTTGTAGCTGCGCAACTCGCCGCGCGCAATCGTGGTCATGATTTCTTCGTGCGTCATGCCCAGGCATAATTCCGCGCCCTTGCGGTCCTTGAGGCGGAACATGTTGTCGCCCATGCCCGTCCAGCGGCCGCTCTCGACCCAGGGTTCTTTCGGCAGAATGCCCGGTAGATAAAACTCCTGCCCGATCTTGTCCATCTCCTCGCGTACGATGGCGATGATCTTGTTCAGCGAGCGCTGGCCGAGAAATAGATAGTTATAGATTCCGGCGCCGAGCTGGCGAATGTAGCCGGCGCGGAGCAGAAACTTGTGGCTGGCCACTTCGGCATCTGCCGGGGCCTCACGCAGGGTGGGAATAAACAGCTTCGACCAGCGATGCATAAAAGGACGCACAAACCTTCCCGACCGCTCCCCCCTCCAGCCGGTAAGAACTGCCGCCGAGGATGCGGGCACAGACGAACGTAGAGCAGAGTGCAGCAGACTTTATTTTAAATGTTCGCTAGCCGGCAGGTCCCACAGGTTGCGATTGCGATACAGGCGACAATAGAATGCCTCTTACTATTGGCTCCGATGGAGTGAAAGTGGGCCTGCGCTCGGTTTAGCTCAAGAGATTTCTCATGCGAAATCAAGGACTTGGAGATTGTGACTCGAATCACAGGCGGGAGTGAATGGGGTCACTGCTCAGCCCGGTGCGAGAGTGCACACTCATAGTCCATGTAGCTGAGCGGCGGCTTGCAGCCGGGAGACAACCATGAGCTTTCAAGACGGCCTGAAGACCATTGTGGTCGCGACGGACCTCGAGGGCCAGGCGGAGGCGGCTCTGGAGTATGCCCGCAAGCTGGCCCTGAACTATGGGGCGCGGATTGTGCTGGCGCACGGGCTCGATCCGATGGAGTACGCCGCGGTAGACGCGCTTCCAGGAAGCGTTCTGAACCACCTGACGGAGACGGCGCGCAAAGTACTGGACAAGCTGGCAGGCGACCTGCTGCGCGAGGGGATCCACAGCCATTCAGAGATCCGGCAAGGTGTTGTGGCCGAGATGCTGGTGGATGTGGCCCGGCAATACGAGGCCGGGCTGATCGTGATCGGCACCAAGGGTATGGAAGGCGCAGGGCCGGTGGTGGTGGGCGCAATTGCCGAGCAACTGGTAAGGCTGGCGCCGTGCCCGGTGCTGGCCGTTGCAGCTGATTGGAACGCGGGTCCGTACCGGCCGGCGCCCGGCGGGCCGGTGCTGATGACCATGGAGCGGAACGACGCAGCCGCAGCCGCAGCCGCCACGGCATATTCTCTGGCAGAGACATTTGAGCGGCCGCTGCTGGTGCTGCACGTGCGCACCGCGGCTGAGCAGGCGGCGGGCATGAATCCCTGCGCTGCCGCGCTGGAGGACTTCGGGGTCAAGGCCACCGTCAAGACCGGGGGCAAGGCGCAGGTGCATTGCCTGGTGAAGGACGGCAATCCGGCCGATGCCGTGGCTGAAGCGATTGCCGAATACCACCCGTGCATTCTGGTGGCTGGCGTCAAACGCGCCAGCGCGACGCCGGGCCCGCATGGAACCGCCTTTGCTTTGCTTTCTGCCTCGCGCGTGCCGGTTCTTTGCGTTCCTCCGGAGGAGACGCACGCCGTGCCCGAACGGGAAATTGCGCTTCCCGTGGGAATCCTGTAACGGGCGCGGATCGCTTCCGCGCTAGGGCCAAATTTCAATCACGGAAGAATGGGCGGGCGAGAGGAGAAACCGCACCATGTTGTCCGATCGAAAACAACCGCAAATCCATCTGGCTTGGAGTTGACGCGATGCGCCGCGTAAGCCGCACGGTTCGGCGCACGCCCGCAGCAGGCTCGCCGGCAGCAAGGCGGGAGCGGCAAGCGGGACGCCGCGGACCCCTGCATAAGGCGAGAAAGATGGGAAATCTGAACATTCGGCCTGAGGCGCTATCCGCGCGTCTTGCCGCCCTGGCGGCCCATCCGCTGGCGGAGTTGCTGGAGTGCCCGCCAGAGGCAGCGAGTCTGCTCGCCAGTGCATCGGGGTGCATCGATTTCGATGCCGGGGAGGTGGTCTTCCGCCAGCTCGACTCGTGCAAGGGGCTGTACGTGGTAGTTTCGGGCAATTTTGCGCGCAAGGCGGAGCGTTTTCAGATGCGCGTGACGCTGGGCCCGGCGAGGCCCGGAGATCTGGTGGAGCTGGCCGCCGCGCTGGGAGACGGACATCATACTTACACCCTCACCGCCCTCACTCCCGGATCGATGCTCTTGTTGCCGGTTGAGGCCCTGCATCAGGCATTCGAGAAGTATCCGCCGCTGCGGATGCGGCTGCTGGAGGAGCTGGCCCGCGAGGTCTCGCGAGCGTATATGACCAGTTGCCTGAGCCGGGTGACGCCCGCCCGGCGCCACGGCAGTGCAGCGGGACGGAACTAGCGCGAGCCGGATTCAGCCACTGAGGTTTCGGCCCGGCGGAGGCCGGAGGGGCGAGAACGTTTGTCCTGAAGCATGGGGATTGCGCTATACTTCTATTAGCGTTTAGCGTATGGGCTCACTTCACTCTCATCACCCCCCGGAAGATTGCTTGAATTGCGAGCATCGCCATCTGCGGATGTTTTGCAATCTGACCCCGGAGGCGCTTGCCGATTACGACCAGATCGGGATCATGATGAGCCATGCCCGTGGGGCCAAGCTGTTCTCCGAGGGCGATCCGGCGCGCAATGTCTTTGTCATCTGCTTTGGGCAGGTCAAAGTTTCTTCCACTTCGCGCGACGGCAAGACCATGATTCTGAAGATTGCCGGCCCCGGCGACGTGATGGGCCTGAGCGCGGTGCTGGCCAACGTGCCGCACGAGGTAACGGCCGAGGCCATTGAACCCTGCCAGGTAAAGACGGTGCGCAAGCAGGAGTTCATCGAGTTCCTGGGTCGGCACGGCATCGCCAGCATGCACGCTGCGCAATCGCTTTCGGGCGAGTACCTGACCGTGTTTCACGACGCCAAGCGGTTGGCGCTCTCCGGTTCCGCGGCGGGGCGGCTGGCGCGGCTTTTGCTGGATTGGGGGCGCGCCTCGGCCAATGGCAAACCTGAGATTCGCTTTACCATGGCGCTTACCCACGAGGAAATTGCCAACATGGCGGGCACCTCGCGGGAGACGGTGACGCGCCTGCTCAACCAGTTCCGCCGCGACCAGTGGATCACCATCAAGGGCACCAGCCTGACCATCATTAAGCCCGACCAGCTTGAACGGCTGACGGCGTAGAGCGCCGATTCCTTTTTCCTTCCGGACTTTTCGAATTGCAGCCGTTCATCGGCGATGGGACGCCTGTTTTTCACGCTGCGTGTTCTCTGCGCATGATAGGCAGTTCGAGTTCGATGCAATCATGGATGACTTTCGGCGCGATGCGTCTGCGCGGACCGCGTTCCAGGCGCACCAATCCGTAATTAGACATGGTTTTCAGCGTGCGCGAAAGATTGGACTTCTTCCGACCGGTCAGCGCCGCAAGTTCTTCGAGAGAACCAGGCGACTTCTCCGCAATCAATCGCAGAAGGTCACGGTTGTCCGCGGAAAGCACCCTGGCGAAGGACTCGGTGGAGGGAAACCAGATACGCGGCTCGTGGGGCGCGAGCTTGCGCCCGCCGCGCGCGATGGCGAGAGTCATGGCCTTCATCTCTTCGTAACTGGCGATTCCGACTTTAAGCGTGCTCATGAAAGCACTCCTCTCTCTTGCAGCACTGCATCCACTTCCGTCCAGAAATCGGCGAGAAGCGTTGCGGCATCGGTGTAGTCATAAGGCCGCACCGTCCGGATGCGGTGACGATGATCCTGAGGTTCGCCGTGCCCTTGCCTTCCCACCGGATGAGCATTGTCAAATCCCACCAGCCTCTTGCCACCGGGCCCGTGCACCGTAAGGGAATAATCCAGTCCGTGCGGCTTCTGCGGTGTTGGCGGGACCTGCGTGACCACAAACCGGACCCAATGCCCTCCTTCGGGATCGACGACCAATGTGATGCCATTCAGGTCGAGCAACAAGTCAAGGGCAGGATCGCGCGTCTGCATGCCTCAATTATGTTATCAGTCAAAGATAACATTAGCAACTTTGCATTTTTTCGCAGAATCGAACGACCTGCGCCGCAACGAGCCTCCGCGCGCTTTCCGGCAAGCGATTTTGTTACTGTTGAGCCATGCCCATAGCCGCAACGCCTTCTAACGACCCCACTCTCGATCTTGAATCCTTGGCCGCCGATGTGGTGGCGCTGGCGATGAAGGCCGGCGCCAGCGATGCCGAGGCCGTGGCGCGCGAGGGCGACGAGTTCAGCGTGAACGTGCGCATGGGCGAGGTGGAGACGCTGAAGGAATCGGGCTCGCGGGGGCTGGGGCTGCGCGTGTTCCTGGGCAAGCGGTCGGCTTCGGCGTCCACCAGCGATTTGACGGCGGAGGGAATTCGCCAGCTTGTGGAGGGCGCGCTGGCGCTGGCGAAAGTGACGGAGGAGGATCCGTTTGCCGGGCTGCCGGAGACGGAGGAATTCGGCTCGGTCATACCCGAATGACAGGGGCGATCTGCACCTTTACTACGAAGATGTGTACTCGCTGGCAGGGCCGGAGCGCATCGAGTGGGCGCGGCGGGCCGAGGCTGCGGCGCTGGCCGCCGACCCGCGCATCACCAACTCCGACGGCGGCAGCTTCGACGCCGCCACCGGGCGCAAGGCGCTGGCCAACTCGCGCGGCTTTGTGGGCGGCTACCGCACCAGCTACGCGGCGATCGCCGCGGCGCCGCTGGCCGTGGACGCGAACGGCAAGATGCAGCGCGACGGCTGGTGGTCGAGCGCGCGGAGCTTCGCGCACCTCGAATCCCCTGAGGCGGTGGGCGCTGAAGCCAGCAGGCGCGCCCTGCGCCGGCTGGGCGCGCGGCGCGTTCCCACGCAGCGGGTTCCCATCGTCTTTGCGCCGGAGACGGCGCGGTCGCTGATCGGCTCGGTCTTCGAGGCCGCTTCGGGCGACGCGATCTGGCGCGGCGCGTCGTTTCTTGCGGGAAAACTGGGCGAGCAGATCGCCGCGCCCGGCCTGACCATCGTGGACGACAACACCATGCTGCTGCCCACGGGCGCGGGAGGGTTCGGGACTTCGCCCTTCGACGACGAAGGCCTGCCCTCGCTGCGCACCGTGGTGGTGGAGAACGGCGTGCTGCGCAATTACCTGCTGAACACCTACACCGCGCGCAAGCTGGGCATGAAGTCCACGCACAACGCCGCGCGCGGGCTGGCGGGCGCTCCGGGAATCGGCTGCGGCAATCTCTTCCTTGAGCCGGGAAAGCTTACTCCCGAGCAGATCATCGCGGAGGTTCCGGCGGGGCTTTACGTGACGAGCCTGATGGGCTTCGGCGTAAATATGGTCACGGGCGACTACTCGCGCGGCGCAACCGGCCTGTGGATCGAGAATGGCCAGCTTACGCACGCCGTGGAAGAGGTGACGATCGCCGGCAACCTGGCCGAGATGCTGCGCGACGTGACGGCCATCGGCAACGACCTGGTTTTTCGCGGCTCGGTGGCCTCGCCCACGCTGCGCATCGACTGGGATGACGATCGCGGGAGCGTGAATCCTGCCAGCGCATCCCGGAGCGCCCGGCCAATCCTCTCGATCTTAAGCGGAGCGCAGCGTGAGCAGCGTGATCTCCGGCGGGCAGTCGAACCGGAAGGGAACGCCGACGGTGCCGAGGCCGCGATTGACGTAAAGTTGCAGATCCCCGAAGCGGAACCAGCCCTCGACATACTTCTTGCCCAGCACGGGAAGAGCCAGGGGACCGATAAGCGGCAGGCGAATCTGGCCTCCATGGGTGTGGCCGGAGAGCATGAGCGCGACTGCTTTCCCCGCTGGAAGGGTCAGCAGGTGGTCGGCGTAGTCGGGCGCGTGGCACAGAAGGACGACGGGCTCATGGGGCACATTGCGGATGGAAGCGGGGATGGCGCCGTCGGGATCGGGACGTCCTACCACGGGATCGTCGAGCCCGGCGAGCCAGAATCGGCTGCCGGCGCGTTCGATGGGCAGGTATGCGTTGTCGAGCACGGTGATGCCGTTCGCCGTGAGCGCCGCGGTGACGTGTTTGCGTCCGATCATCACGTCGTGATTGCCGAGAACGGCATAACGCTGGGGGCATTCGAGCTGGTTGAGGAGGTTGGCGCATTGCCATGCCGCGCCCATCGGCGAATTTTTTGGGCAGAAGCTCGCAGGTGACAAAATCGCCGGTAAGAAACACCGCATCGGGATTCAGGCGGTTGATGTGGTTGACGGCGTCGCGAAGGAAGAACGGCTCAGTGAATTCGTCCAGGTGGATGTCGCTGAGCTGCGCCACGCGGAAGCCGTCAAAGGCAGGCGGGAAGGCCGGGGAGAAATACTTCGCGGCGCGTGATCTCGATCCAATGCCGCTCGATCTCACCCGCATAAAGCGCCAAGCCAGCGCCGGCGCACGCGCTTGCGGTCAGGAAGCGGCGCCGCGTGATGTGCAGCTTGGGGGGAGGCTCCAACAATATCCAAATTTTATCGTAAAGATCTTCAGTTCAATGGGGCGCGGATGGGGCAGATGGAAAGGATGCGGGCAGAATCACATCCGGCTGACGCTGCCCCGGCAGCAGCGGTTGCGCACCGTTTGCGGGTCAGCCCGCCGACTTCCGCACCAGTCTGGAGTCGAGCCGCTATGGCGTCAATCGGGAACGCCGGCGAAGTATTCGGCCACCTGGAGCCAGTTGTCTACGCGGATGAAGCCGGTTGCGGTCAGGTTGTGAGGCGCAGTGTAGAGCAAACCCCGACCCTCGAAGCGGAGGAGGTTTTTGGGCTGGTCGTCGATGAGGTAGTCGGCGCGGAGAATTCTCTTGTCGCCGCAGAACACGTAACGCGAGGGCGGGATGAAGGGAAAGTGGCGCTGCAGCCAGCGGTATTTAGGGCCCAGCGAGTTGGGCACGGCCATGGCCTGCGTGGCGATGAAGATTTCAAACCGCGCGGAGAGGTCTTTGAGAACCGGTTGCGCGCCCGGCATCAGCGCGAGATCTTCAAAGAAGTCTTCGGCGTCGAAGAAGTCGCGGATCTGCTGCTGGCGGTCGGGGGGCGCGATCTCCCACAAGCCCTTGCCCGTAAGGTCGTCCGGTGTCACCTCCTCGTCGAAGGTCTGGTTGTAGCGGCGGATGTGCTCGGCGAGGGTGTCGGCAATGACCTCATCCATATCGACACAGATGCGCTGCACGGAATGCTCCTCGGGAGGAATCCTTTAAGAAAAGAGTAGCAGGCGAGCAGGGGGCGGATGGGCATCACGCGCTCCTGCCGAGCAGATTAGGGCGGGCCAACGCTTGGGCCAAGACACCGCCATGGTTGTTGCGCACTGCGCCTGGCGCTGGCCTGGTTTGAGGGATACGCCAGTTGTTCCACTCGCAGGGAAAGCGACACTGAATCGATGGCATGTGAAGGCTTTCCGCGTTACGCCGATGAATCCACTTGGGGAGGCTGGAAAATTGTGCAGATTTGGACCGCGTGTCTGAGATGGTTCGGCAACCTCGCATTGAAGACAAAGCTTTACATTTCCTTTGGCTGGATGTGTCTGTTCACGCTTGTCCTGGGTGCAGTTTGCCTGTGCGGGATGCATCGCATCAGAGAAGCGGCGGACCGGGGTGCGGCGGACGCTTGGACGGCGGAAGGCGCGACCGGCGCCGCTCCACAAGGCCGGCAATCCAGTTCGGGGCGGGACGCGGAGACAGTCGCAGCGGAATTCCAGTCGGTTATTCTCGGGCTGCTGGGCGGCATACTGTTGCTGAGCTTTGCAATGGCTTGGCGGCTGGTGCACCTGATCGGCGATCCGGTGATTGATGCCATCCAGGTTCTGGAGCGGGTTTCGCACCGCGACCTGACAGTGACAGCAAGAGTGGAATCGGCCGACGAGGTGGGCCAGATGTGCGAGGCCTTGAATCGCACCGTGCGCAATTTCCACGACGTGCTCTCCAATCTGGCGGAAAACGCGGATGCGCTCAAGAAGGTCGCGGAGCAACTGGCGGAACAGGCCGCGACCAGCCAGGCGAACTGCGAGAGGCAGGCGAAGCTTGCGAAGCAAGTTCTCGATAGCTCGGAGTCGATTGTCGAGAAAGAAAGCGCAATGACACGCAACTCGCATGAAGCCGTCGAAGCAAGCCGCGAGTCGAGCCGGATGGCGGGTACGAGCAGAGAGGCGATGGAAACGGCGGCCAGGACGATGGACGAAGTCTCGTCATCTTCGGCGAACATTGGCGCGCTGATGCGCCGCCTCGACGGCCGCTCCCAGGAGATTGGCAAGGTGGTGACCACGATTCGGGAGATTTCGGAAAACACCAATCTGCTGGCCTTGAATGCCGCGATTGAGGCTGCGCGCGCCGGGGAACAGGGGCGCGGCTTCGCGGTAGTTGCCGGCGAGGTGCGGCGGCTGGCGGAGCACACCCGTTCGGCCACCGAAGAGATCGGGAGAATGGTCGAGGGCATCCAGCAGGAAACGGCCAGCACGGACGATGCGATCGAGGCCAGCCGCACCGGCATCGAAGCGGGCCGGGTGCGCACAGGCGAGGCGCACCAGATGCTCACCCGGATCATCGAGCGCGCCGGACGGGCGGAATCGCTGGCCGAAGCAACAGTAACAGCGGCCGTCGATCAATCCACTGCAGGCCGGGAAATTACCAACAGTGCGGCGCAGGTTGCGGAGCTGGCAGCCGAATCGCTCCATTGCTCGATAAAAGTTCGGGAAACGATGCAGGAAATTCACATGTCGGCCCGGCGCCTGAGCGAGATCGTGCACCAATTCACACTGTAGGCTGTGAGAGCGCGGCGGGATCTTCGGGATCGACGCGGCAGATGCCAGGGAACAACGCCGGTAAGATGCTGCGTGCGTTCGAGAGTTTGCCTCGCGATGCGATCCTGCGCCAATGTTACAGCAGCCCGACGGGCCAGACGCGCTGCACGGTCTTGGGCAGAATCTTGCCGCGCTCTCCGCGCGAGAGGAAATTCATGCGGTCGCGATAGAGCTCGTCTACGCGCCGGCGTGGCCGGGTTTGCGAACTGCGCGGCCGGCGCCAGGGATTGCTTCGGGCTGCGGACCTTCGGGAGCGGGCGCAATGGCAGGGTCCCAGTAGATGAGCCGGCTGCAACTGTCGCACGCCAGCAGCTCGCCCTCGCGGAGCTGATTCCATGTTTGCGGGCGCACGCCCATGCGGCAGCCGGTGCACTGCTGATTCTCAACGCGCGAAATGCCGGTGCCGCGTGCGGCGGCGATGCGGTCAAAGCGCGCCAGCCAGTCCGGATCGAGCGCCGCGCGCACGGCTTCGCGGCCGGCGTCGAGCGCGCGCAACTCGACGGCCAGCTCCTGCCGCCGCGCAGCCACGCGAGTGCGGACACCATCGAGCTCGGCGGCCAGCAGTTCCACCTTAGCGCGGGACTGGGCGAGCGCAGCTTCCTGGACTTCAGTGCGCTCCAGGCTCGCATATTCTTCATTTTCCAGGCGTTCGGCTTCGGCGGATTCGAATTGAATCTCGTGCTCGATGGCCTGGGCCTGCGCGGGCGTGGTGACGGTATCGAGCTGCGCGCGGAACCGAGTGGCTTTCTGGCGGTGGGCGTCGGTCTCGCGCTCCAGGCGGGTGCGGATCGATTCTTCGCGGCTGAGCGCGGCAGAGGCCTCGGCGGATTTGTGCCCGGCGGCGGCGAGCGCCGCCTCGGCTTTCGCGATTTCCGCGGGCAACGCGCGCAGTTCATTGTTCAGGCGAGCGCGGTCCAGCTCGATAGTCTGGAGTTTTACCAGGTTTTCAATCAACGCATGCATCGATAAATAGAAGAATACGGCATTGGGGAACAGGGAACAAGGGAACCAGAAAGCACGTACCGCGCGGTTTGGATTCGTTTTGAAAGGGCACGAGTTTACTCGTGCCGTAAAAGCAGCGGAATGGGGCTTTAGCCTCTGAGGGATTCTCCCAATTCACCCACTACCAGAGAGCGAGACTGAGGGACTAAGGGAGCAGGCAGCAGGACCGTAAACAGATGCGTCAAACAGAAGAGGGTCTGTGATTTCAGCGTGAAGGAACGCTGCGAAAATGGCAAGCGGGCGAGGGATGGGCGTGACAAAAGCGCGAACAGGTTTTTGGCGCAGGCATCGAGGCCTCACGTGGCTAGCGGGCGGCCTGCTACTCGTGCTGATTGCGCTGGGTGTGGCGATCTCCGTGATATTGCGCCGGGCGGAGCCGATGCTGCGCGCCGCGATCGTGGAAAAGCTCGAAGAATACTTTCATGCGCGCGTGGAGCTGGACAGCTTTCATCTTTCGCTGGTAGAAGGATTGACGGCCGAGGGCAAGGGGCTGCGCATCTGGCCGCCGGCGCAGGTGTCCGGAGCGTCGGCACCGGGAACAAATAAGACTGGCGCGAACGGGACTGCTGGGTCGAATTCGTCCGGGCCGCTGATCAAACTCGATGAGTTCCGGTTCCATGCGCCGTTGCGTTACAAGCCGGGCGAGCCGATCCGAATTTCGGTGGTGGAGCTGAAGGGGCTGGATGTGGATGTGCCGCCGAAGACGCACTTTACGCACGCGCCAACGGACGGCGGGTCAAGTCACGGGTCGAGCAGCGGGGCAAGTTCCGGCTTTGATCTGCTCAATACGGGCGCGGCGCTGCTTCGCTTTGAGGTGGATAGCATCGAATGCAAGGGCGCGAAGTTGACACTGGAAACCAGCAGGCCAGGAAAACTGCCGCTGGAGTTCGCCATCGCACAGATAAAGCTGACCGATGTGAGCGCCGGCGGGCCGATGCACTTTGACGCGGAGCTGACCAATCCGCGGCCGCCGGGAATGATTGTGAGTTCGGGAACCATGGGGCCATGGTCAGTGTACGATCCGGGCGAGACGCCGGTGGCGGGCGAATACCGGTTTGAGCGCGCCGACCTGAGCGTCTTCAAAGGGATTGCGGGAATTCTGAGCTCGACAGGCAAGTACCAGGGCGTGCTGCGCGATTTGGTGGTGGATGGGGAGACGGATACACCGGATTTCAAGCTAACGCACTTCGGCACGGCGCTGCCGCTGCACACCGTGTTTCACGCGCACGTGGACGGGACGACTGGCGATACTTTATTGCAGCCAGTTGACGCCACGCTGGGGCGATCGCACTTCACCGCCGAGGGGAAGATTGTGCGGGTTCCGGCTGGAGCGCTGCCAGACGGCACAGCACAACCCGGCGGCCACGAGATTGCGTTGAATGTGAACGTACCCCGGGGACAGATGGAGGATTTTATGCGCTTGACGAGCAAGAGCGGGACGCCTCTGCTGACCGGCACACTTGCGCTGAAGACCACGCTCGAAATCCCGCCGGGAACGGCGCCGGTGCACGAGCGAATAAAGCTCAAGGGGAGTTTTTCGCTGGAAGACGCAGCGTTCACCGGCGCCAAGATTCAAGACGATGTGGGACAGTTAAGCCTGCGCGGGCAGGGCGACGCAAAGGATGCAAAGCGCGGCAAGGGAGCCGACGTTCGCTCGGCGATGCAGAGCGATTTCACGATGGCGGGTGGGGTGATTACGCTTCCCGATCTGAAGTACACGGTACCTGGAGCGGAGATCGATGTGAGCGGCGCTTATGGCGTCGACGGCAGCACGCTGAATTTCAGGGGCACGGCCAAAACGCAGGCCACAGTTTCGCAGTTGGTGGGCGGCTGGGAGGGAAAGCTGTTGACCCCGGTCGACCGCTTCTTCAAAAAAGATGGCGCGGGCACAGAGGTTCCTATCCACATTGACGGCACGCCCGAGAATCCAAAGTTCGGGATCGATTTCGACAGGATGAAACACACTGCGCCGGCAACGCCGGGGCAACCGCAATAGGGCAGCGTGGATTCCCAGCGCAGAGAAGAAACAGATGTGATTGCCGTCGACCAGGGCAAGCTGGCCGAGATTACTCACCTTCAAATCAAGCCTCCATTTGGTGACCCAGCGATGCTCGTCCCATGTACCTCGGTGAAATCGTTGAGCCACCGCGAGGTCTGACTGCGCGTAGACTGAGTGCGAGGCCCGAAGCAGCCTGGTTCGAGGGATCGGCAATGAAATTCCCCCCGAAGCAAGTCTCCCTTGACAAGCACCGGCAACACTATCGCGATGCCCGCTTCGCCCTGCGGCTGTCTTTGAGCGTCGGCATCCTGATGCTCGCCGGAAAGATGACCGCTTACCTGCTCACCGGGTCGTCGGCCATCTTTTCCGACGCTGCCGAATCCGTGGTGCACGTGGTAGTTGTGGCGTTTGCCGCGTTCAGCCTCTGGTTGAGCGCCCGGCCCGCCGTAGCGCAGTTTCAGTACGGATACGAGAGAATCACATTCTTTTCCACTGGCTTTGAAGGCGCGATGATCGTGCTGGCCGCGGCCGCCATCGTGGTGACGACGACGGAAAAATGGAGACACGGCCTTGCCCTCGAGGATTTAGGACACGGAGTTGAGTTGATCCTGGCCGCCGGGGTGTTGAACGCCGCCCTGGGGTGGTATTTACTGCGGATTGGCCGCCGGAATCACTCGCTGATTCTCAAGGCCGACGGAAAGCACGTCCTGACAGACAGTTGGACCAGCTTCGGCGTGGTTGCCGGCTTGATTCTGGTGATGACGACCGGATGGAAACCGTTCGATCCATTGATCGCTTACGGAGTGGCGGCGAACATTCTGTGGACGGGCGGACGGCTGATTTGGCAATCGATGAAGGGATTGCTCGATTACTCCGATCCCAAGGTCGGCCACCAGATTCGCGCGCGGCTCGACGCCATCTGCGAAGAACTGGGCCTGCAATACCACGGGGTGCGCTTTCGCACCACCGGCTACCGCCAGATTATCGAGGCGCATCTTTTGTTTCCCGACCGTACGGGGCTGGGTGAAGCTCACCGGCTGGCGACACTGGTGGAAGAACGCCTGACGCTCGATCTGGGAATGCCCGCGGAGGTGACCACGCATCTGGAATCACTTGAGGATCACGCCCAGGTTCACCAAGTGGAGCATTACACCGGCCGGCCCGATTAGTCAGCCCTTCCGGGGCTGAACAGGCCTCGACGAGTAGCCTCAAGATTGCCACAGCAGGGTATCCGCTCGCACATTACAATTCCGGTGCAAATCGGGGGTGCGGTACACTTAAGTCATCGCTTTTCCCGGTTTTCTGTTCCTGTTGGCGAGTCTTTCGCGTCTAAATTAATAGTGTTTTTTCGTAACGAAGCCCCTTATTACTGGATTTATATGGACTTCGGGGTGGAGGGGCATCTGTTCCGCAGCAAAAGAAATAAGCGCCGTGGGCCGCGCGGCCCGCTCCGCCGTGGCCGGCTTTGCGCTCGGCTGCTGGTGTTCGTGGCGTCGTTCGCCGTTACGGCCTGCGCGTGGACGCAGCAAGGTGCGCGGCAGGGCACGCTACCGTCTGCGCCGGATCCCGGTTCGCCCGCGCCCATGAGCGGCAGCATTCACGGTGTGGTGACGAGCGATGACGGGAGTGTATACGAGGGGGCTCGCGTGGAACTGGATCTGAGCCACGACGAAGATCCAGCCGCGGCGACCCAAAAGACGGATAGCGGCGGCGTATTCAACTTTGCGAACCTGCCTGCGGGAGTGTTCAATCTCACCATCTCTTCGAACGGCTTTGTGACTCAGTCGATTTCCGGCGTGCTGCACGCAGGCGAGGCATTCGATGCGCGCACCATCGTGTTGCCGGTTGCATCCACGACAAGCGTGGTGGAGGTATCGGCCGAGTCGCAGGTGGAGCTCGCGCAGGTGCAGCTCAACCTGGAGGAAAAACAGCGGGTGCTGGGCGTGCTTCCGAACTACTACGTCAGTTACGATCCCAATGCGGTCCCGCTCACTTCCCGGCAGAAATACCAGCTCGCCTGGAGGACGTCCGTCGATCCTATGACGTGGCTCCTAACGGGTGCCGTCGCGGGCATAGAGCAGGCCACCAATACCTTTGCCGGATACGGCCAGGGCGCGCAGGGCTATGGCAAACGATTCGGCGCGAATTATGCCGACGGCTTTTTCGACACGATGATCGGCGGCGCGATTCTGCCCTCGCTGTTCAAGCAGGACCCACGATACTTCTACAAGGGGACCGGGACGACCCGGTCGCGTGCCATGTACGCCATTGCAAATGCGGTCATTTGCAAGGGCGATAACGGGCGATGGCAGCCGAATTACTCCAGCATCTTAGGCGGGCTGGCGGCTGGCGGCATCTCGAACCTCTATTACCCGGCCAGCGACCGCAGCGGCGTGGAGCTGACGTTTGAGAATGCGCTCATCGGCACCGCGGAAGGCGCGGTGCAGAATCTGTTTCAGGAGTTTGTGGTGCGCCGGCTGACGCCCAGGCTGCCACAATACGGAGCGGGCGACGCCGTAAGAAGCGGCACGTCATGCCGCAATCGTTTCGACCAGCCGGTTCATCTTCTCTTCCTGCCGTTCGATGGACTCCACCAGCTTGAATTGTGTGCGGCAGCGGTCCAGGTTGTGCCCTTCGCGATGCACCTTGAAGTAGGTGTCGCCGGCCAGATAATCGGCAAGAAAGCGGATGCCGGTCTCGAAAGTGATGAGCTTGCCCGAGAACGCGAGATACTTCTTCTCCGCCGCGGTCAGGAATCCGCCCGCTGCCTCAAGATAGCCGCGGACGAGCGCTTCGAAGAGGGGAAATTGCATGGTCACTTTGGATAGATCCTGCTCGTCTTCTGCGGCGGGACTGGTGGTGGTGCGCACCATGTCGCCGAAATCGTAAAGCGCGAGGCCCGGCATCACCGTGTCGAGGTCGATGACGCAGATGCCTTCGCCGGTTGCGTCGTCGAGCAGCACGTTGTTGAATTTGGTGTCGTTGTGCGTGATGCGCTCGGGCAGGTCTGCCTTGAGCAGAACGCTGGCGATGGGTTGGCGCGCGAGGGCAAATTCAATCTCCGGCCTGGCCAGGATGGCGCGGCCCTTCACGTCCGAGGCGATTGCCTGCTCCAATGCGGCGAAGCGCTTGGGCGTGTGGTGAAAATCGGGGATGGTATCGTGCAGGCGCGGCGCGGGCAGGTTGGCAAGCTGCTGCTGGAAGCGGCCGAACGCGCGGGCCGCCTGGAACGCCTGCCCGGCAGACGTGGCTGCCTCATAGGTGCGCGCACGATCGATGAATTGAAAAGCGCGCCACGTTTCTCCGTCCGCATCCACGTGCCAGTTGCGCCCGTCGAGCGCCGGAACCAGGGTGAGCACGCGGCGGGCAGCGTCGGGCTCGCCGGCTGTCTGTGCGCCCAGATGCGCCGTCACGCGCTCGATATTCTGCATCACTGCGGCGGGATTGCGGAAGACATTGCGATTGATGTGCTGCAGAATGTAGCGCGCGGGCGTGCCCGTCCCATGGCACTCCACGCGGTAGGTATCGTTAATGTGGCCGTTCCCGTGGGGCGCGATTTCGGCAATTTCGCCGCGGAACTGGAACTGGTTCGCCACGGCGCGCGCATCGCGCGGGACGAGATAGGTCTCGCTCATGGCCAGAGTCTTTCGGGATACAGATCCGTCGGCGACGAGGCGGCGAATGCTCTCGACAACGCGCGGCCGGTCTTCGCGATAGGTGACGCCGAACCAGGAATCGCGCGTATGCAGCACTTTGACGCGCGCCTCGCCGGCTCGAACCAGCTCGCCGACCGTATTGGGAATGTAGCACTCAGCTTTGAGGTCGGATGCGTTGCCTTCAAGGAATTGCTCGAAGCGCTCGCGCAGTTGATCGAAGACGCGCGGCGTAAATCCCCACATGTTCAGCGAAACCGGCTCGTCCCCGGTCAGCGTCGTCACCGTGCCGTCCGGCGCGGTGTTGCGGGCATGGCCGCCGTCGGGCTCGACTTTTGTGAGCTCGACGATGCTCTCAAGGATATCGCCCTCTCCAACCCGGCACACGCCGCGCGCTACCGATCCGAATTCAGAGAGCGTGTTGCGCAGAATGAAGCCGACCATAGCGTAATCCGGCGAGCCGGATGTGAGATGCCGGGCCAGCTCGCGATAGCCATCCGCGCCGTAGAAGTCGTCGGCATTGATGGCCGCGAAAGGCTCGTGGATGGCATCGGCGGCCAGCATGATGGCCTGCGTAGTGCCCCACGGCTTGGTGCGGCCCGCGGGCACGCTGAAGCGCGGCGGAATGTCGTCGAGCGACTGAAAGACGTATTCGACGGCAACGCGCTTTTCAAACCGCGCGCCGACAATCTCGCGGAAAGTCTGCTCGATGTCTTTGCGGATGATGAAGACCAGCTTGCCGAAGCCGGCGCGCAGCGCGTCGAAGATGGAGTAATCGATGATGGTTTCGCCGGCCGGGCCGACGGGATCGATTTGCTTGAGGCCGCCGTAGCGGCTGCCCATGCCGGCGGCGAGAACGAGCAGGGTAGGAGAAGATGCTGTGTTCATAAAGAATTGCCCTTTTCGTATGAGTCGAGTTCAATCGAATGGTACAACAAGGGGGCTTGCGGCTGCGCTAGACGCTTGAGAACGCTGGAGATGGACAAATCTGACTATAACAACTATAATTATAGTCATAATTTGAGGAGAGATACGCAGATGGCTCGGTGGCAGGTACAGCAGGCAAAGACGCGGTTCAGTGAAGTGATCGAAGAGGCGCAACGCAATGGGCCGCAAGTGATTACGCGCCACGGTGCAGAGCGGGCGGTGGTGCTGTCGATCGAGGATTTCCGCGCCTTGACGGCGCACAAGCCGGGGCTGAAGGAGTATCTGCTGGGTGGGCCGAAGGTGGACGATTTCGATGTTGGGCCGGACCGTGACACCGGACGCGAAATCGTTTTGTGAGCGCATCCGTTGCCTACCTGCTCGACACCAACGTCCTGAGCGAGACGCGCAAAAAACAAGCCGACGCGGGCGTGATCGCTTTTTTGGGAGCGGTTGATTCTTCTGCGCTCTTTCTGAGCGTGCTGGCGATTGGCGGGTTGCGCAAAGGCATTGCCGTCAAGCGGCGCGCCGATCCGGTGGCGGCAAAGGCGCTTGCTGCGTGGGTGGAGGGGCTTGAATTCGGCTTCGCCGACCGCATTCTTGGCATCGACGCGGCCACGGCTCGGCTGTGGGGCGACTGGTCCGGCGATCGCCCGCGGCCAGTAGTCGATACATTGCTTGCGGCAACGGCTGTGCAGCACGGGCTTATGCTGGTCACGCGCAACACGCGCGACGTCAACGGGCTTCCCGTCAAAGTACACAATCCCTGGACGGAGTGACGGAGTTGGATGATTTGCGGCTGCGAATGCGCCGCGGCCAGGCACATGGCGCCTCAGGCTTGGCCGGCGGCCAAGGCTAGCGCATCGGCCGCGTTCGCGGCCACGCGCAGCAATTCCCTGTTGCGGGCCTCGATGAAACCGGCCGCAACCGCGGTGTCGAGAAAAACCAGCAGCCCGTTCCAATAATCTGCCGTGTTAATGAGAATGCACGGCTTGGCGTGCAGCCCGATCTGCGCCCAGGTGATGGTTTCGAGCAATTCCTCAAAGGTGCCGAAGCCGCCGGGCAGCACGAAAAAAGCATCGGCCAACTCGTGGATGCGTGCCTTGCGCACGTGCATCGTGGGCACGATTTCGAGTGAGGTCAGGCCGGTGTGACCGATCTCGCGCCCATTCAACTCATCCGGCAGCACTCCGATGACCTCCGCTCCCCCGGCAAGCGCCGCGTCGGCCACCACGCCCATCAGGCCGCGGCTCGCTCCGCCATACACCAGCCCCAGGCCAGCTTTGGCAATGGCCGCGCCGAGAGCCGTAGCTTCAGCGCGAAAGACAGGATTATTTCCGAACGCCGATCCGCAAAAAACAGCCACGCGGCGAAGGGATTTGGCTGGGCTGGTCATGGTTATTTCAGAATACCGCGTAGAGGAACTGGCACAGTTTCACCGGATGCATTTGGCCTTGCATTTACCACCCTGCTACTTTTCCTCAACTTCCAATTCCCGCCATCTTCTTCACAGCGCGCTCCCGGCTCGATCCGTCCTACACTCTTCTGGTATGGCCACCGTGCCCGACCTCACGCTCGACGCCGGACTGCCCGCGAACGTGGACGCGGAGAAGACCATCCTGGGCGCGATCCTGCTCGACAACGCCGCCCACGCCGAGGCCGCCGGAGTCATCAAGGCCGACGACTTCTCGCTCGACTCGCATCGTCGCATCTTCCTGCGCATGAGCGAGTTAATGGACTCCAGCCGCGCCGTGGACATCGTTACTCTGGCCAACGAACTGGCGCGCTACAAGGAAGTCGAGGCTGTCGGCGGCGTGGCTTATCTGGCCTCGCTCACCGAGGGCCTGCCCCGCCGTCCGGTCATTGACGACTACATCCGCATCATCAAAGACAAGAGCCTGTTACGCCGGCTCATGGGCATCTGCTCGGCCGCAATCGCCCGAGCCGCCGACCAAAGCGAAGAGGCCATCAGCGTTCTGGATGCGACCGAGGCGCAACTGCTCGAAGTCAGCGAATCCGGTCTCACCCAAGGGCCTGCAGCCGCATCGACATCATCGTCCGCGACTCCTTCGGGTCGATCGACAACCTGTATAAGCAGAGTCTTGCGGTTACAGGCCTCGCAACCGATTTCACCAGATTTGATGAGATGACCAAGGGGCTTCAGAAGGGCGAGTTGATCATCATTGCGGCGCGGCCCTCCATGGGCAAGACCGCGTTGGCCATCAACATCGCACAGAACGCAGCAGTGCACCACCACGCCGTCGTGGCCGTCTTCAGCCTGGAGATGAGCAAGGAAACACTGTTGCGGCGAATGTTGGCTTCGCAGGCATGGGTGGATCAGCGCATGATGCAGGCCGGCCACTTGGGGGGCAAGGACCAGGAAAAACTGGAACGGGCATTGGAAGTGCTCATCGAATCGCGCATCTTCATCGACGACTCAGCAAGCCCCACGCTGGCTGAGATGCGCGCCAGGGCTCGCCGCCTCAGCCAGAACGCCGGCGGCCTCGATCTGATCGTGGTCGATTACCTGCAATTGATGTCGGCCACTCCCCCGGGCGTGGGGAAAAAAGGCTACGAGAACCGGGTGCAGGAGGTGTCGGCCATCTCCCGCGGCTTGAAAGCAATGGCCAAGGAACTGCAAGTGCCGGTGGTCGCGCTCTCACAGCTATCGCGCGCCAGCGAGCGCCGCGGCGACGACAAACGGCCCATACTCAGCGACCTGCGCGAGTCGGGCTCCATTGAGCAGGATGCCGATGTGGTCGCCTTCATCCATCGCGAGAGTTACTACAAACGCGACGAGGAGATGTCCGAGTCGGAACGCGCCAAGTCGGAGATCATCGTGGCCAAGCAGCGCAACGGCCCCACCGGCATCGTGCACCTGAATTTCATCTCGCGCTACACGCGCTTCGACAACCCCGATGAGGCTCACGAGGTTGAGTGAAACTCGCGCCCGCGCGACCCGCGTCCGCTCGATCGCCTTGCGTCCGCTTCCCCAGCATCGCTATCTTTGTCCAAGCAGCTTGTGCGAACCTTCATGGACGTTCTTAAACGCCTCTTCGAGCAGCATTTCCGGGCGCCTGCAGAGCAAGTGCAGCCGCTCCAGGGCCAACTCGGCGGCTCAGGACGCATCATCGTCCGGCTCACCGGGTCGGGGCGGACCGCCATCGGCATTCTCTACTCCGTGCGCGAGGAGAACGCCGCCTTTCTTGAGTTTTCCCGCCACTTTCGCCGCCACGGGTTGCCCGTCCCGGAGATTTATATCGAGGACTTGAGCCAGGGCGCCTACCTCGAAGAAGACCTGGGCGACACCACGCTCTTTGAGTTTCTTGGCAACAATCGCGCGGGCGACGCCATTGCTCCACCGGCCATTGAAGCTTATCGCAAAGTCGTCGCCGTACTGCCGCGCTTTCAGGTTGTGGCAGGCCGCGATTTGAATTACAAGGTCTGCTATCCGCGCTCGAGCTTCGATCGCCAATCCATCGCCTGGGACCTGAACTATTTCAAGTACTATTTCCTGCGCCTGGCCGGCGTGCCCTTCAACGAACAGGCGCTCGAACTCGATTTCACACGCCTGACGAAATTCCTGCTCGCCGCCGGTCACGATTATTTTCTCTATCGCGATTTTCAATCCCGCAACGTGATGCTGCGCGGCGGCCAGCCGCTTTTCCTCGACTACCAGGGCGGCCGCAAGGGCGCGCTGCAATACGACATCGCCTCTTTGCTCTACGACGGCAAGGCCGATCTGCCGCCGGAGTTGCGCCGGCAACTGCTCGACCACTATCTCAACTGCCTCGCCGGTTTCATCGACCTCAAGCGCGAAGCCTTCATGGAGCACTACTACGCCTACGTGTATGTGCGCATCTTTCAGGCTTTAGGCGCGTACGGCTTCAGGGGCTTCTACGAGCGCAAGCCCCATTTTCTGCAAAGCGTGCCCTACGCGCTCAAGAACCTGCGCTGGCTGGCCGAGCACGTCAGGCTGCCCATCGCGCTCCCGGCTCTGCTCGACGCCCTCGAAAAAATGTCGGCGTCGGAAAAACTGCAGAACCTCGCTGCGCCCTCTGCTGGTTTGACGTTGCGCATTTTTAGTTTTTCGTTTCACCGCTCCATGCCCGCAGATGAGGCTGGGCACGGCGGAGGATTCGTCTTCGATGCCCGCAGCCTGCCTAACCCTGGGCGCGAGGAACAGTTCCGGCAGTTCACCGGCAAAGATGCAGCGGTGATCGACTTCCTCGACCGTCACCAAAGCGTGCGCGAGTTTCTCTCACACGCCATCTCGCTCGTGGATGCGAGCGTCGCCGCCTATCGGCGCCGCGGCTTCTCGAATCTCATGGTTTCCTTCGGCTGCACCGGCGGGCAGCACCGCTCCGTTTATCTTGCCGAGCAGTTGGCCAGGCATCTGCGCGGCACGGCGGGCGTAGAAGCCGTTGTTCGGCACATCGAGCTTGAGAAGCTAGGCAAGTCCGGAGAGGCCGAGTAAATGAAGGCCATGATTCTCGCCGCCGGACTGGGCACGCGACTGCACCCGCTCACCGACGAGCGCCCCAAGGCGCTGGTCACCATCGCCGGCCGCACGCTCTTAGAGATGACCCTCTCGCGCCTGCGCTCCTTCGGCGTGCGCGAGGTTATCGTCAACGTGCATCATTACGCGGAGATGGTCGTCGATTATCTGCAGGCCAACCGCAACTTCGGCATGAGGATTGAAGTCTCTCGCGAGGAGGCCCTGCTCGACACTGGCGGCGGCCTGAAAAAGGCAGGATGGTTTTTTCTTGAGGCCGGCGCGAGCACGCCCTCGGCCCAGCCAACCGGCGCCCCATTCCCAGAACCGTTCCCAGAACCGTTTCTGGTCCACAACGTTGATGTCCTCAGCAACATCGATTTCGCGGGCATGGTGCGCTTTCACGCTGAGCACAATGCCCTCGCCACGCTGGCCGTGCAGCACCGCGAGACCTCGCGCTATCTGCTCTTCGACGAGCACGGCCAGCTCTGCGGCCGCCGCGCAGGACCCGATGCGGAGCCCGAATTAACCCGGCCCGTACAAACAGTTGAGGCACTCGCCTTCTCCGGCATTCACGTCCTCTCGCCTCGCATCTTTTCCATGTTTCAGGACGAAGGCGCTTTTTCGATCATTGACGCCTATCTACGCCTGGCGGCACAGGGTGAAAAGATTCTCGCCTTTCGCACCGGCGGTTCGTATTGGCGCGATCTCGGCCGGCCGGAGAACCTCAGCGCAGCCGCCTGCGATCTGGCGAACGGAACCTACCGGGAAAGTTGAGGGACCGCCTGTCATTCTCAGCCATGGCCCCGCCCGGCGCATTCGTCAAAGAAGGAAATACGCTCACATTTCATTCACAATCAGCGCAATCCGCCCTGCCAGCAGGTTATTGGGCGCTTCTCCCGGATCGGGCTCGATCAGCTCCACCGGAAAGGCGATGTTGTAAGGACGCAACACCAGCCGTCCCGAAAGATAGTCCACATAGCGGAGCGTCAGGTGCGCGCCGTGGCGAACCGCGTAGAGATTGGGCCGGTTGGGGCGGTAAGGCAACAGCGAATTGTAGTGCCGGTCGATGAGCACCATAGCCTCGGGCAGCACCAGCGGCTCCATCGGAAAGGCGTCGGCGCCTGAAACGCGGATAGCGACAAACCGCTGCCAGGCACGCCGAGGGTTCGAAGCATGCGGGCGGAGAGACCGCAGAGCGGCGCAGGGCAAATGCAGCATGGACTGGACCGCCGAGGGCCGGATCAGGGCTTCGAAGAGCGCCGCGGCGTGCGAGACGACCGGGACGGCGCTGCCTTCCTCGCCTTCCGGCAAAGGCCCGGCCCGATGCCCGGCGGGCAGCAGATCGGCAACCGTCAAATGTTGTGCAGCCAGAATGCGATCCATCGCCTCCAGCGAAAGGTGGCGCCGGCTGTGCAGAAAATTGGAGAGATGTGCCTGGCCAAACCCCGTCTGCCGGGCCAATAACGAGACGCTCAGCGTCCCCCGCTGTATCCTGTGCAGCAGTTCCAGGCGGAGCCGATCGTGCATCTGCGTAAAGTTCATCTGTGGAAAATTTGCCGCCAGCAATGGGAGCGAATCCCATAAGCTTCCCTTGGCAAAGCTATCAGGGCTGGTTGGCCTTCATTTTGAGCGTCCGAGCGAAGATTGAAAAGCAGCAATGCTGAAAGTACCTGCGTAACGTTGACCTAAAACAACCGTCTGCCTACATTTGGTTTACTGAGTCACGCATTGGCTTGTGGGAATTTTTGGGGAATCGTTCATCGTCGCCAGACTGAGCGGAGGCGGAAGACTGCCTTACGCGGCGGCGCATGAAAATGCCGGGGAGATTTTCTTGTCGAACCGGATTTTCCCGCTCCCGCGCTAAAACGCCCGCAAGGACGCCGAGGACAAGCCAGTCAAAAAAAATTCCAGGATCTGCGCGCTGTGGTCATGACAACGAACAAGAGAGCACAGGCGGCAATCCCCCATCAGGACAGGAGAAACCTGAGTTGTCTTGCCTGGTTCTCTTCACCCCGCGGAACAACCGGCGCCACAAAAGTCCGTCGGGAGATGAAACAAATATGGAGAATCAGTCATGGAAATGCGCGTGCAATTGAAAGTTTGCGAGGGTTGCGGTTGTCTTTGGTACCGTACCCAAACTCAAGGGAGTGTGTATTGCAAGGAATGTGAAATAAAGCTGAAGGACTTTCCATCGCCGGAGACCCGAAAGCGGCGCGGACGGCCGAGCCGCAAACAGCTCGCCAGGGTTTGGGCGGTGGCTGAGGCAGCGGGAGGTGCGCAATGAGCGCAGCTCTCCAGTTGCCGATGGTATGGGAGACCAGCACTGCCAGGGCAGTCTGGCAGATCGAACGGAGGAGACGCGAAGAAAAACACGCCGAGCCGGTTGTAGCGAAGCCCGCAAGGGCGCAGGAAAAACCACCGGCCAGTTTGGCTTTCTACAGGAAGCACACTGAAAGCCTGTTGCGGCGCTACCTGTACGCTTCCATGCAGGTGGGCAGGGCGCCGTCGATCCTGAGCGACCCCGTCGGGCGAGGATGGGCGTCCAGCCGCCCCATCCGCACCTTCGAAGACGCGGTCATCTTCGTCCTCGACATTGAAAAATGCCTGAACCGGCTCAGCTTGTTGGATCGAAAGATGCTGGGCCGAGTGGTGCTTCAGGAGTACACACAGGTCGAGGCTGCCGGTATGCTCGGCATAGGCGTCCGCACCATTTCATACAAATTTCCGTTGGCTCTCGACCGGCTGACGGAAAAATTGCTCGAAGCTGGCCTGCTCGTCTTACCCCGCTAGCTTCTACGGGCCCGAATCGAAAAACACCGGCGCAGGAGAGCACGCCTCATCGTTTTCCTGTGCCGGCGTACGAAATACAGAGACATTCGGTTCTGTGACCTGGCTCGATCCAAGAGATTACAAGGAGCAATCCGACTCCCTGGCAGGCGGGCGGCTAACGCAGCGCGTCACCCATCGCTAGCAGGCCAATCCACGTCGCCAATTTAGACTAAGTATGTAAACGCGGCGCTCACGCAGCAAAGCGCGCCGGAACGGAGTTTCCCTTGCCAGAGACGAATTCTGAAGCGATTTACGACGTGGCGGTGATCGGTGGCGGGCCGGCGGGTTATACGGCGGCGATTCGCGGGGCGGAGTACGGGCTGAAGGTGGCGCTGATTGACGCCAGCCCGAAGCTGGGCGGCACCTGCCTGCACGTGGGCTGCATACCGACCAAGGCGCTCTTGTTCAACGCCGAAATTTGGGACCACCTGAAACATGCGGCCGAGTACGGCATTGCGGGGATTGGAACGCCCGCGCTCGATTGGGCCGCAGTGCTCACACGCAAGAACGCGATCATCGCGAAGCACGTGAAGGGCCTCGAGTTCCTGATGAAAAAGCACAGGATCGCGGTGATCGCGGGCTTCGGACGGTTGACGGGACCGGCGCAGGGCGGCATGCACACGGTAGACGTGGACGCCAGCGGCGTGAAGAGCCAGGTGAAAGCGAAGAATGTGATTGTGGCGACGGGGTCGGAGGCCAAGCTGCTGCCGGGGCTGAAGGCGGACGAGACGATCCTGACCAATGTCGAAGTTTTGTCGCTTGACGCGCCGCCCAAGTCGCTCGTGGTCATCGGCGCGGGCGCGGTGGGCGTGGAATTTGCGTCGATTTTTCGAAGCTTCGGAACCGAGGTGACGATTCTGGAGTTTTTGCCGCGCGTGGTTCCGGTGGAAGATGAGGAGATTTCAAAGGAGCTGGCGCGGGTCTTTAAGAAGCGCGGCATCAACGTGAACACCGGCGCAAAGGTCGAGAAGGTGGAGAAGACCGAGAGCGGCGTTCGCGTGAGCTATGCCGATGTCAATGGAAACGCCCAGGTGAAAGAGGCCGAGAAGGTGCTGGTGGCCGTGGGCCGCGCGGGGCGGACCGAAAACATCGGCCTGGAAAAGACGAAGGTTGAGCTGGAGCGCGGGCTGGTGAAGGTGGGCGAGGCACAGGAGACGGCCGAGCCGGGCGTGTTTGCCATTGGCGACATTGTGGCCGGGCTGCCGCAACTGGCGCACGTCGGCGCAATGAGCGGCATGGTGGCGATGGCAAAGATCGCCGGGCGCAAGTACCGGCCGGTGCGCCACGACCACATCCCGAGTTGCACGTATACGGAGCCGCAGATCGGCAGTGTGGGGCTGACCGAGGCGCAAGCGAAGGAAAAAGGCTACGCAGTGAAGGTGGGCAAGTTTCCCTTCGCGGGCAACTCCAAGGCCACGATCGTGGGCAGCCACGACGGTTTTGTGAAGATCGTGGCCGACCAGAAGTACGGTGAGATTCTGGGCGTGCACATCATCGGCCCGCAGGCGACGGAGCTGATTGCCGAAGCGGTTGCGGTGATGGAGCTCGAAGGCACCGTGGAGGAGATGATGTTTGCCATCCACGCGCATCCTACGCTGAGCGAGGCGATGCTGGATGGATACGCTGCCGTGGAGGGGATGGCGATCAACGCGTGAAGCAGCGAGTCAGCGAGTCGGCGGGTCAGCAAACCCACCCTAAGCGTGAAGAACTGCGCTTAGGATGGGGCACCCGGCACCCGGCAGGAGTCCGAGGCAGATGAGCAGGACAAGATTCAGATTTCTCGCTCGAGCTTCGCTTGTTGTCGTTTCCGCGCTGCTTTTGTTAGTTTTCACCCGCGTGAGAACTCTCCGCCCATCTCATCCCTACCCGGCACCGGATTTCACGCTGCGGGATCTGAATGGGAATCCAGTGCGTCTCTCCAGCTTTCGAGACAAGGGTATCGTGCTCAACTTCTGGGCGACCTGGTGTGCACCGTGCCGGAGAGAGATACCCTGGTTCGTCCAACTGCAGAAAGAATACGGACCGCGGGGTTTCCAGGTGATCGGAGTCTCGATGGATGATGGCGGGAGCAAGGCGGTTGAGCAGTTCGTCGAAAAAACAGGGATTGACTATCCAGTTCTTTTCGACGACGGCCATGTGAGCTCCCTGTACGGAGCGACGGAAATCCTGCCAACTACTTACTACATCTCCCGCAGCGGGAGGGTTCTTGCGTTCGTCAAAGGTGTGATCGGCAGAGACAAGGTTGAAGCTAACATTAAGGAGACGTTGGAAGTGCCCGCGGTGGCCGGCGCAAGCCAGCAAGGTGTCCGGTGACCGATTCTGGCCGCCAACTACTCTTGTCTTGGGCATGGACTGAGGCGGCTGAGGAGGCGATGTTCCCACAATCCTTTTCCATCGCGCCCTTGTAACAGCGGAGCATGTCTGGAGCGTCGCTTTCAAGAGGATCATCTAGCAACTTCATTCGAGTAATCTCCAAGTTTGACCATCCGTATTCAGATTACAGCCCGCAAACCTTTTTCTCGTCCTCGCCTTCATGGGCTTGGACCATAGCAATGATCGCGTGCCTTGCGCCCGATGCATATTGCTCGATCGATTTGCAGTTCTTTGCACAGAGCAGCCCAAATGCGCTTTTTCGTTTGACTGGTTTTGAGTCCGAAACGAAACTTATTGAATCTCGCATAATATAGCAACCTATCTTCGAGCCGCGGCGTCTAAATAGGCATGGGGAATCCACGTGGAGTGTGCCGCGATTTCGATGCCTTGGAGAAGCGGCGGCTGGAAGCGATTCGGCTCTGGGAACGGGGCGAGACGCAAGCCGCCATTGCCCGCCGGGTGGGGGTTGTCCGGCAGAGTGTCTATCGCTGGGTGAATGCCTATCGGCGCGATGGCCGCGCCGGGGTGAAGAAAGCCGGACGAGCGGGGCGCAAGCCGCTGTTGAGCGCCGCAGAGAAACGGCAGTTGGCCAAGTTGCTGCTCAAAGGCCCCCAGCAGTTGGGCTACGAAACCCCGCTGTGGACTTGCCCGCGTGTCGCCCACCTAGTGAAGTGCGAGTTTGGCGTGCGCTATCATCCCGGCCACGTTTGGAAGCTGCTTATCGCCCTGGGCTGGAGTCCGCAGCGGCCCGTGGGCCGGGCCCGCGAGCGCAACCGGGCGGAGGTCGAATCTTGGAAGAAAAAAGTGTGGCCGGCCATTAAAAAAAAGCCCGCCAGGAAGGGCGTGTAATCGTATTGGCCGACGAGAGTGGACTGAGCCAGCGTCCGCACCGAGTGCGCACCTGGGCGCCGCGGGGCAGCACTCCGGTCCTGCAGTACTGCTTCAACTGGAAGTCGCTCTCGGTGGCCGCAGGGCTGACGGCATGGAACTTTTACTTCCGTCTCTACCCCGGCGCCATCAAGTCGCCGCAGGTGGTGGATTTCCTCAACGCCCTGGTGCGCGCCATCCGCCGCCCCATGATCTTAGTCTGGGACCGGCTGCCGGCGCACCGCAGCCGCATGGTGCAGGACCACATCGCTTCGCTCCAGGGCTGGATCCACCAGGAATACTTGCCCGCCTACGCGCCGGAACTGAACCCGGTCGAGTACATCTGGGGCCACTGGAAGCAGCACGAGCTGCCCAATGTCTGCCCCCAAGACTATTGGCAACTGAGCCAAGCCGCGCGCCGCACTCTGAGCCGCATGCGCCGCCGTCCCCGTTTGATTGCCGCCTTCTGGAAGCAAGCTTCCTTATGGCCCGAATGACTCTATATTATGCGGGAGTCAATAAGCATGATCGCCGACTACACCCGGTCCAGCTCGGCGAAGAGTTCGTCCAGCACGATGCGGATTGGCGTTCCGGGGATGGAGAGTTCGCCGGAGCGGACCAGCTCGAGGCCGTTCGAAGTGCCGCGATAGGCGACGCACGCTTGCGGGTCAATGACCCAGACGTGCTCGATACCGAAGGCGAGATACTCCTGAGTTTTCGTTTCGAGGTGGCGCAACGAATCGTCTGGCGACTGAATCTCAACGACTAACAGCGGGGGATGAGTAATTACCCGCTCGCGCGGAGAAGCGACGCGGGTGACGGCAAGATCGGGAACGCGGATGCGCGCCGGAGCCGTTTGAACGCGAACGCTGATGAGAGCGATCAGGCCGGAATCTGCGGCTTGGTGGAAGAGGCGAGCACCGATAACCGACGTCAGAAACGAATGGTCGAATTGGCCTCCGGTTCGTTCGACGATGGCCCCGTCCGCGTACTCGCAGTCGTACTCGAACGACGAGCCGAGATACCCTTCGAGCGAGATGGACTTCAAGGTCATTGGCGTTGGTCCCTATTTGATTCCTCAGAGGCTAAAGCCCGGTTCTTTATTGATGGCCATTTCGGCACGAGTAAACTCGTGCCCTTATACAAGACTTTAGAGTTCCGTGGATTGGCTCGCAACCAGCGATTGGGCTTTGGCGATAAAGTCCTTGAGCGGCATCGACCCCTGGTCGCCTTTGCCGCGAACGCGGACGCTGACCGCGCCTGCCGCTTCTTCCTTGTCGCCGAAGACGAGGATGTAGGGCGTCTTCTGGTTGGCGAAGTCGCGGATCTTGGCGTTCATCTTTTCGTTGCGGGCGTCGGTTTCGACTCTGAGGCCGGCGGCTTTTAGCTCGGCTTCGACTATTTCGGCGTAGGCAAGATGGCGCTCGCTGATGGGCACCAAGCCGATTTGCACGGGCGCGAGCCAGAGCGGGAAGGCTCCAGCGTAGTGCTCGATGAGGACTCCGAAAAATCTTTCCACTGACCCGAAGAGCGCGCGGTGCACCATCACGGGCTGGTGGCGCTCGCCGTCTTCGCCTACATACTCAAGCTCGAAGCGCGCGGGGAGGTTGAAGTCGAATTGAACCGTCGATAGTTGCCACAGGCGGCCGAGCACGTCGACCAGCTTCACATCGATCTTGGGGCCGTAGAAGGCGGCTTCGCCGGGGATGGTCTTGTAGGGAATGCCCTTCGCCTTAAGCACGTTGTCGAGGGAGCGTACGGCGAGGTCCCAATTTTCATTCGATCCTGCATAGTGGGCGCGGTCCGAAGGATCCCATGTTGACAGCTCGACTTTGAACTCTGAGAAGCCGAAGGTTTTCAGCACGGCTTCGGCGAAATCGATGCAGGCCGAGACTTCGCCTTCGATCTGCTTGGGGCTGCAGAAGATGTGGGCGTCGTCCTGCGTAAAGCCGCGCACGCGCAAGAGGCCATGCATGGTTCCCGAGCGCTCGTAGCGATACACATTGCCCAGCTCGGCGTAGCGCGCGGGCAGATCGCGATAGCTCTTGGGCGAGTTCTTGTAGATGAGGATGTGGCCGGGGCAGTTCATCGGCTTGAGCCGATACTCGGCGTCGTCCAGTTCCATCGGCGTGTACATGTTGCCGGAGTAAAAACCCTCATGGCCGCTGATCTTCCATAAATCCCGGCGCATGACGTGCGGCGTGTAAACGAGCTGGTAGCCGCGGCGGAGGCATTCGTCGCGCATCCAGTCTTCCATGATTTTGCGGACGATGGCGCCACGCGGATGCCAGAAGATGAGGCCGGCGCCGGCGAGCTCCTGAATGCTGAAGAGGTCGAGCTGCTTACCCAGGACGCGATGGTCGCGGCGCGCGGCTTCTTCAAGGCGGGCGAAGTGGGCTTCAAGATCCTTTTGCGAGAAAAACGCCGTGCCGTAGATGCGCTGGAGCTGCGGATTTTTCTCATCGCCGAGCCAGTAGGCGCCGGCGAGGCTGGTGACTTTAAACGCCTTCACTCGGCCTGTCGACGGCACGTGCGGGCCGCGGCAGAAGTCGACGAATTTGCCGTTGCGGTAGAAGCTGACCTGGTCGCCGGGGGCGGTGAATTTGGTGACGAAGTGGGTCTTCATGAAGTCGCCGTCGCGCTGAAATTCAGCGAGGGCCTGCTCGCGCGGCTCGTGCTCGCGGACGAAGGGCTCGTTGCGCGCGACAACTTCGGCCATTTTGGCTTCGATGGCGGCGAGGTCTTCGGGCGTGAAGGGCTGGGCGCGATAGAAGTCGTAGAAGAAGCCGGATTCGGTGGCGGGGCCGTGGCCGAGCTTGGTTTCAGGGAAGAGCTCGAGGACGGCCGTGGCGAGCACGTGAGCGGCGGAGTGGCGCACGACTTTGAGGGCGTCGGGATCTTTCTCGGTGACGAGCTCGAGGCGCGTCGAGGCAGTGAGCGGCGCGGAGAGATCGACGAGGCGTGGTGCGGCTGCGTCTTCGGCGGCGTACATGGCGGCTTCGGGGGGCTCGTCGGTGGGCTTCGCAGCGGCGACGCCGTCGAGCGGAGTGAGGCGGGCCACGACTGAAGCCGCGGCCAGGCGCGGCGAGATGGAGTTGGCGATTTCGAGAGGCGTTGTGCCGGAAGGCACTTCGCGAATGGCCCCATCGGGCAGGTGTACGGCGATCGTGTTCTTGCTCATGTGCTGGATTCCATTTGGCCGCGTGCGGCGAGAGAGCTAACTTTGAGGATAGAAGGATGGCGGGCGCGAAGTCGAGCGAAACGCGTGCGTTTTATGCTGGGTTGAGGGCCGGGAGGTTGAGACTGTGCTCTCCCACGGCTGCCGCGAAATGCGCGCCAGGAATGGGGCCACTACAAACGGGGGCTTGCGCGGGAGCGACCCAGGGAATCAGCGTGATCGGCAAGCTGCGCGTAGACACAAAAGGACTCGGAACGCGCCTTGAAGATTAAGGAGCGCACCCAGCCCTTTTGCAGAATTTGTCAGATTCTGCCGGAATCCGACCGAACGGGCTTAGAGAGGCTGTACGTCGGCAGCCTGCCAGCCCTTGGGGCCCTTGACTACGTTGAATTGCACGGCTTGACCTTCCTGCAAGCTCTTGAAACCACTTGAGTTGATCGCAGAGTAGTGCACGAATACGTCTTCGCCGTTCTGGCGCGAAATGAAGCCAAAACCCTTCGCGTCATTGAACCACTTCACAGTACCTTGTTCCATTGTGTTCGTATTTCCTGGATTGAATTGCGCTGGATGAATCGGAGCCACTGGCAGAATCTTGCTTGGTTGGGCGAGTGCTGCTCACGCCCGGTTCGTTTCTAACGCTGACTCAATTATATCATCCCCGTCAAAATTATGTGCACGCCCCGGCCTGGTGATTCAGAACCCGTTGGCCAATATGGATTTAACGGCGCCCAGCGGCCTGTGATATGGTGAGAGGTCGCCATGCCTCAAGATCCTGTCCCCGGCTTGCTCTCGCGCGCCACGGAGGTGCTGGAGGCGGAGTTTCGTGCACTGCCGGAATTCGACGTTGAGTCCGGCTTGGGCACCGAGGCGATGGCGGAGGTTTTGGAGGCCACGGCGCACAGGTTGGGGGATAACTACCCGTACTTTCATCCACTGTACGCAGGGCAAATGATGAAGCCGCCGCATCCGGTGGCGCGGGCGGCGTATGCACTGGCCATGAAGATCAACCCCAACAATCACGCCAGGGACGGCGGCCGGGCCAGCTCGGAGATGGAGGTGGAAGCGGTTGGGGAGATCGCTGGGATGTTTGGATGGAAGGAGTACCTGGGCCACCTGACCTCGAGCGGCACACTGGCCAACCTGGAAGCGTTTTGGATCGCAGGACAGTTGGCGGCGGGGCGGCGGGGCAATTTCCGTATTGCCGGCTCGGAGCAGGCGCATTACACGCACCAGCGGATTTCGGGAGTGCTGAAGCTGGAGTACGCGAGCATTGCGACGGACAATCGCGGGCGGATGAAGCTGGAGGCGCTGGAAGCCGAACTCGACAAGGGCGACGTGGGCGCGGTGGTGGCGACGCTGGGCACGACGGCAATGGGCGCGGTGGATCCGTTGGGGGAGATTCTCGAACTCAAAAAGCAGTACGGGTTCCGGGTGCATGTGGATGCAGCGTATGGCGGCTACTTCGGGCTGATTGCGGAGGCGCTGGACGAGCCGGCGCGGCGCGCTTACGCGGCGATGGGCGGGGCGGATTCGATCGCGATCGATCCGCACAAGCACGGCTTGCAGCCGTATGGCTGCGGCTGCGTGCTGTTTCGCGATCCGGCCGTGGGGCGCTACTACAAGCACGATTCGCCGTACACCTACTTCACTTCGAAGCAGTTGCATCTGGGTGAGATCAGCCTGGAATGCTCGCGCGCGGGAGCGGCGGCGGTCGCGCTGTGGGCCACGCAGCGACTGCTGCCGCTAATGCCGAGCGGGGAGTTTGCCGAGGGTCTCAAGCGCGGGCGCAGAGCGGCCGTGGAACTGGACCGGCGGCTGCGCGGCGACGGGCGATTTGAGGCGTTGGCTGGCGGCGGACCGGAGCTGGACATTGTGGTGTGGAAGCTGAAGGCGGACAACGCGGAGAGCGCTTCGGAGCGAGCCCGAAAGGTTTTCGATGCGTGCGCTGCGCGTGGACTGCACCTGGCTCTTGTCCAATTGCCGGAATCGTGGTTTGGGGCACGCGGCGAAGGCGCTATTTCCCGGGTCTTAAGATCGAGACCCGGGGCACCCACGGTGGCGTGTCTGCGTTCGGTACTGATGAAGCCGGAGCACGAGGCGTGGCTGGACGAGATTTGGGAACGATTGAGCGCGGCGTGCGCGGAAGTCCTCGGCGACCCGCTGGATACTGCGAACGTGAAATTGCTCTAATCCGCGGCGGGCTCGAGTACCACATCAAGCGTTAGCTCAGCGCCCGGCGACAGGCGGATCGACTTTCCGCGCCCGGCGCTCTGCTG
>CAWHUK010000008.1:0-93393 GCA_963832535.1 uncultured Acidobacteriota bacterium
CCCCACCGAAAGCCCTTGGGGAGAATTGGAGCCAAGAGAACTCGCCAGGGTACTCCGCCCTTTTGGGCCAGTGCCCCGCCAGGTGCGGGTGGATGGTGGAGCAACGGGCAAGGGCTATCTTCGGGCCGAATTCGAGGGCGCGTTTTCCCGCTACCTGCCCGCTGTGGAGGCGGAATCCGAAACATGCGAAACAACCCGCGTAAACACTGAGTAAGAAGCGAATTTCGGAAGGGAAACAGAGGGGCTTGTTTCGGATCGAAGAATGCTCTAAACTCCGCGTAGATACTGCGTTGTTTCGCTTGTTTCGTCTGAGCGGGGAGGATTAGCGCAATGGCTCCAGCCCGCAGGTGGGACTATTGTGTGGTTCTAGACTGCCCTGAGACTGGCGGACGGAAATGCCGTGTTTTTCTCCCGCGTCAAACCCAAGCAGGAACACTTGCAGATCGGCACTATCAACCCAGGGATGGGTGGCCAGCAATGTTTCTATGTCTTCGGCACGGGCTTCTGTCCGTTCGTCAGGGCACAGATGTCCGTCTTGACATCTGTAGGCCGGACCCACGTGAACCCGTTCCCCCTCTTTGGCGCATTGGATGCGTATGTGGGCACGAAAGCTGCGGAGAACGGCACACCATTTATCTATCCGAGCAACCAGACCGGGAATCGATATGGCGCGGAATATCGTACTGGAATCCCAAAATCCCTTGCGGCTCGCACTTTCTGGTTTGGCGGGAAGAGCTGCTTGAGTACGAGATGATTGCACAAGATTCTCCCATGCGCTAATATGCGCTCTAAGAGAAACACAACATCACTTGAACCCCGCCTGCCAGCGGGGTTTTCTATTTAGCTCGCAGCCCATCATGGGGCCACAGAGCGAGAAAAAGCAAGAGCATCGCTGCGCGGAACACCGTGCGAGAAGAGCACGGCCACGCTTCAACCTGTGCCGCTGAGTGCCAGAAACCGCGATAAACATCAAGGTAAGGCATGAAATCGTTGAATGATCGCTTGAGTGCCATTTTCAATTCAGGGCCTTGCACGTCAGAGATTCACTTTGGCGCTGGCAACGCCATGAAACAAACACTGCGTCCGGCCTGTCGATGCGTCCGAAATACCGCACTGGCAATACGTGAAAATTGCCGTCAAATTCGCTCCAGTCATCCCCGTTCCAAATGGCGTTTGTGGCGTCAGTATAGCTGGGCATCGCAAGCTGGAATTCCTCAATACCCACGCTTTCCCATTTCTTGCCGCAGAACAAGCGCGGCAACTCGGCCCGGACCATCGGTGACAGCACAACGCCAATCGGTGGGGTTGTGGTCAACATTCCGCAATCGCGGTACTCGCCCACTATCCAGTCACCTGAAATCCAGACCGGCGTATCGTGACTGTGCTCGATCCAGCCTCGCGTATCAAGCCACTCATAGCCACCGTGAATTGCCTCACGGGCAAAAATTCCGACAATGCAGAGAAGGACTAAGCAGCCCCAAGCCGCCGCGGTCTGTTTGGCGTCATTCATAGGTCTTGGCTCCGCCCCACCATGTTTCCCCGCTTTTCTCCTTTAGCGCCTTCTCAGCAACCGCCACAAAACGCAAGATGAGGTGAAGCTCCTCGTCCATAGGGACTACAAAGCGAAATGAGAACAGCAACGCGGGCTAGGGCTGGTAACGCCAGAGGTCGTTGAGATAATTTCTGCCCCCGAATAGCCAAAGATTACCGCTGCTGTCAGTCCAGCGCGCCGGGCCGTTACGAGAACCGGGCGTATTGCTGGCCGATGCAGTGCCCTCAGTACCATAGACGGCAGGCGTTGACGACGTGCCACTACCTGGAGTGGACCCCAAAATTGAGACAGGCGAATCAGGCACAATTTTCAGCGAATGGAGAATTGTGTTATGGGCATGTCGAAACGGAAGTTCACGCGGGAGTTCAAGGAGGCCGCCGTGCGGCGGCTGGAGCTGGGGGCGTCGATGGCCGAAGTGGCCCGCGCCTGTGAGGTTAACCCCAACCTTCTGCACCGCTGGCGGCGGGAGCTACGGGAGTTCGGGCGGAAGGCTTTTGCCGGGCCAGGCCGGAGCCGGGCGGAGGAGGACCGGATCGCCGCTCTGGAGCGGAAGGTGGGCCGGCAGGCGGTGGAGATCGATTTTTTGCGGGGATGCTTGCAACATGTAGAAGAGCAGCGGCGTCTGCAAGCATTGACTACCCGCGGCTCGTCTACCCGTACCTCGAAGAACAAATGAGTTTGGCCATTCCCATTGCGTTGGGCAAGCTCTGCCGGCTGACCGAGGTCAGCCGTGCGGGCTTTTACCGCTGGCGCTCGGCCACGCCTGACCCGGACCCGGATATGGAGCTGCACGACGAGATCCAGCGCATCGCCCTGGAGTTCAGCTGTTACGGCAGCCGCCGTATCGCGCGGGAACTCGACGAGCGCGGCTG
This sequence comes from uncultured Acidobacteriota bacterium, assembly GCA_963832535.1. GTDB lineage: Bacteria > Acidobacteriota > Terriglobia > Terriglobales > Acidobacteriaceae > Telmatobacter. Next base: position 2,425 of record CAWHUK010000008.1, read on the forward strand.
GCGCGTGAACCGCAAGAAGGTGCAGCGGCTGATGCGCGAGGACAACCTGCTGTGCCTGCGCAAGCGCCGGTTCGTCGTGACCACCGACTCCAATCATGCTCTGCCGGTGTATCCAAACCTGGCGCGGGATATGGTGCTGAAGGGCATCGATCAGCTGTGGCGGGCCGACATCACCTATGTCCGGCTGGAAACGGAGTTCGTCTATCTGGCGGTGGTCCTGGATGCGTTCTCGCGCAAAGTCATCGGCTGGGCGCTGGACCGCACGCTGGAGGCGACGCTGACCATCGAAGCCTTAGAGATGGCACTTAGAACACGGAAGCCCGCTCCCGGCCTGGTGCATCACTCTGATCGCGGCGTGCAGTACGCATCGGGAATTTACACCGATCTGCTCAAAGCCAACGGCATCCAGATCAGCATGAGCCGCCGCGGCAATCCGTACGACAACGCCCAGTGCGAATCATTCATGAAGACGCTCAAGTACGAGGAAGTTTATCGCAACGAATATCGGGACCTGGCCGAGGCGCGCGCCCAGATCGGCGCATTCCTGGAAAAGGTCTACAACCAAAAACGCCTGCATTCGGCGCTGGGCTATCTGCCTCCGGCCAAGTTCGAAGCGCAACTGACGGCGAACACTATGGAGGCCGCTGCGCGGCGGCAAGTCGCATGAGTTTTCTGAGGCATCGGCGATCTATCCATCCGATGTGGAAAGAACAAACCGGGAGCAGGCTTGGCGCCCACTCCCGGCTCTCATCGGCTCGGATGAGTCGCAGCCAGCTATTCCTCGGCGGGCCGGTCTCCACCGGAGCCCGCCTCCGCTTCACCGGCTGCTGTCAGAATGCTGTACGGTGGTCCTGCCGGTCGAGTAATTTGCAGCGAACGGCGAACAGTGTCTTATTCGGTTGTCTCAGCCAAGGGGTCCACCCCAACCACTCACCCATGTCCATTCCTTTGTGGTCGGGTTGAACTCCCAAAGGTTCCCATCAAAGAGCCACAGGTTATGGTTGTTGTCAGTCCAGTGCGCAGAATCATTCTGTGCCCCCGGTGTCGTAACGGTTGATGCGGTTGCCATTGTCCCGTAAACGGCACCGGCACCGTAGGAGCTGCCGCTATTGCTCCCGGCTACCCACGTCCATTCGTGAGTAGTTGTGTTGAATTCCCAGAGGTCATTTAGATAACTTGAACCAGTTGAAACCTCCTCATTTCCACCAAAGAGCCAAAGATCACCCGCACTGTCAATCCAAGTGGCAGCGCCCGATCGTGCTCCCGGAACATTTCCTGCTGCTGCGACGCCCAATGAGCCGTACACGCCATTCGCCGTAGTAGTGGGTGTGTTATTACCGTTCATCCAAGTCCAGGTGTTTGCCGACGGATTGAACTCCCAGAGGTCGTTGAAATCCCCTCCGGCACCTCCGCCTCCAAAAAGCCAGAGATCGCCGCTACCATCTGACCAAGTTGTCGAGCCAGCTCTAGCACCAGGCGTATTGTTCGAAGAGCCTGAACCCAACGATCCGTAGATACCTGAAGCGTTGACAGTGCTGCTTCCACTGATCCAGGTCCAGTCTCTTGTTGAGGGGTTGAACTCCCACAGATCGTTGAGATAGCCGAGCGTGTCTATTGAATCGAAGCCAAGGCCACCAAAAAGCCAAAAGTTTCCGCTCTTGTCAGTCCAACTCACTGCACCTGCTCTGCCACCGGGAAGACTAGCGGAACTAGCCACTCCTTTTGTGCCGTAGATTCCGGGCCACTCGTATGCACAGACTGACCCGCTTTGAACGCACGCATCTGTTCTGCCGCCTATGAACGTCCATTCGTTCGTGGAGGGGCTATACTCCCACAAGTCATTGGGGTTGCTCGTCCCCCCCTGACCAGACACAGTCCCTCCGAAAAGCCAAAAATTTCCGCTACCATCTTCCCAAGTCGCGGTATCAAACCGCCCTCCGGGTGTATTGCTGACAGCAGCAGCACCTTGCGTTCCATAGACCGGTTGGACGAGTCCCGAACTACTCCCGCCCATCCACGTCCACTCGTTCGCAGTGCTTGGCGGAGGCGGGGGAGTGGTGCCACCACCGCCGCCGCTACTGCCCAAACTCCCGCTACCGCAGCCGGACGCGAACAGGGCAATCGAGACAAGCAACGTTAAGGGAGCGTTTCTGCGCAACTGCATATCGGCCCACCCTTCAACCCCAGAGAGTTTATGCGCTAAATATAGAGCAAAGTTGGGGTTTGTCTTCTACCACTTCCGGGGCACGCAAGAGAGTGTATGCGCTAAATATAGCGCAAAGGCTAACCCGATGATGAACGCATGGCAAAGGACATCTGTGCGGCGACGGGTGAGCGGATCAGGAAGCTGCGCCGGGTCAAGGGCTGGCGACAGATCGACCTTGCCGAGCAGTCCGGCGTCCACGAGGTCCACATCTCAGACTTGGAGCGCGGTACGCGAGAGCCGGGGCTGCGCACACTCAGCAAGATCGCCCGTGCTCTGGGAACATCGCTCTCGGAATTGCTGAAGGGATTGTAAGGCCACCCGGCCCCGCGTGAGCCGTCAAGCCGAAATCGAAGCCATCCCCTCCGGGGGGTAACTAAGTGGTACTAGTCTGGCACCGTACTGGTGGTAGTAACTCAGGAGAGCAGCCAGCACAGCACCGCCGCAAAATTGGCCTGACTGATAGGCTCGCCACGCTCCAGGCGCATCAGTGCAGAGCGGTCGATGCCCAGCATTCGGGCGGCATCGGTGGTCGTTAGCCTCATGTATTTGCGCCATCCGTGCACCATTTCTGCGAGATTCATGCGGCAACCGTACCATAATGGCGAAGACATGTGTTGACAAGTGAACAAAACGGCCCTACTTTCACCGATTCGCTGCCACCAGTCCCCGCGCTCTGTTCCGATTTTCCCCAGGCCGATTTTTCCGGCCCTGCGAATTGGCGAAAAGGGGTCACAGCTTGCGTGCGCACCCTTTCTCGGACAACTAACTCACGCGCGGCCAGGAGTGCAAACTTTGCACTTCACTCCAGAGCCTACACAGCGCCCGCTATGCCCACTGTAGGGCAGAGAGTCTGCGAACGCTCACAGGCGTTTTCTGTGTGTTCGCGCCCCATCCTGTGCCGCATCTGCTTTGCGGTACGTGCGAGCCGGGGCAAACCATCCATGAGCGCCGGACGGCCCCGGCCTTCGGGCGCAAGTCATACCGGGGAAAATACCGGGGACCGTGGGCAGCAAACCGCATGAATTGAGAGCAACCGCAGAATGCGCGGAACCCTTATAAACACAGGGTTCCGAGCACTCCAGAGACAACCGCAGTCAACAGCAGAAATGGCCTGTCTTGCAACTCTTAACCGACAGGTTGAAGGTTCGATTCCTTCCGCGTCCACCATTAAATCAACAACGTAACCTTGCCGCGCCCTGCCCCGCGCTCTGTCTTCTTGAAACTATTCCGCTTCCTGGGGCTCCTTCGAAAACAGCTGCAAGTTGTTGAGGCCACGTGGAACGGTCGGCGGCAACTCTCATGCTTCGTTGTGAGGCGAAGCACCATGAGCGACCTGGGCGCGGCGCGGGTTTCCCATTGGATTAGGGATATCGCCCTTACTGGTTCTTGGCCGCCACAAAGTATTGCGCTACCGTGCGAACAAATGGGACCGCGCCGGGCGGAACGGGTACGTCACCCCTAAGAATCACATTGAAGTTTTCGGGAGCGCCGTAGTAGAGTTCCGTGTCCTCCCTGTTTTGGCTCACGCTGGTGCCGTCGAGGTCGATGCCGGCGAATAGCCCTTTGGCGCGCGAGTAGCTAAGGAGTTCCGCATTCATCCTCCAATCCGTTGAAGCCTGGCCGGCGCGGCCAACGGGACCGGCGGCAGCCGAAGCGTCGCCGCCAATCTTGAACTTGCTCTTGAGCAGATCCTGCATTCCGCGGTCATTCACGGCAATCAGGACCAGGTCGGTGGCCTGGCCGCCGAATTGAAATCCGAAGGATCCGCCTGCCATGCGAATGAACACCGGTGCGCTCCAGCCGTGACCTGTCCGGCAGGTGACCACGCCCTGCCCGTACTGCGCGCCGATGAAAATTGCGCCTTTCACCATTCCGGGAACAACCGCGACGCAGGTGGCTGAGCGAAGAATGTCGCTCGGGATGGTCTTGTCCTTGGCGGCCATGATCTGGTCCATGACTACCTTGGCCGAATCGATTCGCGCCTGCAAGTCGCTCTTTGAAGTGGCAGCAACGGCCGTGGATGTGAGCAGGAAGCTGAGGCAAATGGAGGCAAGGGCCTTTTTCATATCCAAATCCTTTCCGTTCCGCCCGCGTTTCGCCGCGGGTAAGATTGTTCTGAATTGGAGGCTTGCGTTCCGCTGCCAATGCGATCAAGTCAGTGAATCCGAGACAGTAGACAGCCGGCAGGCAGCGCCGGAGCCTCCTCGAACAGCCTATAGCATCTGCGCGTGTGCCCGTATTGTGAATTAAAAGAACCGCAAAGCAAGCCGCAACTGCGTTTCTCCTGCGCACCGCTGACGGAAAAAACGCGCCAGAGCCTGTCAGGAATCCCGAGCAAGTTCCGGCGGAGAGCGGGCGCATGGAGGGGCCAGACGCTTTTGAAGCTCAGATGTAGTGGTGATTTGGACGGGGGATCGCTGAAGAAAGCAACACGAACCGTCTTTTCACGGAAGAGTGAAAAAAGAGGAGTTCCAAGGCATCATGGAAACATGCTGCCTGGGAACTCCTTTCCCCAGATCTGCGTTGTTTCTGTAAATATCATTGTGGAAAACCTGTCTTTTGCACAAGAGTACTTAGGGGCTGTGGCCGAAAGTAACCTTAATATTACCTTTTAGTTACGGTGCCTGCAGCTCTCCAGAATGGCCGTGCCGGTCCGTTCCCTTTGGCCGCAAGGAGCCATTTAGCGCCGACACGGACAGCTTGATGCGGTTGTCGGCTCCAGTCTTTCGCATGAGCCGCGCGATATAAACCTTCACAGTGCCCTGTTCGATGTCCAATTGGGATGCGATCTCGCGCGTGGAGTGTGCCTTCAGGAGCAACTCGAGCACCTGCCGCTCCCGGAGGGTTAGCTGTGGGACAGCGGCCGGCGCCACGTGAGAAACCTTGAGTAGTCGATCGATGAGGCGGGAGAGCAACCGGCGCGGCGCCCAAATCGAGCCGGAAGTAACAGCTTCGATGGCTTTCCGAACCACCTCCGGGCCCGCGTTAGGACCGAGGTAGCCCCTGGCTCCCGCAACGATAGCCCGCAAAACCACCTCATCGTCGTCTTCCGGACCGATCACAATCAAACGCAGCCTCCGGCGCGTGTGGCGAACGGATTCCAAGGCATCGATGCCGTGAGGGGAGGAATGGAGATCGACAACAATGTACTCGATGCTGGCGAGGGCAAGCAACTCCGGCAGGGTGCCGATCACGGGGACGAGCTGGGCCTGACCCTGCTGTACGGGTTGGTCGAAGATGCTGGCAAGGCCCGCAACGCGGATGGGTTCGTCAGTCGCCAGACCGACGCGGATTGGCTCAGGATTGCGAGTCGATGACATCTTGCCATTCCCGTGTTGAGCCCTGGTTGCCGCACTATGGCCGGCGCGTATGATTCAAGACGCACTGCTCGCCACTCGAGCTGAACTGTCTGCGGAATTGGTTTTAAAGGACCGCTGGCCCGATCTTTCAGCAGCTTTCCCAAATGGAATCATCTGCGATACGTGTAGAAACTGATATACAACTTAAATCCTCATTGGAGACATGCACGTGCTATCGCATTCACACAAAGGTGCTATTTGGGAAACGCGGAGCGGTGTGTGCGCATCTGAGGGCTTTTTCTATTCGTCTAGTTCAAAACATGTCCCTGGAGCTGGTTGCATAAATGGCGCCTTGAAAGGGCACGACTTTACAGCTTGCGGAAAAACTCGACGCGGAAGGAGGCGGGGGTTCTAGAGCTTGGGCAACACGATCCCATGTTGCTTTTGATACTTGCCCTTGCGATCGGCATAGCTGGTTTCGCAGGGATCGTCCGAGCGGAAGAACAGTATCTGGCACAACCCTTCGTTGGCGTACACCTTGGCAGGCAGCGGTGTCGTATTCGAGATCTCCAGGGTCACAAAACCCTCCCACTCCGGCTCAAAAGGCGTCACATTCACAAGGATGCCGCAACGTGCATACGTTGACTTCCCAACGCAGATCGTTAAAACGTCTCTGGGGATACGAAAATACTCAACCGAACGCGCCAGTGCAAACGAGTTGGGCGGAATGATAACCGAATCCGCCTGCACGGTGACGAACGACCTCTCATCAAAAGCCTTGGGGTCGATGATGGCGCTGTTCACATTGGTAAAAATCTTGAACTCGTCGGAAACCCTAAGGTCGTAGCCGTAGGAAGAAAGCCCATAAGAGATAACGCCCACGGCCACCTGTTTTTCGCTGAAGGGCTCGATCATGCGATGCTTTACCGCCTGTTCCCTGATCCAGCGGTCGCTTTGAATCGACATACGTTTCCTCTTCCGGGGGCTCGGCTTACCTCCGGATACTTGCGGGCATTCGCTGTGACTTGAAATCCCATCTTACCGAACGCTCGCATCGGTTGACAACCGGGAAACGCTTCTATGGCCGGCGCACGGGCGCCAGGCGGCGGCCTTCCGCCCCGTGAAGAGTTTCGCACCGGAAAATTCCGCCGTTTTTCATTCCGTTATTCCCTAATCGCCGCAAAGTCTGTACTATGAGCGGTGTAGGGCGTACGACTTAACAAGCTGCGAAAAAACTCGTTGCCTTTGAAAGGGCGCGACTTCAGTCGTGCCGCAAAGCCAGCAAAACAGCGGGGCCTTTTAGGCCCTGCGGGATTCCTGTCGGGAGCTCGCTCAAGAATTTGGACTTTTTCCGCGGTCCGTTAAGTCAATACCAGTTCGCGCCAGCGAGGAGACTCCTTTGATTAAACAGGACATCGTTCATCACGTCGTCGAGCGCACGGGCCTGCCGCGCACCAAGGCTGAAGCGGCAGTCGACACCGTCTTCGAGGGCCTGAAGCAGGCCTTGGCAGCCGGCGAGCGCATCGAACTGCGCGGATTTGGCGTTTTCAGCGTCCGCGCGCGTAAAACCGGCATCGGCCGCAATCCCCGTACCGGGACTGAGGTCAACATCGCTCCCGGAAAAGCGGTGCGCTTCAAACCGGGCAAGGAGCTCCATTCGCTGGAGCCGGGCGCGTCGAACAGCTAGAGGCGAAGCCCGCGGGCGAACAACCGGAGACCTCGGGGCGAGTCTATGCGGGCTGCCTGCTGGACGCAGCGTCCGTGTGTGTGGCCGCGCAGTTTGGGGCAATTTCGGCGTCGCCTTCTTCCTGCCCGCCTTCACGCCCCTGCCGCTCTACGCCGCTCCACGGATGTACTTCCCCCGATTCAACCCCTTCAGCGCTACGTCACGGTGCGGAACCGAGGCCGGCGGGATCCGCCGGATTTGCGGCTCTTCAAAGAGTCCGAGCCGCACGTACTCCTCATGGATGACGGAATAGCACTCGCAAGAAGCCTTTTCCAGGCCCTTGCGATCCTCGATCCTCATGTGCCCGTGCGAGTACTCGATCAGCCCGGCCTTTTGCAACATGCCTGCCGCCTCGGTCACGCTGCTGCGGCTCGTGCCCAGCATCATGGCCAGAGATTCGTGGGTAATGGGCAGGTCGTCGGCTTGCATCCGGTCACGGCACATCAGCAGCCACCGCGCCAGGCGCTCTTCAAGCTCGTGTACGCGGCTGCAGGCCGCGGTTTGAACCATCTGCGCGAGCAGGCCTTGAATGCTCTTTTGCAAGAGCAGGCGAAGTTGGCTGGAGCTATTCACGTACTGCTCCGCCAGCGTTCTGGCTTTGACGGCATAACCGGATCCCGGAATCTCAATGAAGCACCGATTCGGCGAGCGGACAGCTCCCATTAAGCCGGCCATGCCGACGAAGCCTTCGCGTCCGATGACCCCCACCTCAACGGTGTCTCCGTTCTCCATAGCCACCATGAGCGAACAAACGCCATCCTCAAGAAAATAGACGGATTCAATCGCCTGTCCCGCATCGTAAAGTGTCTGATTCCGCTTGAAGACTCGTGGCGAAAGGTGGGGCGCAAGGCGCGCGGCTTCCGGCGCCGGAAGTGAGGCTAGTATCCGATTCCTGAACAGCAGAACACTGGCGGATTCCATTGCCCCCTCCTTCGCGCAAACGTGGGGGAGGGCCCGCACCTGAACGCGCACAAGAGCCAAGCCGGAGCCGCCTACAAACAAGGCGGGCGGATCCATCTGCGTATAGAGATGTTGCAAGCATCTTACGCTCATTATCGAAAGTTAAGCGACTTGCGTGAAAAAACTCTAACTTTGTCAGGTACGTGACAGATTCTCTCCCTGTGGGGGGCTATATCTCTTCATAGTTACTCCCGAACTGGGCAATTACTCGCCGCGCGAGGCTGTTCTATGAAACCTCCTGTGGTCCAGGCATAAGGATTGCGGCTCTCCCCGACCGCCGAGGGCACCCCGATCTCTACCCAACATCGAGATCGGGGTGCCCGCCGGAGAGAGCTGGAACCAACCAGGGGGTTCGCCACGCCGCTCAAGCTCATTCTCGCCGTTGGAAAAGATTCGGCATTGTTAGAGAGCCGATGCTCGACCTTGCGACACGCCGGCTACATTGTCGATTCAGAACTATCGCCGAAAAGGGCGATCCAGCGTTATAAGTACGGCGATTTCGACCTTGTACTGTTGTGCCACACGGTCCCCGTCCAGGAAAGGGACTGTCTGACCTCCTCGATTCGAGCCTTTGGTTCGCTTACGCCCATCGTTTCTGTTGCGTCTCCGCGCGGCCAGGCTCCAGATTTCGCCGATGATGCAATTTTCGAGGCTACGCCCGAGAAGCTTCTCAACGGCATCGAGGGCGCCTTGCTCAAAGCGACAGCGTTTTTTAAGTCCAGGAATCGGGAGTGGGCTTTCTTCTATTGAGCAATGCGGGCTGCCCCGCGGACGCAGGAAGGCAGCGGAGCCAGTCGAGTTAGGGTGCTAGCCGCGCTTCGCGCGTGATCCCGTTCACGGCAGCAGCGAAAAATTGATTCAGTGTTCGATATGCGACATACAACCCGGGGACGGGCGGAGAAAATCTTCTTGTATAGCCGGAACCGGGTCGCTACTTCCCCCGAGGGTGGTTGTGCTTCTGAAACCGCCGGCGTCCTGAGATCCCGGCTATCTGCGCAGGTCGATTCCGGTCAAGACGACGGCGGCATTGTGACGGAGTGAGTCAGATCGCCTCCGGCGCAACGCGCGAGGTGCGCTCGCGCACTCCCGATTGCATGAAGAGCCGCCGCGAAGACTCACGCGCTAGGAAGACAGGCTGCAGGCAAGAAGGAGCAAGAGCTGCCCGCACCAGGGACTTGACGGGGGCAAAGGAATAGATCTTTCATGGCGCTCACGTTGATTCTCGCTGTTGGTCACGACCCGGAGTTGTTGGGAACCCGAAGCGCAATTTTGCAGACCGCAAGCTGCGTTGCCATCCCGGCGATCTCGATCAACGAGGCAATCGAGCATTTTATGGCCAACGATTTCGATCTTGTCCTGTTGTGCCACACGATTGCCGCGCCGGACAGGGACCGTCTTACTTCCTTAATTCGAGCCACTGGATCGCCTACGCCCATCGTCACCATTGCGCCCCTGACCGACCAGATTTCCGATGCAGTTGACGATGCCACCATTGCGGCTGACCCCGTAAGGTTTCTCCGCGGCATCGAAGATGCCTGCTCAAAGCACGCAAAGGTCTATCGGATGCGGGGGGCCGGTTTGAAGTCAATGCGGGCCGCGCAAGTGGCTACAGCAGCCGAGCCCGGGAATGGCCGCGTCATCGAGATGCAGCCTTCCCCTGCCGCAGCAGAAGCCCTGGATCTTACCCCCGATCGGGATGACGCCCAGGATCCAGACCTGGACACCCGCGAGAGACCGTAGGAAATAACCGCACAGCTCTTAAAGCAGTCCGAGACGCACGTACTCATCACGGATGACGGCGTAGCACTCGCAAGCGGCCTCTTCCAGGCCCAAGCGGTTCTCGATGTGCACCACCCCGCGCGTATGATCGATCAGCCCGGCCTTCACCAACATGCCTGCCGCTACGGTCACGCTGCTGCGGCGCGTGCCCAGCATCATGGCCAGGAATTCGTGGGTAATGTGCAGATCGTCCACTTGCATCCGGTCATGGCACATCAGCAGCCAGCGCGCCAGGCGCTCTTCAAGTTCGTGTACGCGATTGCAGGCCGCGGTTTGAGCAGTCTGCGCGAATAGGGCTTGAGCGCCGAGCTGAAGGGCCAGGCGAAGTTGGCCGGAACCATCCTGGGACTGATTCTCCAGAATTTTGGCTTTGACGGCATAGCCGCTTCCCGGAATCTGTATGAAGCATCGATTCGGCGAGTGGCCGGCGCCCAGCACTGCAGGCAGGCCGACAAGGCCGTCATTACCGATGATTCCCACTTCAATGCTGCTTCCGTCTTCCATTGTCACCACGATGGAACAGATGCCGTCTTCAAGGAAGTACACGGTCTCAACCGTCTGACCCGGATCGTAGAGAGTCTGATTTCGCTTGAACGTGCGACGCGAGAGGTAGGGTGCAAGGCGCGCAAGATCGGGCGCGGACAACGAGGCCAGTATCCGGTTCCTGAATGGCTCCCGAACCGCGGCTTCCGGCGCCGGGCGCGAGCCCCGCACACGATTCCTGTATTGCTGCTGAATATATGGGGATTCCATGACGGCTCCTCTGCGTTGCGTGGGGCGCAAGGCCCGCACCTGAACGCGCAAAGGAACCGACCCGAGGCCATCTAAATCCCAACCGGGCGGATTGGATTGCGTATCAAGATGTGAAACCATTGTACGCTCTTTACCGGAAGTCAAGGGTCGTTGAGACCGGAAACCTTCAGCGCAATCGCATGAGAGTCGTCTGGATGAAACGAGGCCTGCGTTGGCGAGCGATCAGTCCTTTGAAAGGGCACGGCCTCAGTCGTGCCATAGACACAACCCAAGGAATTGTCCAGCCTTTACACGCTGCGGAAAAACTCAACCCAAAGGGCTTTGTAACAAGGGCGCGACTTTAGTCGGGCCGATAAATCAGCGGAATGAGTCGGGCTTTAGCCCCTGCCAATCCATCCTTTGCCGAATTCGCTTTTCGTTGGGACTTTAAGTGTTCGATAAGCGACATACAGCCCTGGGCGGTGGTTATACAGGACTCGAAAAATTCTCACTTAAGTGTTCGATAGACGACAGACGCTCCGGAGAGGAGGCGCTATTAGTCGCCTTGTAATATCGGTGTTTTGCCGATCGTTCGGAATGCGGCTCCCCAGCCGCAAGGGGGCCCCGAATCCCTCCGCCGCATCAAGGCCAGGGTGCCCGCCACACGCGGCTCCCAGCCGCAAAAGGGCGCCCAGAATCCCTCCGCCGGATCAAAGGCCAGGGCGCCCGCAACGGGCGCCCTGGACCTTTCCCCAGATCGAGACCGGGGCGCCCGCCTCTTAAAAGAGGAGGTAATCGGGAACCAGGGTCGCGGCTTCCTTGGCGACACGTTCAGTCGCCCAGTCGCGTCTGCACTCCTCAGGCCTTCACATCAGCCGCAGCGCATCCACATCCACAATCAGATTGCGCCGCGGCACGCCTGCCTCCGCCGCGTGCGCCAGCATGCCCCGCAGCGCCCCATTCAGCGCCTTGCGCGAGGCAGCCTTCAGAATCATGTGAAAGCGGTAGACGCCCTTGATGCGCGCAATGGGCGCGGTGCACGGCCCCAGCACGCGCACGCCTTCCGGCTGGCGTCTTGGTTTTGGACGAGATATTTGCCCAGCACGGACGCCCACCCCGCAGCCTCCTCCAGCTTTTGCGACTGCACCAGCACGTTGGCCAGCACGCCAAACGGCGGGTAATGCATCCAGCGGCGGTATTTCAGTTCGCGCTCGGCAAACGCCGTATAGTCGTGCGCCGTGGCGGCCAGAATGGCGTAGTGATCCGGGTAATACGTCTGCACCACCACGCGGCCCGGCAGTTCTCCGCGTCCGGCGCGCCCGCTCACCTGCGTCATCAGTTGGAAGACGCGCTCGGCGGCGCGAAAATCGGGCATGGAAAGCGCGTGGTCGCAGCCCACCACGCCCACCAGCGTCACGCTATGGATATCGTGCCCCTTGGCGATCATCTGCGTGCCCACCAGCAGGTTGATTTCGCCCGAATGCAGCCGCGCCAGCAATCGCTCCAGATCGTAGCGCCCGCGCACCGTGTCGCGATCCATGCGGCCGATGCGCGCGCCGGGAAAGATCTCCTGCGAGCCGCTCCTCGCCCTGCTGCGAACCCGCGCCCAGATAGTAAAGGTGCTCGCTGTCGCATTTGGGGCAGCGCGCCGGCACGGTACGCCGAAAACCGCAATAGTGGCACTCCAGCCGCTGGCCTACGCGTGCCTCACTGCCCGTCATCCGATGCCGCTTTGTGGTGCGTCAGCGCGATGGCGCAGTTCTGGCACTCCAGCTTTTCGCCGCAGGCGCGGCACATCACGGCAAACGAGTAGCCGCGCCGGTTGAGCAGGATCAGCGCCTGCTCGCCGCGCTCCAGGGCCGCCCTGCGTCTGCTCAATCAGCGAGCGCGAAAAGAGCTGGTCCCGGCCGGTCTCCTTGAACTCGCGGCGCATGTCGATCAGCTCCACTTCGGGCAGCGGCCGGTTCATCACTCGGTCGCGCAGCTCGATGCGCGCGTATTTGCCCTGCACGGCGTTCTGCCAGCTTTCAAGCGACGGCGTAGCCGAGCCCAGCACCGCCACCGCGCCCGCCAGCTTGGCGCGCATCACGGCCACATCCCTGGCGTTGTAGCGCGGCGTTTCTTCTTGTTTGTAGCTCTGGTCGTGCTCCTCGTCGACAAGAATCAGCCCCAGGTTCGGCACGGGCGCAAAGATCGCCGAGCGCGTTCCCACCACAATCGGCGCTTCGCCGCGCCGGATGCGCCGCCACTGCTCGCTACGCTCCTCCGGCGTGAGCGCGGAGTGCAGCAGCGCAACCCTTTGCCCAAACGCCCGATCGAGCAGCCCTGCCATCTGCGGCGTCAGGCCGATCTCGGGAACCAGCAAAATCGACGCCAGGCCCCGGTCGAGGCGCCTGCTGCATGGCTGCAAGATAGACGGCGGTTTTTCCCGAACCCGTCACCCCATACAGCAAAAACGGATGGAACGCCCCGATTGCGCCCGTGATCGTCGTCAGCGCGCTGTCCTGCGCCGCATTCAGGCTTACCGGCGCCGCTGCGGGAGTCAGTCCGCCCAGCCGAAACGCTTCCGGCCGCTCTTCGATGCGCACCAGCCCGCGCCGCACCAGCGTCTGCAGCGTGGACGAAGGTAGATCGCGCCGCCGCAACTCGGCCAGCAGCAGCTCACCACCGCACGCCGCCAGTTCCGCCAGAATCGCCTGCTGCTTCTCGGTCAGCTTGGGCAGCGGTGTCTCCGGGACCAGCACGGCAAAGCGCTCCATGCGCCGCGCGTCGCGCTCCGCGGCCGCAGTCTCGCGGGCAATCCACTTCTTGCGCACCATGCCGGCCAGTACCGGCAGCGAGGCCGCCGTCGCCGTGCGCAGCGTGGACACTTTCACCGGCTCACCCGAACCCAGCCGCGAAAGCACCCGATGCTCCATGTCCTGCGCTTCGGCTGAAACCCTCCCCTTGCGCTTCGAGCGACTCCGTGGGCCTGCGGAAAAACACGGTTTTGTATCAGGGCACGGCTTTAGTCGTGCCGAAAGTTCGTCAAAATCGAGAGGGGCTTTAGCCCCTGAGGTACGCTCGTCAGGTGTTGCACCCCTTTGCGCCGTGTCGCTCTCCAGGCTCGAAGCCAGCACGTCCCGTCCCAGATCCGTGAGCCGGTAGTAGACCGTGCGCCGCACCTCGGCCGTGAGCGGCAACATGGCGCGCAGCACCTCGCCCAGCGGCGCCAGGTAGTACTGCGCGGTCCACTCCCGCCAATTCCAGCAGATGCTCGCTGAGCAGCGGTTCATCATCCAGCACCGCTTCGAGATACCGCACCTCGACCTCTGCCGGCGCCTTCGCATCGACCGCCGTCACCACGCCAATCAGCTTCTCGTTGCGGAAGGGCACAATCACCCGCGCTCCGCGCTGCGGCTGCTGCCCCACGCGTACCCCATAGGTAAACGTGTGGTCCAGCGGCACCGGCAGCGCGACTTCGCAATACGCAGGCATGGGAGACAAGATTCAGTTTAGGGTATACGGCGGGACCGGATTTCAACTCAGCACAACCGCAGGGTGCCCCACCCTCGCCGCGCCTTTGTTTTTGCGGCTAGGTTGGGATACCTCGAAGCCCGTCCTTGGCGCGTTCATCCTCATTTAACATGGGACCGCAGGACCAACCTCGCCTTAACGCTTTAAAATTCAGTCGTGATGAAGCCCAAACCCGCTCCCGCTGCCGCCCGTGCCCCGCGCGCCTCGTCGTCTGTTGCGCGCGCCGCACACCCCGTCACGCTCGCCATCGACATCGGCGGCTCGGGAATCAAGGCGATGCTGCTTTCGCCCGCCGGCAAGCCGTCAGCAATCGCGAGCGCGTCGTCACTCCCGACGTGCCCACGCCGAGAGCCATCCTGAAGGTGCTGGACGATCTGTGTGCGCGCCTGCCCGGCTTCGATCGCGTGTCTGTGGGATTTCCCGGCGTCATCAAACACGGCGTTACCTATACCGCCGTCAACCTGCATCCCAAGTGGGCCAATTTCCCCTTGCAGAGCGAATTGGAAAAGCGCTGGCGCAAGCCCGTCCGCGTGGCCAACGACGCCGCTGTGCAGGGCTATGGCGCTGTCAGGGGCCACGGCGTGGAGCTGCTCCTGACGCTCGGCACCGGCATGGGCTCGGCGCTCTTTACCGATGGCAAGCTGTGCCCCGGCCTTGAGCTGGGCCACCATCCCTGGCGCGAAAAAACGTATGAGGATTACCTGGGCCGCCGCGGCCTCGACAAATACGGCAAAAAGCAGTGGAACAAGCGGCTCCGCGAGGTCATCGAGCAGACGGCAGCCACCTTCAACTGGGACCATCTCTACCTGGGCGGCGGCAACACCAAGAAGATCGACTTCAAGCTGCCCAAGAACGTCACGATCGTGTCGAACGAGGACGGCATTCTGGGCGGCGTGGTGCTGTGGCGCGAGACGGTCATAACAGCTTGATGAAGAACTCGCTTTTCCGCGGTCACCCGTCGCGGTGCCCAAGCGCGTCCCGAAATCGAATCTCGCCGAAGAACTCCTGTTCAAGGTGAGCCCGCAAGCTGCCGCGCGGCAATACGGCTCCCAGGTGACGATCATCGATCCGTCAACGCAAAAGGCAGCCTTCCGGCGCACACCGATCAAGCTTCAACCATAGCCGGAGTGCTGGCGGTGCAGGGCGCAGCCCATGTATCCTCACTCCATGCAGAAGGACGATTCCCCAACTGCTGGCGCCGGCAATCAGCTTGAACACGCAGCTTCTTCGTATCTGCGCTCGGCGCGGCATCAGCCCGTGCACTGGCATCCGTGGGGCGAGGCGGCGTTTGCGCGCGCGCAGGCTGAGGACAAGCCCATCCTGCTCGACATCGGCGCGGTGTGGTGCCACTGGTGCCACGTGATGGACCGCGAGTCGTACGAGGACCCGGAGATCGCCGCGCATCATCAACGAGCATTTCGTGGCCGTGAAGGTGGATCGCGACGAGCGGCCCGACGTGGATGCGCGCTACCAGGCGGCGGTCTCGGCCATCAGCGGGCAGGGCGGCTGGCCGCTGACCGCGTTTCTCACTCCCGACGGCCGGCCCTACTTCGGCGGCACCTATATTCCGCGCGACGACCGCTACGGGCGGCCCGGGATTCGGCCGCGTGCTGCTGGCCATGGCGCAGGTGTGGCGCGAGCGCCGCGACGAGGCGCTGGAGACCGCCGCCAGCGTGATGGCGGCCATCGAGCACAACGAGAGCTTCTCCGGCGCGCGGCGGCGAGCTGACGCTGGCGCTGGTGGACAAGATCGCCGGCTCGGTCGCTGCGCCAAGTTCGATCCGCGCAACGGCGGCTTCGGCTCGCAGCCCAAGTTTCCTCATCCGGCGGCGCTCGACCTGCTGCTTGCAAGTGGCCATGAACCGCGGCAACGAGCAGGCCCGCGAGGCCTTCACCGTCACGCTGGAAAAGATGGCGCGCGGCGGCGTCTACGACCAGCTTGCCGGCGGCTTCCACCGCTACAGCGTCGACGAGCGCTGGGTGGTGCCGCACTTCGAGAAGATGCTCTACGACAACACCGAGCTGCTGCGCAACTACGTGCACGGCTTCCAGAGTTTTGTGCGCGAGGATTTTCGCACGACCGCGCGGGAGATCGTGGCCTGGCTCGACGCGACCATGACCGACCGCGAGCGCGGCGGCTTCTACGCCTCGCAGGATGCCGACGTCGGCCTCGACGACGACGGCGACTACTTTACCTGGACGCTGGACGAGGCGCGCGCCGTGCTCGATCCCGACGAGCTGGAGTTTGCGGCGACGCTACTGGGACATCGGCGAACTGGGCGACATGCACCACAACCCGGCCAAGAACGTGCTGCATGTGAAGCACACGCTCGAGGAGATGGCGGCGCAAACCGGCGAGTCCGCCGAGCATCTGCGCGCGCTGCTCGACTCGGCGCGCGCGCAAGCTGCTGGCGGCGCGCGCCAAGCGGCCCACGCCGTTCATCGACCGCACGCTTTACACCGGCTGGAATGCGATGGCGGTGACGGCTTATCTTGAGACCGCGCGCGTGCTGCGCATGGACTCGGCGCGGGAGTTTGCGCTGCGCACGCTCGACCGGCTGCTCGCCGAAGCCTGGGACGGCGACGCCACGCTGCACCACGTGATCGCCTATCCCGACGGCGACGGCGCCGGCAGAGAAGCGTTCCCGGCACGCTCGACGATTACGCTTTCACCGTGCACGCCTGCATCGACGCCTGGCTGGCCAGCGGCGAGATGAACTTTTACCGCGCCGCCGTCAAGCTGGCCGACGCCATGATCGCGCGCTTCTACGACCGCACGGCCGGAGCGTTCTACGACTCCGCCGCGCCGCAGGACGGCGAGCAGCTCCGCTGGGCGCATTGGCCGCGCGCCGCAAGCCGCTGCAGGACTCGCCCACGCCCGCCGGCAATCCCACCGCCGCCTCGGCCCTGCTGCGCCTTGAAGCCCTGAGCGGGCGCGCAGGAGTATCGCGAGATCGCCGAAGACACGCTGGGCTGCTTTGCCGGAATCGTGGAGCACTTCGGCCTCTACGCCGGCAGCTACGGCCTGGCGCTGGAGCGGCTGCTGCTGGATCCGGTGCAGGTGGTCGTGGTGGGCTCAGGCCCGAGGCGGACCGGCTTGAGGCACTGGCCGTGGCGCGGCTTCGCCGTGAACAAGACCGTGATGCGCATCGCGCCCTCGCGGCTGGTTCCCGGCGGAATTCCCGAGGCGCTGGCGGAAACGCTGCTCCAGGTTCCGGCGCCGGCCGGAGCCGCAGGCGTGGGCGCTGGTCTGCCGCGGGCGCACCTGCCTGCCGCCGATCACCGATGCGGACGCATTGCTGAAGGCGCTAGCAGTAAACCTGAAGGCGCTGGCACCCGAGGCCTTGGGGCGGGTTTAGTGGTTGGTATGCCAGGTACATGGGGTGCCCCCCTCCTATTTTGGGGTTAAGTGGTTTGTTTTGAACGAACCGGCCCTCGAATCTTCCCGCTCCAACCCATTGAAATTAAGCGGGTTGTTTCGTAGAGTCGTCGAAAATAAGGGGTTATGGGCGGTTTTTTCGGTAAATAGTCGAAAAAAATGGCGGCCGGGAACTACGCCAAAGCGTTCCTGAGCCGCCCAATCCGATTTAACCGCTTTGAGACTAGTGTAGCGATTTCAGGGAAATAATCTGCAAAATGGGCCAGTAACTAAGTGCTTTAATATGAACGTGATGGATGGCGGTGGAAGAAAATGGCGCTTAAGGTCTGAGGTTCCCCACAGGCACCCAGATGAGAGGCACCCTCCAGCCCCACGGGCGAGGACCTGTCCGTGGGAACCCCGGATCTGCCACCCCACAGAACAAGAAGACCCGTCCGTGGGGCTCAGGGCCTTAAGGGGCGCCCGGCTAAGACCTCCCGAAAAAACATCCCTCAGGGCCTAAAGGCCCCGTTGATTTTGTTCCACTTACGGCACGACTAAAGTCGTGCCCTTCAAAACAGCGAGTTTTTCCGCAGCCTGTAAAGTCGTGCCCTGATACAAGGCCCGTTGGTTGAGGTTTGTGCGATCCAGGGTCCCCAAATGCGAGGGACCGGGCACCCATGTCCGTGCTGAGTTGACGGCGCAAAATGCAGGCCCCGTTCGACTTCGCTCAGGGCAGGCTTTCAGAGGCTGGGACGCCCAGCGACGAAAAGCAGCCGCAAGACCCTTCGACTCCGCTCAGGACGACCGCCGATTTTTGTCGCTCAAGGATGACAGATAGATTCGCTCAACCTATTCGCCGCTGAAAGGGTTGCCGTCGCGCGGCTTGAGCGTAGTTGGATCGTGCGCCGGCGCGGTTTCCGGCTGGCTTCTTTCGGTCAAGCCGGCGCTGCCGGCCTTAGCGTGTCGATCCTCGGGCGAGTGGGCCTCAGGCGAAAATGAGTTAAATACTCGGTTCGGATCCCCCGGAAGCAGGTTGTGCTCTTCGAGAGCCAGCCGTACCCTCCGCTGAAACTCGCGGATGGGAGCGTATTGCTGCGTGGCGCGGGTTTTGAAGACGACGGGAAAGATGATTTGCGAGCCTTTCATCGAGTCCAGGCCAAGAACCTGCGGGTCTTCAAGGAAAATGTCCTTGAAGGCCGCGCTGTTGCGCACGTCCATGGCGATGTCTTTGAGCAGTTTCGTCACCGCGTCGGGATTAGCCGAGTAGTCCACGCTGACGTTGATCGTCGCCACGGAGAAGCCAACGCTGAGGTTGGCCACTGTGGTGATCTGCGAGTTGGGAATGACGTAAAGGGTTCCGTCGGCGTCGCGCACTGTGGTTTTGCGCAGGGTCATAGATTCCACGGTCCCGGCCACGCCGGCCACCCGCACCGTGTTGCCCACGCTGAACTGGCCCTCGACCAGGATCAGGACGCCATTGAACACGTCCTTGACAATGTTTTGCGCCGCCAGGCCGATGGCGATGCCCGCGATCCGGCCGAGGCCAGGAGCGGCGCGAGGTTGAAGCCGATGACGTCTGAGAGCCATGAACCCCGCGATCAGGCCGATGATCGCCAGCCCCGTGGCCCGGATGACTCCGGAAAGGGTCTTTACCTCGCCCAGGCGCCCCGGGCCGGCGCCGCTGACTGCTCGGCCGCGCGCGTCATGTGGAAGGTGATGAGCCGGAGCAAGCGGTTGAGCACAAAGGCGATCAGGGCAATAACGATCAGGTGCGGCAGTTTTGCGCGGAGGAATTCCTGGCTGTCAGCGATCCACTCGTCCACCACTTTGCCCAGGAAGCGACCTTCCTGGAACCAACCCCATCGAACTAGAAGAGAGAATTGTGCGGTCAAGAAGGCAAGGATGCATTCCAAAACTCCTCCTTACTAGACTAGACTGTGCGCAGGAACGTCCGGAACCCGATCCGCTCCTCCGGCACTTTTGGGTCAAATGCTAAGGTCAATCAAGCACGAACGGCGCATTGGCGCAATGAACTCCGAGGTATGGTTTCGGAGCCGCGGTGGGCGACTTGTGTTCTGGCGTGCTTCGCCTTGCTTGCTGTAGCCATCGGGGCGGGACTTCTTCACAGCGACGCGCAGGAGCTGTTTCCACTGCCTGCGTACGATCCTCCAAAGAGCACATCGACGAAAACGCCGGCGCCCGGCCAGCAGCAGAAACCGCCGGCCGGGAGTGCGCCTGCCGATCAACACACGGAGGGGGGCAAGCAGGAGATCGCCAGCGAATGCGCAAACCTGTTGAAAATGGCAACCGATCTGAAGACAGAGGTGGACAAGACAACCAAGGACACACTGTCGGTGACCGTGGTCCGCAAAGCCGGCGAGATCGAGCAGTTGGCCCACAAGGTCAGGACGGGAACCGGCAAGAGTTGAGGCAAGCCATGCAAAGTTTTGCCCAAAACTTCACCATGCATGAAGCGGGATCCGCATCCCGGAATGGTTGGTCCCGGCGCGCCGATCGGTTCTCGCGGATGGGATTAAAGCTGGCGCTTGTTCTTGCGCTTGCCTTCGGTCCGGCGGGCCGTTCCCAGTCGGGTTCTGGACCCGGTATGGGGCAGCCTCCCCTGCGTCCGCAGTTTCCAGGGCACCAGGGCATGAGCCCGCCCGATGACTATGAAACCGTCATGGGTCAGAAGCGCCTGGTGGCGCTCAACGCCGAGCGCCAAAAAAAGATGGTCGCCGACGCCGATAAGCTGCTCAAGCTGGCCCAGGAACTCAATGATGCGGTTGCCGCTTCGAATACCGGCACATTGACTCCGGAGCAGCTCCATAAAGTTGCCGAGATTGAGAAACTGGCGCATAGCGTAAAGGAAAGGATGACCGCTGGCGCGGTGCAACCGCAGCCGGCTTTGATACCTCCTCCCAGCTTTGCTTATCCCGTGCAATGACGGCCAATCGTCTTAAGGCAAGTGGTCCTGGGGCCGATTCAGGGCCGGGTAATTCGGACCAGCGATTGCATCTCAAGGATTGTTACAATCAGGCAAGGCAGTACCGGGAAAGCAATTTCGGGGGTCGACCGGAATGGAATTGGCAATTTCCAGCGCTCGTGCGTCGGGGGCGCATGCCGCCGCGGACGGGCTGACCGCCCAACAGATGGTTGAAATCTACCGGTTGATGTTTCTTTCCCGTGCGGTAGACGACCGTGAAATTCTGCTCAAGCGCCAGCAAAAGATCTTCTTCCAGGTTTCAGGCGCAGGCCATGAGGCGTTGCAGGTGGGCGCGGCACTGGCTCTGCGCCCCGGCTACGATTGGTTCTTCCTGTATTATCGCGATCGCGCTCTTTGCCTGGGATTGGGCATTTCGACCTATGACATGATGCTGCAAGCCGTGGGCGCGGCCACCGATCCGGCCAGCGGCGGACGCCAGATGCCCACCCACTGGAGCAGCCGTCCGCTGCACATTGTCAGCTCCTCTTCTTCGACGGCTACGCAGTTGCTCCATGCCGTAGGCTGCGCCGAGGCCGGCCGATACTTCAGCCACAACCCGGAGTCGGCCGCAAAGGCGGAAGGCGACTACAGCGCCTTCCGCGATGTGGATTTTCATGGCGACGAAGTGGTTCTCGCTACCATTGGCGAGGGCGCGACCTCGCAGGGCGAATTCTGGGAGGCGATCAACACCGCATCCAATCAGAAGCTGCCGGTGATCTTCTGCGTCGAGGACAATGGCTATGCCATCAGCGTCCCAGTCGAGGTAAATACTCCGGGCGGAAACATCTCCCGGCTGGTCGCCAACTTTCCCAACTTCCACTTTGCCGAGGTGGACGGCAACGATCCGGTGGTCTGCCTGCGCGCGTTTCAGCAAGCAGCGGCACACTGCCGTGCAGGACTCGGGCCGGCGCTGGTCCACGGCCATTGCGTGCGGCTCTACTCCCACTCGCTCTCCGACGATGACAAAAACTATCGCTCTGCTGCCGAGCGGGAGGCAGACGCCCTGCGCGATCCCATTGCCAGAATGAGGTCGCGGCTGATTGGCGACGGCATTCTCGCAAGCCAGGAGATGGAGGAGCTGGAGCGGAAGCTGGACCACGAAGCCGCCGAAGCCGCCGAGCGCGCGCTCGAAGCGCCGCTACCCGAAGTGGAAAGTATTACAAAGCACGTCTACTCTGAGGATCTCGATCCCACCCGCGCTGCCTTCGCTACCGAGCAGCCGCAACCCTCCGCAAACGCCAATGGGCAAAAAGCATCCGCCGCGCGCACCATGGCTGACCTCATCAATGCCTGTCTGCGCGATGAGATGCGCCGCGATCCGCGCATCGTGGTTTTTGGCGAGGACGTGGCCGACGCCAGCCGCGAAGAGGCGCTGGCCGAGGCCAAAGGGAAGGGCGGCGTCTTCAAGCTCACTGCCGGCCTGCAAACCGAGTTCGGCTCAGGCCGCGTCTTCAACTCGCCGCTGGCTGAGGCCAATATCGTCGGGCGCGCCGTGGGGTACGCGTTGCGCGGCATGAAGCCGGTGGTGGAGATTCAATTCTTCGATTACATCTGGCCGGCCATGCACCAGATTCACAATGAGCTGGCCGTGATGCGCTGGCGCTCCAACGGAGTGTGGGCCGCGCCGGCGGTGATTCGCGCGCCCATCGGCGGCTATCTCACCGGCGGCGCCATTTATCACTCGCAATCGGGCGAGAGCATCTTCACGCACATCCCGGGGCTGCGGGTTGTGTTCCCTTCGAACGCGCTCGACGCCAACGGCCTGCTGCGCACGGCCATCCGCTGCGACGATCCGGTGCTGTTTCTCGAACACAAGCGCCTCTACCGCGAGACCTACCTGCGCGCAGCGTATCCGGGACCGGAGTTTGCGATTCCGTTTGGAAAGGCCAAGATCGTTCGTCCCGGCGCCGACATTACGCTGGTCACCTATGGCGCGCTGGTGCCGCGCGCCTTGCAGGCCGCGCAGCAGGCCGAGCGGGAACACTCGATTGATGTGGAGATTCTCGATCTGCGCACCCTCAATCCCTACGATTGGGAGGCGATTGCAACTTCAGTGCGCAAAACCAACCGCGTGATTGTGGCGCACGAGGACATGTTGAGCTGGGGTTATGGCGCTGAGATTGCGGCACGCATTGCCGATGAGCTGTTCGACGAACTGGACGCGCCGGTGCGGCGCATTGGCTCAATGGACACGTTTGTCGCTTACCAGCCAAAGCTCGAAGATGCGATTCTTCCCCAGCCGGAGAATTGCGCCGGTCGTCTGCGCACCATTTACAACCGAAATGCCCGTGATGTCAAGCTTCGCTTTCTTCTTGGAGCGATTGCGTTCTAATTGCGCTTTCTTCGTAATGATAGTTATCCCGTTATTAAGAACGAAGAACTCCCCAGGTTTATTTTCTGCGGTCTCCTTAATCCGATTGTTAACATTCCCGGCAACTCGACGGGCACCAAGAAAATCGCGCAGGTTCGCGCTGAAGAGGGCATTCTTATGGTCCTCGTATAGGCGGTGGAGGATGGCTCCGTTCAGCGAAAGAACGTATGCGCTCCAACCGGGGCCGTTCTGGCGGATGACTTCTCCAGCGGGGAGGCTAACTGTTTTGTTCACCTGAATCGAGCCAAGTGAGGTCAAATAAAGCGCCTCGATTCTTCTCAACCCGAGTTCCACAACTTCAACATCCACGCCTTTGAGCAAGTCCAAGCCCTTGAGCAGATGGCGCACGGTTTTTAGCTCGTCCTCGACATTTTGGACGATCCTGAAGGCCATCGTGGACCTGAAGACGTATTGAACTCCGCGGGGTGCCCCAGGGTCTCGATTCTGAGACCTGGGAAAGCACGAACCCAACTCACCACTCTCAACTCAACACGAACCAAGGGTGCCCCATCCTTGGCGCGTCTTTGTTTTTGCGCCAAGGAACTCGCCACTTTCAACTCCGCGCGAAACACTCAAGCCGTCAGAGACCCAGCAGCGCCTGGACGGCTTGCCCCAGAGAAGCAAAGCGCAAGTCGGCCAGTTTTGCGGCCTCTTCCGTGCCTGATTTTCGCCGCTCCGGATCGCCTTCAATAAGAATGGTCGTCATGCCCAGGCGGCGGCCAAACTCGATATCGGAGAGCGAGTCGCCGATCATGGCGCTTGTTGCGGCCTTGATCTCGGGGAACATTGCAACAGCCTGCTCAAACTGCCCCGGTAGCGGCTTGCGGCAGTTGCATTGCTCATTATCGTGCGGGCAAATAAAGAAAGCATCGACGCGCGCGCCGGCGGCGTTGAGTAGCCGTTCAAATGCCGCGTGGATCGCCTCCACGTCAGCGGCGGTGTAAATGCCCAGCGCAATGCCGCGCTGGTTTGAGACCACGATGACACGCAACCCCGCCTCGTTCAGGCGCCGCAGCGCCTCTGGCACGCCGGGCAGCGGATGGAAATCCTCCCAACGGGTGACATACAGGCCCTCCGGCATCTTCTCATTCAAGATTCCGTCGCGGTCGAGAAACACCGTGCGCACGCGGTTTGGAACGGGGTTTGGAACGGCCTGATTTGCGGCATGGACCACTTGGCTATGATAGCAACCAACTTGCGGCCTGCCATGGCGATGGACCTTGACCGATAAGGCTCAAAGCAAGCGCCGGGAGCAGAAAGCATGGAAACGAAGGCAGGTTGCTCCAGATACAATACTTGGATGGACTTTGATACCCATTTGCAGCGGTGCTGCAAAGTCCAAATACGCAAGGCGGGCCAGCCGGCATGAAGAACTTTCTCCGCCTGCTGCGCTATGGGCTTCCGTACACGCTGGAGTGGTTTCCCGGTGTCGTGTTGTCGTCGTTCGTGGGCCTGCTCGACACGTTTCGCGTTCTCCTGTTGCAGCCCATCTTTGACCAGGTGCTGCGGCCCGACGCGCCCGAGGGCCCTATCGTTCTCGGCATCCGCAATAGTCGATGGCATTTCGACCTGAGAATGCTGGCCCCGCACTTCATGCACAACGCCTGGACCGTCGTGGCTTACGCGCTCATTGCCTCCACGATCGCTAAGGGCCTATGCGATTACTGCGGAACTTACCTCATCAATTACGCCGGATTCGGCACCATCACCGACCTTCGCAATCATCTCTACGAAACCATCATCCGGCGCTCGACGCGGTTCTTCCATCAAAATCCCACCGGCACGATCCTCTCCACGCTCATCAACGACGTGGACCGCGTGCAAACCGCGCTGAGCTCGGTCATCGGCGAGTTTCTGCAGCAGTTCTTCACTTTCCTGGTCGGACTGGTGCTTGTGATCCGGCTGGGCGGGTACCTGAGTTGGGCGCTGCTTTTATTCATTCCCGTGGTTGTCACTTCAGCGCGCAAGATTGGCAGGGAGGTGCGCGTGCGCACCCGCACCGGGCAGGATAAGCTGGCCGAGATCCAGAACATTCTGCATGAGACCGTGACGGGCAACCGCATTGTGAAGGCCTTCAACACAGAGTTGTGGGAGATTCTGCGTTTCAAGAACGCGGCCAAGCGCCTGTTTCGCGCTAACCTGCGCAGCGTTCGCATTCAATCCATCAGTTCCCCGCTCATGGATACCATCGGCGCGATTGCCATCGCCATGTTCCTCTTTATCGGCCGCAACGAGATCCAGCACGGCCGCATGACCATGGGCCTCTTCGGCGCATTCATCATCCTGCTTTTCAAGCTCTACGACCCGGTCCGCAAGTTCGCCTACTTCTACAACAGCTTCCAGCAGGCGATGGGCGCCTCGGCCTCAATTTTCGCTTATTTCGAGGTGAAGGACGATGTCATCGAGCGGCCGCGCGCCGGCACGCTCACGCGCTTTCGCCAGTCCATTCAATTTGAAAATGTTGGATTCTCTTACTCGACCGAAGAGGGCGAACAACAGATTCTTCACAACGTCGATCTTGAGGTCCGCGCCGGCGAGGTGCTTGCCATCGTTGGCCCCAGCGGGGCGGGTAAATCCACGCTCGTCAATTTGATTCCGCGCTTCTTCGACGTGACTTCCGGCCGCATTCTGATCGACGGTCACGATGTGCGCGACCTGACACTGGCGTCGCTGCGCCGCCAGGTGGCCCAGGTGACGCAGGAAACCATCCTCTTCAACGACACGGTGCAGCACAACATCGCTTATGGCCAGCCGGATGCGAAGGCCGCCCAGGTGGAGCATGCGGCGCGCAACGCTCTGGCTCACGATTTCATCCTGAACATGCCGCAGGGCTACGCGACGATGATCGGCGAAAAGGGATTCCGGCTTTCCGGCGGCGAGAAGCAGCGCATCGCCATCGCCCGCGCCATCTTCAAGAACGCGCCAATCCTGATTCTCGATGAGGCCACGTCGGCGCTCGATGCCGAGAGCGAGTCCCTGGTGCAGATCGCGCTGGCCAACCTGATGCAGGACCGCACCGTGGTGGTCATCGCTCATCGCCTCTCCACCATCCGGCGCGCCAACCGCATCGCCGTGCTCGAGTGCGGCCGGATTACGGCCATCGGATCCCATGAGGAATTGCTCACCTCTTCGCCCACTTATCAGAAGCTTTACCAGTTGCAGTTCATCGACATGCCCGAGACGCAGGGGCCGGATCCCGCAGTGCAATATCTCCCGTTCGACGGCCGGGCTGCACTCGCCACAGGCGCACAGGAGTAAGCATGGCCATTTCTTCCATGACCGGGTTTGCGCGGGTGCAGGTTCGCGTGCCGCTTGGCGGTGAGGATCAACTCAGCTACACGCTCACGGTGAAGAGCGTCAATCATCGCTTTCTCGATCTGCAGTTCCGCCTTCCGCCCGGCCTGGACGCGCTGGAAATGGATCTGCGCAAGGTGCTGAAAGAAAATCTCGTCCGCGGCCACGTGGATTTCACGCTCTCTTTAGATCGTTCCCCGCAAACGAAGGCCGGATACAATCGCGAGTTGATTTCCGGTTATCTCGCGGCCTTCGATGCGGCGCGGCGCGAACACAGTTTGAAGGGCGAGCCGGACCTGAATGCCGCGCTGCGCCTGCCCGGCGCACTTGCAGGCCGAGGATCGCGGCGGACGACGACCTGGCCGCGCTCGCAGCCAGCGTGATGGAGCAGATGGTTCCGCTGCTCGAGCAGTTGAAGGCGATGCGCGCCCGCGAAGGCGAGGCCCTCGAGGCCATTCTGCGCGGCACGCTCGACCGGCTCGCGGAGGCCACTCAAAGGCGTGGCGGAGCTTCGTCCCGAGATCGAGCAGCGCTACCAGGAGCGCCTTGCGCAGCGGCTGGCCGCGGCCGTGGGTCCGGAGTTCAACCAGCAAAGAGTGCTGGAGGAGGTGGCTGTGCTGGTGGAGCGCAGCGACATCTCGGAGGAGCTGGCGCGCATGTCCACGCACATCGAGCATTTTCGCGAGCTGCTCTTGGCCGGCGGCGAGAGCGGGCAAGAAACTCGACTTTTTGCTGCAGGAGATGAACCGCGAGGCCAACACGCTGCTCTCGAAGACCGGAGGCGTGAGCGGAAAGGGCACGCGCATCACGGAACTC
This sequence comes from uncultured Acidobacteriota bacterium, assembly GCA_963832535.1. Taxonomy (GTDB): domain Bacteria; phylum Acidobacteriota; class Terriglobia; order Terriglobales; family Acidobacteriaceae; genus Telmatobacter. The sequence continues at coordinate 29,468 of CAWHUK010000008.1, forward strand.
GGGCTGGCCATGAAGGCGGAGATCGAGAAAGCGCGGGAACAGATTCAGAACGTGGAATAAAGGAGGGGCTAGGGAATAGGGGCTAGCAGCCTGTGGTGAAAGTCGCGCTTTGAAAGGGCACGGCTTTAGCCGTGCCGTAACACCCGTCAAATCAATGGGGCTTTAGCCCCTGAGGGATGGTTTTCGTTACTGAGTTACTTTCACCACAGGCTGGTTGGAGAACAGGCAACTGTGAACTGATAACTGACAACTGGAAGGAATGAACGATACGTGGCAGGAATTCTGTTTATCATTTCGGCGCCCTCGGGTTCGGGCAAGAGCACGCTGGTAAGCGAGCTGCGCAAGCAGGTGAGCGGCGTGGATTTCGCCATCTCCTGGACGACACGCGCTCCGCGCGGCTCTGAGGAGGACGGGCGCGAGTACCACTTCACTATCGCGCGAAGAGTTTGAGCGCATGGTGGATGCCGGCCTGTTTCTTGAGCACGCCGAGGTCTTCGGGAATCTGTACGGCACGGCGCGCCAGTCGCTCGACGACGCGCTGGCCGCCGGCCACGACCTGATGCTCGACATCGACGTGCAGGGCGCGGCGCAGGTGCGCGCCAAAATGCATGAGGCGGTGAGCATCTTCGTTCTGCCGCCGAACCCCAAGGTGCTGCGCACCCGCCTGCGCAACCGCAGCCGCGCCGAGGGCGTGATGAACGAGGGCGAACTCTACCGCCGGCTGGGCGAGGCCAGCCGGGAGATTGAGAAATATCGCGACTACGGCTATATTTTGGTCAATGACATTCTCGACCGGGCGGTAGCGCAACTGGAAGCCATTGTGCTGGCCGAGCGGTTCTACCGCAATGGCGAAGCGATCGCGTACCGTTCCCGCCGGGTGTTGGAGGTCGCCGCAGCCTGCCTGCAATCGAACTCGCAGGAGCGGCTTAAACCTGTGCTGGAGGCGTTCGGTATCGACGGCATCTCCGGCCAGCAGCAACTTCCCTTTGGAGATGACCCCGATGACGATTGAGACCAGTTTCGATTCCAACTACCGCAAGGTTCTGGTGGCAGCCCGCCGCGCCCGCCAGATGCAGAACGGCTCCCAGGCGCTTGTCCCCACGCAATCCAACAAGGCTTGCCGCATCGCGCAGGAAGAGATCGATGCGGGCAAGATCGCTTACGTGAAAAAAGAGGTCGAGGTCACCAAGCCGCTGGTCGAAGGCCCGGCCATCCCCATCCTGCTGAGCTAGATCAGCAGTGGTCAGTGATCAGTCGGTCAGCAGCGAATGCACGGCCTGCTGCATGTGCGCATGCTGAACTGTTGCTGATCATTGCGCGGTCGCCGATTCTGATCACTGATCGCTGACACTGACCACTGAACTACAATCGAGCTCATGAGAGTGACCGTGGGCGTCTCCGGCGGAATTGCCGCGTACAAAGCGGCGGAGCTGGTGCGCGCCCTGCAGCGCCAGGCGGTCGAAGTGCACGTGGTGATGACCGCGGCGGCGCAGAAGTTCGTGCAGCCGCTCACCTTTGCCGCGCTCACCGGCCACAAGGTCATCACCAGCCTGTGGGAGGAGTCGGACGCGAGCGAAGCCGCCGCCGAGCAGAACGGCATCGACCACATCGCCGAGGCGCAATGGGCCGACGCGCTGGTGGTGGCTCCGGCCACGGCCAACATTCTGGCCAAATTTGCCCACGGCATCGCCGACGATTTTCTTTCCACGCTGTATCTGGCCACGACCGCGCCGGTTCTGGTGGCTCCGGCCATGAACGTGAATATGTGGAACCATCCGGCCACGCAGGCGAACCTTGAGATTCTGCGCCAGCGCGGCGTGCGCGTCGTGGAGCCGGGAACGGGCGAGCTGGCCTGCGGCATGGTGGGCGCGGGGCGCATGGCCGAGCCGGAGGCGATTGCCGAGGCGGTGCTGGGCGCGCTGGGCCGCCGCCACGACCTGGCCGGCGAAGTGGTGCTGGTGACCGCCGGCGGCACGCGCGAGGCGCTCGACCCGGTGCGCTTTCTCGGCAACCGCTCCAGCGGCAAGATGGGCTACGCGCTGGCCGAGGCCGCGCAGAGCCGCGGCGCAAAGGTGATTCTCATCAGCGGGCCGTCGAGCCTGCATCCGCCGGCGCAATGCGAACTGGTGAAGGTGACCACCGCGGAAGAGATGCGCGAGCGCCGTGCTGGAGCGCATGCAGCGAGGCCACGCTTGTGATCAAGGCCGCCGCGGTGGCCGACTACCGGCCGGTGAATGTCTCCGAGCAGAAGCTCAAGCGCACCGGCCCGATGACGCTCGAGCTTGCGCCGACTGAGGACATTCTGGCCGAGGTGGTGCGCCGCCGCCGGCCGGGGCAGCTGATCGTGGGCTTTGCCGCCGAGACCGAAAACCGCATGGAAAACGGCCGCGCCAAGCTGCTGAGCAAGGGCGCCGACGCGATCGTGGTGAACGATGTGGCCGGCGAGGGCGTGGGCATCGACGCGGACACCAATGCGGCCACGTTTCTGACGCGTGCCACGGCCGTCGAGCTGCCCGAGATGCCCAAGCGCCAGCTCGCCGACCGCATTCTCGACGAGATTCTGACGCTGCGCCGGCCGCGGCCCGTGGTGCTCGAAATCGACGAAGAGCAGGACGTGAACGCGGACGAAGCGCAGGCAGGCCAGGATCGCGTGCTGGACGAGAGCGTCATCGCGGCAGCGCGCGGCGGCAGCTGATTGTGGAGTAAGCGAATTTGCCGCGCGCGCTCGATCCCGCAACCCGCGAAGCTCTGGCAGAGCGCATGCGCTTCTATCGCGACCTGGGGCTGACGGATTTTTACCGCCGGCCGGTGGAGCGCTGCATCGATCGACGGCGAGCAGCAAAGCCAGGGTGCCCCATCCTTTCCGCTGCCCGCCACGGCGGATGCGGAGAGGCCGGGAGACCACAAACTCGATCCGGCATCCGCCCAGCCCCGGAACATCGGCACCAATTATCCGGCCTGACATCCTTGGAGAGGAACCCGCCATCAAGCCCCGCAAAGGCTTTTCCGCGCCTCCGCAAATCGCTGCCGCAGTTCCCGCGGAAGACCGCGCCGCCGCGCTGCAGCTCATCCGCGACGACATCGGCGACTGCACCCGCTGCGCGCTGCACAAGGGCCGGCACACGATCGTCTTTGCCGACGGCTCGCCCACGGCGCGGCTGATGTTTGTGGGCGAGGGCCCGGGCGCCGATGAGGATGCGCAGGGATTGCCCTTTGTGGGCCGCGCCGGGCAACTGCTGAACAACATGATTGCCGCCATGGGGCTGAAGCGCGAAGAGGTCTACATCGCCAACGTGGTCAAGTGCCGTCCGCCGGGCAACCGCACGCCCGAGCCGGAGGAGGCGAATACCTGCTCGCCGTTTCTCTTCCGCCAGATCGACGTGGTGCGGCCGCAGGTTCTGGTGGCGCTGGGAGCCACCGCGGCTACTTATCTGCTCGGCGCTCGCCAGCCTCTGGCCGGGCTGCGCGGGCGCGTGCACGCCTTCCGCGGCATGAGCCTGATCGTGACCTATCACCCGGCGTTTCTGCTGCGCGATCCGCGGCAGAAGAAAGAAGCCTGGGCCGATTTGCAGATTGCGATGAAAGAGCTTGGGCTGAAGGCGCCGGCCAAGGGGTGAGAGATTACGGGATCTGTGCTTATTTTTCCCATCCCAGCGCCACGCAGCCCTCATGAGGCGCGCGGGCGCTTCACTTTGATCTTGGCTTCGTCTTTGCGGGCTTGCGCCAGATCATAGGCAAGCTGCATCCGCAGCCACGTCTCCGGCGTGCTGCCAAAGGCTTTCGAAAGCCGAATCGCCATCTCGGGACTGATGCCCGACTTGCCGTTGATGACGTTATTGAGCGCCTGGCGCGTGACGCCAAGGATCTCCGCTCCCTGGGTGACAGACAGCCCGAGTGGTTCAAGACAAGCATTCCGGATACTGCGTCCGGGGTGAGCGGGATTCTTCATCGGCATGGGGTCTGCTCCTCAGTCTGTCTAGTGGTAGTCGATTAGCTCAACATCAAACGCATCCACACCCCCAAAGCGGAAGATAATGCGCCAGTTTGCTCTCACGGTGACGGACCAATAACCCTTTCGGGTCGCCCTTCAGTGCGTAGCAAGCGATAGCCGGGAAGATTCATCGCCTGCGGCGTCTCAGCGTTATCAAGCCGGGTCAGAATGTCTTCGACTTCATCCTGCAAATCGAGTCGTATTCCGCGGCCGTCACCGTACTGATAAAGCCGCTTAAGGCCGCGGTGCTTAAAGCTTACTATCACAAGATTACACCGTAAAGTGTAAATTGTCACTTGTCAAAATGGGTTCAGCCCGGTTCCCGCCACAGCACCACACCGCCTAGAATCCCATCCTCGTTGACGGCGTGGCGGAAGGCGCCCGACGCCGGTATCATAAGAACAAGAGAAACGATGCCAACCGCGGCAGACGCTCCGGTGCTGAAAGGCGCCGGCGAAAACAATCCAATCACGATCGGCGTGCTCGCCCTCCAGGGCGATTACGAGGCGCACGCGCGTGCCTTCAAGAACGCCGGAGCGCGGACAGTGCTGGTGCGCAAAGCTGCGGAGCTCACCGGCCTGGATGGGCTGGTCATGCCCGGCGGCGAATCGACCACCATGCTCAAGTTTCTCGATCAAAATGGCTTCTTTGAAGCGCTCGGCAAGTTTGCCTCCACTACGCCCTGCTTCGCTACGTGCGCCGGATGCATCCTGCTGGCGCGCGAGGTGCTGCACCCTCCGCAGCGCAGCCTGGGCGTGCTCGACGCCACGGTAGAGCGCAATGCATATGGCCGTCAGATCGACTCCACCATCCTAACCCTGCCTACCGAACTCCCCGGCGGTCCGCTGGAGATGGTCTTCATCCGCTCGCCGCGAATCGCAAGCGTGGGCGCGGGCGTTGAGGTGCTCGCCCGGCGCGACGGCTTCCCTACCCTTGTGCGCCAGGGTCACCTGCTCGTAGCCACCTTCCATCCGGAAATGACCACCGATTCTCGCGTGCAAAGGCTCTTTCTCGACATGGTGGCCGAGCACAAGGCCAAATAGGCAGGAATATTGAGATGGTTCCCCAATATCCGGCGCCGTTTGAGGAATCGTTTCCCCAAATGCTGTCTGCCTGCTTCGAACCAGTTATCATTTCATTGAACCCATAAGAGCGCGCAATCGCATGAATAAAGCCATTTCCTCAGCGGCACATTCCTCCGGTTGGCCCCCAGCGCCTGGCCATCTGACGCTGCCAGTCTGGCCCGGCGTTGCGCCGGGCGCCTCTGCCAATCCACCCGCTGAGGCAGGCACTGCCAGAGCCAATGACAACCTCGTCGCAGGCCGCCCTGTTGTCTTATTAAGCAACGTCTTTTCGCCCACTCTTACCCTCTACCCTCCCAAGGGAGAGAATACCGGCGCTGCTGTCGTGGTCTTCCCTGGGGGCGCTTACCAGGTATTGGCCATCGATCTTGAAGGGACCGAGGTCTGCGACTGGCTCAGCTCCATCGGCGTCACCTGCCTGCTCCTCAAGTACCGCGTTCCCGACTCCGGTCCATACCCGAAGTCGGCAGCAGCTTTACAAGACGCGCAGCGCGCCCTCGGGCTTGTCCGGCAGCACGCTGCCGAATGGCAAGTCGATCCCAAGCGCATTGGGGTGCTTGGCTTTTCGGCCGGCGCTCACCTGGCCGCGGCTCTCTGCACCCACGTCGACCAGCGGCTCTATCCGCCCGTGGATACTGCCGACCAGCTCAGTTGCCGCCCCGATTTCGCCGTCAACGTCTATCCCGGCTATCTGGCCCTGGATGAAAAGAACTTCCCTCCGAACCCGGAGATTCGGCCGGCCAACACAACGCCGCCCCAATTCATCGTCCAAGCCGAGGACGACCCGGTCCATGTCGAGAACGCCCTGGTCTATTTCAAGGCTCTTAAGAAGGCGAAGGTTCCGGCTGAACTCCACATCTACGCAGAAGGCGGCCACGCATACGGCATGCGCCCCACCGCGCTACCCATTTCAACCTGGCCCCAGTCCGCCGAAACCTGGCTTCATACAATCAAGATTCTGTCCGCCAGATAGGCCGGCATCGATCGCGCGCGACATGGACGCGTTAGCTGCTCTTTCGCGAAAGCCCATCGTTAAACTGGAGGTATCTGCCGAAGGTCTCGATCTGCCGGGCCTGATATTCGCGCCGTTCGACCGGCGAAGACAGAACTGTGGACGTGGACGTTGCTCCCAGCGCGGACAGCCGGTCAATCAGCGCTTCCAGGTGCCGAATGGAAACCACATCGGCCTCAATGACAAAGGATTCGGCGCCGGTGATGCGATGGCAGCGGCTGACCTCAGAGAGCTCCTTGATCGCCGTTACGGTGCGGGTGACCTGCATGTCGCCGCCGGGGATGGTCAGGCGCACGAGCACGCGAATGGGAATGCCGAGTTTCGCAGTGTCGACCGAAGCGTGATAGCCGGTAATGACGCCGGCCTCTTCAAGACGGCGAACGCGCTCCGCCGCTGCGGGCGTCGACAGGCCAACCTTTCTGCCCAGTTCGGCAAAGGAAGACGGGCATTATGTTGCAAGCCTTCCAGGATCTTCCAGGCAATGGCATCGAGCTCAAAAACAGTTGGGGTCGGTTTTGTGGGCCATAGGCAAGCAATCCTTAAGTCACCAAACCATTATGCTTAATTTCATTAGGTGCTGGCGCGCCTTTTTCTTTGAACTCGCCATTTTCTGCGCCGTCCTGCTGGCCTATGCTTTTATCGTTGCCAATCGAATAGCCGGGAAATGCCCACTTCCCCTTCTCGTCAATGCATTTCCGGCAAAGGAGGCATTGGCATGAGCGCTTCCCCAGGATTTTGCTTCAACCCAGGTTCATGCCCGAGAGCGCGAAGCCGGCCCCGGCCGCGGATTTTCTGCCGCTCAAGGGAACCGACCACGTCGAGTTTTACGTCGGCAACGCCCGCCAGGCTGCGTACTTTTACCGGGCCGCCTTCGGCATGTCGCTGGTGGCCTACGCCGGGCCTGAAACCGGCCTGCCCGATCGAGCTTCGTACGTGGTCCAGCAGGGCAAGGTGCGCTTCGTGCTCACCACCCCCCTGCGCAGCGATCAATGCGATTGCGGAGCACATTCAACGCCATGGCGATGGCGTTCGCGTGGTCGCCCTATGGGTAGACGATGCGCGCCAGGCCTGGCAGGAGACCACCGGCCGCGGCGCAATCAGCGTCGCCGAACCGTACGTTCTGGCCGACGAGCACGGGCGGGCCGTGCTTTCGAGCATTCGCGCCTATGGCGACACGATTCACACTTTTGTCGAACGCGGAGCATATTCGGGGCCATTTCTTCCCGGCTTCCGCGCCATAGAAAGCGACCCCGTCGCACGGCCTGTCGGCCTGCTCCATATCGATCACATGGTGGGAAATGTGGGCTGGGACGAGATGGATACATGGGTCAACTTCTATGCCAGCGTCATGGGCTTCTCGCTCTATCAGCACTTCGACGATAAAGACATTTCCACCGAGTATTCGGCGCTCATGTCCAAGGTGATGGCGAATGGAAACGGTTATGTCAAGTTTCCCATCAACGAGCCGGCTAAGGGCAAGCGGAAATCGCAGGTCGAGGAGTATCTGGATTTTTATGGCGGGCCCGGCGTGCAGCACATTGCTCTGGCCACGAACGACATTGTGCACACCGTCAGGAAGCTGCACGAGCAGGGCGTTGAATTCCTGCACATTCCTCATGCCTACTACACCGAACTGCAGGGCCGTGTGGGAAAGATCGATGAGCCTGTCGACGCGTTGGAAGAGCTCGGCATTCTCGTCGATCGCGACAACGAGGGATACATGCTGCAGATCTTCACCCGCCCCGTGGAAGATCGCCCCACTCTCTTTTTTGAAATCATTCAGCGCAAAGGAAGCCGCAGCTTCGGCAAGGGCAACTTCAAGGCTCTGTTCGAGGCCATTGAACGCGAGCAGCAGGCGCGCGGCAATCTATGAGCCTGGGTCTCTGACCGCCTGTTGCTCTACCAAAATTTGGGTGCCCCAGGGTTCGGCGCGTCTTTGTTTTTGCGCCTAACCTGGGATACCACGACCTCAAATCGGAACAGATTCAGGCGGTCAGAGACCTGGAGGAAGAATGCGATGACCACCGAAACGCTTTCGCAAGCCGCACCCTTCCTTATCCGCCAGGATTATGCGGCTTACACCCCCGAACAGCACGCCGTGTGGGCGGAGCTTGCGGGGCGCGTGCTGCCGGAGTTGCAGAAACACGCTGCCCGGGAATACCTGGATGGGTTTGAGATCATTGGCCTCGAGAAAGATTGTCTGCCTCATCTCTCTTCGATCAGCGCGCGCCTCGAACCGAGAACCGGCTGGAATTCCACTCCGGTAAGCGGCTTTCTTCCCGCACCGGCATTTTTTGAGATGCTGGCCGCGCGCCGCTTTCCCACCACAACCTGGCTGCGCAGCCGGGAATCGCTGGAGTACACACCGGAGCCGGATATCTTTCACGATGTGTTTGGGCACGTTCCCATGCATTCGCACCCTGTATTTGCCGATTTTCTAGAGCACTACGGCCGTGTTTGCGCAGCCATCTCGGATGCAAGCGCGCTGGAAAAGCTCGGCCGCCTGTTTTGGTACACGGTGGAATTCGGCGTCATCCGGCAGCAGAATGAGGTCAAGGTGTACGGCAGCGGCCTGATCAGCTCCCACGGCGAATGCGCCAATGTCATCGGAGGTCATTGCGCCATCCATGACTTCTCGCTGGATGAAGTGCTGAACACCCCGGTGAAGGTGGACGAGTTTCAGAAGGTGCTCTTCGCTATCAACAGTTTCGATCAAATCTACGAGGCGATGCATGAAGCAGAGCAGCGAGTCGAGCGCGGTACTCTTTGATGCGGAATCGGCCCCGGCCCAACCGGCATACCAGTCCGGCTTCGGCAACGAATTCGCTACCGAAGCAGTTCCAGGAGCATTGCCGCTGGGCCAAAACGCTCCGCAGAAACATCCTCTCGGCCTTTACACCGAGCAGTTCAGCGGCACGGCATTCACTGCGCCGCGGGCAACCAACCGGCGCACCTGGACTTATCGTATACGGCCTTCAGTCACGCATCGCCCCTTCGCTGAAATCCCCATACAACTGATTCGCAGCGGCCCGTTCACCGAAGCGCCCACTTCGCCCAATCAGCTCCGCTGGGATCCGCTTCCCATGCCGGAGCTCGAAACCGATTTTCTGAATGGCCTGATTACCCTTGCCGGCAACGGCGACCCGGCCATGCAAACCGGCGTTGCCATTCATCTCTATGCCGCCAATGCCTCCATGCAGGACCGTTTTTTCTCCTGCGCCGACGGGGAGTTCGTCATTGTTCCGCAGATGGGAGCGCTCCGCTTCCACACCGAGCTTGGCATCCTGGAGGCAACACCCGGCGAAATCTGTGTAATTCCGCGCGGCGTCAAGTTTCGCGTTGAGCTCAAGGAGAATCAAGCACGCGGCTATATTTGCGAGAACTACGGCCTTCCCTTCCGATTGCCCGAGCTCGGACCCATCGGCGCCAACGGTCTGGCCAATCCCCGCGATTTCAAATACCCGACGGCCGCCTACGAGGATCGCGACGGCGAATTTCACATCGTTTCCAAGTTTCTGGGCCGGCTGTGGAGCGCCGAAATCGATCACTCGCCTCTCGACGTGGTCGCGTGGCACGGCAACTACGCTCCCTATAAATATGACCTCGCCCTGTTCAACTGCATCAATACTGTATCGTTCGACCACCCCGACCCGTCGATCTACTGCGTGCTGAACTCGCCATCGACCGTTCCCGGCACCGCCAACTGCGACTTTGCTATTTTCCCTCCGCGCTGGCTGGTGGCCGAGCACACCTTCCGCCCACCCTGGTTCCATCGCAACCTGATGAATGAGTTCATGGGCCTGGTATTCGGAGCATACGACGCAAAGGCCGAGGGTTTTTTGCCCGGCGGGGCCAGTTTGCACAACTGCATGGCTGGCCACGGCCCAGACGCTGAGACCTTCGAGCGCGCAACCAATGCCGAGTTGAAACCGCAATATCTCAAAGACACGCTGGCCTTCATGTTCGAGACCCAGTTGGCGCTGCGGCCCACCGAGTTCGCCATGAATACCAGGATTCTGCAGCATGAGTACTTCGAGTGCTGGCAGGGCCTGAAGAAGCGCTTTACGCCCTGAGCCGCCTTGCCCCACGAGCCGTCTTGCCCCACGAGCATAGACCCGTCCGTGGAGAGTAATCACCGAGGCGGCAATGCAGTTCCCCGCGCACACGCGTCATGCGCGAACAGTTAGTCGATCCTGAAAAATCGGTAAAAGGCGGATAAAATCGGGTGAAGCACGACGAAATCGTGTTTAGAACTTACCCAGAAGACGCAGCCATTTGAGGGAGAAAACGGGGAAAAACGATGCGGTCGAAAGGCGAGGCTGAAGCACACGCAGCGTGACTTATTCCAGGTGTCTACGTCGCAGACGCTGGCTCCCTCAGTAGTGCCAAAGCCGCCACAGCCCCAAGAGGCAGAGTGCTCCGGCGGCCTCGGCGCAAAGCGCCATTAGTAGACCGGCAAACAAAGACCCTTCATGCGCATCGAGAGCCTCGCATTCGGGACACGCGGGCAATGGACCGGAATAACCCTCCGCGAAGGCGTGTGATAGTTCCACTTTAGTCTGGATAAGAGCCCGAGTAGCCACCTTAGCTTCCTTCCTCTCAGCGCTACCGCATATTTCTGCGATTCCACTGGACCGACACGCAGTTTGTACACTTTTGGAGCATTCACATGTCCAAACGCAGAGCCGCATCAATCGTTGATTTAAAACGGTTTATGTTCATGCGTCCGTTGCCGTGCTGCTGCCGACCCGGTAACTTTTACTCAACTCGGTAAGAAGTGCATGATCCGGCGCGCTCAAAGGTGGAGTGTCCAGCGAGTTCCGCACCGTCAGCACTTGGACAAGCCCCGCCAAGCTGTTGAAGAGTCACGAGAGTCGTGCGCAACGAACGAGCCGGAGGTCGAGTGTATTGCCGAGGGCAAGGCGGGCAAGCCCCGTACGAGTTCGGCAACAAGGTCAGTGGGGCCGTCACCAGCCGGGGCGGATGGCTGGTGGGCGTTGCAACAGAGAGCGGCGTCTATTTTGTCCAAACGGGCTTCCGCTTTTCCAGAAACGCCGCAATCCCTTCGCGAAAATCCGCGGTCTCCCGAGCCTGTGCGTTCACTTCCGACGCCGCCTCAATCGCGGCATCCAGCCAAGCCTTATTTTGCACCGCCATCAGGCGCTTGGTGGTTTCCAACGACTTCGGGCTGTTCGCAATCAGAACATCTGCCAGCGCCTGAACACGCTGCGCGAGATCTTCTAGCGGCACAACCTCATTCACCAGCCCCAGCCGCCACGCCTCTTCCGCATCGAAGAGGCGGCCCGTCAACAGCAGGTCCCGGCTGCGCTTGTCTCCGATTTGCAGGGCCAGAAAAGCCGATACCAGCGCGGGCACAAAGCCGATCCGCGCCTCGGTAAATCCAAATTTCGCCGCAGGCGTGGCGAGCGTGAAGTCGCATATCATGGCCAAGCCGGTCCCGCCTGTAATCGCCGCTCCCTCCACTGCGGCAATGGTCGGAATCGGCAATTCATAAAGCGTTCGGAAGAGTTTTGCGATTCGCTCCGCGTCAGCGCGCTGTTCGGCTGCCGTTTTCTCCTGCATTGCCTGCAGCACCGATAGATCGAGGCCGGAACAGAACGCCTGGCCCGCGCCGGCCAGCACCAACACCCGGCAGCCGCTTGCCACAGCATCTCCCATTGCGGCGATTAACTCCGCCTGCATCTCGGGAGTCATCGCGTTGCGCCGCTCGGGGCGATTGAGTGTAATGGTCCGCACCAGGCCCTTGTCCGCAACCAAAATCGTGCCGTAATTCACTCTGTCCTCCAAGCGATCAGCCCGGCAAGGCGCTCCGGAGCAAGAGTCCGCGCGCTACTTCGCAACGGCTCCAAAGCCGCTGGCAATCTTCGCGTTTGCCAGTTTCAAATCCTCCAACGGCCCCAGCATAGGCAACCTGGCGCCACACTCCGCCAACACCGCAATCAATGTTTCGGTGGGAATGTTCCCTACCAGCGCGTCCTGCGCAAAAGGGCATCCGCCCAGCCCGCCGATGGCCGCATCGAATCGCCGGCAACCCGCCTCGAACGCCGCGCGAATGCGCGCCGCTGCTTCGCCGGGCCGTGCGTGCAGATGCACGCCAATCTCAATTCCGCGATGCGCCTCGATCACCGCGCTAACTGTCTCCGCAATCCGTTCCGGCGTCGCCAGCCCCACCGTATCTGCAAGTGCGATCGCCGTCACGCCCTCCTCAATGAGCGGTCCACACGCATCGATCACCGCCTGCTCGCTCCACGTATCGCCATACGGGTTTCCGAACGCCATCGATACATATGCGGCGATGTTAAGGCCCGCTCCGTTCGCCAGCGTCCGAATCGCCTTCAATACCTCAAGCGATTCTTCCGGCGTCTGATGTTGATTGCGCCGCAGAAACTCCGGCGAGATGGAATACGGAAACCCCAGCGTCCTCACCGCGCCGGTCGCAATCGCACGCGTTGCGCCTTTGGCATTCACCACAATGCCGGCGATCTCTACGTTCGCAGGCGGATTGAGCAGGTCCAGCACGCGCTCGGAGTCCGCCATCTGCGGAACGGCCGCGGGGGAAACGAAACTCACCGCATCGATATGCGTGAACCCCGCCTCGATGAGCTTGCGCAGATAGCCGGCCTTCGCCTCCGCCGGAATCTGCGCAGGCAGCCCCTGCCACGCATCCCGCGGACACTCGACGATCTTGACGGTTTCGCTCATGAAGGATGATGGAAAAAGCCGGTAGCCGGCAGCGGGTAGCCAGTAGCAAGCACCGAGAGAGGCAAGCTAAGGGCTACCGGCTACAAGCTACAGGCTTGCAGCTATCCCCTCGACGGATACATCTTCAGTATCTCCCGCGCAATCACCATCCGCTGAATCTCGCTGGTCCCCTCGCCGATGGTACACACCTTTACATCGCGATAATACTTTTCCGCAGGGTAATCTTTGATGACTCCATAGCCGCCGAAGAGCTGCACCGCCTCATTGCAGATGCGCACCGCCGCTTCGCCTGCAAACAGCTTGGCCATCGACGACTCACGCGTCACCTTGCGTCCCGCATCCTTCAGCACCGCCGCCCGCTGCGTCAGCAACCGCGCCGCATCCAGCTCCGTCGCCATATCGGCCAGCTTCCACTGGATGCCCTGGAACTCCGCAATCGCCTTGCCGAACTGTCGCCGTTCCTTCACGTATTTGAGCGTAGCGCCCAGCGCGCCTCGCGCAATGCCCAGCGCCATCGCCGCAATCGAGATGCGGCCCCCATCGAGCACGCGCATCGCGTCCACGAACCCTTCGCCCTCCTGGCCTAGAAGATTCTCCTCGGGAATCTCGCAGTCCTCAAAGATCAGTTCGCTGGTATCGCTGGCGCGCAGTCCCAGCTTGTTCTCCTTCTTCCCCGGCCGGAATCCCTTCGTTCCCTTCTCCACGATGAATGCCGAGAGCCCGTGCGTGCCTTTGCTTTTGTCCGTCACCGCAATCACCACAGCCACATCGGCATAGTGCCCGTTAGTGATGAAGGTCTTGTTGCCGTTCAGCACATAGCGCTCGCCCTTCTTCACGGCAGTGGTGCGCGCGCTGCCCGCGTCCGACCCCGACCCCGGCTCCGTTAATGCCCACGCCGCCAGCCACTCGCCGCTCGCCAGCAGAGGAATGTATTTGCGCCGTTGCAATTCATTGCCGGTAAGAAAAATATGATTTGTCCCCAGCGAGTTATGCGCCGCTACGGTAATACCTAGCGAGCCGTCGACTGCGGAGAGTTCCTCGATGGCCAGCGCGTAGTCCACGTAGCCCAGGCCGGCGCCGCCGTATTCCGGTGGGATGATCACGCCCAGCAGCCCCAGCTTGCCCAGCTCTTTGATCGTAGCCAGAGGAAACTCGCTCGCCTCGTCCCACTTCATCACGTTGGGCGCGATCTCGCGCGCCGCAAAGGTGCGGATCTCGCGTTGCAGTTGCTCCTGCTCCTCGGTCAATACAAACGGATAGAGGCTCTGCTCCTGCTCCAGCTCGGCTTTCATTCAGGCTCCTTCGCGGGAATTAGAAATGCCCGGCCTGTCTTATTTAATAAGATGCCTATGAAATGAATTAGATAGAAGATTTTCATCCCGAGCTTACTGCGCCCATCAGGCTGAGAGCTGATAGCTGGAAGCTAATAGCTGCTTCTTCAGGTCTGCAAAACGCCCGGATTGAAGCCAGGCACATCGGGATTCAGGGCACATGTCTCCAGTGCCGCCATCAGCACCTCTCTGGTCTTTGCCGGGTCGATGATGGCATCGATCCAGAGCCGCGCCGCACCATAACGCGGATCGGCCTGCTCGTCGTAGGCCGCGCGGATTTCCTCGTAAAGGGCCGCTTTCTCCGTCTCCGACAGCACCTTTCCGCCGCGCTCCATCTGCCTCAAGCGAACTTCAACCAGCGTATTCGCGGCGGAAGCTCCGCTCATCACGGCATAGCGCGCCGTAGGCCACGCAAACAGAAAACGAGGATCGTAGGCCTTGCCGCACATGGCGTAGTGCCCGGCGCCAAAGCTGCCGCCCACGATCACCGCGATCTTCGGCACCACGCTCGTGCTCACCGCCGACACCATCTTCGCTCCGGCGCGAATGATCCCCGACCACTCCGCTTCCTTGCCCACCATGAATCCGTTGACATCGTGCAAGAACACCAGCGGGACGAGGTTCTGATTGCAGTCCATGATGAAGCGCGCCGCCTTCTGGGCGCCTTCTGTGTAGATCACTCCTCCTACCTCGATTCGCTTGGCGCCGGCGGCCGCGCCCATGGCCACGGTTTGGATCTGGTTGGTCTTCTGGTTAGCGACAATTCCTACCGCTCGCCCGCCAATGCGCGCGTAGCCGCAAAGCACGGTCCGCCCGAACTCCGCCTTGTACTCGTCAAACTCGCTGCGATCCACGATGCGCGCGATAATCTCGCGCATGTCGTACACGTTGCTTGCGCCAGGCGCGGGATTCAGAAGCCCATACACGTCCTCCGCCGCATATTTCGGCGCATCCCGCACCGCGTTGAACTCCACGCGGTGAAAGGCCTCCGCAGCGGGAGCAGCAGCCTGCCGCTCGCCCATTTTGCCCACTAGAGAACGCAGCCGCGCCATGCACAGGTGATCGTTCGGCTCCTTAAAGTCCACCGTTCCCGAAATCTCCGCGTGCATTGCCGCTCCGCCCAGTTCCTCCGCATCCGTCTTCTGCCCAATCGCCGCCTGCACCAGCGCCGGCCCGGCCAGAAACAGCCCCGACCCCTCGGTCATCAGCACCGTATCCGTCATCACAGGCAGATATGCGCCTCCCGCCACGCACATGCCCATAATCGCCGTGATCTGCGGAATTCCCCGCGAGCTCATCACCGCGTTGTTGCGAAAAATTCTGCCAAAATCGTCGGTATCGGGAAATACATCCTCCTGCAGCGGCAGAAACACTCCGGCGGAGTCGACCAGGTAGAGCGTAGGAATGCGATTTTCCATGGCGATGGTCTGCGCGCGCAACACCTTCTTCGCCGTCATGGGGAAAAACGCGCCCGCCTTCACAGTGGCGTCGTTGGCCACGATCATGCACAGGCGTCCGCTCACCCGGCCCAGCCCCGTCACCACGCCCGCGCCCGGCGCGCCACCATACTCGGCATACATTCCATGCGCCGCCCACAAGCCCAGCTCCAGGAACTCCGTCTCTTCATCGAGCAGCAGCTTCAGCCGCTCCCGCACTGTCAGCCGCCCCTTGGCGTGCTGCGCCTCCGCGGCCTTTGCCCCTCCGCCCAGCCGGATCGAATCTTCTTCCCTGCGCATCGCCGCCATCAACGCCAGCAGCGCATCGCGGTTTGCCTTCATCCGCGATGAGTGCACATCCAGTGTCGACGGCAACTTGTTTTCAAGTTTCAAATCTTGCGCCATATTGCACCCTAAACCGCAGCAACGAGCATTTGCGATAGCAGAAACGTAACACAACGTCAAAACCGCCTTATGCAGTCTTCGATTCTAAAAACCATCCGCAGGAAGTCCCCTTAGCTCCCTTGTCAAACCTTGACGCCCCCGGCCCCATGTACCCCCAAACGACTGTGCTGATTCGGTATCACGAAAGTGACGTTACTAATCTCTCAGGAAACACGCAAAAGTGATTAAAGTAACATTTTCAGTAACCACATGCGTCGCTATACTCGGCACGGTAGTACCAATTAAATGATTACCTTAGCGCCAGCCGTGAATAAAATTTACACCCGCGCCGATGAACACCGCACACGCGTTCAGAGGCAAGTGCGCCGAAGGAAGCCTATGCGAGTCGGACTGCTCATCATGCTGGCCTGCAACCTTGTGCTTTGCGGTTGCAGTGGTTCATTTGTAGTGAATAATGCGACGGCGGATGCCGCAAAAGGAAAACTCGTCGCGCCGGCAAATTCTGTTGCATTTGGCTCCGTGGCTGTGGGTCAAACGTCAAATGCCAGCGTCACCCTATCAAATCAGGGTACGGCGCCGGTTGAGATCTCTCAGTTGAATATAACCGGCCAATCCTTTTCAATCAGTGGCCAGAGCAGCTTACCGATGACTGTCGCCGCCAACGGCAGTGTCGCGTTTATCATCCAATTCAACCCCTCGGCATCTGGGGCGGCGACGGGGCAATTGACGATCACCAGCAACGCATCGGCCGGAAGATCGACCGACGTCAGCTTGAGCGGCACGGGCGTGCCGGTGTTGAGCGGGCTGAGCTGCACGAGCGGGTCGTTCACGGGATCGGGAACGGATAGCTGCACGGCCACCCTGAACGCGGCAGCAGCTAGTGGGGGCCTTCAGGTGAGTTTGGCAAGCAGCAACAGCGCTGTGGTTGTACCCGCCTCCGTGACGGTACCGACGGGCGCGAACAGCGCTGACTTTACCGCGAGTATCTCCCCCGTCGCCTCTGTGCAAGCCTCGACGATAACCGCCAACCTGGGTGGCGTGACGCAGACCTTCTCCCTGCAGTTGGGCGCCTCAGTGCCGGCGCTGAGCCTCAGCGCCTCCAGCCTTGCGTTCGGCAGCATACCGGTGAATTCGGCGGTCACGCAGCAGCTTGTTCTTTCCTCAACAGGCACGGCAGCTGTGACCGTGAGCGCGGAAACGCTGGAAGGAAGCAGATTTTCGATCTCCAATGACGGTCTTCCAGTGACGCTGAACCCCAATCAGACGGCAACTCTGACCGTGCATTTCGACCCCGTCACCGCCGGGGCAGCGACAGGCCAGCTCACCCTGACCAGCAACTCTTCCGGCGGGACATCGACCGTGGTCAGCCTGAGCGGCACGGGGGTCCCGGTGCTGAGCGGGCTGAGCTGCACCAGCGGGTCATTCACGGGATCGGGAACGGAAAGCTGCACAGCTGCCCTGAACGCAGCGGCGCCCACAGGTGGGTTCACGGTGAGCCTGGCCAGCAACAACAGTGCCGTGACCGTGCCGGCGACGGTGACCGTGGCGGCAGGCTCGACGATAGCAAGCTTTACGGCAACAGTCTCCTCAGTCAGCACCGCGCAGACCGCGACCCTGACCGCCAGCGCGGGCACCGTGGCCGAGACCTTCGCCCTGCAACTTGGCGCAGCCATGCCTACGTTGAACCTCAGCTCATCCAGCGTGTCCTTCGGCAGCGTTAACGTGAATACGGACCCCGCGCAGTCGCTGACCTTGACCTCATCCGGCACTGCGTCTGTGACCGTGAGCGCAGCGACTGTAACCGGGACGGGCTTCACGGTCTCCGGAGCCAGCTTCCCCTTGACCCTGAATCCCAATCAGACCGCGACGCTCACCGTGCATTTCGACCCCGTCACCGCCGGGGCAGCGACAGGCCAGCTCACCCTGACCAGCAACTCTTCCGGCGGGACATCGACCGTGGTCAGCCTGAGCGGCACGGGGGTCCCGGTGCTGAGCGGGCTGAGCTGCACCAGCGGGTCATTCACGGGATCGGGAACGGAAAGCTGCACAGCTGCCCTGAACGCAGCGGCGCCCACAGGTGGGTTCACGGTGAGCCTGGCCAGCAACAACAGTGCCGTGACCGTGCCGGCGACGGTGACCGTGGCGGCAGGCTCGACGATAGCAAGCTTTACGGCAACAGTCTCCTCAGTCAGCACCGCGCAGACCGCGACCCTGACCGCCAGCGCGGGCACCGTGGCCGAGACCTTCGCCCTGCAACTTGGCGCAGCCATGCCCACGCTCAACCTCAGCTCATCCAGCGTGTCCTTCGGCAGCGTGAACGTGAATGTAGCCACCACGCGGTCGCTGACCTTGACCTCATCCGGCACTGCGCCTGTAACCGTGAGCGCGGCGACTGTAACCGGGGCCGGCTTCACCGTCTCCGGAGCCACCTTCCCCCTGACCCTGAATCCCAATCAGACGGCAACGCTCACCGTGCAGTTCGATCCCACCGCCGCCGGGGCAGCGACAGGCCAGCTCACCCTGACTAGCAACTCTTCCGGCGGGACATCGACCGTGATCAGCTTGAGCGGCACGGGCGTGCCGGTATTGAGCGGGCTGAGCTGCGCCAGCGGGTCATTCACGGGATCGGGAACGGATAGCTGCACGGCCACCCTGAACGCAGCGGCGCCCACAGGTGGGTTCACGGTGAGCCTCTCCAGCAACAACAGTGCCGTGACCGTGCCGGCGACGGTGACCGTGGCCGCAGGCTCGACGACAGCCAGCTTTACGGCGACAGTCTCCTCAGTCAGCACCGCGCAGACCGCGACGCTGACCGCCAGCGCGGGCACCGTGGCCGAGACCTTCGCCCTGTCACTTGGCGCAGCCGTGCCCACGCTCAGCGTCAACGCCGCCACCATAGCCTTCGGCACTGTAAACCTGAACTCCCCGGCAACCCAGTCGCTGACCTTGTCCTCGACCGGCACCGCGGCTGTGACCGTCAGCGCAGCGACTGTAACCGGGACCGGCTTCACGGTCTCCGGAGCCACCTTCCCCCTGACCCTGAGCCCCAATCAGACCGCGACGCTCAGCGTCGAATTCGATCCCACCGCCGCCGGAGCAGCTTCCGGTTCGCTCACCCTGACCAGCAACTCCTCCACCGGCTCCTCCACCGTGATCACCCTCACCGGCACAGCCTATGAGGTCAACTTGACTTGGGACGCGCCCACCACCTCTTCCGATCCCGTTGCCGGATATAACGTCTATCGTTCACCCAGCGGCGGTACATCCTATCAGCAGTTGAATGCCTCGACCATTACACAGACCTCCTACGTGGACACCACGGCACAGGCCGGGCAGACCTATGATTACATCGTGGAAAGCGTCGACGCTTCCGGTGTCACAAGCACTCCCTCCAACATGGCAGGCGTAACGATACCATAGGCGTCAACTTCGGAATCTGAGAGTGCAGCTTGATCCGAAGTGTGAAAAGCATCCTTGATTTGTACGGCGGGTGCGGGCCGCGGGAGCGCCCCGAACCGCTTTCTTTCAGCAGCCCTCAGTCGTAATACTCCAGTCCCAAGTGTGTAATCAGGCCCGCGCCCATGATGTGCCGCAGCGTGTTCTTCAGCTTCATCGACTGAATGAACAGATCGTGCTCCGGATAAAGCCCCTTTTGCGTCTGCGGCGACTTCAGATAGAAGCTCAGCCACTCCTGAATCCCAATCGATTTCAGTTCCGGCGAGCGTTTCGCCAAGTCGAGAAACAGCACCAGGTCCAACGCGATGGGCGCAGCCAGAATCGAGTCGCGGCACAGGAAATTCACCTTCAGTTGCATTGGATAGCCCAGCCAGCCGAAGATGTCGATGTTGTCCCACGCCTCTTTCTCGTCGCCGCGCGGCGGATAGTAGTTGATGCGAATCTTGTGGTAGAGATCCTTGTAAAGATCGGGGTAAACCTCCGGCTGAAAGATGTACTCGAGCGAGCCCAGCTTTGACTCTTCCTTGGTCTTGAACGACATCGGATCGTCCAGTACCTCGCCGTCGCGATTGCCCAGAATATTGGTCGAGAACCAGCCACTCACACCCAGCATGCGCGCCTTGAAGGCTGGCGCCAGCACCGTCTTCATCAACGTCTGCCCGGTCTTGAAGTCCTTGCCGCAGATCGGCGCCTCGTTCTTCTTCGAGAGTTCGATCAGCGCCGGAATGTCGACCGTCAGATTTGGCGCCCCATTGGCGAACGGCACGCCCTCTTTCAACGCCGCGTACGCGTAAATCTGCGAGGGCGCAATGCCGATGTCGCTCTTCTCCAGACCCTTTTCAAACGCCTCAATCGACTGGTGAACGGCCTTCGGCCTCATGAAAATCTCTGTCGACCCGCACCAGATCATCACCACGCGGTCCACAGTCTTCCTGAAGGCGCGGATATCGGCCATCACCTGCTCGGCCAGATCGCGCTTGTTCTTGCCCTTCTTCACGTGCGTGCCATGCAACCGCTTCACGTAGTAGCTGTCGAACACCGCGGGCATCGGCTTGATCTTTTCGAGATGCGGCTTCAGCTTCGTGAGCATCTCACTCCTCAGCACCTGCGCATGAGCCGCCGCCTCATACACGTTGTCCTCAAAAATGTCCCAGCCGGTAAAGACCAGATCGTTCAAGTCAGCCAAAGGAACAAAGTCCTTGATCAGCGGCGAATTGTTATCTGTTCGCTTGCCCAGCCGGATGGTTCCCATCTGCGTCAGCGAGCCAATAGGCTTGGCCAGGCCGCGCCGCACCGCTTCAACTCCTGAGATCATCGTGGTCGCCACTGCGCCCAGGCCAACCACCATCACGCCCAATTTTCCCTTGGCGGGAGCTACCGTTGACCCAGCGGTCTCACGCCCCTCGGACGAAGATCTGTGCACGGGGGCTCCAGTCTTTTGGCCGCCTTTCTGCTTCGTTGCCATTGCTTTTCCTAACCTTCCTTTGTTCATGATTTATAACAACTCAAACCCGACGTGTTTCGCGCGTGTTGCCAGCGAATTGCTGTTCTAGTCCCTGGTCTCTAGTCCCTTGTTCCACGCCTCCGCACCTCGTCTCCGGTTCAGGTGCGACCACAAGAACCATAAGATTGCTGCAACCACAGCAAGCTCCACGGCAACATGAAAGCGGTGAAATGCCTGCTCGAGTCGTGGGTCGGTGTGCCACTTCTCGCCAAGCTTCATGCCGGCCCAGGCCAGGCAAAAATACCAGACCCATGAGCCCACAGAAGTGTAGATGTGAAAACGCAGCCGCGGCATCCTGGCGATTCCAGCCGGGAAGGCGACAAAGGTCTGCACGATCGGCGTCATCCGCCCTATCAAAATGGCTATCGACCCGTACTTATCGAAGAACCCGCTCATCAGGTCCAGGTCGCGATGGCTCATCAGAACCCAGTTGCCGTAACGCTCCACCAATGGGCGCCCGCCTTTGGCGCCGATCCAGTATGCGATCGCGGAACCAAGGTTGCAGCCCACTGCACCCGCAGTCGCCACCAAAAACAGATTGAAGCGCCCCAGGTAGACCAGGTACCCGGAGAACGGCAGGATGATCTCGGATGGAATGGGAATGCCACATGAATTGCATGTAATGAGTGCGATGATGCCTGCGTAGCCGCCAGCATTAATCACCTGAGTAACAAACTCAAAGACAAATGCAATTATCTTTTCATTCATGAGCGTTCCCAGTATATAGGCCCATCACCACCGTTGCGAGCTCGCCGCGCAGCCGCCGATCGAAAATGAACAATGCACACGTCTGCAATTTCCGTTTGGTAGGATGAGGTGTGGTTGTTGCCGCAATTGAAGGAGGTTCCTTTGCCCGATTTCCCGCCCGTCCCACTCACTCTTGAAGGCTCTAGCGTGCTCCACCAGTTCTTTCGCTTCGACTGGAAGGCCTGGCGCGGCTGCGCGGACGGCGAACGCAAGAAGATCGTCGCCGATGCGATCGCCGCACTGCGCAATCTGGAGCGCTCGGCCCCCGACGCGCCTCTGCGCACCGCGCTCTATTCGCAGCTCGGCCACAAGGGCGACCTGATGCTGATTCACTTCCGCGAATCGCTCGAAGCTCTCAATCAGGTCGAACTCGCGCTCGCACAGACCGCGCTCTACGATTTTCTCGATCTCCGCCACTCCTACGTCTCCGTCGTCGAGCTGGGCCTCTACGAGTCGAGCCGCAAGACCTACGAAGCCGCCTCGGCCAAAGGATTCGAGCAACACTCGCCCGAATGGAACGCCGAGGTCGCCGCCTCGCTTGAGCGCGCCTCGAACGCAATGGCGCCGCGGCTTTATCCGGCCATTCCCGAGTCGAAGTATCTGTGCTTTTATCCCATGGACCGCAAGCGCGGCGAGCAGGTGAATTGGTACACGGTGCCTTTTGCCGAGCGGCAACGCATGATGGACGTTCATGGCAAAATCGGCCGCCGCTACGGCGACCAGGTGAAGCAAATCATCTCCGGCTCGATTGGAATGGACGATTGGGAGTGGGGCGTCTCGCTCTTCGGCGAAGATCCCGTCGCCTTTAAGAAGCTCATCTACGAGATGCGCTTCGACGAAGTGAGCGCGGTGTATGCGCTGTTCGGGCAGTTCTTTATTGGCGTGCGGCTGCCGGTGGAGAAGCTAGGCGAGTGGTTAAACGGTCAGATTGACTCTTAGGCGCCGTATTCTGTTGTTCTCCCGGCCACGCTGTCGCTGCCTGCCACGGCTTCCATTCGTCTCTTGTCTGGGGCTGCCTTCGATAGCCCTCGCGATCCCGATCCTCTTCGGTGCGTTCGTCCACATAACGACTCTACTCCACAATTGCTCCCTCCTGCTCCCTCCTTGATTTAGTAACATGATTCATCAGGATTCGGGCGTGGCTATGGGCAAAGCAAGCCTTCCGACGTGCGCGAGGGTAGCGACGGGTCTGCAGGGCCTCGTAGTTTCTGTCGCGCTTGTCTTTTGGGCAATCTGGTCAGCTTGGGGGTGTTCCCAAATTCGCTTTTCGCGTCGGGCATTTTCTTCTTCCCTGACATATAGCAATATTTGACGGTAAGGTACTTTTACCTTACTATGAAGTTGAGGGGGAGACTGTGGCCACGCTCACTGTTACCGCCAAGGGTCAGATTACGCTGAAGCAGGAACTGCTACGGCATCTCAACGTCGCGCCGGGCCAGAAGATTGAGGTCGATAAGCTGCCCGACGGCCGTCTCGTCGTCGGTCCGGCCCCGAAAACCGGCTCAATCGACAAGTTTATCGGTAGCCTGGAACAAAAGGGCGGCCCCAGATTCACCATCGCCCAAATCAAGAAATTCACTGAAGACGCATGGGCGGGCAAGCGATGAAGATTGCCGCGGACACCAATGTACTTCTGCGCGCCGCCGTGCGCGACGATCCACAGCAAGCCGCTTCTGCCGCCCGTCTGCTTCGCGCGGCCGAACTGGTCGCTGTTCCAATCGCGGTCCTCTGTGAATTCGCCTGGGTGATGCGCAGCATGTATAAGAAACTCGCTCCAGAGATTGCTCGCTCGATTCGTTCGCTCGTCACCAGCCCCAACGTGGTGACGCATCTCCCGACGGTCGAAGCCGGATTGGCAATTCTCGACCAAGGCGGCGACTTTGCCGACGGCGCAATCGCCTACGAAGGCGCTTTGCTCGGCGCCGAGGAGTTTGTCAGCTTCGATAAGCAAGCCGTGAAGCTCCTCAGGTCTCAAGGCAAGCACGCCAGGCTTCTGGTCTGAGCCTATGCCGAAGAAGCCGCCAAGCCGCAACACCCCGTCCAAGTCCGCACGCGGCCCACTCGCCCCCGAGCGCGTCGCCGCGATTCTGAAAGCGCTTGACGAGGCCTATCCAGAGGCCGTGTGCGCGCTCACGCACCGCTCGCCGTGGGAACTGCTGGTTGCGACCATCCTCTCCGCGCAGTGCACGGATGTACGTGTAAACATGGTCACGCCGGAGCTTTTCCGGCGCTTCCCTACGCCGGAAGCGATGGCTGCAGCTTCTCTCGACGAGATCGAGGAAATCATCCGCACCACAGGCTTCTACCACAATAAAGCCAAATCCATCCAGGGCGCGGCCCGAAAAATCATCGCGGAGTTCGGCGGTAAAGTGCCGCAAACACTGGCTGAACTCATTACTATCCCCGGAGTGGCCCGCAAAACGGCCAACGTCGTTCTTGGCGTCTCGTTCGGAAAGGCCGAGGGCGTGGTTGTGGATACGCATGTGTTCCGCGTTGCGCGGCGGCTGGAACTGGCCAAAGGTGACACGCCCGAAAAAGTCGAGCGGGAGCTGATGCAGGTTCTGCCGCGCGACCGATGGATCGGCTTTTCGCACCAGATCATTCATCACGGCCGGCAGGTCTGCATCGCCCGCAACCCCAAATGCGACCGCTGCAACCTCGAACAGCTCTGCCGCTCGAAGGACAAGACGTGGGAGTCGTAGGGCAGCGAGTCAGAGCAAGGCGGACTTAACTGCCGCGATCAGGCCTGCAAGGTGTGAGGGACTGGCCTCGGCAGCCGGCTCCCATTTCATATCGCGCAGCGTCTTGCTTGTGATCGGTCCGATCGAAACCGCGGCCACACCGGTGAACGGAAATTCGATCCCCGCCAGCCGGGCCGCCTCAGCCAGATGCGTCACGCTCGATGTGCTGGTAAAGGTAACAGCATCGATATGCTTGTCAAGGGCCGCCCGCAGCGCTTTGGGCGCATTCTCCGGCAACACGTTTCGGTACGCATCCACCACGTGAACCTTGGCTCCGATGCGCCGCAGTGCGTCCACAATCACATCGCGTGCAACCTCAGCCCTCGCCAGCAAAAATCGTTGCCCGGCGGCCTGCCCGGCCAATGCCTCGACCATGGCTTCGGCAACATATGCAGATGGAATCACCGTGACAGGCAGCCCCGCCTCGCGCGCCGCACTCGCCGTTCCTTCGCCGATCGCAGCCACTTTCAGCGAAGCTGGCGGCGCCAGCGCCAAGCCCAATTCCGCGGCCCGCTCAACGAACGCCCGCACCGTGTTGGCGCTTGTCAAAACCAGCCAATCGTAAGTATCGAGTCTGCTGTTGAGTCTGCGTAGCGCAAGATCGATCGCGTCGTAGCCCGCAGGCGGGTGAATTTCGAGCACTGGAACTTCAACCGGCTCGGCGCCCAGCGCGCGCAGTCTGTCGCTCAGTTTGCCCGCCTGGTGCACAGCGCGCGTGACCAGAACGCGCTTACCCGCAAGCACCCGGCCTGCCAGCGCCTGCGCGGTCATCAGGCCGCTCCTCCCGAAGCCTCGCGGCAAATCCCGTCATCGCCCGCCAGTAGCGCCCCCGCGCCTGCTTCCATCAGCAGATTGGCGGCTGTACGCCCCAATGCGGCGGGATCGGCGTTCTCGCGCTCCACCCGGTGATAGACGCGCACACAAGCGCCCGTCTCCGGCGAGGCGACTACGCCAAATATTTCCGCCCATTCGCTTGCTGCGTCCTTTTCGTCGGACGAGGGCCGGCAATAAATGCCGATGGGGACCTGGCAGCCGCCGCCCAAAGCAGCCAGCGCTGCGCGCTCGGCGGTCACGGCAAACCGTGTGTCGGCATGGTCGAGAAATGCGACGGCCTCGATGGCCGCAACATCGTCCTTGCGCGTCTCGATTCCCAGCGCGCCCTGTCCGGCCGCCGGGCAAAAATCTTTGGGATCGAGCCGCTCGCGGACCCAATCGGTCTTGCCCAACCGGTCGAGTCCAGCAGCAGCCAGCAGAATCGCTTCCACCTGGCCCTCGGCCAGCTTGCGCAGCCGCGTGTCCACGTTTCCGCGAAACTCTATAGCCTCAATGTCGGGCCGGAGCGCCTTCAACTGCGCGCGGCGCCGCTGGCTGCTGGTGCCGACGCGCGCACCCTGCGGCAGCGCGGCAAGATTGGCGTGTTTCACGCATACGAATACGTCTCTTGGATCGACGCGCACAGGCGTAGCAGCCAGCGCAAAGGGCTCGGGCAGCTCGGTGGGCAGGTCTTTGAGCGAATGCACGGCGAGATCGACTTGGGCCTTGGCCAGCGCCTCTTCAATCTCCTTGGTGAACATGCCCTTTGAGCCTACCTGCGCGAACGTCACTTCCTGCAGCCGGTCGCCGGTGGTCTTGATGATCTCGATCTCGACAGCGTGGCCCTGCCCACGCAGCAATGCGGCAATGTGGTTGGCCTGCCAGAGCGCAAGTTGCGATCCGCGGCTGCCGATGCGCAGCTTCATCGCCGCGCCTCCGCGCCTGCTTCAAAAACCCTGACCTTCACTACGCTTTTGCCTTCGCCGGATTCCGGGCTAGGGCCAACCGCTTCCGCATTTTTCGGTTCAATCTCGCGTCGCGTCTCGGCTGGAACAGCAGGCGACACCGACCACTCATCGCACAGTGCATCGAGGCGAGCGGAATCGCCCTCCCGGGCAGCCTGCTTCAGTGCCTGCATGGGCGGGTGAAGGAATTTATTCACCAGGCCTCGCGTCAGCGCCTCCACAGCAGCCAGTTGCTCGGCGGTGAGCGAGCCTAGACGGCTATGGATGCGCTGTATCTCGGCCACGCGGATCTCTTCGGCTTTGCGTTGCAGAGCCACAATCGCCGGCGCTGCATTCACTGTGCGCCGGCGCAGGTGGAACCGCTCGACTTCGCAGGCAATCAGAGTCTCAGCGTCCACCGCCTCACGGCTGCGCTCTTCCATGTGCGACGCCGCTACCTGCTGCAGGTCGTCGATGTCGTAGACGAAGATGCCGTCGAGCTTGTTCATCTCCGGGTCCACATCGCGGGGCACGGCAATATCGATGAAAAACATGGGGCGGTTACGCCGTTTGTGCAGGAACGCGTGCCCGTGCTCGGGCCGGAAGATGGGATGCGGTGCGCCCGTGGAACTGATGACGATGTCGGCGCGGCTGGCAGCCTCGTAAAGCTGCTCAAACTCGATTACTTGGGGCTTTACGCGCCCCTCAAGGTCATCGGCCAGGCGGCGCGCGCGCTCGGCTGTGCGGTTGCTCACCAGGATTGCGCCGGCTCCCTGCTGCACGAGGTGCCGCGCAGCCAGTTCGCTCATCTTTCCCGCGCCCACCAGGAACACCGTGCGGCCCTCGAGCGAGCCGAAGATCTTGCGCGCCAGGTCGACGGCCACCGAGGCGATGGATACGGAATTCGATCCTATTCCTGTTTCGCTGCGGGCCTTTTTGGCTGCGGCGAACGCAGCCTGAAGCAGTTGTTCCAGTTGCCCGGCGACCGTACCCGCAGCCCGCGCGACCGCGAAGGCCTCTTTCACCTGGCCCAGAATCTGCGGCTCGCCAACCACCATGGAATCAAGGCTCGCGGCCATGCGGAACAAGTGGCTCACCGCCTGCTTGTCGCGGTGCTCATAGAGGTGCGGAGCGAGGACTGAAGCTTCGATACCGAAATAGTTCGACAAAAATCCCGCAACCGGAACCTCGGGGCCTTCCACGATGGCCAGCATCTCCACGCGGTTGCATGTCGAAACGATCATGCACTCGGCCACGCCCGGGGTTGCGGCGAGAGCCCGAGTGGCCTCGGCCAGCTCGTCGCGGCTAATGGCCACGCGCTCGCGCAGCGCGATGGGCGCCGTTTTATGGTTCACGCCAATGATGGTCAGTGTCATTGGGGACCGAACCTGTGAACGTGGCTGAAGAGGTTAGCGGCAAAGACGGCCATCATGACCACCAGTGCTGCGCCCGAGACGTAGGCCGCCCTGCGCCCGCGCAACCCCGCGCTACGCCGCACCAGCAACAGCACCACGTAAACCACCCACATGGCGAAGGATGCAATCACCTTGGGATCACGAAAATAAGCTGCTCCCAGCGCCGTTTCCTGCGCGAGAACAGAGCCGATAACCAGTCCCACTGTCATGCAGGGGAAGCCAAACTCGAGCGTGGCCAGCGCGATGCGTTCCAGGGTGTCGAGGGGCGGCAGCCACTCCAAAGGCGCCCACCACGAGCCCCGGCCAGGCATGGGCTTGGCCTTGATGCGCCGCTCCTGCACCAGATACAGCACGGAGGCGAGCAGGCTGAAGCAGAGCGCCACGTAAGCCAGCACCAGCGCGATGATGTGGGCCACAAGCCAGCTTGTCCGCACTCCTTCCGATGGAAAGTGGTACGTATCGGGCCCCAGGGCAGGAATAAGAACAAGGAAAAACGCCGCCGGTAAGGCAAAGATTCCGAGGGAGACAGCATCGTAGAGCCACCAGACGAGAAAGAACAACCCGGCCACGGCAAAGCCGAGCAGCGACTCCATCTCGCGCATGCCCACAGGCGTCCAACGGTGCGCCACCACCAGCATCTCCACCACAGAAACGAAGTGAAAAAAGAAGGCCATCCCGCCCAGGTGGACGCAGGTCTTGCGCCACGGCAGTGAGTTGTGTAGAACGGCTGGGAATACGGCGACACATCCAGCCGCATAAAGAATGGCCGCAACCCGTAGCCAAAGAAGGTACATGGCACTTTTTACCTTAAGTCGTAACCAATCAGTATACTGTGATGCATATCACCAATCGAAACCGTGAGATTACCGGGGCGGCGATGCGTGGCGCAGCACCCTCTACAGCAGCCAACGAAGTAGATCAAGCGAAACTATTTGGGCTTTTTCACGTAGCGGGCGACCGGGCGCTGAACCGCGAGGCTGCGGTGCCTGCCATTGGGAAGAATTCATGCGGCAGGCTTACGCGTGGACCGGGAAGCGGACTCTTCCTTCTCGCGCTTTCGCGGGGAAAGCTGGTTCTGCAATTCCAAGGGCAGACCGGAAAGAGGAACCGCTTTAAAAAAGTCCTCTTCGGTCCATTCCGGATTTTCGTCGTCGATCAATTCAGGATCAGGGTCGGGATTTGGCCTTTTCATACCGGCTTCTCTCCTTGCGATTAGCTCTTCTTAGACTGATAACCCGGAGTGCGCTGCCGCGCATGGTAAATACCAGCGCATAAAGCTTGTCTCCGATGAATCCAAGAGCCCGAGTACGCATTTCGCCGTAGTCCTTACGCGTATCGGTGGTAAAAATGGCCGAGCCAAAATTGAATTTCTTTACCATCTCGAAACTCAGCCCGCGCTCGCGGAGATTGCGTTCGTTCTTTTCTGGGTCGTACGTAATCTCCACAGCCAAAGTATACCGTCATATTTGGCATTCGCGCGATCTATCCTTGCGCGGAAAGAAGGGCCGCCTACCGCTCCGTCATCCCGCCGCGATACTCTTAGAACCAGCGTAATGAATGAAGATCGACAGCCCGCAGCTCCGCCACTGCTTCCCCTGGAGAACAATCCTCCGCTGCCATACGATTCTCCGTTGAATGGCTTCGCCCTCAATTCCCTGCCCCGCGACAAGGGCTCCGCTGAGCTCACGCCTTTTATGCGCCAGTGGACGGCGGCGAAGCGGGAGAATCCCGGATGCGCTGCTGTTCTTCAGGATGGGAGATTTTTACGAGCTGTTCTATGGCGATGCGGCCGTGGCCAGCCGGGAGCTGCAACTGACGCTGACGGCGCGCGACAAAGAGCGCAATGTGCCCATGTGCGGGGTGCCGTATCACGCCGTGGAGCAGTACATGACGCGCCTGCTGCGCAAGGGGTACCGGATCGCCATCTGCGACCAGATGGAGGACCCGAAGCTGACCAAGAAGCTGGTGCGGCGCGAGGTGACGCGGGTTCTGTCGCCGGGGACGGCGCTGGATGCGGGGATCGGGCAGGAGCAGAACAACTTTTTGGCGGCGCTGTACGAGGGGCGGGCTGCGGAAAAGCATCCCTCAGGGGCTAAACAGGCTGCGGGAGAACTCGCCGTTTTGAAAGGGCACGACTTAAGTCGTGCCGATAAGCCAACGGAATCGACGCGGGCTTTAGCCCCTGAGGGACTTCTTTCATCGGATTTGCACCCAATCAGGCCTTTATCCGCGGCCTCGGTTTGCGCGGTGGCGCTGCTGGATGTGTCGACGGGCGAGTTTCGCACGGCGGAGTTTCGCGGCGAGGATGCGCGGCAGCAGGCGGTGGAAGAGGTGCTGATGGCCGCGCCGAGCGAGGTGCTTCTGGCCGCCAGCGCGGAGCTGCCGGCGCAATTGGATCGCATTCCGGCGCGGACGCGCGTGGAGGACTGGATCTGGACGAAGGAGTTTGCCGTGCCGCTGGTGGAGCGGCAGTTGAATGTGCGGTCGCTCGAGGGCTTTGGGCTGGATGGACACGAAGCGGCGGCGATTGCGGCCGGCGCGGTGCTGCATTACGTGCGCACCACGCAGAAGAACGAGGCGCTGCACATCGACTCACTGAAATTCGAGGAGCACTCGACGGCGCTGGAACTGGACCAGGTGACGGTGCGCAATCTGGAACTGGTGGAGCCGCTCTTTCAGGGCCAGGACGATCGCGTGACGCTCTTCCGCACGCTCGATGCGTGCCAGACGCCGATGGGCAAGCGGATGCTGCGCGCGGCGATTTTGCGGCCGCTCAACAATGCACGGAGATTGAGGCGCGGTACGAAGCCGTGGCGGAGGCGCATGGGGATCTGCTCAAGCGCGAAGAAGTGCGCAGGGCCTTCGGCGGAATTTTGGACCTGGAGCGGCTGCTGGCGCGCATTTCACTCGATTCTGCCGGGCCGCGCGATGTGCGCGCGCTGGCGGCAAGCCTGGCGCGGCTGCCGGGGTTGAAGACGGCGCTGGACGCGATGACGGCGCCGTAATGGCGGGAGCTGGCCGGGCGGCTCGACACGCTGGACGATGTGACGGCGCGAATTGTGAAGACGCTGGTCGCCGAGCCGCCGCTGACGCTGGTGGATGGCGGCGCGATTGCGGCGGGCGTGGACGCGGAACTGGACGAGTTGCGGTCTGTGTCGAGCTCGGGCCGGCAGGCGATTGCGGCCATCGAGGATCGCGAACGGCAGCGGACGGGAATCGGATCGCTGAAGGTGCGCTATAACTCGGTGTTTGGCTACTACATCGAGATTACAAAGGCCAACCTGGCGCTGGCGCCCGCCGATTACGAGCGCAAGCAGACGCTGGTGAATGCGGAGCGATTCACGACGCCGGAGCTGAAGGAGTACGAGCGCAAGATTCTCACCGCGCACGACCGGTCGATCGAGATTGAGAAGCGGATCTTTGCCGAGCTGAGGAAGTTTGTGCTCGAGAGCGCGGGGCGGATCAGGCGGAGCTCGGCGGCGGTGGCTGAGGCCGATCTGCTGGCGTGCTTTGCGCACCTCGCTGCGGCGCGGCGCTACGTGCGGCCACGCCTGGCCGAGGAGCCGGTCCTGGAGGCGGTTGGCGCTCGGCATCCGGTGATTGAGCAGTGGATGGAGGAGACGCGCGAAGGGCGGTTCATTGCCAACGATGTGTACTTTGAGCGCGGACGGCGAGGGTCCTGAGCCTGCTGCTGGTCACCGGGCCAAACATGGGCGGCAAAAGCACCTATCTGCGCCAGACGGCAATGCTGGTGGTGATGGCGCAGATGGGCAGCTTTGTGCCGGCGGAGAGCCTGCGGCTGGGGTTGGTCGACCGCATTTATACGCGCATCGGCGCCAGCGACAACGTGGCGCGGGGCCGATCGACCTTTATGGTGGAGATGATCGAGACGGCGACCATTCTGAATTCGGCGACGGCGAGGTCGCTGATTTTGCTCGACGAAATGGGCCGCGGAACGGCGACCTTCGATGGGCTCAGCCTGGCGTGGGCGACGGTCGAATTTCTGCATGCCGATGTGCGCGCGCGCACCTTGTTCGCCACGCACTACCATGAGCTGACCATGCTGGCGGAAAAGCTGCCCCGCGTGCGCAACCTGCGCGTGGGCGTGAAGGAGACGGCGGGCGGAATTGTGTTTCTGTACAGCATTGAACCGGGAGCGGCGAGCAAAAGCTATGGCATCGAAGTAGCGCGGCTGGCGGGGCTGCCGCCGGTGGTGATCGAGCGGGCCAAGCACGTGCTGCGCCAGCACGAGAAGCAGGAGCAGCAAAGCGTGCAGGTGGAGACGGCGGCGGAGCCGATGCAGATGACGATTTTTACGCCGCTTTCGCAGAAGATTGTGGACCGGATCGAAGCCACGGACGTGAATTCGCTGACGCCGCTACAGGCGTTGAATCTGCTGGAAGAGCTGCAACAAGAGCTGAAAGACAGGGAATAGGGAGTAGGGAGAACAGAGTAGAACTGGTCGCATAAACCGGGCTTTGTAACAGGGCACGACTTCAGTCGTGCCGAAAAGGCCAGCAAAATCGCGGGCTTTAGCCCCTGAGGAATGCTTCTCGGCCGCCTCGGAGGATTTATGCAACCAAGATTGAGGGAGCGGGGATGACTTTGAGTTTGCGCCAGGCGGTGGGAAGCCTGCTGGTGGTGGGATTGGCGGACAAGGAACTTTCGGGCATGGAACGCGCCTGGCTGAAGCTGATGCGTCCGGCGGGGATCATTCTCTTCAAACGCAATATCGCAAATGCAAAACAGACGCGGGCGATGGTGAGCGAGGCGGCAGGGCTTTTGCCTGCCGCACTCCACAAGCTTTGTGGACGTGGAAGGCGGAACGGTAAACCGGCTCAACCAGGCGCTGGCGCCGATTCCTTCGGCGCAGGCTGTGGCGCAAGCGGCGCTGGTGAAGGGCAAGAGGACGCTGGCGCGCGAGCATGGCGAGCTGATTGCGCGGGCCGTGAAGGCCTTCGGGTTGAATACGTCGCTGGCGCCGATGGTCGATTTGGCGCTGGCCGATTCGGCCGAAGTGCTCGGCACGCGCTGCCCTGCTCAGGCGGCGGCGGATGTTGTGGCCTATGCGCGCGAATTTCTTGCCGGGATGGCGGCGCAGGGCGTTGTGGGTTGCTGCAAGCATTTTCCGGGGCTGGGCGGAGGGACGCGCGACTCGCATCTGGAAACGCCTGAGATCCGGCGCACATGGCCGCAGTTGTGGCAGGAGGATCTGGAGCCGTACCGCGCGCTGCACGCCGAGATGCCGATCGTCATGGTGAACCACGCGGCGTATCCCGAGACCGCGGACAAGAAGCGGCCGGCGAGCGTTTCGAACTTCTGGATTCAGACGGTGCTGCGGAAGCGCATCGGCTACAAGGGAATCATTCTCTCCGACGATCTGGAGATGGGCGGCGTGGTGAAGTTTATGCCCATTGAGGAGGCTGGGATCGAGGCCGTGCGCGCGGGGTCGGAGCTGATGCTGATCTGTCACCATCCGGAGCCGATTCTGCGCGTGTATGAGGCGCTGATCTCCGAAGGCGAGCGCTCGGCGGCGTTCAGGAAGGTATTGCTGGAGCGGGCGCGGGTTTCGGAGAGGAAGCGATTGAAGGTGTTTCCTGCGCGCATGCCGGCGGCTTTGAGCACAGCGCAGTTTGAGGCGCTGCGGAGCGAGGATTCTGCGGTTCGGCGAAACGATTGAGAAGATCGTTCCTCGCGAGGCGCAGGCGACTCCGAAAGCGCCAACGATTGTGGAGACTGCGTGACGAGTGCGAAAAGGCAGCCAGGCATGAGCGCGAACACAATGACGGTGGCGGGAGTGATGAGCGGCACCTCGGCCGATGGCATCGACGTGGCCGTGGTGCGGATTGTTGCGGAGATCCACCCTGGGCGCAAAAACAAGAACTCGGCGAGGGTGGGGCGCCCGGATACGCCGCGGCCGAAGATGACTCTGCTGGCGCATGAGGGGTTCCAGTTTCCCGCGGAACTGCGCCGCGCGGTGCTGGCCGCGATGAACGCGCAATCGACTTCGACGGCGGAGCTGGCGCGGCTGAACTGGCGGCTGGGGCTCGCGTACGCGGAGGCTGTCGAAGAGACTGCGCGGCGGCACAAGGTGAAGCTCGACCTGGTTGGCTGCCACGGGCAAACGCTCTATCACCAGCCGCGCGCGGAGGCGTATGCCGGGCGGCGGTTTGCCTGCACCTGGCAGGCGGGCGAGGCGCAGGCGATTGCTGCGGCGCTCGGCGTTCCCGTGGTCTCGAACTTCAGGCCGGCCGATATGCTCGCCGGCGGCGAGGGCGCGCCGCTCGTTCCACTGCTCGATTACGTTTTGTTTGCCGATGCCAAACGCGGGCGGGTCCTGCAGAACATCGGAGGCATTGCGAATTTGACCGCAATTCCGGCCGGAGCCGCGCCGGATGCGGTGATTGCCTTCGATACGGGGCCGGGGAACATGGTGATCGACTGGCTGGCGCAGAAGCTGTTCGATCAATCATTCGATCGCAATGGCGCTTTGGCGGCGGAGGGCGCTGTGATTGCGCCGGTGCTGGCCGAGGCGCTGCGGAATCCGTATTACCGAATGAACCCGCCGCGAACCGCGGGGCGCGAGCAGTTCGGGCGCGAGTATGCGGCAAAATTTCTTGCCGCATGCCGCAAGCACAGCAGGAACAAGAACGATGCGCTGGCTACGGCGACGGCGCTCACGGCGGAGACGATTGCGCGGAGCTACGCGCGCTTTGTGCGGCCGCGGATGAGAGGGAGCAGTGTCGATTTTCTTGTTTCCGGCGGCGGAGTGCGGAATGGAACGCTGATGGCGATGCTGGCCGCGCGGCTGGAGCCGATGGGATGCGAGTTGGCGGCGACCGAGGAGTTCGGAATGCCCGCAGAGGCCAAGGAGGCGGCGGCATTTGCGCTGCTCGCGTGGCAAACATGGCATCGGCTGCCGGGAAATTTGCCCGCGGCGACGGGGGCCCGGCGCGCGGTTGTGCTGGGGCAGGTTACGTACGTTTAAGGTCTCGCCAGGCGTGGATCGACCCCAGGAAGTTATACCTTTTTGGAAACTGCCGCAGCTGGCGGAGTACTGAATCGGCACTGCACGCTCGACACCTCTTTCGTCCGCAGCTTTTCCTTATCAACCTCTGCTACCATAAGAACGATCGCGGTTCCCCGGCGTCACGCTGATTTCAACCCCTTTGAAGATCTGAGCGTAAAGGCTGCTGGAGCAACCAAAAAGGAGATTATTATGCCTCTCGTTTCTATGCGGCAGCTCCTCGACGAGGCTGCCAAGGGCCAGTACGGCGTGGGCGCGTTCAACGTCAACGATATGGAGCAGATTCAGGCCATCATGATGGCTGCACGGCAAACCAAGTCGCCGGTGATCGTCCAGGCCAGCCGCGGCGCGCGCGCCTTTGCCGAGGATCTTTACCTCTTCCGGCTGATTCAGGCGGCAGCCGAATTGAATCCCGACATTCCCATCGCGATGCACCAGGATCACGGCAACAGCTTTGAGACCTGCAAGAGCGCCATCGAGATGGGATATACGTCGGTGATGATGGACGGCTCGCTCAAGGAAGACGGAAAGACCCCGTCCACGTTCGAAGAAAATGTGGCTGTGACTCGCCGCGTAGTCGAGTATGCGCATCCGCGCGGCGTCACCGTCGAGGGCGAGATTGGCGTGCTGGGCGGCGTGGAAGACGGCCACGGCGCGGGCGGCTCGGGCCTGGAGCACGTCACCGATCCCGACCAGGCGGTTGAGTTTGCCGAGCGCACCGGCGTGGATGCGCTGGCCATCGCCATCGGCACCAGCCACGGCGCTTACAAGTTCTCGAAGAAGCCGGACGGCTCCGTGCTGAAGATGGACATTCTGATCGCGATTCACAAGCGCCTGCCGCGCACGCATCTCGTGATGCACGGCAGCTCTTCGGTTCCCAAGGAGCTGCAGGACATCGTGAACCAGTACGGCGGCAAGCTGAAGCCCACCTGGGGCGTGCCGATCGAAGAGATTCAGCTCGGCATCCGCAACGGCGTGCGCAAGATCAACGTCGATACCGACAATCGCCTGGCCATCACCGGCGCTATTCGTAAGGTGTTTGCGGAGACGCCGGAGAAGTTCGATCCGCGCGACTATCTGAAGCCTGCCCGCGAGGCGATGGCCAAGGTTGTTGCTGAGCGCATGACCGAGTTTGGCCAGGCCGGACACGCGGGCGACTACAAGCCCATCCCGATCTCCGAGATCGCCAAGGGCTACGCTGACGGCTCGCTCACCACGCGCCCCTGGTCGCTGCGAAGTAAGGTCGGCTTTCAGCGTCAAAAGGAATGCGCCACTTTGCAAACGCGAGTGGCGCATTTTTCTTTCTATACGCCCGGCACTGGGCTTTATCAGTCTTAGAGGCTGTACCCTTCGTCGTGTTCTTCTGCGCCGTCACTCGATGTTTCAAAGCTAACGATGTCGCGCGGCACCACAACTGTCCGTTCCACTTCTTCCTGCGCCTTCATGGCTTGATCGACCCCAAAAGTCATGGCGATTTCGTCGATTTTGTCGCTATAGTGTCTGCGGAGTTGGGCGAGGTCGGCGCGCAGTTCGGCGCGGCGATCCGGACTTTCGCTATCGGAAGATGCCCATCTTGCCGTGAGAATAATGGAGAA
Organism: uncultured Acidobacteriota bacterium; assembly: GCA_963832535.1. Lineage (GTDB taxonomy): Bacteria > Acidobacteriota > Terriglobia > Terriglobales > Acidobacteriaceae > Telmatobacter. Next base: position 65,690 of record CAWHUK010000008.1, read on the forward strand.
GCGCAATGCGGAGAGCTCTTCTGTGTCGTAGGCAAAGAGTGCTTCTGGCGTCTCGAGGACGTGCGGCGTGGTTGGTCCGATCGCAGTTATACCGAGCGGTGCATGAAGAGTTGACGTGGACACAGTAGTCCTCCCTCCGGGGCTTTACCCACGGGGTCGATCGCAATAGATCAGCCGGAAGGCGCCAGCATTAGAGAACGCCGATTGCCCTCCTATTCTTTCGCTGGATTGGTTCCTAGTCTGAGCGCGTATTCGCAGGGGCGCTGTGAGCTATATCACACGACTTCAAGGCCGGCGCGCGTGGCGGGTGCGTGAGTCTCAAGGCGGCGGCATGGCGGTGAAGAAGCCAAATAGAATCTGATTCTTGAGCGGGCCGCAAATCCGGCGAGAGTGGCCCTCACGCCACTGGAGTTGGGAGGTGTTTAGCGGGCTCGCCGGGCTGCGCGGTCCATTCACCGGCTTGTTGCAGCAACCAATAGTGGAACCCGTCCACAATGGCCATCAATGCGGCCTGGTTGAGGTCGCTGCTCACGCCCGCGGTGACCCAGGGTTCGTAACCGTCCGCATTGAAGCTCACAGTGACGCGGACGTGGGCCGCCGAATCGTGGGCTTTGATATCGAGCGCCGCGACCGTGAAGGTGCCAAGGCGCATCTGCGCCAAAGCGGGATACAACTTGTCGAGCTCGCGGCGCATGGCCTTGGTCAGCGCGTCCACCGGGCCTGCGCCTTCGGCTCGGGTTGTGGCGACGGTCGAGTCGCCGAGAGTCAACGTCATGAAGGCCTGCACAAAGCGGCCGCCGACTTCGTCGGACTCATCGAAGACGCGCCAGCTCTTGACGGTGAACCAATTACGAAGGGTTCCCAGAGTTCTCATGCAGGCCAGCCGGAACGAAACTTCGCTGGCAGTGAATCCGCCGCCCTCGATCATGGCCTGGTTTGCATCCATCAGCGCCTGCGCCTGCGCGCCCGTGAGCGGCACGCCATGCGACTCGGAAAGCAGCATGATGTTGGCCTTGCCTGACTGCCCGTTGACGCCGATGGTGGGGCTGGCGCCTACCAGCACAGGATCGCACCACAGATACGCTCCGGGGTTCTTGCGCTCGCTGGAGCCATGCATGCCGGCCCAGGTGCCGAATGCGCCGGGGCCTACGATGGGCGCGCCGTGCGGCGTCTCCAGCCCAAAAGCCGCGTAGGCGGAGTGCGCCAGACTCGTTAGGCCGCTGAGAGACTCGGGCGGAACAAACTCGGCTTCGCCCCGCAGTTGCATGGAGCCCACCACCGTGGTCAGGTTCACGTTGCCGCAACGCTCTCCCGTTCCGATCAGTGTGCCCTGCGCCTGCACCGCTCCGGCCAGAATTGCCGCGCGTGTGTTGGCGATACCGAATCCGCGATCGGTATGACCGTGAAAACCGAATTTTGCGCCGGGAAAATCCCGGGCCAGATCTTCAAACACTTGCGCCACTTCCTCCGGGCTGGCGCCCCCATTGGTGTCGCAGAGAACGATGCGGCTCACCTTTTGCCGCATGCACTGTTCCATCAATTGATGGAAGTGGTCGAGGCTGCGCTTTCTTGAATCCGCATCGCAGGGCATGCCGTTCTCACACCGGCCGCAATTGGCGTCCATGGCGTGCTCGAGATCGACGAAAACCTCAAGGCCGTTTGCGTGAAGGTACTCGATCGTATCCCAGGCCATGAGCAGGTTTTCTTTGGGCGTTGTTCCCAGCGAGCGCTCGACGTCGAGCAAGCGCGACTTGACCACCACCACGGCGACGGGAATGTGGCGCTTGTGACGCACGATGAATTCGACATCGGGCCAGTCCTCCACTCTGACGCCTAGGCCGCGCGTGCGTCCGAAGAGCGCCAGAGTCATCGCGCCTGTATCGACGGTTTCGAGAGCGCTCGCCAGATCGGCGACGAACTGGTTGGCGCCGGCAAAGCCGATCTCGGCGTAGCGCACGCCAAAAGCCGCCATGTGCTCAAGAGCAGAACGGCGTTGGGCACAGAGATTTCCAGGTCCGGCTGTTGCAGGCCGTCGCGCAAGCTGGTGTCGAACAGCTCAACTTTTCTTATGTTCTTGTCCGTCATCTCTTCCCGTGTTCAAATGTCAACGAAAGCAGGGCAACTTGCTGGAAGGTTCCTTATCTTTCATCATATCCCGGCCGCTCCTTCGCGGGATGCCGCGTGAGGAGTGCAAACCTCTTCCACCTAGTCACTCGGTCCCTGGAGCTGGTTGCATAAATGGCGCTTTGAAAGGGCACGACTTTTAGCCGTGCCGAAAAGGCAAGCAAAAATCGGGGGCTTTAGCCCCAGAGGGATGCTTTTCGACCGCCTCGGAGGATTTATGCAACCAGTCCCTGGTCCTTGTTTCTCACATAGCCGGCGCAGTTGAGGCTTCGCGCGAAGGCTGCGGGAACCCGCCTAACTCCTGGTCTCTGTATTGCAACTGGTAGAGCTTCCAGTAGAGGCCGCGGTGCGCCAGCAGCTCCTGGTGCGAGCCCATCTCGCGCAACTGGCCTCTGTGCATCACAAGAATGGTGTCGGCGCGCTGCACGGTGGAAAGCCGGTGCGCAATCAGGACGCTGGTGCGGCCCTCGACCATGCGCTCCAATGCGCCACGGATGCGCAGCTCGGTATCGGTATCGACGCTCGACGTGGCTTCGTCCAGAATCAGGATGCGCGGGTTGTAGGCGAGCGCGCGGGCAAAGTTGATGAGCTGCTTTTGGCCCGTGGAGAGCGAGTTCCCGCGCTCGCGCACCGGCTCGTCGAAGCCATGCGGCAGGCTCTCGACAAAGTCGAGCACATTGACGTCGCGGGCTGCGCGGCGCATGGCGCCGTCCGTGATCTCTTCGTTGCCGAGGCGAATATTTTCGCCAATCGTGCCGGAAAAGAGGAACGGGTCCTGCAAGACGACCGCGAAGTGTCGGCGCAGCGCGGTCAGATCGTGGTCGCGCAGGTCTACGCCGTCGAGCAGAATGCGGCCTGCTGTCACTTCATAGAAGCGCATCATAAGGCTGGTAAGGGTGGTTTTGCCCGCGCCTGTGTGGCCCACAATGGCCACCGTCTGTCCTGGCTCAATGGCGAACGAAACGTCCTTGAGAATCCATTCGATGCCATCGATGGCTGTAAGCGCGGCTGCGTTTGGAGTTGCTTCAGAGGCTAAAGCCCCGTCGTTCTTTGCAGTTTCTACGGCACGGCTGAAGTCGTGCTCTCTCACGTGCTGCGTCTGGGACATATGCTGGCTCTGGGCGGCAGCAACAGCTTCCTGCTGTTCCGAAGTCAGCCTTTGGTAGGTGAACCACACGTGCTGGAACTCCATGCGGTTGGAGCCGTCGCCGGCGACTGGGCGCGCAGGGTTGACGATCTCCGGCTGCGAATCCATCAGCTTGAAGATGCGTTCGCAGGCAGCCATGGCGGCCTGCAGAATGTTGTACTTATCGCTCAGATCCTGGATCGGCCGCCAGAATCGCTGCGAGAACTGAATGAACATGGCCAGTACGCCGATGGTGACCATGCCATTGGCCAGTACGCTGAAGCCGCCCCGCCAGACCACCAGCGCAATCGCGACCGAGGAGAGCAGCTCGACCGCGGGATAGTAGAGCGCGTAAGCGAAGATCGTGTCTTTAAAGGCGACCATGTGCTGCCGGTTCACAGCCTCGAAGTCTTTGTAGGCGCGTTCTTCGCGATTGAACAGTTGCACCACGCTCATCCCCGAGATGTGCTCCTGAGTAAAGCTGTTGATGCGGGCGATGGCGGTGCGCACGCGGCGGAAGCTGTCGCGGACATGGTCGCGAAAGATGCGCGTGACGATAAGAAGCAGCGGCAGAACGGCAAAGGCCAAAAGCGCCAGCCACCAGTTGATCGCGAGCATGACGGCGGCCATGATCGTCAGCATGAAGAAATCATTGACAATGGCCAGGACGCCGTCGGTAAACATGTCGTTGACGGCGTCCACGTCAGAGGTCAGGCGCGTGACCAGGCGTCCGACCGGGTGAACATCGAAGAAACCTACGTGCATGCGCTGCATGTGGCGGAAGATCTCGCGGCGCAGATCGAACATGATCTTCTGGCCGATCCACTGCATGAGGTAAACCTGGATGAACTGAAAGAGGTAGGCCGAGAGCAGAGCGGCCAGGTAAATCGCAGCGAGCGTGGTAATGCCCCGCACCGGATCCCGCGGAAGCATCCTGCCGAGCGGGCTGCGCATGGCCACCCAATGTGCGAGAGCCCTCGATGCATCCAAACCCTCTGAGCTGGGAGCCAGGTAGCGGTCGATCGCCACCATGAAAAAGATGGGCCCCATCACGTCGCACAGCGATTTGAGCATGACGGCGAGCGAGGCGATGGCGGCCTGCAGCCAATAAGGCCGCACGTAGCGGCCAAGCCGCCGCATCAGCTGCGCGTCGTAGATCTTGCCGGCAACTTCGTCATCGGACTTGCGCCGCGGCTCCTGCGGGTCGGATTGGTTGGGCTTGTCGTCCTCTTTGTCGGCCATCAGCGGGATCGGTTGCGCTTCCTCTCCTATTGTACGGGGAGGTGGAGCGCGGTGGCGGATTCGGTAGTGTATCGGCTCGACTTCGTTTTGAAGAGCACGCGCTTCAGCCCGTTCAAGAACTGGCTAAAAAATGAATGCGGCCTCAGCCCCGAGAAACGCAAGCTCGCAAATTCACCGATTACCGCGGATTCGCCGCCATCGGAGCCTGCTGCAAGCCGCATAGCTTCATGGCAGCCGCCCTACGAGCCGCGATCCGGTTTGGGCGCGGGTTTCGTCCCCGGTTTTGGCGCAGGGGGCGAGACGCCCATGCTCAACAGCAGAAAGCCGAATCCTTTGCGCAGCAGGTCAAGCAGGTTCATGGTTGCACTTCCCTTCTGTTCGGTTGCGCCAATGGACAATTGCCCTCGCTATCGCTTGGGCGCGGCTGCGCCCTGCTGCGCGGCCTGCGCCTGCTCTCCGCGCACGATCGCCAGCACCTCCGGCGGCAGCGGCTTATCGGCGTTTTTGAGCAGCAGGCTCACCTGCCAAATTTGGGTTTCGCTCAGGGTGTCTTTGAAGGCGGGCATGCCGGAGAGGCGGATACCATTCGATACCTTCCAGTAGGTTTCGCCCGGAGGGTCATCGCTGACGCCCACCACTTCGCTATTCTTGTGCTTCTCCCACAACGAGGGCGCTTTGGGGTACATGTGCGCGCCGAACGATGACGACTTGCCATGGAATCCGTGGCAGGCCGAGCACTGGTCGCGGTAAATCCCGGCTCCAGCCACGAAATCGTTCTCGTCCGCCTGGATGGGCGCGGTCTTGACCGTCTCGCGGTCAATGCGCGCGTCCAGGGGAACATGCGTGATCCATCTCTCCAATGGCAGCGGCCCGTCGGCCACGGCCACCGGTGGCCGGCCCCAGCGAAACCAGGCCAGCAAGACCGCCGGCGCCAGCGCCATGCCTAAAACAATCCCCAACACGATGCGGCTCATGGTTTTCGCGCCCTCCGACGCCGTTCATCCCGGATAATTGAATCTTTGCTAGTGGGTCAATTTGCGAGAGCCTGTTCCCCAGGGCGAAAGCCCCATTCTTTTTGCGGCGTTTACGCCACCCGACCCAGAAGGTGCCCCGGTCGTGCCCTTTTTGAAAGCGGTTTCAAACTGCCAACTGCCGAATCTCTGCAGATTATTTCCTCGGTTTAGGAAACAATAACACTGAGATCCCGGCAAAATTCAACCTGGTTGAGCGCAAACCCGCTCCGGTATTCATCGGCGACCGAGGAAAGCGCAAGAAAGGAACTCCCTCATGGCAGATCACTCGAAGATGAAACTGGGCCGCAAGGCCATCAAAACCGATAGCCGGACCCTGGCTCTGGGCCGTTATTTCACGCCCGCCTTGCCGCCCCCGCCGCCCGCGCAGGATTGGACGAAAGGCATAACCTCCTGGGGCATGATGCTGAACGGTCCCGATCCCGCGGAATCGCAATACCCCGAAGGATTGGGCGACTGCACCATCGCCGGTTGTGGCCACGCCATCCAGGTTTGGACAGCGAATACGGGCAGCATGGTCACCGTCCCGGATGCCACAATCCTGAACTGTTACGAGCAGTGGGACGGCTACGTCCCCGGCAATCCCTCGACCGATACAGGCGGCATCGAGCTGGACGTACTGAATGACTGGCAGAAGCAGGGCTTTGCCGGCAACGCGCTGATGGCCTTTGCCGACCCCAAACCGGCCAATCTCACCGAGGTGCGCCAATCCATTGCCCTCTTCGGCGGCGTCTACATCGGCCTTTCGCTGCCCTTAACGGCACAGAACCAGGACGTATGGGACGTGGTTCCTCGCGGCGGCTCAAACTCGAAGCCCGGCAGTTGGGGCGGCCACTGCGTCTTTGTGCCCAAATACGACAATAAGGGGTTCACCTGCATCACCTGGGGCCAGCTCAAAACCATGACCGTGGCGTTCTGGAACAAGTACTGCGACGAGGCGCATGCGCTGCTCGCCCAGGACTGGCTCACTGCCAAAGGCGCTCCCAGCGGCTTCGACCAAGCCCAGTTGCAGGCCGATCTCAACGCCATCGTTTGACGGACGCGTGGCGACGTTTGGCCGCTCACCGCGCTCGATCTGCGCCTGGCAACTCGCGAACCTATCGCAAGGGCCAGCGCCGATCAATCAACGTCGGCGTCAAGCGTCGACATCGACGACAGCTTTGGCAAAGGCCTGCGGAGCTTCCTGCGGCAGATTGTGGCCGACGCCGCCGGTGATGAGGCGGTACTCATATTTGCCCGAGAACTTGTCGCGATACGCCGTGCTGGGCGCGTGGATTGCACCGTTGGCGTCGCCTTCCATGGTGATCGTGGGCACGGTGATGGGAGGAAGTGCGGCCAGCCGCTTTTCCAGGTCGTCATATTTCCGCTCGCCGTCGGCCAGGCCAAGCCGCCAGCGATAGTCGTGCATCACGATGTCAACGTGGTCGGGGTTGTTGAAGGACGCTGCTGTGCGGTCGTACGTGGCATCGTCGAAATTCCACTTTGGCGAAGCCTGGTGCCAGATGAACTTATTGAACTGGTCGAGGTATTTCGCATAGCCGGCCTTGCCGACTGGGGTGGCGAAATAGTACTGGTACCAAAACAGGAACGCGGGCTCGGGTGGCAACGGCGCCTGGTTGCCCGCCGGACTGCTGATCAGATAGCCGCTGACGGAAACGATCGCCTTGCAGCGTTCCGGCCAGAGTATTGCCATGACGTCCGCCGTGCGCGCGCCCCAGTCAAAGCCGCCGACGGTAGCTGTCTGGATCTTGAGCGCATCCATCAGAGCGATGATGTCGAGGGCGACGGCCGACTGCTGGGCGTTCCGCATCGTTTCGCTGGAGAGAAAGCGCGTCGTGCCGTAGCCGCGCAGATAGGGGACGATCACCCTGTAGCCTGCCGAGGCCAACAAGCGGAGCAACATCGACAAAGCTGTAAATGTCGTAGGGCCAGCCGTGCAGAAGAATGACCGCAGGACCATCTGCCGGGCCGTCTTCTGCGTATCCAATGTTGAGCAGGCCGGCATCGATCTGCTTCATTGAGGCAAACGAGGTGTGCGCACCCGGGTTCATCGTAGGCATATCTGCCGGTTGCGCCCTACCGGATAGTGGCTGGACGCCTCCCGCGAGAAGTGTAGCCGGCCCGAGCAGTGAGGCTCCAGCCGATAACCCGGTGATCGCAAATTGACGACGCGAGATTCCGATTACTTCTACGTTTTTCATGGATCGACTCCTTTAATCGCGCACCCAGGTAAGTCCGGCGCGATGCCACGAGCTTGATTAAGACCTTATGCGGCGCTTCGGGGAGACCGTTGCCCGATGACAGGCCAACACGGTGCAGGTAGTGGCGGGCTTTAGCCCTGAGGGGAAGCTCTTTTCAAGCTGTCCCACTGCCAACGGCTGGGAAGCTTATAACACCTGCAAAAAGCTCCGATCTGCTCAATACTGCACACTTCCTGTCACGATTTGAGGAGGCTGATCCCTGCTGGGGATTCCCTAGTCTTAGCCCCCTGGTCCCCAGCCCAGACCCCTGATCCCTGTGATCTCTGACCCAAAGGAGCGGCGACCTCGGCAAACTTCTCCGCACTTGCCGAATCGCAGGTCCCGGCATAAAGCTCCTCCAGGTGTTTTAATACCTAAGGGGAGCACCGCATCGAGCGGTGATGTGCTTCCGTACTCGAACCGGTAACACCCGGCCGTGCGCATTCATGCTTTGGGCATTCTACCAAGAAATCGGATGAACGAGCCTTAGAGAAGGAGCAATGCGCGATGCGGCGGGAACGAACCCGGTTGTTCCGTGGAGGAAATCCGAACCCGATGCACTTTTTTCGCCGTTTTGCCCTTTTCCTGGCGCTTGGTTTGCCAGCGATGCCCGTCGCGATAGCCCAAAGCTCCAGCAGCAGCAGCTCCAACCCAACCGAGACGCAAAGCCCCGATCAAATCTCACAGAATCAGGGCTCCCAGTCCGGCCAGGCCGAGCCAACCACTGGACAGACGCAGGGACAGATCAGCGTGCAGCAGCGCATCCGGTTGCGCCGCGAGCAGCGCCGCGCCACGGCCATCCATGACGCCTACGACCACAAGTGGGAATCCGTCGCGGACATGGGCTATCTGCGCTTTCAACCCGGCCCTTCGGCGCAGCGGACGACGTTCTACGGCTGGGAGACCGGCCTCACCCGATTCACCAGCGAGCGGCTGGGTTACACCCTCGACGGCCGCGGCTACGACGGCACAGCCTACGTCGGGGTCACTGGGTTGACCCAGGGTGCTTTCACTCGGCCCAGAATCAGCCAGTATGCCATCCTGCTCGGCCCCACCTATCGCTTCTACCTGCAACCCAAGTACTCCATCGCCGGCCGCGTCATGGGCGGGTGGGCGTACGGCAACTTCACCGGCGACACCAACGGTGAGGGCTCCCTTTGTGACCCGAGCCCCGGCATCAGCGGCTGCCTCCTCTATCCCACAGGGAGCACCTTCGGCATCAGCGCCAGCATTGTGGGCGAATACAATCTGTCGCCAAGTGTCGGCTTCCGGCTTGCCCCCGAATACTTTGCCACGGACTTCGGCTCAACCCTGCAAAACAGCCTCGGGTTTACGGGCGGAATTGTCTACCGCTTCGGCAAACAGTAGTTTCAGTGCACAGTTCTCAGTTCCGATCAAGAGCTTTGCCTTCATGCGCGGGTACCGGACGAAATCGGGGTATCTGACCCACGCCTGAGAAATAAGGAGATCGGCGAAGAGCTGCAAAGGAGACGCCATGCACTATAAGTGGACTGCCGTCCCTGACTCCGCGATCCCCCGCGCTGAGAACCCCTTATTTCAGCACCTGCTCGACACCTACGTAAGCGAGACGAACAAGGTTGCCTCTGTTTGGAAGGAGTTTCGAGACGCCGACCTCGACTTCAAAATTCACGCTAAATTCAGCAGCGTGGGCGAGATTCTCCGGCATCAGCTTCTCTCGGAGCGGCGATTCTTCGCGGAGTTTCTTGGCTCGCCAGAGCCGGCTCCTGACAAGGTTCTACCTGCTCGAATCAATGTCGAAAATGCGGTGAATCGTTTGGTGGAGCTGGCATCCGCCCGCCTTAGATTCCTCGCGCAGCGCGAAGTTCCCTGGTGGATGCAGGCCGTACCGTTCTTTGACGTCGAGCGGCAACGTATCTGGATCTTCTGGCGGCGCGTGCTGCATACCGCACACCATCGCACACAGCTTACGGTCGTGTTGAAGCTGTTGGACCGGGATGTGCCATCGACGTATGGCCCAACTGCCGACGTTACGTGGACGGGCGCCGATCCGACATATTCGACGGCTGCCGCCGGGCGGAAGTAACGATCGCTGCAAGATCGGAGCCGCGGCGGTCCTCTGCTGCCACTCGGACGGGCTTTTATTTGCCCGGCGTGCTCGCGGGCTTCCCGTTCATGCGCGGAGGCGCTGGATGGGATGGGGTATCTGCCCCCATCCTCGGCAACGCGCGCGAAGGATGGGGCAACCTTGCATATTGGCCTATTGAGATTGAAAGCATTTGGGCGCCCGCGAATTGCTCCTTTTCCACAATCGGGCACTGACCATCCACCGGCGCTCGGTGGCGCCCGGTGCGCTAGGCTGGAAAGCGGAATGACGGTTTGCTCGATTTGCGATGGAGTCGGTCTGGTGCGGGTAGTGGACGCGGCCGGGAACTGGGTTTCGCGGCCGTGCGAGTGCCAGGAGTTGGAGCGCGAAGCACGCCGCCTGGCCGCAGCGCAGATTCCCGCGCGCTACCGGGACTGCACGCTGGATACTTTCGATCCCTCGTACCCGAAGGCCGACCCTTCACTTGGCCGGGCTCTGAGGACGGCGCGCTCGTTTGCGGAAACCTATCCTGTTGACACGGCCGGCCGGGGACTTTTGTTTGTGGGCGCGGCGGGATTGGGAAAAACGCATCTCGCGGTAGGGGTTTTGCAGCGGCTCGTGCGGGAACGCGGCGTGAAGGGGCTGTTCTGCGATTACCGCGAGCTCCTGAAGAGTATCCAGAACAGCTATAACCTAGAGGTAAGGACCACGGAACTGGAGCTTTTGAAGCCCGTTTTTGCAGCCGAGGTTCTGGTCTTGGACGACCTGGGCGCGCAGAAACCCAACGACTGGGTGTGGGACACGGTGGCGCTGATCCTCAATACCAGGTACAACGACAAACAATCGACGATCATCACGACGAATTACGACGATCTGCCCGCAGGCGCGGCCGCTTTGACTGACGCGCAGCGTGCGGCGCGCGAGCAAACGCTGGGTGACCGAATCGGCGACCGGATGAGGTCACGGCTGGCGGAGATGTGCGCCCGCGTTGAGATGAGGGGGGGCGATTTCAGGCAAACGGTGAAGCGGGCGCGGTTCGGGTGAGCCGCGGGCTGTGTGTCGCTTCGATACCCAATCTACCTGGAGTCTGTTATTAACTTTGGGACGGGCAGCGACGGGAGCCAGTTTTGCCAGAGTTCAAGGAGCGAGGAGCGCACTGTCCTTCGGCGATCGGAGCTTCGGCGACAAGAGGGGGAATTGTGTTGCATCTTCCGGGATGCTAGGATGACGGCATCCAATCGCCCGGCGAGCAGCTAAACCGAGACAGCCCAAGGAGGATCCGCCATGCCGTATGAGGAGTACGATCATCTTCTTAATCTCGTAAGAAGGCGCAGGTCAATCCGCCGATTCAAACCGGACCCTCTTCCCGAAGGATGCGTTGAGAAGATCGTGGAAGTTGCGCGCTGGGCGCCATCCGGGTTTCATACGCAACCGTGGGAATTCGTTGTGGTAAAGAACCAGGAAGTGAAAGAAGCGATCGTCAAAGCTCTCGACCAGCATGCTCCTGCGATCAGGAACAGGAAGCCCGGAGACGAAAGTCCGGCTGTTTTGCACCCGACTTTCCGTGACGCGCCCGCCTTTATCATTCTGCTTGTTGACTGGAGAGCAAAAATCGGATTGCCTGGCCATCCCAAGGAGAAGAATCCCATAGTTACGGATATTTACCAGTCAAGCTTGGCTGGCGCGTTTCTGTATTTGCACTTGGCGGCGACCTCCTTCGGCCTAGCATCCCAGTGGTACACGGCCGCTTCCCGCCCCAATGCGGAGAGCGCAATCAGAAAGATCATAGGCATACCCGAATGCTTTTCCATATACGACATGTTGGTGCTCGGGTATCCGGCAGAAGCGCCCGGTCCCAAGGAACCGCGGAGCCTGGACGAGATGATCCATTATGACGCTTGCGGGCCGCAGGACTTCCGCACCGACGAGCAGGTAAATGCGTATGCCCAAAAGACTTGGGAGTGGTGCATGTCTGAACACTAGGTTTCACACGTCTCAGGAGCCAAGCCGTTCCATCACGCTGCCGTGCATGCTGCGGTGGAAAATGGCGACTTAAACCACGGGCTGATAGCCCTATTTCCGCGCGGGCGCTAAGCGTCGTCCTGCTTCACGCGGTTCAGCAAGATCAATCCCCCGGTCAGGAAGATTAACCCCGCGGCAATCCCTGTTTGCTGATTACCGGAAATCCCTGTCAGGATCGCTATGACCAGAGGCCCCATGAAGGATGTCGCGGTTCCGGAAAGAGAGTAAAGACCGAACATTTCATTGAGCATGTCTTTTGGCGACAATCTGGCCAGCATGGCGCGGCTGGAGGTAAGCCCTCCGGTGACGGCAAAGGCGACAAGGGCTTCGACCATGAAGAAGGCCCGATCCGCAGCGCGCGGAAACATGCCGCCGCCGGCTGGCGTCGGATTGACATGAACCAGCATCACACTGCTGGGCGAAATAAAGACCAGCATGATATTGCCGATGATCAGGCCGTAAATGCAGAGCCGGAGAGTAGCGCGCGAACCGATATGATCATCGCACCAGCCGCCAGTGAGCGAGCCGGCAATGGCGGCGACGCTCAAGGCCAATCCCATCACGGAAAGCTGTACCGCCGTCCAGCCCAGGACGCCGCCCGCAAGTACACCTTGAAACATCATCAGGACGATAAAGCCCTCGTTGAAGACCATCCGCGCCAGCAGAAACTCCGCGACGGCAGGATGCTGGCGGAGGGTGCGGACCGAGTGATAGAGCGAGGTTAGGCCCGTGCGGATGATGGTCGCTGCTGATTTCCCGGTCGCTTCGACATCCGGCACCACGAAAAACAGCGGTAGCGAGAACACCACCCACCAAAGCGCAACCACAACCGCGAGCGCTCGCTCCTCATAAAACATCCCTTGTGGCAAAATCCCGGTCGCGGCATGGGCGACGATCAGATAGACCACGAACAACCCGAGGCATGCAAAGTTCGCGATGGCGTAGGCCAGCCCGCTGACCGAACCAAACCGGCTTATTGGCGCGACTCTCGGCAGCAAGGCATTGAAAAAAACCGACGATAATTCGTAGCCGCAGTTTGCAAGAATAAGCGCCACCATTACCCAGGCGATTCCGGAGACCATATGCGGCTCGGCGAGGCAGAGCAAAGCCGTGCTGGGAACGGCCAAAACAAGGCAGGCAAAGATCCACGGTTTACGCCGCCCACCCGCATCGGCAATTGCGCCGCAAAGGGGAGCCGAGATGGCGATAAGCGCGGCGGCCATCGAGAGCGTGTAACCCCACAATACCTGCCCCTTCACGGGATTGCCGACGACAACCTTCGTGAAATATGCGGAAAAAACATAGATGTTGACGAAGACATAGAATTGATTTCGCGCGCATTCGTAGAACGCCCAGGCCGTTTGCGCCGGCGTCCAACGCCAGAGTGAACGTGGCGCCATGGTTTTCGTTTGGGCTACGACAGTCTCAGTAGTCTCGATTTCGGCCATAGTTCTCGTTTTGCCGCAGGGTCGTTAGCGGTCGGAGGGATGCCTTTTATTCTATATGAGACTCTACTCTACGCTATCTCATCTCTTTGAGTTGATACTTTCGAAATTTGCTATAGAGGGTCGTACGATCGACGTCCAGAATGCGGGCAGCTTCGCTCACGTTGCCCTCCGTGCGGCGCAGGACTTCACTGATGTGGCGCCGCTCCATCTCTTCCAACGAGCCGGGAACATTCGCCGCCTCGTGCTTGATGCCGGTTGACGGAGTGAGGCCGAGATTACTTGCCTGCAAAATATTGCCCGAGGCGACCACCACCCCGCGTTCGATCACATTGCGCAGCTCGCGGACATTGCCAGGCCAGCTATGTGCCATCAACAACTCCATGGCCTCACGGGAAACGCCGTCGACGTGGCGGCCGGTGCGGGCGCTGAGCTCCTCTAGAAAATATTCGACCAGAAGCGGGAAATCTTCACGGAGTTCGCGAAGCGGCGGCGGCGCGCCGCTTGATCCGGCCTGCCGATGCTCCGCCGCTCAACACAGTGCGCTCCCTGGCCTACGGCACCGCCACGACTACCTTGCGGGAAAACGGCCGCTTGCCGTGCCAAGGCCCGCATAGGCGCCAACAATCCAGTCCTGCAGGGGACGTTGTTCCCCGCAGTCCAGGCACACTGTCGTGACGAATTGTGCCGCGCAGTGCGGACACACGGCTAGGCTCTGGAATGCGTCGAACGGCTGCCCGCACTGCCCGCATTTCCAGTAGGCTCCAATCGGTGGCGCAGTCCGGCAGCTCGGGCAGGCAAATCCTTCCCGGCGCGGCAATCTGGCAAGGCGTAACAACCCCTGCGCGTGCCGCAGCCCTCCCCAGCAATTCATCAGCATAAAAGCGGAAATCGCACCAATCCAGATTGAACGTAACCACAAGGCGAGGACGAAGAACCCAACAACACCCACAAAGCCGAGGACGGTAGCCACCATCAGGCTGCGGGCGCGTCCCAGTACAAACCACAACAGAGAGCGAAGAATCTGTCCGCCGTCCAGGGGATAGATCGGCAGCATGTTGAAGACCAGCAGCGACACGTCAATCCACAACACCGCCCGCAAAAACTGGTAGACATCGGGCATTGCCTGTGCCCACCCCAACGACCGGCTCATCGCAACCGCTGCTATGAGGATAGGCAGGAGCGCCACGTTGACCAGTGGCCCCGCCGCGATGCTCCAGAGCGTGGCGCCGGGCCGTTGCGGCGGATTCACATAGGCGACCCCGCCGAGGGGCCATAGCACAATTTGGTTTGCCGCCCCTCCCGTTTGCCGGCAAGCAAGAGCGTGCCCGAACTCATGCATCAGGACGATCAAAAACAGCGCCAGATACTCCAGGATATTCCAGACGATGGAGGAGTACCTGCCCTGTCGGCTCTGAATTTCGTATGCTGCCACGATGAACCAGGACCAATGCAGGAAGAGATCGACTCCGGCGAGGCGGAACAGATGGATGGAACCTTGGCGAACACTCGGCATCAAGGTAGCTTACCTTATTGGGTTTGTGCCGGGCGGTGGATAGCCTTACCGCTTTCGTCAGGAGAGCCACGCTCGCCTCGTACAAAAGGCTATCTGCCGACCTTATAAATCCATCGAACTGGGCGAAAAGAGCTCATCGATGCCCAGCCTGCGCGACGTCAGTCCCTGTTCGTGCGAGTACTGAGCCAGCGTAGTCAGAACAGCTCGGTTGGCTTGAACTCCATAAGAATAGGGATCGCTCGCCATGGCTTTGCGCGCGGAAGTCGGTAATCCGCCGATCTGCATGTGGGTATCAACCAGATCGTTCCCGCGCGCCAGCCACAAGTTCTTCGCCTCGACGAACGCCTGATGTAAATTGATGGCGACCCAGGGATGCCGGTCGAGAAGGGACTGCTGAATTGCCACGCAATGATTCACCGGAAATAGTCCCGTTTTTTGGAAATACCGCGCGCCTTCCGAGGCCGCGTCTCGAAATAGCGGGCGCACCCGCCGATGCCTCTCAAGGTCGATGGCGCTGCGATCCACCAGGTTCGGCTCGCGGAAATAAAGCAGCGTGGCATCGAGTTCGCCTGACGCCATCATGCTGCCGATATTTTCGTTTGCCGGAATGCGATTCAGGCGAATGCCCGCGGGCGGAACAAAGCCCGTGGCGCTTCCATGGCTCATGGCGTTGGTGCGCTCCATGAACCACTCGATTTCGCGAGGCTCGACACCGAACTCATGCAACAGCGCGCCGCGCGACCATACTGCAGCGGTCTGTTGATACTCGGGAACGCCCACGCGCTTGCCGCGAAGATCGGCAGGCTCCCCAATGCCCCGATCTGTCCGAACCAGAATCCAGGTGTGGAAGAACCGCCGTGTGGAGAACACCGGCAAGCCCGCGAAGCGATGATCTCCATGCGAACGCGCGATCATCAGCGAAGACAGCGACATCTCACCGGCATCGAACTCGGCATGATGAAGCTGGCGCCAAAAAATCTCAGACGGATGTGCGACGGTAATTGACAGATCGATTCCCTGCGTGCGAACTTCGCCCGTGATAATCGGCTCCGTTCGAGGATTCCGGGACAGGATCAGGCTAATTCGTAAATTGGATGCCGCCATTCGGATCTCCTCTAGTAAGCCCACACCTGGTGGCGGCGCTTGAAGCAGTGGCAGGACGAAGACGTGTGGCGTACCCTGTTGGGCGCTCTGGACGCCGAAGGCCTTCTGAACCGGAATTTCCGTTTTGCCTTTTCCGGCTGCGACCCAATATACCCCCATTTGCCTCCGCTGCACTTCAGCCCGGTCTTCGTCCTCTCTGATTTTGCGAATGATTCCTTCCTCAACCAGGGTCTTGCGGACGCGGCCAATGTGCGCCAGGGTATTTCAGAGGGTTGAACGGGACGGCCAAGGTGAGGCCGTCCAGGAAACGGGTGACCTTGCCGGATTCGGCAATGCGGGCAAAGAACCGTCGTTGGAAAAGTGTCACGTAAGACAGCTAGGGCGACTGTATCAAAAGGCTCTCCCAAGCTTAGGAGACGGGTTTGTGAGGGTCTGTTGGCGGAACTGGTTTACCCTGCCGCGGCATCGATCTTGCGGTGAATTCTCGTCGCGGCTTCATTTGATCAGCTATTGCCTCCAATCGCTGCACGTCAACGATGTGCCCCCGCCTCATGTGGAGATCACGTTGGCCAGTTTTTGGGGTGCCTTCTCCAACTTGAACTTCTTCCCGACTCATTGGGCCGTTTACAACCGGCGACTCCTTGACCGTGGTCGATAAAGGGGAAGCGATCTTCTTTGTCTGCTGCGCTGTTGAGCTGTGTGCATGATCCTGCGCCGGGGAGGTCTCATTGATGACGGGCGCCACTATCTTCTTGGCCGGAATCTTGGAAGGAAAACGACAGGGAGCTTCGACATCGCTCATTGTGCTTTGCTCGTCGGGATCCCGGCCGCCTTAGACTGCAAGGCCCTCAATACACTCCGTACTCTTTGGTCGCATCCACCCACACTTTAATCAAGTCAGGCTTGCAGCCCTCCAACTCGCCGATCTCGGGGTGCATGATAAACGCGCCACCCTTGCCTACGGCCTGGCATACCTTCTTGGTGCGCTCTCGTATCTCTTCCGGTGAGCCCCCGGCCAGCAGGCCTACCGGCATGCCGCCCATAATGCACATGACCTCGCCCAGAATCTCTTTGACCTTGAAGATATTGCTATTTTGGAACAAGCCAAGAATCTTGCCTTTGGGCAGCTCCGCCAGATAGTGCAGCCGCTGATCCCAAGCTCCTTCGCAGAACACGAAGGGCCGGATGCCGGCGTCGATCAGCGAAACCAGCATGCTCTTCAACTGCGGCCAGTAGAATTTCTCAAATGCCGGCAGCGAGATGAATCCATCCGAGCCGCGGTGCAAGGGAATGCCTACAAAATTCGAGCCCCTGGCTTTGCAGCGCGCAATGGCGTTTTCGACCTGGAACCGGAGAACCTTTTCTTCGGCAGCGAGCAGTTTATCCGGACACCGCCGCATGTCGAGAAAGATGCCCCGCATGCCGCGCATGGTGTCAGACATAAAATCAAAAGGCGCGGCCATCAGCTCTCCGCCTCCAATCGCTGTGGAGGCAAATCCGAGATCGTACATGTATTTCGCAGTTTCCTGCATCTGTTCGAACCACATCGCCTGGACGTTGGCGGCGTGGAACAGCGCATGAAAGGCCCTGGCTACGGGAGGGAGCACCAGATCTCTGATGTTGTCCCCAGTAGCGGAATAGTATCCCAGCGATGCCATCCCCAGATGTGGCAAAAGGGACAAGCCTTCCAATTCACCGAACACACGAGGCAAATAGACGCGAATCGACCAGTCGGCAGGGTCGGCTAAAAAGGCGTCGTAGTCCTCGGCCCTCATATACTCACGTTCGTGATACTGGAACGAAGAGTTTTCGCTGAGTCCGTTCCCCGGCCACTTCGTCATGCGGTCGTCGAGCACGCGACTGGGACCGGGCGAATAGTTTGCGCCTGATGCCGCATCCGGCTGAAAGCGCAACGCCGCTTTGCCCAGCGCAATCCTTGCTTTCTCGGGGTTGTTATACAATTCCTGTCGGGTAATGCCTTCCATGTCCGCCAGGAGGTTGCCAAAGGGAACGATGATTGGGATCCGATCCGGTTGTCTCATCTCCGTCGCGTCGACGATGCGCTTTTGGCGCTCGGCGCGCAGTTGATCAGTCGTCTTACCCGCTTCGCTATTGGCTACAGTCGATGCGTCGGCCATGTCAATTCCCTTTCCAGTGACTGCCTTCCATTAACACACGCCAAATTCTCTGGTCGCGTCCGTCCAGACTTGGACCAGATCGGGGTTACACCCTTCCAACTCCGAAGTGCCGGTTGTCATGATGAAACCGCCACCCTTACCGCAAATCTCGCACACCTTCTTGGTGCGCTCCCGTACTTGCGCCGGGGTTCCGCTGGCGAGCAGCGAAACCGGCATGCCGCCCATGAGGCAAGCGGTGTCGCCCAGGATCTCCTTGGCCTTGAAGATATCGGTGTTGTGGAACCAGGCCACGGATTTGCCCCTGGGCAGCTCGGCAATGTACTTCAGCCGGTTGTTCCACTGGCCTTCGTAGAAGACGAATGGCGTAATGCCGTTGTCGATCAGTTTGAGAAACAGGTCTTTCAATTGCGGCCAGTAGAAGCGCTCGAATTGCGCAATGGACATGAAGTTGTCGTCTCCGCGATGCAGCGGGAAATGGGCATAGACCTTGACGCCTGCCCTCTTAATCCCCGCAGCTACTGCGACGGCATGCTTGAACTGCAAACTTGACGCTTTCACTTCCGCCGCCAGCAGCTTCTCGGGCTGGCGCCGCATGTCCGTGAAGATCCCCTTCATGCCACGCAGGGTATCGGACATAAAATCGAAAGGCGCCTCGAGGAGGGGACCGGGCAGGCTCAACGCGGGAAAGCCGGCGTCTGCCAGTTTCTTCGCCCCTTCCATCGACTGCATGCCGAACTCGGCCGCCGCCTGTGCGGCCTTGGCCAGGGCCTGCATGGCGTTGACCATCCGGGGATCGTTAAATACGCCGAGGTTGAACACCACCGCGTAATAGCCCAGGGCCGCGTAACCCAGCGGCGGGAGCAACGAGAAGCCTTCCAGTTCGGTAAAGACGCGGGGAACGAAAGTCCGGATTGCCCAGTCGGCCGGATCTTCGATGAAAGCGTCGTAATCGTCGGCCTTCATGAATTCCTGTTCGTGGAATTGGAAGGAGCCGTCTGGGCCCAGGCCGTAGCCCGGCCATTTCGTCGATTGATCGCCCAGAATTTGGCTGGGCACTGGTGAGCCCGACGGTCCGGAAATGCTATCCGGCTGAAAACGCTTCGCCGCTTCGATCATCGCCGCTTGTGCCTTGGCGGGGTTCTGATATATCTCCAACCGTTGCATCTTGCCCATTTCGGCCAGCAGATAGCCAAGCCAGATCAACAGCGGAATGCGGTCTGGCTGCCGGAGTTCCATGGCGTCCACGAGGCGCTTGGAGCGCTCTGCGCACAACTGCTCGGGACTCTTACCCGCGTCGAAGGCAAAACCGGGGACCCCTTCAGTCATATATAGAATTGCCTCCACGGAAGCAGGCTTCGTCAAGAGTAAGGCACAGTTGTCGCGGCTGCCAACGATCGCGTCTGCCTTCGGACGCCGAAAATCATGTGCTCGCGCCGGTATCCCGGCGCAGCCGGCGACGAGCGGCCGCGGCGCGGTGGCCTCAACCTGTGGCGCTCTTCAGAAAATGATCGCAGCGTTCGTTCGCCGTGGTTCCCAGAGACATAGGGAACAAGTTGAAAGCGTGCGAGCCGCCGGGGTAGATTGCCAGTTCGGCCTCGTTCCCGGCCGCGATCCAGCGAGCGTACATAAACAAAGTGTCATCCAGTAGCGGATCGCAAGTGCCCACGGTGAACAGCGCGCGAGGAAGACTATGCAAATTCGCGTACAACGGCGAAAGATCCGGGTTACGGCGGTCTAGGGGCGGGGGCGCATAGGCATCGGCGAACTTCTCGAGATCCATCGTCCGAATGACCAAGCGCGTCTTGTTGCCGACCAATCGCTGGCTGGGAGTCATGGAGACGTCATACACGCCGTACAACATATTCAGCGCCCGAAAGCCTGTGAAACCGTGGTGGTCGCGCATGCGGAGCACCGTGGCTGCGGTAAGCGTAGCGCCAGCCGACTCTCCGCCGGCAGTCAGAACGTCGGAGCCAAATTCGGCTTTAGCGTTGCGGGCGAGCCAGAGGGCAGCCGACTCGCAGTCGTCCCAGGCCGCGGGGTAAGGATGTTCCGGGGCCAGCCGGTACTCGACGCTGACGCATGCCATCCCCGTCTTCTGAACGATGCGCTCCAGCGTATGATCCTGGAGGCTCGCTCCGCCCAGCACCACTCCGCCGGGGTGGAAATGTAGATAAACTCCCTGGGGCCGATCAGGCGCGACGATATGCAGCTCAACCTGATGACCGCCCTGGCCTGCGATGGTGAGCGTTCGCGCCCGCTCTGATTTCGGAGCGAGTTGGAAAGGCGGCTCGCCGCGCGCCTCGGCGTCACGAAAGGCCTGTGCTCCCACCTCCCACCAGTTCGGCGAACCGGTCATCAGCTCAACAAGTTTCTGGTTGAAGTCACGCGTTTCCTCCGCAATGGCCTGCGGCCGGAATAGTTCAGGGTCAAAGGGGTGGCTGCTTGCTGCCGCCGCCTCGGCGATCGCTCCCTGCATGTCGTTGTCTCCTTCTTTCCTCTGTCTAAGCTCGCGAGTATATTACGGGCTTTTTTGATTGCTGCTCCAGGCGGAACCATGGCATAAGGCGCCGGCAGGAGCACGAATTCGTGGAGAGTTTTACCGGACAGCCGTGACATCCCCTATATGGCGCGACCAATACGTGAACCGTCCCCTATAGCATCTATTATCAGAGCAGGGCTCCCACAGTCGCCAATCTGATAAATTTCACGGGCTGTCCCCTTCAGGCTTTTGACGAACTCAGTGTCCGGCGTCATGGCCAAAGCAGGCAATATGGTATCTGCCGCTAAGATCCTTTTCTCTCCTTCTTTAGTAATGATAGTTAGCCCTTTATCTGTTATCTCCTTATACTTAACGCTGGACAACAAGGGCACTCCCTTTCGCTCCAGCCACCAAAACAGGCGGAACTTATAATTCTCAACAATTCCTTCTCCCATTTGCTCATCTGTGTCTACGACTGTCACCTTTCTACCACGCTTAACCAGAAACGCGGCTAGCTGGAGGCCATGTATACCGCCGCCGACAATGACAACACTTTTACCAATGGGCATCCAGAATTTCGTGGCCCATATTAGCAGCCTGGGACCTACGAACCTCAAACAAGTCTTCAGCCGGCGGTTTAGGCCGGCAGTCCTGACCACATTGCCCGAATCGATTCCAGGTATTTCTGGAACGGAATATAGCCCCCCTGTGGCAAGTATGAGCACATCTGGCTTTACCTGCTCAACAAACGCCTTATTAACCTCCTTGCCAAGATTGATCTTGACGCCCAGCTTGGTAATTTGGGTGTTGAGATAGCGAATCAAGGCCGGAAGGTCCTCAATTTCAAGCCCTTTAATCGTGGCAGCTACAGGTACGGATCCTCCCAGTTGATGTTCTTTCTCATACAGTACTACTTCATGTCCCCTTAAAGCCGCTACCCTTGCTGCCTCCATTCCCGCTGGTCCACCACCGACCACCATAACCTTCTTCCTCTTAACCGCCGGCTTGATCTCATATTCCCGCTCTCTTGTCAGGGAAGCATTTACGCGGCAGCGTGATTTCCCCGGAATAGGATGTGTAATTATTGCGTCGAAGCAGGAGAGACAGCGTGTGCATGGGGCAATATCCTCCGGCCTTCCTGCGGCAACCTTGTTGGGAAGTTCCGGGTCAGCAAACAGGCTTCTGGTCATGCCAATAAAGTCCGCTTTACCCTGTCGCAGGATTTTCTCTCCTAGTTCAGCGTCGATGCCTCCGGTGGCAATAACTGGTATGGAAACTACCTTCTTGACTAATGCAGGTAGAGGTACCCAAAATCCAGCCCCGTTATGACTTCCATCAAGTCCTTCTGGCAAGGGGCCCGGAACCTCTGGATAGCAGACCGTTTCGGGCCAGTTGATTACCCTATATATTGGGCCTAAACCATCGGCTTTTGGATGAAGGTTATCAGCACCGGCAGCTTCAAATATTCGGCCGAACTCTTGACCCTCCGCAGGAGTTATGCCGTCGTCTATCCCATATTCGGCAGCATTATAAAAGACACCGATCGGGAAGTCTTTCCCCAGACGTCTCTTCATTTCCTGCAGGATTTCAACCATAAACCGAGACCTATTTTCCAGGCTTTGAGGGCCATACTGGTCCTGGCGTTTATTCCAGTGACGAGACATAAAAGTACTGCCTAGGTGATCCGAGGCGCAGTGTATCTCCAGATGGTCAACCCCGGCCTTCTTGTAACGCTCCGCCGCCTTTACGAACTTTTCCTGAACTCCTCGAATATCGGCAAGGGTTGCCTCAACAGTTTCGTCATCCCCGAGTGGCCGGAAGTATCTGTCCGGTCTCATCACCGAAGCAGCTATTGGTGGGCGCCCGGAAAGCGACGATGGGCACCAGGGTCCGGCATGCATCATCTGCACAGATAACTTGCAATCATGTTTGTGGACGGCATCTGCCAGTTTACTAAAGCCCGGAATATATTCGTCAGCGTCAATACGCAATCCATCGGCTATCCTTGCGCCTAAAGGATAATCAATATAGGCGTTCCAGAAAATAATCATACCTACGCCACCCTTGGCCAGTGTTTCTATGAAGTCAATGGTTTTCTGATTCATATGGAAATCATGGGGGTCATGGGTATTCGTCTCTGCTGCGGTCTTTATTATTCGGTTCTTAACCTGCAACTTCCCTATATTACAAGGCGAAAGTAGCTTTTCGAACTTCACCTTCCTGCTCATTATCGCCTCTCCTTTGGGGGCTTTGTTCCCAACATGGCCTTCCCGAACAATTCGCCGGGCACGCCAGGCCTGAGTTACGAGTTGTTTGCGATTCGGCGTAATCTCATCTAAGCTCGCGAGTATATTACGAGCTATTCTGATCGCTGCTCCACGCGGACCTTAAGCCATAAGGCGCCGGCAGGAGCGCGAATTTGTCCGGTCTACATTAAGGGTGAAGATGCTCTAGCGCCGGACTGCCCCAGCAACTGCCGCAGACCTTCGCGATGCCCCGGAGATGCCTTTCTGAATGGCGTATGGATGAACCATTCGAAATACTCCAACTGGTAAAACAGGCCGTGCTGTGTGAAAGGATCATTCTCCCGCAGAAGCCGGGCCATCTCCAACGATCCCACGGAGAGGATCGTCAGATCGTAAACGGAATCCGCGGATGGCCCGCCTTCCCAGTCGTATCCCATCGCCGCGGTACCGCCCGGCCCCAACCGGTTAAACGCGTGCTGTACCAGAAAGGACGGTATCGGCCTGCCCTCTTTATGGTTCTTTTCGAGTTGCTTGAGGCGAGAGACGTCTGCCCTGGCAAGACACACGACGAGTTTCGGTGGCGTGACGATTTCCACGTTGACCACTGCAACCGTCGGATTCACCCCCGGCGGGTAAGAAGGCAATATCCCGGTACCGCGCTTCAGTCCCTCGGTTTCACTCCGGGCGACCGGGCCCGTCTTCCAGTCGGGTGTGTGGACCGACCATTCCAGCCACAAGTCATGAGTAAGGACTCCTGCCTGGCAAAGCGGGTCGTCGCCCATCAGTTGTTTGGCGGACTCCATATCCGGAGTGGCATAGATATAGAGGATTCGGGTAAAGTCGGCCGAGGGCCCCGCTTCCCAGATGGAGCCGTTTTCCCCCAGCCGGTGGGTGTACAAGAGGTGTTTCCGATAGAGGCTGGCCAAATGCTCGGGGAGAATCTTTCCCGATTCATAGGTCGCGTTCAGCGCTGCGCCCGCTTCCGGGCTAACTTGGGCAAAACAGACGAACAGCCGGGCGGGGATTGTCTCATTTGGAACGATCCTAGTTTCCATGGAGGTAGCCGCTCCTGCCGCAACGCTCACCTGCAAATAATCGGATTGCATCTGCTGGTCCCAATGCCTGTGTTACCGGCCCGTGGCCGAAGCCGCAGGCCGGCAACCCCAACCCAGCCCGGCTAAAATTGAAACTTGAAGCTAAGCTGAATGAGGCGCGGGTTGACCGACGTCGCGGTAATGATCCCCTGGCCGCTGGCCGCCGGCGGGCCGCCGGGGTACTGGTCCGTTAGGCTAGGGTAACTGGAATACGACGGATTTGCGAACTGTGTGTGATTAAACAGGTTGTAGGCTTCTGGGCGGAACACAAAAGACTTCGTTTCCGTTATCTTGAACTCCTTATTCAGTGCCATATCCCAGTTGAACTGGCCGGGGCCAAGTATGGCGCCGACCGGCGAATTACCGAAACCGGTGCCGTCACCTATCGTCGGCACAGAACAAAATGCAGCCGGGTTGAAATAGCCAGTCTCGACCCGGTGCATCATGCTACCCGACGCAAGCATCTGGTGAGGCGATACTCCGGAACACAGTTGCGCCGTGGAAGTGTTGATACCGTAGATCGAAGCGCCGCTCGAGTCCATCACGGTTAGCGGAAAGCCTTTCTGGGCTACAGTAACGCCTGACAGATTCCAGCCATTGGCTATTTCGCCCAGCGCGCCAGAGTGGTGCCCAAAGGGCAAGTCGTACTGATAGTTCACAACGAAGCGTTGCGGTATATTTTGGGGCGCCGGTCCGTACGAATCGGACAAGACGACGGGATTGTTGATGTCGGAACCAAACTCGAAGTTGGACGACGAGTGCTGCAGGTCGGTAAGGGACTTGCTAAACGTGTAGGCCGCCTGCATTTGCAAACCGTGGGAGAAGCGCTTCCTCAGTGTGAGTTGCAGGCTGTTGTAGTTCATGATGCCATCGAAAACACAGCCTGTCAGGCCACCCGCCGAATAGCCGAGGATTGGCAACCGGAGCGGAATATTGGCCTGGGTATTGGCGGTCTGCCCGTTGATGGGATTCGTTGGGCTTGCCAATCCCGGAATGTCCTCGTCTTGGTACTGGTTTATCCCGTTAATTTCGCTCGATCCGACGTATGCAGCCTCCAGTACAAACGTGGGCGCAAACTCGTACTGGATATCCACGTTGTACTGCCGGACCAGAGGCGATTCAATTTTCGCGTCAAGATAGGGAGCACCCAAAGCGGAATAACCCGTCCCAGGAGCTACCGCTTCCCCCGCAATCTCCCCCGGCTCGCCGTTGGTAGTGAGGTAGGTGCAATCTGTCCCATCAGGCGCACACGTCATGTTGGACCACCGAGACGGCCATTGTCCATAACTAAAGGTCGAGGCGAAAGGGGCCTCCAGGGTATGGCCGTTGCCGGGGCCCATGTAGTCGAGCGTCGACGAATAGGGCGGACCCTGTTCGAGGCCGTGAACTATCTCATCCTCGCTCACCCGGTCATAGAAGATGCCAAATCCCGCCCGCACCACCAGCTTATCCGAGCTCGTGGGCCGCCACGCAAATCCAATTCGCGGGGCGAAGTTGCTTTTTGGCGGATTTCCGTAGGAGTAGTTGGTGCTCGTCTGCTGAACGCCCGCCGGGACAGGCCCATAGATGGACGTTGGGTAGTTGGCGGGCACCACATATCCCACCAGCCCTGCACCCGAGGTTTCCGGCGCTGTGGGTGTGGCTACCGTGTTGAACAGCGCTGGATTGATATCGGTGAGCTCCCCGCGTTTGTCAGTGGGCTGTCCGAAATACTCCCAGCGCACCCCCATGTTTACCGTTAACCGCGAATTGACCCTCCAGTCGTCCTGGACGAACACGCTATCGCCGTTGAGGCGGTAGTAGTGCTGCACCCCGCCCTGAGGGCCGGTCGAGCAGAACTCACACGCGAAGGGTTGGCCGGTGATGAAGTCACTCAAACCGAGGAACCAGAGCCAGCCGCGCTGAAGCCCCTCAAAGTTGAAGTTATGCTGGATTTTTTCCGCTTCATATCCGGCGCGAAGGGTGTGCGCGTGATGCGACCAGGCAATCTGGTCGGCAAGCTGGTATTGGTTTACCGGGCTTATGGCAGGGACGAACCCGGAAAAAAGGCTTGCAGTCGTGCCGCCGATTCCAAGCCAAAAAAGCGGTGGGTCTGTTATCCCTGGAGTGATCGGCGTGAAGCCCAAATCCGCCGGTGAACTTCCGGCGACCGGCTTGCCGGCGCCGTCGCCATTCATCCTCTGGAAGGAAGCACGCACCTCGTTCGTAAATGTGTTGCTCAACACAGAGGTGAGCTTCACCACGTCGTTGTCGTTGAAATACTTCATGGTTACTGGCTCGCCCAGGCCCGAGTTGGCCGAGTTCGGAAAGTTCGGAAAAGGTTGGAACTGTGGATCCCGGCTATAAAAAAAGCGGGTCAGCAGGGTGTTCTTGGGCGTGAGCAGGAAATCCACATTGCCGATAACCTGGTCCTCGGTAAAGGTGGCCGGACTGAGGTATGATTGTGGCGCCGTATTGGAGGGAAGGAGATAGCCGCCCCCCGGACCGCCCTTCAAGTTTAGGATATTCAAAGCCACCGGGTCGACGCCCCCCCCGCTGCAATTGATGGTAGCGATCTCCTGGCAATACTCGATTCCTGAGTCCGGGTCGACGGCCGTTGCTATGCCCGCCGCGGTGCGATTGTCCGTCAGGTCAGTCACGCCAACCCCGCCGTGGCCGTATATCGCAATTCCGTTGCTCTGCCGCGTCCCCTGATAGCCGCCGAAGAAGAAGATCTTGTCCTTTTTGATAGGACCGCCAATGACCCCGCCGAACTGGTTCTGGTTCATGAGATTCGACTTCGAGAAGTACTCGCTGGCGTTGAGGTCCGCATTGCGGAAGAACTCGAACGCCGTCCCGTGCAATTGGTTGGTGCCGGACTTGGTCACCACGTTGATGTTGGCGCCCGGGTTGCGTCCATAGCTGGCGTCGAAAGTGGAGGTCTGGACCATGAACTCCTGAATCGCGTCCGGTTGGGGGATCCCCACACCGCTAGCATAAAAGCCGTCATCGTTGGTGTCGGTATGAATCCAGTTGTTGATCGGTGCGCCGTCCATCTGGAGGTTGTTGCTTCCAGTGTCATTGCCGTTCACGCTCATGTTATTGGTGCCCCTCCCCAGGGCCGCCGCGTTGTTGACGCTGCCGGTGGCTCCAGCGGAAAGGGAGAGGATTTGGGTGTAGTTGCGGTTCGTGAGCGGCAGCGCAGAAATGGTTTGCCCTCCAACAAACCCGCCGAGGGTGGAGGTTGCCGTTTGGATCTCTTCAGCGCCGGCTTGGACGGTAACCTGCTCGGTCTGCGTCCCGATTTGCAGCTTTTGGTTCACGACGGGAATTTCGGTAACGTTGACTGTCACCGACGGAACCTCGGCCGTCTTGAATCCCGTCACGCTGAACGTTAACTTATAGTTGCCGGGCGGCAGCAGCGAAAACCTGTAGGCTCCAGCCGTGCCGGTTGTGGCCGTTCGTGCTTGGCCGGTAGCAAGATCGGTCGCGGTGACCGTCACTTTGGGCAGCACGGCGCCCGAAGGATCGGTCACAGTTCCGGTGAGTCCGCCCGTTCCGGCCGACTGGGCCAGAAGGAGCGACGTTCCAAATATTGCCACAAGCCCGGTAACGAGCAGAGAAGCGGCCAAGAACCTCAAACACCCTGTCTTTTTCATACCATCTCCTGTTTCTCCATGAACCTTGCACCCCAACTTTCGACAAGCTGGAACAAAAGGTAGGAGAATTTAGGGAACTATAGCGCCGCGATCTGCGCCAGTCTGTCGTTACAGAGAACAATGACTTACTCCACAGAGAACAACGCGGTCGTCGTTCCGTCGGACGCCCTTTGCTGCCGGCTGGCCGTCCAACG
>CAWHUK010000009.1:0-69754 GCA_963832535.1 uncultured Acidobacteriota bacterium
CACCGGGTCGGACGAAGCGCCGTCCACCACTACGCCGTCCCACCCCGCATATTTCAACTGGGCGGTAAAGCGTCCGCCGAAACTGCTGTGCCCGAACCATTCAATGGGATACAGCATCGGCCCCAGGCCTTGGACCTCCGAGCGCCCGGAGCTCGGCACAAAAGTTCCGGAGAAGGGGGAAGTCATTATGCTTATGACGTTCCGGGGATCGAAACCGCCAAAGGGAAGCTGGTCGCCCACCAGGTCGAAGAAAATGGCGGAGCCCATGCCGTGGCCACCGCCGAACGCTTCATACTGGGCGGTATCGATCTTACTGATCGTCTTGGTGGTCAGGTTGACTCTGAGTATCTTGCCGGTATATCCGCCTGCCATATTGAACCCCCTCTTATTCCCTTCGTCTCGACCCATTCTTCATGCGTTCCGCGAACGTGGGTGAAATGACCTCGCTTTTGTCCACCAGACCCAGGCTCAACCAATGATCGCTGCCCAGGTTCACATCGTAACCTTCGGTCTCCTGCTGGCCGGGAACCTCAGCGGCAAACTTGATCGCTTTCATGGGACAATCATCGACACATGCCTGTTTGCCGGCGGTTCCGGTACTTTTCGTTTCGGCGCATTTTTCATGCGTTCCGCGATCACGGGTGGAATGACCTCGCTACTGTCCACAAGACCCAGGTTCAGCCAATGAACGTTGCGCAGGTTCACATCGTAACCTTCGGTCTCCTGCTGGTCGGGGGCCTCAGCGACAAACTTGATCGCCTTCATAGGACAAGACTCGACGCAGGCCTGTTTGCCGCCCGGACCGCCCGTCTCACTCCAATATGGAGTGTCGATGCACAGGTCGCATTTTGAGGACTTGCCGATGATGTGGTTCCACACCGGCCTATGGGGCTGCTGAGGACACATCTTGAGGCAGGTTTGGCAGCCAATACACTTCTCGCTGTCGATTCGCCTGACGTTGCCGTTCTTGGTATCCACATAGGCGGCGCCGACCGGACAATTTACCACGCACACCGGCGTGACGCACTGGCGGCAGGGCGCCATTTTGACGTCATAAGGAAACTTGCCCCACGAGTCTTGCATAATCTGGATCCGCGAGAGCGACAGACTCTGGACTCCGTAGTGGGCGAGAGAACAGCTCATCATGCAGGTGGTGCAACCCGCGCATTTCTTGCTGTCATAGACCAGGTACCCTTGAGAGGCGGGATACTCAACATGCTCTTTCTTGGCCGGCGCGGCCGCGGGGTTTGCGGTTGCCGAAGCTATGGCGGGAGTTAATACCACTAAACCTTGTACCGCTGCCACCGTTCCGCTTCTGGCCAGAAAATCTCTTCGGGAGTATCTCTTCTTTTCGGTAGATTCGTCGCTTTCCTTCTTCTTGTCCTCAGGCATAGCGTGACTCCTTGGCTGCTCTCTGTTTTAAATCTTCTGGACCGCCCCCAGCATGTCTTCAGGGCAATTGCCGGCTGCGCAATGCCTTTAAGGTCCCTTCCCTGCCCGCTGAGGCGGAGCCGAAGGCGAAACCTGCCGGCAGTTTGCAGCTCACAATTCCCCTTGGCGTTTCTCCCGCTGCCAACTCCTTATGCGCTCGCCAGCAGGGCGCGTTTGACCAAGGTGCGCGCGATTTGCACCTTGTAATTATTGGTGTTGAGCGGTATGGCGTCTTCTACCGCCGCCGCTCCTGCCGCTTCCGCTGTCACTTCATTGATCGGCTTGCCGGCGATCGCCGCTTCCGCCTTGGTCGCCCGATAGGGTTTAGGCGCAACCGCGTTCAGCGCAATCCGCGGCGCTCCCCCACCCACCAGCACCGCGCAGTTCACGATCGGAAAATCGATCGACTTCCGGATCGCGAATTTCACGAAGGCGCTCTTGGCCCCAGCCGGCGGCGCCGGCACATAAATGGCGGTCACGATCTCCCCCGGCGCCAGCACCGTGCTTGCCGGGTATTTCACTGCCCAGAACTCTTCCGCCTTGATCTCACGGTTGGTGGTTACAATCGTCGCATTTAAGGCGATCAGCGCCGGCGCGGTATCGCTGGGGTGAACCGCAAAGCAATCGCTATCCATTCCGAAAATCGAGTGATAGCGATGGTCCCCCATCACCGAATAGCAGGTATTCCCGCCTTTACGGACGCAGTCGTTGAAGCGGTCCTCCGGTTTGCGGAAATACCAGCAGCGGTGCAGTTGGTTGATGTTGCCGCCAATCGTCGCCATGTCCCGCACATGCGGCGTCGCCACCCGGCCGGCCGCTTGCGCCAGCGCCGTATACTTCTTCTTGATCACCGGGTGGGCGGCAATATCCGCCAGCCGGGTGGTGGCGCCGATCTTCAGCACTCCGCCCTCTTCCTTGATGTAATCCAAACCCGGAATGGTCTTGATATTGATCAAGGCGGTGGGATAGGTAGGCAGAATGTTGTCCTTGAGCCGGCCAATCAGATCGGTGCCGCCAGCTATGATCTCCGACTTGCCGTCGGCCAGCGCGGCCGAGGCTTCCGCCAAGGTCTTCGCGTTTGTATGGCTAAAGACTTTCATCTTTTCTCTCCTCCTATGCCTTCCCCAGTGCTTTGAGAACCTTGTCCGGCGTAGCCGGCGGATCAACCCATTTGCCAATGGCATTCTGAATGGCGCAGACAATGATGTGAGTGTTCGCCAGGGAGTGGCTGATGCCGCTGGCGCCGTAAGCGGCATTGCCCGCCCGCGTTTCCAGCAGATCCATTTCTGTTGGGGCGATGTCGAGAATGGTGGGTTTCTTGTAGTCGAACATGTTGCTGCTGAGCCGTACGCCGGTGGCCTTATCCCACACGAATTCTTCGGTGAGCTGGCAGCCCTCGCTGAACATCATGACTTGGTGGATCTGGCTTTCCAGCGAGGTCCGCCGCATGATCTTTCCAGGGTCGGCGGCCACGTAGTGTTTCAAGACCTCCACTTCCCCGGTTTCGGTGTCGACCGCCACTTCGCAGATCTGCATGTTCATGGTGTCGAGTTTCTTGCCCATCGATGTCCAAACAGCGCGAGGAGGCCGCCCATTGTAGGTTGCCCCGATGGCTTGGCGGGTGTTGTCGTAAGGATTCTGGAGATGGGAAAAGGGAATGCTCTTGGAAGGATCGGCCTTGAGGAAAACCTTGGAATCGGCGGTGTCGAGGTCCTCCGGTTTAGTTCCCGGAGGGAAGGGACGCGGGGCCATTCTTCCCATCATGCCGCCGGGGCCGAGTGCCGCTTCCAGCACCAGCTTTTTGCAGGCTCCGGCCGCTTCTTTGATCACCCAGGACGCCGCGGTCGTACCGTCGCTGCCGCCGCCCACCGGCGTGAAGGGCGCTTTGTTGTCGTATTCGAGAACCACGTCTTCCCACTTTGCGCCCATCTCCTCCGCCACTACCATGGCGACGGCGTCGGCAGCGTAAATCCCCGTGCAAGGACCTTGCGTCGGGATGTACACCTTCCCGGCACGCAGGTAGACGGTAGCGGTGTAGTCGGAGAAGGCATGGCGCGGGCAGATTTGGTAGCGGAAGGCGACGCCGTGCATTCTGCCGTCGGGCAGCTTTTTGGCGCCGGGTTTGTGATACTCCCATTTCGCCAGCTTTTTGCCTGCAGCTACGCAAGCGTCAAAGCTGGGCACCGGGGAGTAATCGTTCTGCGCCTCGGGTCCATGGAGGTTCCTGGTGGCGACGTCGATCACATCCATGTCCAACTTTTGCGCGATCAACTGCTCGGCGACCGTCATGGTATCCCAGGCAAAAGGACAATGCTGGCCGCTGAGGTACATCTTGCCGCGGTTCGTGGTCACCGCATCCATCTTCTGCTCAATGTTCTCGCAGCGGGTGGTGTACCAGGGACCATAGTTCATGTCCATCGTGGAGCCGAAGGCCGAGCTCGTGCGGGTGCCATTGTCGGCGATCGAGTAGAGTTTGACCGCGGTGATCAGCCCGTCATTCTTGAACCCGATTTTGGCGTGTACCCAGTGCTGGTTCATCAAAAAGTCCCAGTGATTCTCCCGGGTGTTGACGCATTTCACGGGACGCCCCGTTCGTTTGGCCAGCAGCGGAGTGATCAATTGGCTCTTGCGAAATCCCCAGTCGCAGTATTTGCCGCCCTGATACAGGGTGGCTTGATTCACCTTGTCGGGAGGCATCTTATAGAGAGCGGCAATCTCCGCGGCTCCCTGGGTTGCGCCCTCGATATACAGGTCTTTCCCCTCGCCGCTGTTCTGATCCTCATACCAATAGGCCATGCCGCCGGAGGGATTGGGAATGTGCGAAGCATAAGACGGGAGCACAAAGTCGAATTCGATGGTCTGGTCAGCCTGCCTGAAGCCGGCCTCAATATCGCCATCGATCTTCTGGGCAAATACGATGTTCCCTTTAGCGTTGAGGCGCGAGGGTTCGGCGGGAGCGTCCGGTTTGACGCCTTCGCGGGGATCGACGATGTGAGGCTTCACATCCCAGTCCACCTTGATCAGCCGCAGGGCTTCTTCGCAGACGTTTTCGCTTTCGGCGACCACAACGGCCCCGACTTCGGCGTCTTCCTGATCGGCAAGGTTGTCGAGAATCGGGATGGGAGCGCCCCCAAACCCACCAACCATCAGAGCTTGTATGTCCGGATCTTCCCAAGTGAGGATATCGACCACGCCGGGAAGCGCCTTGGCCTTGCTGATGTCCATGCTCTTGATCACCGCATAGGCATACGGGCTGCGCAGGAACTTGGCGTGCAGCATGTTCGGCGCCGTTGCGTCGGCGCCGAATTTCGCCTTGCCTGCGGCGAGATTGTACGAGAGCTTGCCGGGAAGATTTGGCTTCCCAACTACCTTGAATTCCGTTCTCTGTCCGTCGTATCCGGCAATATCTGCCATACTCCTATGCCTCCCCCTTCATCACTTGAGCTGCTTCCATAATCGCGGTCGGATGTCTGGGATACGTCCCGCAGCAGCAAATATTGCCGGCCAGGGCGTGCTTGCAGTCGTCTTCGCTCGG
Source organism: uncultured Acidobacteriota bacterium (assembly GCA_963832535.1). Lineage (GTDB taxonomy): Bacteria > Acidobacteriota > Terriglobia > Terriglobales > Acidobacteriaceae > Telmatobacter. The sequence goes on from CAWHUK010000009.1 coordinate 4,967, forward strand.
GCTCGAATTGTGGTCCAGAAGGTTCTTGGCCGAAACGACGAAACCCGGCGTGCAATAGCCGCACTGCATGGCGTCCCACTTGGTATAGGAATAAATCAGGGCTTTCCACTTGGGATTGGCGGCAATGCCCTCGACGGTCTCGATCGATTTGCCTTCGCACTCCACGCTCAGTGTGGTGCAGGACAGCACTGCCCGGTCGTCGATGATCACCGTGCAGGAGCCGCATACCCCGCGATCGCACATCTGTTTGGCGCCGGTGAGTCCCAGCTTTTGCTGGAGCGTGCGCTGCAGCGTCCAGTTGGGCTCAATCAGCACCTCGTAGTCGGTCCCGTTCACTTTCAACTTGGTGATTACCGGGACCACGGCGTCAGGATGGGCCGCGTCAAAATGACCTTTCAAGGCCGCGAAGGTACTGAAATCCGCGGCGCACAAGGGGCAGCGGAAACTGGTGATGGTGGTGGCCGCTGCAGTTTCGGCGGGCGCTGGAGTTTCGGCAGCCGCCGTGGCCGGGGGCAAGCCGGCCGCCAGCGCGCCTCCCGCAACCACCGCCCCTACGCTTTCCAGAAAGCTTCTGCGGTTGAGGCCGTTCCCTTTATCCTTCTTGCTGCTGTTGTCAGCCATACTTGGCCCTCCGGATATTTCGTGTACATCGGCACAAATTGGTTTAGTCGGTTTGGCCCCACCCCGGTCGTGCTGAGGAATGGCAGCAGGCGGCTAGACATAAGCCCAGATCGAAAGCGACCCTATTTTGCTTTAAGGGAGGAACGTTGCGATGTGTCGGAGCGCACAGCCGCATGTGAGATAAATCACTTCAAGTAGAGGGAGGCCCGCCGAGCTGTAGGCGACCGGTGACTGTGGTTTACGCCAGCACTTTCCTCCTCCCCTGGACAGACACCAACCCACGACGACGGCTCTAAAAACGCAAGGGCCTGTGCGTCGGCGCAGGCCTGCTTTTGAAACCGGATTCTGCAATGCGCCGCAGCGCAATCGGCGTGCGGCCCTACAATCAGCTCTGTTTCGGCTCGACCGGAGCGGTCGACGCAGGCGGCGCTGGAGCCGCATTCTGCTGCTGGGCCGGAGGCGCTGGCGGCAGTGGATCGAAGATGCCACGAATCCCTTCACGGAATCCCCTGAATCCCTCGCCCAATCCCTTGCCCAGTTCCGGCAGTCGCCTCACCCCGAACAGCAAGAACAAAACGACGGCCAGCAAGATAAGGTGCCAAGGTTGAAGTAGATCGCCCATCGATGTTCCTCCACGCGCTCCAAGTTACCCCAGGGCTTCCTCTAACTCCTATTGTTGCACAAAAGCCCGATAAAATGCCTCGTCCCGAACTCAAGGACGCGCTCGGCACACCAAAACAAACCCGGCGGCAACCCTGAGGGTTGCCGCCGGGAATAGTGGTTGAAGATCGCGCTCAAGTCTAGAAGATTAACTTCAGAGCGAACTGGATCTGGCGATTGCCGCCGTATTGTGACGGATAGGTTCCCTGCGCCGCCGTCGTGCCCTCGTAGCACACGCCGTTAGCAGGCACAACCGCGTCAACTACCCCCGTGGGGTTGCAGATGGCGCCGCCGGCGCTGGTGGCTGTCGGGAGATCATAGGCAGCCGGATTGTTAAGTTGAGAATAATTGGGGTTACTCACGGGAGTGAGTTGTGCGGTAGTGCTCATCAGGTACGCCTGCTGCCCCAGGTTGAAGTTGGGGTGGTTCAGGATATCGTAGAACTCCGCCCGGAACTGCGCACTGACCCTCTCGGTGATCTTGGTGTTCTTCATGACCGAGAAGTCCCAGTTGAAGTAATTGGGGTTGTTGACCGCGTCGCGGCCGGCGTTGCCGATGGTGCCAAAGGGTTCTTGGACGAAACAGTCTGGATTGTACCACATGGAGTGGAGCTTCTTGGTCATCGGATTGCAGCCGGGGACCGCATTCACACGTTCGCCTTCCACCGACCCTCCGATGTTGGATTGATAGGTGAACAGATGGTTTTGCAGGTTAATGGGCAGGCCGATAAAGCGGCTGAAAATGGGACTGACTTGCCAGCCACTCACCGCCCGATTGCCGTGGAACGGCAGGCTGTAAATAGCGTTCGCGGTAAACACCTGCGGGGAGTTATAGCTGCAAGGACCGCGATCCTTGCTCGGGTCGTACGCGTCGTAGACGGCCCACTCGCCCTGTTCCGCGCTGGTGGTTGCCGAGCCGGTGTCGAGGCACTTGGACCAGGTGTAACCGGCAGTGCCCGCCAGGCCCGCGACAAATTGCCGGGTCAGGCTGGTCTGCAAGGAGCTGTAGCTGGAATGTGAAATAGGTTCTATCGCTTCTATCGAAGCGAAGTTCGGATTCACGTGCGTGCCTACAAACGGGTTGTTCAGCGTGCCCGGCGCCCCCGACCCGCTGGGCTGAGTAACCCCGTCGGTGAAGGTGTAGTCTCCACTTGCGAGGTCCGCCGCCGCAGTGGGGTCGATGGACAAGTAGTTCGGAAGGTTGGCATCGATCTGCGAGAACTCATGAACGCCGCTGGAACCGTTGTAGCCGATGTTGAACACCATGCCCTTCGGCAACTGGCGCTGTATGGTCAGGTTGTACTGCATGACATACGGCGCGTGGTTCACATTGCTGAGAATGCCGCCAAACCAGGTGACGCCCTGGGTCGGGATTTCGGCCTGTGGGAGGAGGCCCGTGGGCAGGTTGGGATACACACCGTAAGCCGTCGGGCCGGTAATATCGTACAGCGGGCTAACCGGGTTAAACGACGATCCGAAGGTGCGCGCTTTGACCGGCTCGTGGAACAGGCCGAAGCCGGCGCGAATGGAGGTCTTGTGATCTCCGAACGGGTCGTAGGCCACTCCGACGCGCGGATCGATATTGCCCATGTTGGGATTGCTGGTGAAGGGATGCTGCGCGGTGACGAAGCTGCTCTCCGTCGCGGGCGCGGTCGTCGAAGTTAAATTGTTTAGCACGAACACCGGCAAACCGACGGCTGTCGGATTGCTTGCCCAATCGTAGCGCACACCCAGGTTCACAGTGAGTTTCTTGCTGATCTTCCAGTCGTCCTGGATGTAAGGAGCCATCCAGTTCTGACGCCAGTAGCGATTCGGGGTCCAGGGATAACTGGTGCCGCTGGGGGTCGTATAGGTATAACCGGGGCCCGGAGAAGCAAATTCTACGAACGGGCTCCCCTGTAGTGCTCCGCCCACCCAGGGGGCGGGGACACCGAAGACGAACCCAGGCGCGCTGTCCAAGCCAATGAAGAGATTCCAGCCGCCGGCGTAACCGACCGCCATCTCGTTCGACTGCACGCGGGTGTAGAGGATGCCCAGGTGGAGGCTGTGCGCCCCCTTGGTCAGGACGACGTCATCGCCGGCGCTGAAGCGGTTGGTGGCGTCAAGGCTCGGACTCGAAGGCGGGGGACCTAAATCCGCGAGCCCATCGCCGGGAGCCCAGTCCGCATCCTGAACGGCGTTATTCATTTCCAGGGGGTCCGAATCGCCGCCGTGGTTGAGGCCGCCGCCGGCCGTCTGCTTATGGAACCGTACGAACCCAATATGGGCTTCGTTGAGGAGCGAGGGCGAAAACACATGCCGCTCTTCAATGCTGGTGTACTGGTTCCGCTCGTGGTCGACCTCGGGCCATCCGGGGAGTTGAGACTCCACATACGGGACGATTTGAAAGGCATTCTCAATGGTGTAGCGAGCGAACGCGCTGTCTTTGGGCCCGAAGTTGTAGTCAACGCGCGCCACGGCGTAGTCTTCGTTTTGGGGATTGTTCCCTACCGAGCAGTAGAGGCCCGTGCCGGGATTGAGGACTGCATTGCTCACATTCGGGCATTGGGGGTTTGGGTTGGGGGCTGTCGGATACAATTCCATGATGCTCTGCGAAAGCGTGCTCATCGGCCCGTAAACAGGACTTGTCCACGTTCCTGTCCCATCCGGGTTGCCTCCCGTGTAGCCGGACGCCTCGAAGAGGCCTCCCAGGCTGTTGGGCACGGGGGCCCGGTTCGTCACGCCCGTAACCGAGCGCAAGCCCTCGTAGTTGCCGAAGAAGAAGGCTTTGTCCTTCTTGATGGGGCCTCCCAGCGCACCGCCGAACTGATTCTTCCTGAAGGCCGGCTTATAGCCGGCGACGTCGAACCAGTTATAGCCATCCAGGACGCTGTTGCGGAAATAGTCGTAGGCCGATCCGTGCAGCTCGTTGGTGCCCGACTTGGTGACCATGTTGATCGCCGCGCCGGTGCCGCCGAACTGGGCGCCATAGGTGTTGGTCATGACCTGGAATTCCTGGACCGCATCCATGCCCAGTGAAGTCCCGATGATGGCGACCCCTTGGCCGTGGTCCCCAGAGTCTACGCTCTCGAGGTCGTCTATGATGTAGGAGGTTCCCACCGGACGGGAGCCGGAGACGGAGTAGTTGTTCTCGTTGCCGTAGGCGGTATTCGACACGCCACCGCCGCCTCCGCCAGCAATCACAAGGCCTACGCCGGGCGCCAGGGTGAGCAAGTCGGTGACGTTGCGGGCATTGAGAGGCAGGTCAGACATCTGGGCGGACGAAACCAACTGGCCCACCGCGGCCGTGGTGGTGTCCACGGTGGTAGTCTGGCCATGCACCTCGACCACTTCCGAGGTCTGGCCCACCTTGAGTTTAAAGTCCAGCACCGGGTGCGCGCCGACGGTCAGTATGATCCCGGTTTGCACCATCTTCTGGAAACCTGCCTTTTGCACTGAGACGGTGTAGGTGCCGATCGGCATTTCCTGCAGGTCGTAGCGCCCCGCCCCGTCGCTGGTCCCAACGTAAGAGATCCCCGTGCCGACGTTCGTCGCTTGGATTTGGGCGCCCGCAACCACCGCACCGGTGGTATCCATCGCGGTGCCGGAAAGTACGGCTGTGGTCACTTGCGCCTGTAAGTTGCTCGCGGCAAATGCGCTAAACAAAAGCACGGCCAGCGCGACTATTATCCCCTGACCCACAGAGAACTTGAACTTAAACATACTGCCTCCTGTTTCGAATTCGAATAATGGTGAATAGTGACCCTTTGCGTTTTAGTCTCTTAGTCAACAGTTCACCCGCCGCACCTTAACCAAACTTGTCTTAGGGCTTACAAACACAACAATCGATAGCCCAGTTTCTTACACAACAGCAATGGCGGGTTTCCTAATTTGGGTCTGAAACTACGCCCGATTGGAAACGTTGATCTGTGACGGCGGTCACAACCTCCTGTGATCTGAGCATTCTCAAGCAACTACTCTCTCCGGGGTCAGCCGTTGAAGCTTTCGCCACCCGGCGCCTGAGGAACCTGGCTATAGACTGATCCGAAACTGGCAGGATAAACTGGAAATCCCGGCCAAATTGTTTAGCTCAAGGAGAAACCAATTGAATTGCTACGGATCCAAGGAATTAGCTCAGAGTTTTCGCACCGTTCGCAAGAATACGACTACAATTGCCCACGATATCCCGGAAGAAAAATACGGTTTTCGGGCGACTCCCGATACGCGTTCCGTCGGCGAGCTTCTCGCGCACATTTCGTTGGCCTACAGTTTTCAGTACCAGATTCATGCTCAAGAAGGACGGTCTTCGCTGGTCGGCTTCGACTTTCCGTCGCTGATGCAGCGCATTGCGGCTGAGGAAAAGGTGCAACGGAGCAAGGATCAGACCTTGGAATTGCTCCGCAGTTCCGGGGAGAAGTGGGCTGGTTGGCTCGACGGACTTACCGATACTTTCCTGGCGGAGAGGGTCTCGATGCCCCCAGGTGCGGAGCCTTCATCAAGAAGCCGTTTCGATATGATCCTTTCAGTTAAAGAACACGAGATGCACCACCGCGGCCAGTTGATGCTTATCGAGCGGATGGTGGGCATCGTGCCACATCTGACTCGCGAGATGCAGGCCCGAATGGCGGCCGCCGCTGCGCCCAAAAGCTAGGCCGGTATAAAACCCTCAGAGGACGCGTTCCTTCCAGCCGGAAGCCGCGTCCCCATCCCCCACCGTCGGCTCCGTTTGAAGGGTACGGGCTTCAGCCCGCACATCGAAGCTCTCCAAATCAACGCGGGCTTTAGCCTGAGGGATAAGATCGCCCATACTGATCCGCTACCCTGATTTCCGATTTGCTGATCCGCTCCGTCCTTTAGGTTAGGATGTGCGCGAATGCGGCTTATCGATCTTGGTTCCCTTCCCTGACGACCTGCTGACTCGCCAGACCTAGTCCCTGGCCCCTGGTCCCCTACTTCCCCTCGCCATCATGTACTTCACCGCCGCATACAACTCCGCCGCCGTCACGTCCTCCACCACGCCGGCATCGCCAATCCCGATGGGCAGCACGAACCGTCGTACCCCGCCCACATTTTTCTTGTCGCCGCCCGTCGCCGCCAGCACCCTCGCGGCGCTCACCTTCAGCGCCGGAAGCGGCCCATAGCGGTAGATCAGCTTTTCCATCCGCTCCATCTGCGCGCCCGTAATTGTTCCCCGAATGCGCGCCACATAGAGCGACGCCACCATGCCCCACCCCACCGCTTCGCCGTGCAGCATAGCTTTGTAGCGCGTGGCCTGTTCAAGAGCGTGGCCCACCGTGTGCCCCAGGTTCAAAATCATGCGTAACCCGCTCTCGCGCTCGTCCTGCCGCACCACGCCGGCTTTCATGCGGACGGACGCCGCAATCACCCGTTCCAAAGCTTTGGAGTCGCGGCCCAGCACCTCGTCCGCGTGCTCCTCCATAAAGCGCACCAGCGCCCGGTCGCGAATGATGCCCGCTTTCACGCTCTCCATCAACCCTGCGCGCAGCTCGCGGTCAGGCAGCGTGCCCAGCACGCCGATATCGGCAAACACCGCGCGGGGTTGCAAGAAATTCCCCACAAGATTCTTGCCTTCGGGCAGGTTCACGCCCACCTTGCCGCCCACGCTCGAGTCTACTTGCGATAAGAATGTCGTCGGAACCTGGATATAAGAAATCCCGCGCATGAAGATCGCGGCCACGAATCCGCCCATGTCGCCCACAATCCCGCCGCCAAACGCGATCAGCAGGCTTCCCCGGTCGCCGCCCGCACGCACCATCTCGCGCACCAGGCGCTCCACGCTTCTAACTGTTTTGTGTTTTTCGCCAGGGGGAAGAAACAGCGCCACCGGCGGCTCAACCTTCGCCCTCTCGAACGACGCGCAAAACGGACCGTTCCACAGCGCCCAAATCTCCGGCGACGTCAGCACAAACACCCGCCGCGGCAGCCGGCCCACCGCACGCTCAATGCGCGGGGCGAGGGTCTCAAGCAGCCCACTGCCTGTGAATACGTCGTACTTCGCGGATGGCGTGTCTACGCGGATGGATTGCACAATGATTTCAATTCTAAAAGACCCGCACCTCGTACGCCGGTCTGCCTCGTACCGCCGGTCTCTTGACCGGCTGTAGTGGGGATCTCCAGATCCCCACACCACCCTAGGCGCAACTTGGATACGATCTCTGTTTCGCCGGGTGCTACACTTTTTCCGCACCCCGCCGACTCGCTGAGTTGCTGCTCAGAACGCCAGCCATGCCAGCGGAACCAGCCCGGCAATCGCCAGCCCTATGAGGAACGCCAGGCTTTGCCTGCCGGTTTTGCGGTCGGCCATCGAGTAGGCGTAGATGCCCTTCACCACGTTGTTGCTGGCGGCGGCAATCAAAATCGCGCCCGCCGCAACCTTCAGCGGCGTCAGCGTTCCCGCGGCCTGGGTGAGCCCCATGATGAACGGGTCAACATCGGTAACGCCCATGATGACGGCCAACGTGTTCACGCCCGCGCTACCCAGATATTTGACCGCCAACTGCGTCAGCACCAGCATGACCAGGAACAGCAGCGCGAACAGAAGCGCCGTTCCCAACTCCAGCGGATTCTTGGGCTCGAACTCGCGCTGCACTGACTGCGCGCTCTTGTCCTCACGGCGCGTCCAAAGCCAGCCGCCGCCGACCGCCAGCGCCGCCAGTACCAGAAAAGGCGCCCACAGCAGCAACATCAGTCCCCGGTTGAAGAGCGCCAGCAGGATCGCCAGCCGCAGGTACATCACTCCCGAGGCCATGAGGATGCCGCCGGCGAACAGGTGCGGATGCTGCTCGCGCGCGGCCCGCTTGGCCAGGACCACTGTAGTCACCGTGGAGGAATACGCGCCGCCCAGCAGCGCCGCCAGCACGATCCCTCCCTGCCCCTTGGTCAGCTTTTGCAGCACGTAACTGCCGTAAGAGATGGCGCTGATGGCCACCACCACCAGCCACGTCTTGAAAGGATTGATGTGGAACGGGCCGAACTGCTGGTTCGGCAGCACGGGCAGTATCACGCCCGACAAAAGCAGGAATTTGGCAAAGGTGAGAATCTCGTGCGGAGCGACGCTCGCAGCCAGCTTTTCGAGAGCCGTCTTCAGGTCGAGCAGGATCAGGCTCGCGACGGCGAGCGTAGTCGCGACCCAGAAATGCTCGTAATAGATCAGCGCGCCCACCAGAAACGTGGCCAGGCCCGACATCTCTGTAGTCACGCCGGGAATTGGCGTGCCGTTGACCGCAACGCTTGTCAGCTTGCGCCAGTAGGAGAGCAACAGAAATGCGCCGACCACCAGAAATCCGATGCTCAAGAGCAGCAGTTGCGCACCCGCAACCAGAGCCAGCGAATAGCCGATGAGGCCGATCAGCGGGAAGGTGCGTATTCCGCCGAAGGAATACGCGACGCCCGCCGCCTTGTGCTCCTCCCGCTCCAGTCCTATGAGGAAAGAGAGGAACAGCACCAGGGCAATCTTTGCCGCTTCCGGCGGCAATTGCTGAAAGATCTGCATTCGACTCAAGCCTCTGATTTCTACTTGTGAGCCTGCAAGAAAGCTTACACTCTGCGCGCCGCATGCAGCGCCGGAAATCTGTCTCCTGACCTCCGCTCAACGTTCACTGTTCCCTTGCTCGTGAAGCCCTGTTTCTCCTGCGACGCGAGGCGCAGCCGAAATTTGAAGCCCTTTTACCAGCTCGCTGGTCGGGTGATCGTGCGGCCTTGAACATCGGTCAAGACCGGGGGAAATTGGCTCCTGGCCATGTGAGAGGTTGGCCCTTCCGAAGTTATATTGCGGTTGAACTTCGCAACTTTTTTTAGCTCTATGCTGGGCCTCGCAGAGCGCAACGGCTTCCCGCTAACCTGCGCTCGCCTCGCGGCGGTGTCATGCGTCTGCGGGTTGAAAATGCCGACCGGGATCATCATTTCCTTGTTTATGATCCGCACGGGTTCAGCCAGATCGGAGTCATTCGTAACGACCACCAACTGATCGCAGTCTTTCCGGAACGCATCGATCAGCATGTATGTGGCGATATTTACATCCGAGCCTTTTTCTTCCATCTTGAGTACGTCCGCGAAGCGTGGCCCGCCAGGACGTGGAGCGGCAAGCGGCATCGACACCGTGCTTTGCAGATAGTGACCGTAATGCACCGTCAGATTAGGCAACGTCTCCAGGGCGCGGATGTAGATTTCCTGGCGAAGCCTCGTGTGCGGATCGGAGGGAAGCGGCTTTACCAGGGCGGTAAAGTAACGGATTCGATGGATGTCGAGGCCCGGAAGAACCTGCACACACAGCTCAGCAAGATTAACCCACTTGTATGGGGTGTACTTCGCGGCTCCGTAGTACAGGTTGAAGCCATCTACATATACGTTCGTCCGAATAGCCGTGCGCCTCAAAAAGCAAAGCCGCCTTGCGGCGGCTCGCGCCCTCTCTCCGAAGATTGAGGGGGTATCGAATACATTTATACCCCTACCGTGTCTGAATTGCAAGCATTTTTGTGGTGGGGTTTCCCTTGCTCACCCGTTCCCTCGTCCCCTGCCTCACGGTGTTAGCCTGAATGATTAGGCAAAAGAGATCGGGCAAAGAGGCAATGGCAAAGAACTCGCAGGTGGACTTTCTCGTTGTCGGCGCGGGAGTTGCGGGGCTTCGCGCGGCAGTTGAGCTGGCCCGCCACGGCGAAGTTCTGGTCGTTACCAAGGAGTCGGTCGGCGAATCGAACACCCATTACGCGCAGGGCGGCATTGCCGTGGCCATGGAAGGCGACGAAGACATTGCCCTGCACCTTGAAGACACAGTGAATGCCGGTGATGGCCTCGTCTATCGCCCCGCCGCCGAGGCGCTTGTGAGCGAAGGGCCGCTGCGCGTGGCCGAGCTGATCGAGTGGGGCGCAAACTTCGACCGTAAAGGTGGACCTGAAGGCGATTCCGAAAGCGGCCAGTACCTGCGTACGCGCGAGGGCGCGCATTCGCTGGCCCGCATTCTGCACGCCAGCGGCGACGCCACCGGCGCCGAGATCAGCCGCTCTCTCGCTGCCTTTGCCCGCGTCCACAACCGCATCCGTTTTGCCGAGTGGACCCGGGTTTCCGGGCTGGTCGTTGCCGATGGCCGCGTGGTCGCGGCCGATCTAGCCAGCGCCGAGCTTTCCCATGCCGCCCCGTCCAGCTTCGAGCGGGACGCAGCAGCCCACAAGCCTCATCGCGTCAACGTGCGGGTTAGCGCGCAGGCCGTCCTTATTGCCGCTGGCGGCGCGGGCCAGGTCTACTCTGACACGACCAATCCCGCCGTAGCCACCGGCGACGGCATCGCTCTGGCCGCGCACCTTGGCGCCGAATTGGCCGACATGGAGTTCTATCAGTTCCATCCCACCGCGCTTGCGCTCCCCGGCGTGCCGCGCTTCCTCATCTCCGAGTCCCTGCGCGGCGAGGGCGCGTATCTGCGCAACGACCGCGGCGAGCGCTTTATGGAGCGCTACCACCCCAAGCTCGAGCTCGCTCCGCGCGATGTGGTGGCCCGCGCCATCGCCCGCGAAGGCATGCCGGACCCATCTGCGCCGCAGATCCACACTGCACTGCAGCCGCGCCCCGTCTATCTCGACATGCGTCACGTGCGGAATCTCGATCTTGCCAGGCGCTTTCCCGGAATCAGCGCCTTTTTAGCGAAATACGGTCTCGAGCTCCGCCGCGACCTCATCCCTATTCGCCCCGCGGCGCACTATCTCATGGGCGGCATCCGCACCGATCTGGACGGGCGCACCAGCGTCGGCGCCCTTTATGCTGCCGGCGAAGCCGCCTGCACCGGCGTGCATGGCGCCAACCGCCTCGCGTCCAATTCCCTGCTCGAAGGGCTCGTGTTCGGCGCGCGCGCCGCACAATCCATGCTGGCCGACGGGTTGCCTCTCGCGCCGGCTTCGGTTGTGGCCAAGGCCGGACCCGCCCCAAAGCATCTGACAGTGAAAGAAGCTACGCGCGTGGAAGAGCTGATCGCCGCCCTGCAAGCCGCAATGTGGGCCCATGCCGGCCTGTTGCGCGAGGAATCGTCTTTGCGCCAGGGATTGGCTGCGCAAGCGGCCTGCGAAACCGCGCTGGCCGAAATTGCCGCCGGCGGCAGGGCCAGCCGCCGCTTGGCCGAGGCGCAGTCCCTGAGCCGCGTCGCCCATGCCATTCTGGTTTCCGCGCTGGCCCGCACTGAGAGCCGCGGCGCGCACTTCCGCAACGACTACCCAAAGCGCGACGACGCGAACTTCCGGAGGCATTCATCCTTTGGCTGCGATGGAAGAGTGCGCTTCGAAGAATGGTAAGATGCCCCAGCAAGTGCCGATGCGAAAACCTTCCATCCCGCAAAGTGCCGCTGTAGTTCAAGAGCTTTGACACGAAAGCCTTCGTGGTTATTGAACTTTCTTCCCGGCAGCAGGCGCTTTCATCAATGCTCTTTTTTTAGGGACCGAACGCACGCCATCAGCGGCACACTGATCGAGCAACCAAAAGATAGCGTCCTTGTGGTGCGCCCAGGCGAATCCCACGGCATCCATGCAGAACACAGCCTCCTCTTCGCTCCCTGAAGAGTACATCTCCGGCAGCTCTTCAGGGATGGGCATCTTCGCTGTCATGAACCGCTCTACAAAGCGGTTGGCCTTGCGCGCCTTTTCGAGTGCCGCGCGCGCGGCCGTGCGGTCGCCTGCCAGGAACCGCTCCAGCACGCGGCCCCAGGCAAAGTTAGCCATTGATTCTTCTTTGTACTTGTTTAACAAGCCGCCCGCTCCTATCAAGTCGTTGACGGCCAGATACAGCCCCAGTAGCGGATCGCGCACGCCCTGGTTGTCGTTCGGATTCAGCTTCAACATCCTATCGTAGATTCGGATTGCGTCCGTGTGCAGCCCGGCGCCTTTCATCGCGGCGGCCAGTTCCCCCATGGCGCGCATCCAGGGCCGTGTTTCGATCAGCATCCAAAAGTGGCCCTCGTTTTCCCGAATGAACTTCGCGCCGAGCGAGCGCTCACCGGCCGCCACTGCCTTTTGCAGGCCCTCAATCACCTCACGTGGCGTGCGCGCGTCGAGCCCGGTCATGACTACCAGCGCATCCACGCAATCGGGATCCAGGCGCAAGGCGCGTTTTGCCAGCTTGCGCGCCTGGGTATCGTTTTCGGCCTCCATGGCGTCGAAGGCGATCTGCTGCGCCTCATCCTTCGCATCCGCTTCCTTATCGCTCAGCAGGCCGTTGGCCGATGGTGCACGAAGGGAGGTTACCAGCGCGTTCAGATCGTCTTTCGTGACAATCTCACCCCCTCCTCCTAACATCGCCACAAACTCACGCAACACCTGTTCCATTCCGGCGGGCGAAGGCGGAGCGTTTTTCTTTTGGGCGGTCGGCTTGGGGCTTGTTTTGTTCTTCATCGCTATCTCACCTTCCTGGATTGGCAGCCGGCTCCTACCTTTGCGGCGCCCCTTTCAAGGTTCCCACACTCCCCCCAGATAAAGCAGTGGAAATCCGGGAGGTATCGGTACTTCCTCGGCGTTTCCAGCGCCCGATCTCATCCTCTTTGCTGCTGCTTTCGCCGTGCAAACCGCCAGAATCCCCCTAAGCACCAGAGCGCGTAATAGCACATGGACGCCTGGTGAACTCAGGAGTGCGTGATCGCGCGTTAGCCTCGTTGACTCGCTGACTTGCTCGCTCGCCGTCGTGCTGCGCTTGCCGCAGCGCACACCGCCAGAATCGCGCCCATCACGGCCAGCGAGAGCGTTACCGGCGCGGCAATCCAGCGCGCGCTCAGCATCTTGAGCGCAGCAAAGGCCAGAATCGCACCGAGCCCGTAGTGCAGATACCGGAAGCGGTCCAGCATGGCCGCCAGCGCGAAGTAGAGCGAGCGCAGGGCGAGAATCGCCGCTACATTCGACGTATACGCGACGAAGGGATTGTGCGTCACGGCCAGCACCGCGGGAACGGAGTCGGTGGCGAAGAGCAGATCGGTGGCTTCCACAGCAAGAATGACTGGCAGCAATGAGCCCTTGGCTGGTTGAAGTCTCACGATCCACTGGGGGATTGCCGCGCGCGCCGATCCGCCGCGCACCAACCGCCACGCCGCATAGAGCAGGATCAGGCCGAAGATCCAGGTGATCCATTCGAAGCGGCGCAGCAGCGTGATTCCCACCGCAATAAACACGGCGCGTAGCGCGAATGCGCCCCAGATGCCCCACAAGAGAGCTTTGTGCTGGCGCTGCCGGTCGATCCGGAAGCCCTGAAAGAGAACCAGAAAGACAAAGAGATTGTCGATGCTGAGCGAGGCCTCGATGGTGTAGCCGGCTGCGAATTCGAGCGCCGTCTGCCGGCCCATGGCTACGGCGATCCAGCAGCCGAAGCCGGCGGCAGCGAGCGCCAGCCCTGCCGTTCCGAACCAGGCAATGATTCCCGGGTGCCGCGATTCGCGCCGGTGACCGGTCAGCAGCGAGTCAGCCACCAGCGCCGCCGCCACCACCGCGTGAAAACCCGCCCACCACGCCCAGGAAACACCTGCAATCATAGCTGGATGCTATCGCAGCGCCGGGCAAGTCAGTCCGCCGCGGCGGACAAATCAGCGAGCCACGAAGTCAGCAAGTCAGTCAATCTGAGTTCGATCGTAATCGCCCGGAAGCATGACCGCGCATCTATAGAGAGTGATGAGTTTTTGGTGGCAGAGAGGCACTCCCTGGGAGAACTGACCAGACCGCTCGATTACGCGCAACCGCCGGCGCGCCGCCCTCGCGTGGTTATCGTTGGCGGAGGGTTTGCCGGCCTTCACGCGGCCAAGGGGCTCGCGCGCCTGCCTGTGGACGTGACCGTGGTAGACCGCCGCAATCACCATACCTTTCAACCGCTGCTCTATCAGGTGGCGCTGGCGGTGCTTTCGCCGGCCGACATCGCCCAGCCCATCCGCACCATCCTGCGCGGCCAGAAAAATACTCAAGTCCTCATGGATGAAGTCGTCGGCATCGACGTGGCCGGGCGCCAACTGACACTGGCCAGCGGTGCGCAGCTCGCCTACGATTACCTGGCTCTTGCCACCGGCGCCACCCACTCCTACTTCGGCAACGATCGGTGGGCGGCGCTCGCGCCGGGGCTCAAGACCATTGATGACGCCATCGAGATTCGCCGCCGTGTGCTGCTGGCCTTCGAACTGGCCGAGCGGCAGATGGTCGAGCACGGCTGGCACCCTCCGCTGAATTTCGTCGTTATCGGTGGGGGCCCTACCGGAGTGGAACTGGCCGGCGCCATCAGCGACATCGCCCAGCTTTACATGCGCAATGACTTCCGGCACATCGACCCCGCTAAAAGCCGCGTCATGCTGCTCGACGCCGCGCCGCGCGTGTTGAGCACCTATCCTGGGGATCTTTCCGCCAAGGCCGATGCCGCGCTGCGCCGCCTGGGCGTGGATGTGCATACGCAAGCCTACGTCACGGGGGTGGGGCCCGGCTGGGTGGAAGCCGACGATCCGCGAGGCAAATTCCGCATCGATGCAGTGGTCACGCTCTGGGCCGCGGGCGTGCAGGCCTCGGCGCTGGGCAAGCTATTGGGCGCGCCCACTGACAAGCGCGGCTGCGTGATGGTTGACGACCGGCTCAACCCTCCCGGCCTGCCTGAGGTCTTCGTCCTCGGCGATTTGGCCCATCTGGAGCAGGACGGCCACCAGATCCCCGGCGTGGCCCAGCCGGCTATGCAGATGGGCGATCATGTGGCCAAGATTCTCGCCGCCGATCTCAACGGCAAGCCGCGCCCCGCTTTTCGCTACTTCGACAAGGGCGATTTGGCCACCATCGGCCGCATGGACGCCGTTGCCAAAGTGGAGTGGCCTTTCAAGGCGCACATGAGCGGCTTTCCTGCGTGGATTACCTGGCTCGTCGTGCACATCTTCTTCCTTGTCGGCTTCCGCAACCGGCTCTCAGTCATGGCGGCCTGGGCGTGGACCTACTTCACCTTCACGCGCGGCGCACGGCTTATCATCGGCGACCAGAGCCTGCCCGGATGGCAGGAACAGTCGCGGAACGGCGCGAAGGCGGCGGACTGAAAGAAGCAGCTATTTGCTCTCAGCTCTAAGCTGTTCGCTGCAGCATCGCGGAACGATCATCAAGAAGTCACTTGACCGGCGATCCTGCTCGTGAGCGATTCGGGTTCGCTGCCGCACGACGAGCTAGAAGCTAACAGCTAAGAGCTAACAGCTTCCTTCTGTTCTGCTGTCGTAAACTGGTAGTGAAATGCTTGACCTAGGATTCGTCCGAGCCAACCTGGAGTTGGTGGAAGAAAAGCTGCGCGCCCGTGGGGCCGACCCGGCCGCGTTGCTGGGCGATTTTCGCGCTCTCGACAAGAGCCGCCGTGAGGCCATTACGCAATCGGAACAGCTCAAGGCTCGCCGCAACGAGCTTTCGCAGCAGGTGGGCGCGCTCAAAAAAGCCGGGAAACACGACGAAGCCGAGGCGGTCATGGGCGAAACTCGCGCCCTCAAAGACAAGCTCGACGAACTCGATGAGTCTGCAGCTGCCCTCGACGAGCAGTTGCGCCAGTCTCTCGCCCGCGTGCCCAACCTCACCCGCGATGAAGTTCCCGTCGGCACTTCCGAAGCCGACAACAAGACCATAAAAACCTGGGGTGAGAAGCGCACCTTCGACTTCGTGCCAAAGCCGCACTGGGAGATCGGCGAATCTCTCGGCATTCTCGATCTCGAACGCGCGGCCAAGCTGAGCGGGGCGCGCTTCGCTGTCTACATGGGCGCGGGAGCGCGGCTGGAGCGGGCGCTCATCGGCTTCATGCTCGACATGCACACGCAAAAGCACGGCTACAAAGAGGTATTGCCGCCGTTCATGGTCAACTCCAAGTCCCTCTTCGGCACCGGCCAGTTGCCCAAGTTCGCCGAGGACCTCTTTCGCTGTTCCGATGCCGATGTTGAAGCTGCTACGCGCGGGGAGTTTCGCGACAACGATCATTGGCTGATTCCGACCGCCGAGGTTCCCGTCACCAATCTTTACCGCGACGAGATTCTCGAGGAATCGCGCCTGCCCATCTCGCTCACGGCCTACACGCCCTGCTTTCGCGCCGAGGCTGGCGCGGCGGGCAAGGACACGCGCGGCATCATCCGCCAGCACCAGTTCCAAAAGGTCGAGCTGGTCAAGTTCACCCGGCCCCAGGAGTCTGACGCGCAGCATGAGCAACTCACGCGTGACGCCGAAGAGATCCTTGAGGCTTTGGGGCTGCCTTATCGCCGCGTTCTGCTCTCGACCGGCGACACCGGCTTCTCCTCGGCCAAGACCTACGATCTCGAAGTTTGGCTGCCGGGCCAGAACCTTTACCGCGAAATCTCCTCCTGCTCCAACTTCGATGCCTTCCAGGCGCGGAGGGCCAACATCCGCTACCGGGCGAGTTCCGGAAAGGGCGGCCCAAAGGCCAAGCCGGAGTTTGTGCACACGCTGAACGGCAGCGGCCTGGCCGTGGGCCGCACCTGGCTGGCGATTCTGGAAAACTATCAGGAGGCTGACGGCTCGGTGCTGATTCCCGGTGCGCTTCGTCCTTACATGGGCGAGCTCGATAGAATTGTGAGGGAGTCGTAATGGCAGTTTCGACCACAAACGCAGCGGGTCCGCAGCCCAGGCGCGGCTTCAAACGGGTCCTGAGTAGCTATTTTTACTGGACCTATCCACGCGGATCGTTCCACTACGACGTGATGGTGACGCTAGTTCTTATCTTCATCTTCGTCACCCCGCGCCTTTGGGACTTTGGCGCCAAGCCGTCGCTGGTCGCCGGCTCTTTGCCTCCTTTTCAAGTAGTCGCCAGCGGTCGCTTCGTCATCGTCACCGTACAGGCTTCGAGTGCAGACATCTCCCCGGGCGCTTCGGATCGAGAGGTAAAGCGCAGGCTGCGGAAAGCCGTCGAGCCGGTCATGGGCGACGCCGTTTTTGTCGAGCGGTGGGATGGACTCTACGACGCCCAGGGAAAGCTCACCGCATGGCGGGTCTGGACCCACCGTTGACCTCGCTTCACGCATCCTCCGACCCTCGCTGAACGTCAAGCAGGATAAGAATGACTATGCATCGGAAAGGTACGCTTGTTCTTTTTGTCCTCCTTGCGGTGGCAGTGCTGCCGGTCCGGCAGGCTCGCCCCGACGACCTCAAGAGCGTGCTCGCAAGGCTTGACGCCGCAGCGCAGGATTTTCATTCCACTTCGGCCCACGTCGAGTTCGACACCATCCAGACTGAACCGATTCCGGATAAGGACGTGACGACCGGAATGGCCTACTATGAGCGCAACGACAATCATTTTCAGATGGCCGCCCATCTCACCGAGCACAACAACCACCCGACGGCAAAGACGTACATCCTCTCAGGCGGCACGCTCCGCGTTTCCGATACAGGCAAGGAAAGCGACGCCAAGTCCTATACGGAGGCCGGCAAATACGAGAGCTACCTGATGCTCGGCTTCGGCGCCAGCGGCAAACAGCTCGAAGAGAAATGGACGATCAAGTACCTGGGAACGGAGACCATTGGCGGCGTCACCGCCGACAAGCTTGAGTTGGTCGCCAAGGATCCCCAGATCACCAAGACGATTCACAAAGTCACCATTTGGCTGGACACCGCGCGCGCCGTCAGCCTCAAGCAGGTCTTCGATGAGGGCGAAGGGCAGTCCTATGTCTGCTCTTACTCCGACATCAAGGTGAATCAGGGAGTACCCGGGAACGCCTTCTCCTTCAGTAAGTGAGCGCGCGCCATCGCGCGGCTCAATGCAATTCCGCCCGCGGCAAACAGCATCGGAAAGCACTCCAGCGTGTAGCGCGCCTCGGGCGCCGCAACGGTAAGCAGCAGCGCGCTGCGCAACAGCATGTACGCGAGCAGAGCGCCCCAGAATCGCGGCCTTAGGGACAGCCCGGCGATTCCCAGCAGCAGATACAGCGCATTCAGCGCAACATACGCCCAACTGAATTCCGTATCTGCGTGATGTTGCGCATAAACCCACCAGTCCGTGTCGATATTCAGGTTCTCCACGCGCGGCCGCAGCCACATATCTGTTACGCGGCCCAGCGGTAACCACACGTAGTAGCGCAGCGGATGCGCGGCAATGCGCTCCCCGGCCAGCTTGTCAAAGCGCGCGTCGATTTCCGGAGTCAGCTCCATGCCGTGGCTGTTGTAATCGGCGGCGATTGCGGCCGTCTCGGCATATTGCGCGGGCGAGTCGAAGGCGCGGCTAGGCAACTCGCTCACTTTCAGCTTGTCTCCCGGCACATTCCAATAAACGTCGTAGGTGGAAACGAAGTCGAGGCACCACGTCTTCACCCAACGCTCAAATCCCAGGTTGGGTCTTTCGTCTGGATCGGTGGCTAGCCGAGGCGCCAGCGGCTGAAAGACGTGAAAAACACTCCAGTTTCGGGCCGTCCACACGGCAAACGGAGCCAACGCCAGCAAAACGCAGACTACCGTAACGCGCATCAATTTCCGCGGCGCAATGGCCCCACGCGGCAATCCTCCCCGAGGCAATCCCCTCCGAGGCAATCCCCCCCAAGGCAATCCAACGACAAGCGCCGGCGTAAAGGCCACGGCAGCAAGCGCCCCGTCGGGCCGCAACAGCGCGGCGCAGGTTACCGCCAAGGTAAACCAGAGCGCATTCGCCCAGCCCGGACGTTCCCTGAAGCGCGCCATTGCCCACATCGCCAGCGCCAGCGCAAAGAGGGTGGGCGTCTCGGTAAGCGGAGCCGCCGTGTAGGAGGCAGTGAAGGGGCAAAGCGCCGCCAGCCAAAGCGTTGCCAGCGCTGCGCCGCGGCTCATGTGCGCGGGAACGATGCGGCGCACGAAATCCGCCAGTAGCAGGCAGCCCAGCAATTCCAGCGCAATCTGCACGCAGGCCGCGGCAAAATAGTTCTCCATTCCGAAAATCCGGAAGCAAGCGGCGAGGAAGAGTGGGTAGCCGGGCAGCCGGATCAGCGTGGGGTACACTGCGCCGTTAGGCAGCGTGAGGGCAAAGCTCCCATGCAGCAGCAGGTTCCTGGCCAAATCGCCGTAGATAAGCGTGTCGCCGTTGACCTGAAAGAGGTTTTTGAGCATCCACAGCCGAAGGGCAAGGCCTGCCGCCAAGGGGAGCGCTACGGGCAGTGCGACGCGGGCCTGGCTCGCTATTTTGGCCATCCGCCGCAACCCCGTCAATTGACTCTCTTCGGCAGCTTCCATACGATTCGTACTGTATAGCGTAGCTTGTTTACATGGTATTCGCGTAGCCGTCAAAACACTGGACATGCCCGATCGACAGATCTTTTTCGACCCCGAACGTAAGCGCTGGAAGCGCCTGCGCCGCATTTTGGATACGGCAGCCGTGGTGTCCACGCTGGTGGTGGCCGGTTTCATCTTTAACGTGCTGCGTAACCAGCACCTGCCCGAGCTTTTGCTGCCGATTCCCAGGCACAATTACCGTGCTTTGCCTGACCGGTCGATTCTGCTGCGCGGGGTGAAGAACCAGCGTCCGGCGCGTCGCAAAACCGCCCGCAAACCCTCTGAAATTCCCCTCAACTCCGGCGAAGGCTTGCGCGCCGCCTATTATGTGCAGGACGATGCCGACAGCTACTCCTCGCTCAAGGAGCACGTCCACCAGATCGACATGCTGTTCCCGCAGTGGCTGCACGTGGACTCACCCGGCGGCACGTTGATGATGATGAGCGGTGACAACCTGAGCGAGTATCCGGTGATCGAGGGAAACACGATTCATGACCCCGACTACCTGAACAAGGTGAAGCACGTGGTCCTGGCGCCCCCGGTGGATACGGAAATTTTTCCTGCGCTGAACAACTTCAATCCGCACACGCAAGAATGGGACACGGGGGTGGGAAACGCGCTCGCGAATCCGGATAAAAGCGCCGCGCTGCGACAGCAGATCATGCGATTCCTGCTCGCGTATCCGGTCTATCGCGGCCTTTCGCTCGACATCGAAAGCATCCCGGACGATGCCGATCCAGGCTTCCTTAGCTTCATCCAAGCGCTTTATGCCCAGATGCACCCTCGCAATCTGCGGCTCTACGTTAACGTTGCTGTCGCCACCAGCGACAGCGACCTGAAATCCATCTCTGCCAACTCCGACGGCATTGTGCTGATGAACTACGACGAGCACCAGACCGACAGCGACCCGGGGCCCGTAGCCAGTCAGAAGTGGTTCGTCACCAATCTCGTCAGGGTGCTCAAATCCGTGCCCAAGGACAAACTGATCTGCGCGGTGGGCAACTACGGCTACGACTGGGCGCTCTCCATTCCCAATCCCAAGGATCGCCGGCGCCGCAAACCGCAGGTGCTCAATACGGAAGTCCTGTCGGTCTCCGACTCATGGGGGCGCGCCTCCGACGCCGACGCCGATCTCGATCTCGACTACGACACGCTCAATCCTCACTATGAGTACATCGACGAAGATGATAACCAGCGCCACGTGGTGTGGTTTCTCGATGCTGTGACGCTCCTCGACGAGATGCGCGCCGCGCGGGAACTCGGCCTGCAAACCTTTGCCCTTTGGCGCCTGGGCGAGGAAGACAGCTCATTATGGAGCATATGGGACCGGCCCTCGAATCCGGAATCGCTGCAAGCCCTGGGCGTCGTGCAGCCCGGCCACGATGTCGACACCGAAGGCGACGGAGATATTCTGCGCGTCACCGGCCTGCCGCAGCCCGGCAAGCGCACCGTGGAAGTGGACACCGACGAGACGGACCCGCGCAAAAAGCTCATCGTCGACGAACACATGGATGTGTATCCACGCACCTATACCATCGAGCAGTACGGCTACCACCCCAATGAGCTTGCGCTCACGTTCGACGACGGTCCCGATCCCAAGTGGACGCCGAAGATTCTCAAGATTCTGGAGCAAAAACACGCCAAGGGAACCTTTTTCATCATCGGCGCGGAGGCCGCTGACAATATCAGCCTGTTGCAGCGCATCGTTCGCGATGGCAACGAGATCGGGAACCACACCTATACGCATCCCGATATCAGCGAAATCTCGACCCGCCAACTGGATTTGGAGATTAACCTCACCGAACGACTGTTCGAGAGCAAGTTGGGAGTACAGCCTCTCTACTTCCGCCCGCCCTACGATAACGACGAGGAACCGGATACCGACGATGAGGCCGCGCCCGTGTGGCGCATTCAGCAGGACGGCCTCACGATTATCGGCAGCAAGATCGACACCAACGATTGGAACCAACACCCGCGCAAGACGCCGGCGGAGATTATCGATTCGGTCCTCGCGCAGTTGCAGACCATGAAGACCAAGCCGCAGTTCCGCGGCTCAATCATCCTGCTCCACGATGGCGGCGGCGATCGCTCGGTCACCGTAGAATCCCTGGGACCGCTGATCGACGCCCTGCGCGCCCACGGCTATACCATCGTTCCCGTCTCTGCGCTCATGGGCAGGACCACCGCGCAGGTGATGCCTCCGCTCACTTTCTGGCAGCGCATGCGTTCCATACCCGATTCCATCGCCTTCTCCGCTCTCGACATTATTGCCAACTTCATCGTCATGGTGTTCTTCGTCGGCGATATTCTCATGAGCGCGCGACTCGTTATCGTCGGCTTCTTTGCCTTCATCGACCGCCTGCGACGGCCCCGCGGCCACGCCTCTCCCGAGTACAATCCGCGCGTTGCGGTTCTCATCCCGGCTTACAACGAAGAAAAAGTGATCGTCCGCACCATCCGCTCGGTCCTCAACTCCGATTACAAGAATCTCCACGTCATCGTCATCGACGACGGATCGCTGGATCGCACCGCCCAAGTGGCCGGCGCGGCCTATGCACGGGAGATCGCCGCCGGACGCGTGCAGGTTCTTACCAAGCGCAATGGCGGCAAGGCCGCCGCGCTCAACTACGGCCTGGAACACATGAACGAGGAAATCTTCGTCGGTATCGACGCCGACACCGTGATCGCGGCCGACGCCATCTCCAAGCTCATCCCCCACTTCGAGGATCCAACCATCGGCGCCATGGCCGGCAACGCCAAGGTGGGCAACCGGGTGAACCTGTGGACGCGCTGGCAGGCTCTCGAATACATCACCAGCCAGAACTTCGAGCGCCGCGCCCTCGACCTGTTCCATGTCGTTACTGTCGTTCCCGGCGCCATTGGCGCCTGGCGCACCGCACCGGTGAAAGCTGCAGGCGGCTATCCGCTGAATACTGTCGCCGAGGACGCCGACCTGACCATGAACCTCCTCGAGCAGAGACTTAAGGTCGACTACGAAGACCGCGCACTGGCTTACACTGAAGCGCCCATCAATGCCAAAGGCCTGATGCGGCAGCGCTTCCGCTGGTCGTTCGGCATCCTGCAAGCGGTGTGGAAACATCGCGCCGCTTTCGTCCGCAATAAGGCGATGGGCCTGTTTGCCTTGCCCAACATTCTCATCTTCCAGATGCTCTTGCCGCTGGTTTCGCCGTTCATCGACATCATGTTCGCGGCCGGTGTGGTCAACTACCTCGTCGATCGCCACTACCACCCTGAAGCCGCTTCGGCCGCCAGCTTTATGAAGCTCGTGGTCTATTTCCTCGGCTTCCTGCTCATCGACTTCATCACCTCTTCGGCCGCCTTTAGCCTTGAGCGGCGTCACCCCGCCAACAAAGGCGACGGATGGCTGCTCTTCCACATCTGGCTGCAGCGCTTCGCCTACCGCCAGCTCTTCAGCTTAGTACTGGCCAAGACGCTCAAGCGCGCCATTGACGGCAAACCGTTCAACTGGGACAAAATCGAACGCACCGCCAAGATGAGTAAGTGCACCGAAGCCCTCACCGAAGCCGTGCGCTAGGCGTATCAGCTTGCGCACACATTTTTTGATTTGTCATCCTGCTGAGCGCCCCAAAACACGCCGTTGTCAGTCACGGCGTGAGGAATCGCTTCGCCAAAGGTCTGTGGACGTGGCTGTCCGTCGCGTTGGAAGATCACTTTCAACCTCGGACGGAGCGTCGCCCACACTGACTTAAACTGCTTGCGCATCTCAGCCATGTGCAATGTGGTCGCTGCCGACAGTTCATCGTCAGCACGCAACTCCAGGCTGCCCACACCAACCGAGTAATCGCGTGAAGTCACGTTGACGGCCTGCCAGCGAAACCTCTGCGGGTCTTGTTCGTGAGCAGTGATGAGGCGCCTTTGGGTTGTTGTGAGGCTGGAGTGATCCAAATCACATTGGGTCATCATAGCCGACCCCACGCCCGGAACGCTGAACTCTCAGGGACAAAGTTGAGGCTGGCATTCTAGAATGCTGCCAACGATCAGTCAGGAAAAAACATGTTTGAGCAAATACAAGAGCCTGCGGCAAAAAAGCGTACCGACTATTCCGGCGTCATCATAGTGGCCCTCCTGCTGCCCGTGCTCCTTTTCTTCATTTACCCGGGCAAACAGGACATGGGGCTGTCTGTCTGCATCGTTCTGGGAATGATCGTGCTTGCAATCAGAATCCGTTGGGACTTGAGAAAGCGCCTATGGTTCTGGGCGATTATTGTTCTGATGTTGTTGCTTCGTGTCCCCATGGTTATTGTCGTTCGATGGCCGCAGGGATGGACTCCCGCTGTTGGATTGCTGCCAATAGGAGTGGCAGATTGCCTGATCATCTTGGGAGTTGTTCGACTCGTAGAGAAATTCATCATCAGCGTTTGGGAGTAGAACCGGTCAAGGCCGCCGGCGGGGGTGGAGGCAAAGCCAACATCGCCCTGGCGCGCAAATTCCTGGGAGTCATCTACCACACCCTCAAGAACGACTGGGTGTTCGAGGACTTCCCCAACTTCGTTCTGGCCTCCTACAAAAAGGCCAAACCAACCAATGAGTAGACAACTATTCATGGGAGTCTCCGATGAAAACGCATTTGTCATTTTCTGTTCGCTTCCTTGTTATTGCGATGTTCCTTGGTGCGAGCTTCGCACTTGGGCAAGAACTTAAACCTCTCATTCTTCCTGCTCCTCAGACCGACGGTGGCAGGCCGTTGATGCAGGTGCTTAGAGACCGGCACTCCACGCGCGAATTCAGCTCGGATAAGCTGCCCACGCAGGTGCTCGCGAACCTGCTTTGGGCGGCTTTCGGCATCAATCGGCCGGGCGAGGGAAAACGTACGGCGCCCTCCGCCATAAATTGGCAGGAAACCGATGTGTACGTGGCTATGGCGGATGGGCTCTACATCTACGACGCCAAAGGGAACAAACTGGATCCCGTTCTGGCCGGGGATGTGCGCGGCATGACCGGCATGCAGCCATTTGTGAAAGATGCACCGGTGAATTTGATTTACGTCGCGGACCTTGCCAAAGCGGGAAAAGTCTCCGCCGAGTATCGGGACCTTTTCACCGCCGCCGGCACGGGCTTCATCGCGGAAAACGTCTACCTGTTCTGTGCCTCAGAAGGACTCGCGGTTGTGGTGCGCGGCATGGTGGACCGTGACGCGCTCGCCAAGGTGATGAAACTGCGTCCCGACCAAAAAATTACGCTGGCGCAGACCGTGGGTTATCCGAAGAAGTAGCACCATGCGGGGATCAGGCGCGTCCCAATTTAGAGTCAGCAAGCTAGCCAGTTAGCGTCAGCATTGCCACTGCTGCATTCGCAGTAGTGCAAAAGAGAAGCCGCATGCGAAAAATTATAGTGCTTCCGTTGAGCCTCTTTTTATCTCACAGGCAAGTTTCAACTTCGCAAGACGCAGGAGAGAAAGACCAGATGCCGGTGCCCCACATCCCACCTCTGGCACCTGGCATAGCCCAGCCCTCCTCCTTGATCCCTTGCGTCAATCCCCTCCGGCCCGCTAAAGTTTGAGCCGGGGCTTCTCCTGCTTGAGCGCCGCGTCTCAGCGTCCCGCAGGTCCCTGTCTGTTCATTCCCTTAGAGGATCCTGCATGTCTTCCTTGCCTGTCTCCGCCGCCAACCAGGATATCGACTCCACGCTGCGCGAAAACCGCGTTTTTCCGCCGCCCCCGGAGTTCAGCGCCAAGGCCCGCATCAGGAGCCTCGAAGAATACGAAGCCCTCTACAAGCAGTCCATCGAAGACCCCGAAAAATTCTGGGCCGGCGTGGCGCAGCGAACTGCACTGGTTCAAGCCCTGGGACAAGGTTCTGGAGTGGAACCTGCCCTGGGCCAAGTGGTTCGTCGGCGGCAAGCTCAATCTTTCTTACAACTGTGTAGACCGCCACGCTCCTGGGCGCGCGCGCCCAGAAGACCGCGCTCATCTGGGAGGGCGAGCCGGGCGAGATTCGCCGCCTCACCTACGCCGAACTGCACGCCGAGGTGCAGCGCTTCGCCAACGCCCTCAAGTCCCTGGGCATCAAGAAGGGCGACCGCGTGGCCGTCTACATGGGCATGACGCCGGAGCTGGCCATCGCCCTGCTCGCCTGCGCGCGCATCGGCGCCGTCCACTCGGTCATCTTCGGCGGGTTCGCGGCCAATGCCATCGCCGACCGCGTCAACGACTCCGGCTGCGTCGCCATCCTCACGCAGGACTCGAGCTACCGCCGCGGCAACGAAATCAAGCTCAAGCGCACCGTCGACGAAGCCATGGCCGCCTGCCCCACCGTCAAGCACGTGGTCGTCTACCGGCGCACCGGGCTCGCCCGTCAACATGGTTGCAGGCCGCGACCACTGGTGGCACGACCTCATCGCCAAGGCCGCGCCCGATTGCCCCGCCGAACCCATGGACTCCGAGGACCCGCTCTACATCCTCTACACCTCCGGCACCACCGGCAAGCCCAAGGGCCTGCGTCCACACCACCGGCGGCTACGCCGTGCAAACCTACCTCACCACCAAGTACGTCTTCGACCTGCGCGACGACGACATCTACTGGTGCACGGCCGACATCGGCTGGGTCACCGGCCACTCCTACGTCGTCTACGGCCCGCTGCAGAACGGCGCCACCGTGCTGATGTACGAGGGCGCGCCGAACTGCCCCGACTTTTCGCGCTTCTGGAAGATCATCGACGATCACCGCGTCACCATCTTCTACACCGCGCCCACCGCCATCCGCGCCTTCATCAAGTGGGGCGACCAGCACGTCGAAAAGTACAAGCTCGATTCGCTGCGCCTGCTCGGCACCGTCGGCGAACCGATCAACCCCGAAGCCTGGATGTGGTACCGCGAGAAGATCGGCCACAACCGCTGCCCCATCGTCGATACCTGGTGGCAAACCGAAACCGGCGCGATCATGATTACGCCCATCCCCGGCGCCGTTCCCACCAAACCCGGCTCGGCCACGCGTCCCTTCTTCGGCATTGAGGCTGCAGTGGTCACGCGCCCCGACGCCGAAGGCAAGTTCACGACCGTCCCTGCCGGCCACGGCGGGCTGCTTGGTGATCAAGAAGCCCTGGCCGTCGATGGCGCGAACGATTTACGGCGACCCCGAGCGCTACGTCCAGAAGACCTACTGGACCGACGTCCCCGGCTGCTACTTTACCGGCGACGGCGCGCGCCAGGACGCCGACGGCTACTTCTGGCTCATGGGCCGCGTCGACGATGTGATCAACGTCAGCGGCCATCGCCTGGGCACCATGGAAGTCGAGTCCGCGCTCGTCGCCCACCCCAAAGTGGCCGAAGCCGCCGTCGTGGGCCGGCCGGACGAATCTAAAGGGCCAGGCCATCGCCGCCTTCGTCACCCTCGAATCGGGCCATCAGCCAACGAACGCGCTCAAAGACGAGCTGCGCAAATGGGTCTCGAAAGAGATCGGCTCGCTCGCCCGGCCAGACGACATCCGCTTTACCGAGGCTCTGCCCAAAACCCGCAGCGGCAAAATCATGCGCCGCCTGCTCCGCGAGCTCGCCACTCACGGCGAAGTCAAAGGCGACGTCACGTACGCTCGAAGATTTCACCGTCATCGCCAGGCTACGCGAAGCCGAAGAGGGCTAAGCCACTTTGCTGGAGTCTGCTGCCGGCCTTCAGCTATGTCTCGCCTGCGCACAGGCAACCTAATTCGTTGCGCAATCACCCTTACGAAAAGCCGTGTCTACGGGGGTGCCCGTGGCTTCCCTCATCCCCGCTGTGCTTTGCGCGTCGTTGTGGCACTCGCAGTTGGCGCAATCCTGGTCGATCTGACGGCGTCGTGCACGCGGCAAACAAAGGGGATATCTCCCTCGGCTACAGCCGTACCGGCAGCAACTATAAGTGACATTCGCGCTGCCCATCGGTTCTCGGCTCGCCTCGCCGGTTTGACCCCTCCTCGAAACCCCCGTACCATAAATAGAAGTATTTCCCCCGGCCAAAACGGCGCTGTATTGCCTTGAAGGGCAGCCGGTGGCCGCAAGATGGATCGGCGCGTGCGCCCGGAAGGCACAACCTTGACTGAAAGCAGCACCCTCGAAAACAAACCTGAAACGGCTGACGCCCCGCACGATCACGCCGAACACGACCACGAACACGACCACCAGCACGGCCCGGCTCTGAACCCCGAGTGTACCCGTGAGCTGGTCATCGACGTCCCCGCCGAAGAGGTCACCAAGACCTGGCACAACATCGCCGCCAGCTATCGGAAATACGCCAAAATTCCCGGCTTCCGCGCCGGCAAGGTGCCGGAATCCGTCATTCTCCGCCGCTTCGCCGCCGAAATCCGCAAGGAAGTCCGCGACACGCTGCTCCCCGAGCGCTTCAACAAGGCGGTCGCCGAGCTGGGCGTTCGCCCCGTCGGCCAGCCGCAGGTCACCGAGCTCACGGTCGAGGACGGCGCTCCACTCCACGCAAAAGCCATCTTCGAATACCTGCCCGCCTTCTCCATCGACGGCTACAAGGACGTCAAGGTCGATAAGCCCTCGGTCGAGATCACAGAGGAAGAGTTCCAGCGCGAAATCGAACAGCTCCGCGAGTCCCGCGCCACCATCGAGCCCGTCGAAGAAGACCGCGCCCTCCAGGACGGCGACTGGGCCGAGATCAGCTACAAGGGCGAAATCCAGAATGAAGCCCCGGCCGAAGCGCGCCGAAGGCGCAGCCGAAGCGCAGCCAGTCGGCGAAAACTCGCTCGTCGAGATCGGCGGCAAAGACACTGTCGAGGCTTTCACCACCGCCCTGCGCGGCGCAAAGCCCGGCCAGGAGTTGAAGGCCGAGGTCATCTATCCCGCCGATTATGCCGAGCCAAGACTGGCCGGCAAAACCATGACCTACGAAGTCGAAGTCAAGGCCATCAAAAAGCGCACTCTGCCCGAGCTGAACGACGACTTCGCCAAGGAGATCGGCCATTACGAAAGCTATGCCGATTTTGAAGCCCGCGTCCGCGAGTATGTGGCCGGCCGCAAGCGCCGCAGCGTCGAGAGCGAAACCAAAGACCGCCTCTTCGCCGCGCTCGCCGAGCGCTTCACCTTCCCGGTTCCCGAGTCGCTCGTCCAGGAGTCAGATCGACACCCGCCTGGAACGCGGCCTGCGTGCTCTCGCGGCACAGGGAATGCAGCCCGACCAGATGCGCAAGCTCGACTTCATCCGCCTGCGCGCCGCCCAGCGCGATAGCGCCGTCGCCGAAGTAAAAACCCAGATTCTCCTCGACCGCATTGCCGATGAGGAAAATATCGTCGTCAGCAACGAGGAAATGGACAGCGAATTGCAACTTGCCGCATTGCAGTCCCGCGAGCCCCTCGATGCCCTGAAAGCGCGATTGACGCAGGAAGGCGGAATGGCTAGGATCAGGGAACAGTTAAGACGGGAAAAAACCGCGTCGGTTTTGTATGAACGCCTCCCCGCGTAGTTTGACGCAGGCTGTCCGGCTACGATGGAAGCTGGGGAATGCAGTGAATCGGCAAGAGAAAGGGCTAGCAGCCACAAGCTAGCAGCAAGGAGCTGAATTAGTAATGGCATTAGTTCCCATGGTGGTTGAGCAGACGAGCCGGGGCGAGCGCGCCTACGACATCTACTCCCGTCTGCTGCGCGACAATATTATCTTTCTTGGTACCCCCATTGACGACCAGATTTCCAATCTCGTCGTCGCCCAGATGCTTTTCCTCCAGGGCGAAGATCCAGAGAAAGATGTCTCCCTCTACATCAATTCGCCGGGCGGCTCCATCACCGCCGGCCTCGCCATTTACGACACCATGCAGTTCATCAAGAACAACGTCGTCACCTATTGCATCGGCCAGGCCGCCAGCATGGGCGCGTTTCTGCTGCTGGCCGGAACCAAGGGCAAGCGTTTTGCGCTGCCCAACTCGCGCATTCTCATTCATCAGCCTTCTATGGGCGGTCTCAGCGGCCAGGCCACCGACATCGACATTCATGCGCGCGAGATTCTGCGCATCCGCGAAATTACCAACAACCTGATGGCCCGCCATACCGGCCAGCCCCTCGATCGTATCGAGCGCGACGTCGAGCGGGATTTCATCATGAACGCGCAACAAGCCAAGGAATACGGAATTGTGGACGAGATTATCGACCGGCCCTTGGCCGTAAAGTAGCCGTAAACCGGCATTTGGATTAAACTCGTTCAAGGGAGCAATCATAATGAAAACGCGCACGGGACCCGAAGAGGCGTTGCGCTGTTCTTTCTGCCATAAGTCGCAGGATGCCGTAGCCAAATTAATCTCATCGCCCAGCGACTACCCCCGTGCCTACATCTGCGACGAGTGCGTAGCCGTCTGCAACTCCATCCTCGAAGACGACCGCGGCGACGCCACTCCCGCTACCACTGCCGGCCATCTCCCCAAGCCCACTGAGGTTAAGAGCTTCCTCGACGATTACGTCATCGGCCAGGATCAGACTAAGAAGAAGCTCGCCGTAGCCGTCTACAACCATTACAAGCGCATCCAGATGAACCGCGCGCGCTCGAGCGAGGTTGAGCTCGCCAAGTCCAACATCCTTCTGATCGGCCCCACCGGCTCCGGCAAAACCCTTCTGGCGCACACCCTGGCCAAAATGCTCGATGTTCCCTTCGCCATCGTCGACGCCACCACCCTCACTGAGGCCGGCTACGTGGGCGAGGATGTCGAAAACATTATCCTCAAGCTCCTCCAGGCCGCCGACGGCGACGTCACCCGCGCACAGCAGGGCATCATTTACATTGACGAAATCGACAAGATCGGCCGCAAAGACGAGAACCCCTCCATCACTCGCGACGTCTCCGGCGAGGGCGTGCAGCAGGCGCTGCTCAAAATCCTCGAAGGCACCGTGGCCAACGTGCCTCCGCAGGGCGGACGCAAGCATCCGCACCAGGAATTCACCGCCGTCGACACCACCAACATTCTTTTCATCTGCGGCGGAGCCTTTGTCGGCCTGGAGCGCGTGGTCGGCCGCCGCGTCGGCAAGAAAGCCCTCGGCTTCCGCACCGTCGATGCCGACGCCGATCAGGCGACGACCCGCTCGCACCGCGACACTGAACTGTTGCGCCGCACCGAGCCCCAGGACCTCATCAAGTACGGCCTCATTCCCGAATTTGTCGGCCGGATGCCTGTCATGGGCGTCCTCGACGAGCTCGACGAAGCCGCGCTCATCGAGATCCTCACCAAGCCGCGGAACGCCATCCTCAAGCAGTACCAGCGCCTCTTCGAGTACGAAAACGTCCGCCTGCACTTTACGCAGGAGGCGGCCTGCGCCGTTGCCCGCGAGGCCATGGCCCGAAAAGTGGGCGCACGAGGCCTGCGCATGATCCTCGAAGAGCTCATGCTCGACCTCATGTATCACCTGCCCTCGAACAAGCGCGTCCGCGAACTCGAAATCACCAAAGACATGGTTGATCGCCGCGACCTGTCGCTCTGCCTGCTCGAAAAAGCCGGCTGATTCCCTCTCTCAACTTCCCACAAATCTTGGCCCCCCAGGTCCCGAATTTGGGACTTGGGAAAGCGCACGCCTCAGTTTGCACACCCGCTCCACGTCTTACGGCGTTTTGGATTTTTCCAGAGCCTTCGCGCCATCCAGATGTTTTTGCAGGGTGGGCAATGTCTGCTCTGCATATGCTTTCAGGGCCGGATTTTGCGCGTCGGTTGCTTCGCGCTTATAGATGGCAATGGCTTTGGTGTGCCCGGTAATCATCTCCGGGATATAACGATGATCGAAGACCTTTCCCTTCAATGATTGGAAGGGGGCAATCATCGACTTGTTGTGTTCGGCATCGATCGCGGTTGGCACCGTGAGATTGGCCTGCTGGGCGACGCCGCCCAACTGGTTGTAGTTCGCCGTGTGATCGGTAACCAGCATCTGCGCGTAATCCTTTACCGGCTGTGAATCGGACACGTTTTCAGCCAACTGTCCAAGATTGGCTTCGATCATGTCGGTTTGTGCGGCGAAATCGACAAACTGCTGATCGGTCATGCCCGCTTCCTTCGCGGTCTTGTTCTGGGCCAGTGCGGGAATCGAGCAGAGAGCGATGCAGCAAACGGTTAGAGCATTTTAGGAAATAGTATAGACTGTAATTGGCGACAGTCCGCGACGCAGAAGATATGGGGCGACCCTATGGGGATGATTTGCGCCGTAAGTTTCTTTCTGCCTACGACGAAGGCGAGGAGACGCTTGAGGAGTTGGCCGAGCGTTTCCTGGTCAGTGTAGGTTGGGCGAAGAAGATCTCCGCGCAGCGAAACCGCACCGGGCAGGCCGAGCGGGTGCCTCATCGCGCCGGGCGCAAGCCGCACGCCGGGGCCGAGGCGCGGCAGCAACTGCTGGTCTGGATTGAGGCCAAGCCGGACCTGACGCTGGCCGAGATTCAAGACAAGCTGCGCAGTCAAGCTGCGGTGAGGCTGAGCATTCCGCAAATCTGGTACCTGCTGCGCAAAATGGGTTTGCGGCTTAAAAAAAGTCACTCCACGCCAGCGAACGCGACAGCGAAGCCAACCGCAAGCAGCGCGCGGAATTCGCCGCGCGGATACGCACGATCGCGCCGGAGCGGCTGATTTTTCTGGACGAGAGCGGAGTCACCACTTCGATGACGCGGCTGCGTGCCCGCTGCGCCGGCGGCGGGCGCATTCATGAGGCGACGCCCGGCGGTCACTGGAAAATCATGACCATTTTGGGGGCCATGAGCCTGAACGGTATGGTCGCCGCCATGACCATCGAAGAAGCCACCGACGGCGACATCTTCCTGGCTTTCCTCCAGCAGGTGCTGTGTCCGGCGTTGAAACCTGGCGACGTGGTGGTGATGGATAATCTCAGTTCGCATAAGGCTGCCGCGGTGCGCGCCAGCATCGAGAAAGCCGGTGCGGAACTGCTCTATCTGCCGCCCTATTCGCCGGACTTCAATCCCATCGAGAAGGCTTGGGCAAAACTCAAGGAACTGCTCCGCGCCGCCCAGGCCCGAACCCGGGAAGCTCTTGAACAAGCCATCGCCGAGGCTCTCAAACGGATCACGCCGGACAACGCCAAGGCGTGGTTCAGGCTCTGCAATGCGGTCTACAGCATTTCCTAAAATGCTCTAGAAAGAGAGGCTTCATCGGATTCCCTCCATAGGAAGTCCTTCTAAGGCTATTGGATGCCGATTTGTTTTGAAGCGTAATGACCCAAGCCGGGGCGCGTGAGAGCCTGTCTTAAGCTCGCGCAATTGAGACCTGGGAGGCTGCGGGAAAAGGGACGATTTGCGGCCGAATGGGTGAAAAGCATCCCTCAGGGCCTAAAGTGCCCCTTAATTGCGATCGGCTTTACAGCACGACTGAACAGCTTGATGAAAATTCACCTCATTGCTGTTAGTGCCCGCTCGCCCGCCCTAGCGCCGCTGAAACCTTCTTCGCAAATCAATTAGGCTGTACAATTCAAAAATGAGCCTGCGACCAGCCTCGCTCGCCGGGCTGGTCTTGATGTATCCTCAAAGGTACTGCGATGACTGTTCCCCGCGAAAAAAACGAGCCGCGCAAGCTGCCTATGATGCCCATACGTGACATGGTCATCTTCCCCTACATGATGACCCCGTTCGTGGTCGGCCGCGAATCCAGCGTGCGCGCCCTCGAAGAGGCACTCACCGCCGACCGCAAAATCTTTCTCGCCACGCAGCACGACGCCTCCATCGACGAGCCCAAGGCACGGGACATCTACCAGGTCGGATCGATTTGCAATATTGTGCAGAGCGTCAAAATGCCCGACGGCAACATCAAAGTGCTGGTCGAGGGCGTCGAGCGCGCCAAATCCATTGAAGTAAACGACCGCGATGGCTTCTTCGTCGCCACCGTGCGCACCGGCAAAACGCAATTCGAGATGACTCCCGCCGCCGAACAGCTCATGCAGCGCGTCACTTCGCTCTTCGAGCAATACGTCAAGCTCCAGCAGTCGCTCAACTACGAAACCATCATCGCCAGCGTGCGCATGGATGAGCCAGCCAAGCTCTCCGATACCATCGCCGCCAACCTGCAGCTCGGCATCGAAGAAAAGCAGGAGCTGCTGGCCATCTTCGATCCCGCCGCGCGTCTTGCCCGCATCGCCGATGTTCTCGACGTCGAAATCGAAAAACTCGACCTCGACCGCAACATCCAGTCTCGCGTCAAGCGCCAGATGGAGCGCGCGCAAAAAGAGTACTACCTCAACGAAAAGATCAAGGCCATCCAGAAAGAGCTGGGCCGCGGCGAAAAAAGCGAGTTCGACGAGCTGCGCAAAAAGATTGAAGCTGCCGGCATGCCGAAGGAAGTCCTCGACAAAACCATCCAGGAGCTCAAGAAGCTCGAAGCCATGCCGCCCATGTCGGCCGAGTCCACCGTCAGCCGCAACTACATTGACTGGCTGCTGGCTGTGCCGTGGAAAAAGCGGTCAAAAGAAACGCGCTCCATCGACTACGCCGAAAAAGTCCTCAACACCGACCACTACGGTCTCGAAAAAATCAAGGAGCGCATCCTCGAGTTTCTCGCCGTACGCCAACTGGTCAAGAACCCCAAAGGTTCCATCCTCTGCTTCGTCGGACCTCCGGGCGTGGGAAAAACCTCGCTCGGCATGTCCATCGCCAAGTCCACCGGCCGCAAATTTGTCCGCCTCTCGCTGGGCGGCGTGCACGACGAAGCCGAGATTCGCGGCCATCGCCGCACTTACATCGGCGCCATGCCCGGCCAGATCATCCAGCACATGAAGCGCGCCGGCACCAAGAATCCGGTCTTCCTGCTCGACGAGGTCGACAAAATCTCTTCGGATTTCCGCGGCGACCCCGCATCGGCGCTGCTTGAAGTGCTCGATCCCGAGCAGAACATCACCTTCCAGGATCACTATCTCGATGTCGACTACGACCTGTCGCAGGTGCTCTTCGTGGCCACGGCTAACGTGCTGCACACGATTCCGGCCGCCCTGCAGGATCGCATGGAAGTTTTGCGTCTGCAAGGCTATACCGAGCAGGAAAAACTCGAGATCGCGAAGCAATATCTGGTCAAGAAGCAGCGCGAGCAGACCGGCCTCAGCGAGAAAAACGTTGTCTTCAAAGACGACGCCATCCTTGAAATCATCCGCTACTACACGCGTGAAGCCGGCGTGCGCAATCTTGAGCGCGAGATCGGCAACATCTGCCGCAAAGTCGCCCGCAAGGTGGTGAAAAGCGGCGCGAAACACAAAGAAGAGATCACCGCGCAAAACGTCTCGGATTTTCTCGGCGTGCCCAGGTTCCGCGACTCCGAGGCGCACGAAAAGAGCGAAGTCGGCTTGGTCACCGGACTGGCGTGGACTGAAGTCGGCGGCAGCATTCTGACTACGGAAGTACAGGTGCTCGACGGCAAAGGGAAGCTCACCGTCACCGGCCAGCTCGGCGACGTGATGCAGGAGTCGGCGCAGGCCGCGCTGGCCTACATCCGCAGCAAGGCGCAGGTGCTCGGCCTCACTCGCGAGTTCTACCGCAGCGTCGACCTGCATCTGCACGTGCCTGAAGGCGCCATCCCGAAAGACGGCCCATCCGCCGGCATCACCATGGCCACGGCCCTCGCCAGCGCTCTGGCCAAGATTCCCGTACGCCGCGATATCGCCATGACCGGCGAAATTACTCTCCGAGGCAAGGTGCTCCCCATCGGTGGGCTGAAGGAAAAATTATTGGCGGCTCTCCGCGCCGGAATCTTCGAAACCATCCTGCCGCGGGCCAACGAGAAGGATCTCTCCGAGCTGCCCGACAACATCAAGAACGCCATGAAGCTCCACTTCGTGGACACGATGGATGAAGTGCTGGCGCTGGCTCTCGAAAGGCCGCTGCCTGCGCCGCTGCCCGCCGCTGCCGAGACTCTTGCTGCAGTTCCTCAGGCCGAGGTTTCCGGCAATCTTCCTGCCCCGCAGTAGGCAATGGTCCATCGGGGGACCGGTAGGTACAAAATTGTCGCTCCGCTCCGGGCGCAGCGCTATCGCACCCAAGAGTGCGATAGATAGCACGCTACGCAATCATTCGGGAAATGCCGCAAGCTTCAGGCGCCGCCTGTACCGCTCGAATTGCTGTTTGTCCGCTCGGCAATTGCCAGCGTAATCCGGCTTCCGTCCGCGAGCTTCACGTCACTCTTCTTGGTCGAAACAAAGACGCCGGAATTCTTGGCGCCGATGCTGCTATGCAAATCCACCCCGGGCTCAACTCCGATCACATCCATCTTCAGGATCCCGCTGTTCCATTGTTCTCCCGGTGAAGGAGCGTTGCCGTAGCCAAACGTACCCCAACCCCCCGGTGGCCCCAAGACTCCAACAATCGCTGCCTCGATCGGAATCCTCATGCCGTCCTTCAACTCGGCTTTTGTGAAGCGCAGCGCCAGCCTCGATGTGCCGCCCGCCTGCATCTTGTCCGATACCACCGTGCCCGTCAGCACTGTGCCGCGGGGCAGCTCGGGTCCGTTCTTCAGTTGCACCTTGTCCTGCAAAGTCGTTTGAAACTTATAACCCGGCTCAACTTTCCGTGCGTTGAGTTCCCTGGTTAATGTCACCTCAACGGGCACCATTTGCATGGCCTCACTTCGCGCGCTTGCCTGCGTGGAATCGTTGCTCATACGCTCCGAATTCGCGCTGCTCTGCGCCAGGGTAAGTTGAGGCAAAAGGAACGCGAGACAAGTTGCTGCAATTGAAAGGGAAGTCCTGGCTTTATGTTTCATCTGATTAAACTCCTTTGGGTTGGATTGAGTGCGCCTCCGCGGGCAGCACTTTCCAGAGGCAAGCCTTTCGCTTGTTTAGACGGGAGCCGCGCGCCGTTGGATTCATTGCAGCTTCGCGTCCCGCTACACCGTGATGAACAAAGTGCCAGAAAAATAACACTTTCTGGTGTAGAAACACGCTGAGCAATTGGAGCGGCGCCAAATCCAATCTGAACGCCATCTTCGGCACACCCGACGGCAAAACACCTCTGGGCCGTCGGCGACAACGGCGCAATCTCGAGTCAAAGAACAGCATTTTTTAGCCCACCGGGCAACACGGAGCTTGGCGCGGCGCACTGTCTCTGGCCCTCTGCGAGCGATCCTCTACTGCTGGAGTGGATTAAGAATTCATATGTGGGGTGAAACTTCCGCGTCGTCTCATCGCGCCCCGGCCGGAATTTTCCTATCTGTGCTTTTCCGCAATATTGTCTTCCTAGTCCCTATGTCCCTAGTGCCGCGTCTGCGTGTTCGTAATGTAGCGCCGGTCTCCTGACCGGCTGTCGTGCGGGTCTCCAGACCCGCACACTCAGGAGCACGATTACCGAATCATGCGGAGTACTAGTCCTTACGTCCCTGTCTTTCATGCAATTTCTCCAGCGCATCGCAAGCCGACTTTACGCCATTCTCGCGCGCCACTTCCTCGGCCGCGCTGCGCGCCCGCTCGTCGTATTTCGTCGCGGCCAGCATCGCGCGCACCCGCCGCGCTACGCGCCATGGTTTGTAGCTTGCCCGCTGGATTACCCGCGCCACGCCAATGCGCCGCATGCGCCGAGCGTTATCCGGCTGGTCGTGGGAGTAGGGCATGATCAGCATGGGCCGCCCCGCGCGCAGGCACTGCGCCGTCGTGCCCACGCCGCCCTGGTGCACCACCAGCGCCGCGTGCGGAAACAGCCCCGAGTAGGGCGCGTACTCCGCCACGCAAATCGATTCCGGCAACTCCTGTTGCGGCCGGTTCCTTGCATCGGTTCCGATCAGCAGCACCGCGCGCACGCCCAGCTTCTTCGCGGCCCGCGCCGACTGCTCGTAGAAATTCCCGGCCGCCAGCACTGCCGCCGATCCCAGCGTAAACACCACTGGCGCCTCGCCCTCGTCCAGAAATTTCTTCAGGTGCTCAGGCAGCTCCGCGTTCCCCGCGTCCGCATCGTAAAAACAGAATCCCGTGATCAGCGTGTTCTCCGGCCAATCCTTCTGCTCCACGCCCAGGACATGCGAGAACAGCGCCAGCACCAGGTGCGGCGAGTGCTTGGCGTCAAAGATCGGGTTCTTGCCCTTGGGCAACCCCAGCTCCTGCCGCAACTCGTAGACCGGCTCCGGCCATTTGCGCGTCACAAACCGCGCCAGCCGCCGCATCGCTCGCCCCATTCCTGCCACTTTGTCGGCACGCGCCAGCCGTGGGTATGGCGGCAGCACCGGCGGGTCGAACGCCGAGAAAAACGAGAACGGCGCCAGCACATAGCTCGCCCACGGGATGCCGGTCACCTCGGCCACGATCGGGCCGGCATAATTCAGCTCGCCCAGCAGCAGAAGGTCTGCCCGCTTGGGGTTAGTCGCCGCATCCAGCAGATCGTCGTATGTCTGCCGCAGCACGGGGAACAGGAACTCGCGCAGCCCCGTTTCAGTGCCCTTCTTCACGTCGTAGATCATCTCCACGAGCTTGGTGTTTTCGGGGTCGATGTCCGGCCGCAGCGTGTGAAATTCGAGGCCGAGCGGCGCGATCTTCGGCCGGTACACCTCAGGCAGCGCCATCACCGGCGCGTGCCCCCGCCGTTTCAACTCCAGCGCAATCGCAATCAGCGGATTGATGTCCCCAAACGTCCCTATGTTCGACAGAACAATGCGCAAGATTCAGGCTCCCCATGCGTGAAAGATTCGCAACTTTGAGAGTAAAGCATCGGAGCCATGAATCGCGCCGTCGCTGGTGGGTCAATTTGAAAACTGCTTTGAAAGGGCACGACTTCAGTCGTGCCGAAAACAGGCCCCAAAAGAGTCAGGGCTTTAGCCCCTGAGGGACACATTCTCTCAAATGGACCCACTGACTTCCGCTAATTCGATTGTTGTGGCTTGGCGTTGGTGCAGGCAGGCGGGGTATCTTTCAATGTCGGCTGCAAATCCGGCCAATAGGGGCTGGATTTAAGCACGGAGCAGAAATCCGCCAGGGAAGGCAAGGGGCTCTGCTGCGCCTTCGGGCCAAGCGCGTCCACAAACTTCCACGCGAGATCGGAGTGCCCCGTGTAAATCAGGTTCAGCACGGACTGCCACATCGTCGTTCCGATGGAATCGGCATCGCCCTTGTTCACCGCCGCCTGCGCCGCACTCAGCTCCTTATTCCACTCCGCTGCAGTTGGCGCCGGCGTCTGCATCTTGTCCATGGCCAGGTAAAATCCGCCGCCCTTCTTGTCGTTCACAAAGCGGAGAGTCACCAGAGCCGCTGGCGAGCACGCAAAGCAAGTTGGCCAATATCCAAACGTCCAATCGGCTGTTAGGTAGTAGTAGTGCCCATCCTTGAATCGCTCAAAGCGCGCCCCGCCGTCGTCGGAATCGTCCAGCGTGGCCAGAAGCTTGAACTCCGGCTCAAGCTCAAACACATAGTGAATCCAGCAGCAGTGCGCTCCGCCGGTATAGAGCGACACGATCATGTCCGGTTGCCCGCGCCCCGTCACGTCCGTGCCGTTGGCGATCGCCGGGATCTGCTCCTGCGCATCCGCCGCTTGGCCCAGCGTGTAGGTTTCAAAGCTGTCGACACTATGGTTGTAGACGACCTTGCCGTCGCTCGTCACCTGCAGGCACGCGCCATCGCCGCTCTTGTACGCCGTGAACTGGTACTGCCCAACCGCCGCAGCGTCCACCTGATTCTTGCTCGTACACGCCGCCGCCGGATTTTCCGCCGGGCCCTGCGCAAGAGAGGGACCGCAGCCGCAATCCATATCGTCATCCCAGGCAAAGACGCTCGAAAAAGCCGCCCTAAGCACGCCAACACCGGTAATCTTTCCCGCATGAGCACACCTGCAATTGCGATAAAGATAGCACCTTTCGCGCGCCTGGCCGCCGGAAACCTGCCTTGGCGCTTCGCCAAATGCTCGTTGCCGATCTGCGTCAAACCACACTTTCAAGCCCTCAAACGAGCTGTTGAACGCATCCGTTCATGATGCGCACATCGAAGGATGTTATTCTTTTCGCGTTGTCTCAGGAGCTTTCTTGATGAATTTCGAGCGCCGCGTCAGCCATGTCGTACCCCTCTTCTTTGCCGCCGCCCTGATGTGCAGCCTCTTCG
This sequence comes from uncultured Acidobacteriota bacterium, assembly GCA_963832535.1. Lineage (GTDB taxonomy): Bacteria > Acidobacteriota > Terriglobia > Terriglobales > Acidobacteriaceae > Telmatobacter. The sequence goes on from CAWHUK010000009.1 coordinate 44,429, forward strand.
CATCCGCCTGGACCGTAACCGCGCAGGCCGCAGAGTCGGAGCAGCCCTACCACGTCATCGACCACTGGAAGATTGGCGGCGTCGGCGGTTGGGACTACATTCTTGTCGACCCCGGCGCGCACCGCCTCTACATTGCCCACGGCCCGCGGGTCGAAGTCATTGATACCAACACAGGAAAATCCATCGGCGCCATCACTGGCCTCCACGGAACTCACGGCATCGCGCTCGACACCGCCGGAAAGTTCGGCTACATCTCCGATGGCGGCGGCAACGCCGTGGTCGTATTCGACCGCTCTACCCTCGCCAGTGTCGCCACCATCCCCGCCGGAACCAACCCCGACGGCATCGTCTTTGAGCCGGCCACACAAACCGTTTGGGCCTTCAACGGCCGCTCCCGCGACGTCTCCGTCATCGACGCAGTTACGCAAAAAGTTGTGGCCAACATCCCCCTGCCCGGCAAGCCCGAGTTTCCTGCAGTAGACGGCCAGGGCACTGTCTTCGACAACATCGAGGACAAGAACGAAATCGTCCGCTTCGACGCCCGCGCCAAAACCATAACCGCAACCTGGCCCGCCGGCTGCGATTCCCCCTCCGGCCTCGCCTTCGACGTTGCCGGCCATCGCCTCTTTCCGGTTTGCGACGGCAACAAAATGTCCGTCATCGACTCCTCGACTGGCAAGCTTCTCGCCAATCCCTCCATCGGCGACGGCCCCGACGCTGCCGGCTGGAGCGTAGCGCACTCGCTCGCCTTCGCCTCCTCTGGCGACGGCATCCTCTCCGTCGTCGACGCCTCCGCGCCTGCTTACCCCACCATCGAGAGCCTGACCACGCAGCGCGGCGCTCGCACCATGGCCTACGACTCCGCTGCCGACCGCATCTACCTCGTCACCGCCGACTTCGGCCCGAGACCCGATCCCACGCCTCAGAACCCGCGGCCCAGGCCCGCCGTTGTCCCTGGCAGCTTCACCGTCATCGTCGTCGGCAGGTAGAAAACAGGGAACAAGGGACGAAGGGAACGAGGGAACGAGAAAGCACCGAGCAGGAGGACGCCTTAAAATCCCTCGGACGGTAACGTCCGTGCCGGTTCGATTCCGGCCCCGGGCACCATCTTTTGTTGCAGTCAGATCCTCGCCGTACAAAACAACAGCACATTGCACGAGCTCGTGGCCGAGGCCTTCAATGCCGTGTTCGGGCGGAGCCTCCGCTTTGCCCCTTATTTAGCTCGATACTGCGGTACAACGATATAATGGCAGCAGCGGTTAGGGCGAATTGGCAATCGCTGTCTCGATTTTCGTTTCCAGCAGAAGGAGGATGGAGGTGAGATACAGGAAACTGGGGAATACTGGACTCATCGTCAGCAGAGTGGCGCTTGGAACGATGCAGTTCGGAGGCAGGATGAACATGGGCAACCTCGGTCAGGAGGAGACAACGCGCATGGTGAAGGCCGCCCTGGACATGGGAATCAACTTCATCGATACGGCGGACGTGTATAGCCTCGGCGAGAGCGAGACACTGGTGGGTAATGCCCTAAAGGGCGTGAGAGAGGAGATCGTCCTGGCCACCAAAGTCCGGCTCCCCATGGGCGACAATTTCAACCGCAGCGGCGCGACCCGCGTGAACATCATGCGTGAAGTGGAAGGCAGTCTACGACGGCTGCAGACAGATTACATCGATCTCTACCAGGTGCATGGGTGGGACAGCAACACGCCGCTCGAGGAGACGCTGCGGACGCTGGACGATCTGGTGCGGCAGGGGAAGGTCCGCTACATCGGGCTCTCCAACTTCATGTCATGGCAGGCAGCCACCGCGATAATGTTGCAGGAACGCCTGGGGTTGGAGAAATACGTGACGGCGCAGATGTACTACAGCCTGGTCGGTCGTGGTCTCGAATACGAGTTCCAGTCGTTCGCCGAGTATCACAACATCGGCATTCTGGTCTGGAGCCCCCTTGCCGGTGGGTTCCTCAGCGGCAAGTACAGCCGCACCCGTCCTGCTCCTGCTGGCACACGCTTCGCGGAGGCAGGTTCGTTCGTGCCGTTCGACAAGGAAATGGGCTACCGCGTCTTGGATGCACTGAAGGAAGTGGCCGGTCGGCATGGCACAAGCCCGGCCCGTGTGGCGCTCGCGTGGGTGCTGGGACGACCGGCCGTCACTAGCGTGATCGTTGCTGCCCGGAAGGTGGAGCAACTGGAGGATAATATCCACGCTGTAGACCTTCAGCTCTCGGACGACGACGTTCGGCTCCTGGACGAGGCGTCGGACCCGGGCGTTCCCTATCCGAAGTGGATGGTCCTTCAGCTCGACACCGCGGAAGACCCGCGCCCGAGGGTCCTGTACCCTGAGCGCTACGGCGAAGGCGGCGCATGGAAGGACCTCCGTGGAACCCGATGGTCCGGCTGAGACGGCCTGTCACTTGTCTTTGATCTCCAGACGACGTACTCAACGCGGCAATTTCTGCAGGAGGCATCGCATATGAAAATTGGCTGGATTGGACTCGGCAATATGGGCCATGCCATGGCCCGTAATGTCCTTAAGGCGGGGCACGAATTAACTGTTTATAACCGAACTCGGAGTCGGGCTGAGGAATTGCAGGCGGATGGCGCGAAGGTCGCTGGTTCGCCCGCCGAGGTTGCGGCGGCGCCTTTGTTGGTCACGATGCTGGCTGACGATCAGGCTCTTGAGCAAATCATCTTTGGATCGGGAAAGGTCCTGGAGACTTTGGCGGATGGATCCACGCATGTCTGCATGAGCACGATTAGCGTTGCCATGGCCAAGCGCCTCTCTGACGCTCACCGGAAGGCTGGACAATCCTACATTTCCGCCCCGGTTCTTGGTCGGCCTGAAGCTGCCGCTGCCGCCAAGCTCTTCATTGTTGTCGCCGGGCCTGGCGAAATCGCACGCCAATGCCAGCCGCTCTTCGATGTGCTTGGGCAAAGAACCTACGGTATGGGCGAGGACGCCTCCATGGCCAACCTCATCAAGCTGAGCGGCAATTTCCTGATTGCATCGATGATTGAGAATTTGGGAGAGGCGTTCGCTTTGATCCGTAAGTACGGCATAAACCCGCAACAATATCTGGAGTTCTTGACTACTTCACTATTCGACGCACCCGTTTACAAAACGTACGGCACTCTGATTGCTCAAGATCGATACGAGCCGGTTGGTTTCAAACTGCCACTGGGCCTGAAGGATATTCGGTTGGCTCTAGCAGCCGCGGAATCCATGGCCGTGCCACTACCTGCCGCAAGCCTTGTTCACGACCACATGGTCACCGCAATCGCTCGAGGAGGAGAACACGCCGATTGGTCATCCATTGCTCGCCTAGCGGCTGAGAACGCCGGGTTGAAAGCGAGTTCATAGCACTCGATTTGGAAATAGGATCGCCTCCTTCGCGAACGATTCAAAAACGCGTTCTGGGAAACGGGTTGTCCAGGGCGGAGAAAAACTAGGCCGGCAAGACGGAATCACCTTAACATTGCCGGATGCTTTTCAGGACTTACACAAAAACTTACACACTTTCACGGTTAATAAATATATGTGTTTTATTAACAAACACTTACAAGCACACGCACTGCACTTGTTGTCCCTTGTTCTTTTGGTCCCTGTCTTATGAGGCTCCTTCTCGCCATTCTCGCTGTCGTCATCGTCGCCGCCTCAATTTTCGCCGACTACAAATGGCGCAAATGGATCGCCAAGCGCCGCGACCGTCAATAGCAACGCCAGGCGCGGCCGGCCCCCTGATCTCTGACTCTTACTTTCTTATTCCCTCGTTCCCTTGGTCCCTTGTTCCCTGTCTTTCCCATCCCTCCCGTTACAATGGCTTTAGGGAGCCGTCCAACCAACATGCGACCGATCTTTGCCGCTCACATCCTCCTGCGCCTGAGCCGTGCCCGCCGCGCCGGCCTACAATTCTCCTTGGTCCTCGTTTCTGCAGCGCTACTCTTCTCCGCCGCCGCCGCCCAGGCCCAGTTCAGCGCGCCTCAAACCACCCAGGTCCATGACCCCTCCGCGCTCAAGCCGCCCGCCGGCGCGCGCGTCGCCATCGTCGAGTTCGCCGACATGGAGTGCCCCCTCTGCGCCTCGACCAACCCATCCCTCATGGAGGCCGCCGCCAAGTACGGCATACCCTGGATTCGCCACGACTTCCCGCTGCCCTATCACGTCTGGGGTTTCCAGGCCTCCGTCTACGCCCGCTACTTCGACACCAAAAGCGAAAAGCTCGGCAACGACTACCGAAACTACATTTTCGCCAACCAGGTTTCCATTGAGACCCTCGACCAGCTCCGCACCTGGACGCAGAAGTTCGCCGACGAACACCACGTTGCTCTGCCATTCGCCATCGATCCCATGGGCAAGCTCTCCGCGGAGGTCAAGGCCGACCAGGCGCTCGGCCAGCGCATCGGCATCGAGCATACGCCCACCATCTGGATCGTGACCAACGGCGCCCATGGGGCGCAGCCCTACACCGAGGTCGTCGACCGCAGCAAGCTCTTCCAACTCATCGACAAGGCCATCGCCGAAACCAGCGGCCACTGAGCAGTTTGTCAACGCCTGTCCGTAGTCGCCCTGCACTTGATATCTTTCGCAAACCTTCGGCTCCTGACGTATACTGTGCCCATTCTGTGCCCAATAAGGGTGCTTCCCCCCTGGGTATCGCAATCGCACAAGGAGGTTCCGTGAAGACTCTTCTGAGATTGGTCCCCGTGTTCGCATGTCTTCTGTTCGTTGCGCGAGCCGGCGCAGGCGATTTGCTCCTCACAGCCAAATGGGCGGCGCAGAATCCACCCTGGACCTCCACCGTAAACACCCACGTGGACATGAACGCCGAAGTCCTCTCCGCCTGGCGATCGATATCGGGCAACAACGGCGCTATGTGTCAGGCCATCTGGAACAATCTTGGCCCTGGCATCTCCGGCGCCGGCAACTGCATTCGCAACCTCTACAACACCGGCAACACCTGCAGCTTCGATCAGAATCCGGCGATCTCTGTCGATAGCCGCAACAACACAGCAACCATTACATTGCGCACCGGCAACCAGCTCAGGTTCACCACCTCGGTGCAAGGCCCGTGCAACGTCATCAACACGGGCGACCCCAACTTCACGGCAAATGTCGATGTCGACGCCAAAGCCGTTCTCAGCTACAACGGCTCCGAGCTCCACGTCAATTCAGCCCAAGCCGAAATCACCCACATCTCCCTCAGCGGCAACAACACGCAGGCCCAGGCCATCATCGGTATGGGCAACGTGCTGGGCTCCATCAGCCCGGTGCTCAACCGGCTCGTCGGCCGCCCCTTCGATTTCTCCGGCCCGCTCAACCCATCCATCATCAGGGTCAACGTGCTTCTTGCTATTGCCCGGAGCCAGCTCACGTTGCCCGGCGCCGTCTACTCGCTGGGTTCCGACAACAACGGCGTACTCTTCGAGGCCACCGCGGACAAGTGCATGGCCGGGCAAACCCCCGGCAAGCTTCCCGGCACCGGCGAGGTGGTTTGCTTGAATAGCCCCGATTGGCTGAAAGTCAATGCCGTCGTAAAAGGCTGCGTGGCGCCAGGCAAGGTCGAGGCCAGATGTCCCGCTGCCTCCGAACGCGGACCAAAGCCACCGGATGGGTGGTTCGGCAACGGAAGCTGCGTTACCTGCGCGTGCGCAAGCCCCCGTCAATGGAACGCAAGTATCAATGCGTGCGAGTTAAGACTTAAATTTCCGTAGGATCCGCCGCACTGATCCCTGACCACTGACCCCTAATCCCTATAGACTCTGCCCATAAATACTGAGACTTTTTAGGTTTTTGATTCGTCTCAAGGTATATGGGACATGAGGATGCACGAAAGTTAAGTCCAGCGGCTCAGCATGAGCGCCGACGGCAGGTGATTCGAGCCCATAAGCGGGGCCGGAATCGATCTCAAATTGCGCAGGATGTGGGCCTGAGTTACACCGCAGTCACGAACACCCTGAAGCGCTATGCGCAAGCAGGTATGCAGGGTCTGGCGTCGGGCAAGAGAGGACGCCCGGTTTTCTTCGGCCGGTCACTCACCAAGGAGCAGGAGGATCGCGTGCAGCGGCTGATTCAGGAGAGGCGTCCGGAGCAGTTGAAGATGGACTTTGCTCTCTGGACGCGCGCCGCGGTGATGTTGTTGATTGCGCGCGAGTGCGCTGTAAAGATGAGCGTGCGCGCCGTGGGCAAGTACCTGAAGCGATGGGGATTCACTCCACAAAAGCCCATCCGGCGCGCCTATGAGCAGAACCCCGTGGCCATCGGGACGTGGCTGCATGAGACGTATCCCGCCATCGCCGAACGCGCCAAAGACGAAGGAGCGGAGATACATTGGGGCGACGAGACAGCGTTGGTCAACACCGATGTGCGGGGGCGGGGATTTGCACCCAAGGGCCAGACGCCCATCGCTCGCGTCGTGGGGGGAACCAGACAGAGACTGTCGATGATCTCCACCGTGACCAATCAAGGCAAGACCTGCTGGGAGATCGTCGACGGTAACTTCAATCACCAACGATTGATCGATTTCCTCCAGGCACTTATCAAACAGGCGGGACGCAAGGTATTCCTGGTGCTCGATAACCTGGGCGTGCATCACTGTAAGCCGGTGAAGCAATGGCTGGCCGAGCACAGCGAGCAGATCGAGGTCTTCTACCTTCCCAGTTACTCGCCGGAACTGAATCCGGACGAACGACTCAACGCCGGCCTCAAACACGCGATCGCAACCAAGGTTCCGATGAGAACGAAAGCAAAATTGCAATCTGCCGCTGCCCTGCATATGGAGAAGCTGACCACCACACCAGAACGCGTCAAAGCCTTCTTCAAAGAACCCGAGAGTCGCATATGCTGCTTAACACTATTTTGGGGCCGGATCAATAGTTCCTAGCTCCTATAGACTCGGCCCATAAATACTGAGACTTTTTTTGTTTTTGATTCGTCTCAGGGTATATGGGACATGAGGATGCACGAAAGTTAAGTCCAGCGGCTCAGCATGAGCGCCGACGGCAGGTGATTCGAGCCCATAAGCGGGGCCGGAATCGATCTCAAATTGCGGAGGATGTGGGCCTGAGTTACACCGCAGTCACGAACACCCTGAAGCGCTATGCGCAAGCAGGTATGCAGGGTCTGGCGCCGGGCAAGAGAGGACGCCCGGTTTTCTTCGGCCGGTCACTCACCAAGGAGCAGGAGGATCGTGTGCAGCGGCTGATTCAGGAGAAGCGTCCGGAGCAGTTGAAGATGGACTTTGCTCTCTGGACGCGCGCCGCGGTGATGTTGTTGATTGCGCGCGAGTGCGCTGTAAAGATGAGCGTGCGCGCCGTGGGCAAGTACCTGAAGCGATGGGGATTCACTCCACAAAAGCCCATCCGGCGCGCCTATGAGCAGAACCCCGTGGCCATCGAGGCGTGGCTGCATGAGACGTATCCCGCCATCGCCGAACGCGCCAAAGACGAAGGAGCGGAGATACATTGGGGCGACGAGACAGCGTTGGTCAACACCGATGTGCGGGGGCGGGGATTTGCACCCAAGGGCCAGACGCCCATCGCTCGCGTCGTGGGGGGAACCAGACAGAGACTGTCGATGATCTCCACCGTGACCAATCAAGGCAAGACCTGCTGGGAGATCGTCGACGGTAACTTCAATCACCAACGATTGATCGATTTCCTCCAGGCACTTATCAAACAGGCGGGACGCAAGGTATTCCTGGTGCTCGATAACCTGGGCGTGCATCACTGTAAGCCGGTGAAGCAATGGCTGGCCGAGCACAGCGAGCAGATCGAGGTCTTCTACCTTCCCAGTTACTCGCCGGAACTGAATCCGGACGAACGACTCAACGCCGGCCTCAAACACGCGATCGCAACCAAGGTTCCGATGAGAACGAAAGCAAAATTGCAATCTGCCGCTGCCCTGCATATGGAGAAGCTGACCACCACACCAGAACGCGTCAAAGCCTTCTTCAAAGACCCGAGAGTCGCATATGCTGCTTAACACTATTTTGGGGCCGGATCAATAGTTCCTAGCTCCTAGTCCGCTGATTTTCACCAGCACCTGCCCGTTCGGCGCAACCATCCGCGTCTGCGGCGCGCGCCAGTGGTCAATGTGGCTGATCCTGTGCACGCAGCTGATGGTGCAATGCGGCGCACAGCTCTTCGCCGTCAAAAACTCCCGCTTCACGTCCTCGGTGGTGTACTCGGCCAGCGGCACGCCCGGGTACCCTTTCTGCTGCGAGCAGTAATGCACCAGCCCGTCTTCGCAGATATACAGGTAGCGCGAGCCCGCCCGGCAGCGCCATTTGTTCGGCCGCCCCTTGGAAATCGCCGCCTGATAGTCGTCAAACTGCGAGTAGTTCAACCTCTTCCACCCGCTCATCTCGTGGTACACCCTGGCCTCTTCCGGCTTCAGCGGCTTCACTTGCCCGTCCCCGTCGTGGATGATCCCCACCGTCGACGTGAACCCCAGCTCCAGCGCCCTGCGGCCGATCACCAGCGCATCGTTGGGGTCGCGAATCCCTCCGCCCACCACCGAGTTGATGTTCACGTGGAACTCGGCAAACTCCGCCAGCAGCTCCAGTTTCCTGTCCAGCACCTTCAGGCTCTTCTTGGATACGTCGTCCGGAACCAGGTTGTCGATCGAGATTTGGATGTGGTCCAGGCCGGCCCGGTTCAGCCGCTCGATTCTCTCTTCAGTCAGCAGGTAGCCGTTCGTAATCATCCCTGCAATCGCGCCGGTCTTTCGCATGCGCCGGATAATCTCGTCCAGCTCGGGATGCGTCAGCGGCTCTCCGCCCGAGATGCCGATCATGGCCGTGCCCAGCCGCCCCAGGTGGTCGATCCGCCGGCACATCTCGTCGAGCGGGACAGGCTTCGACACCTTGTCGTACTCGTTGCAGTACGCGCAGCTCAAATTGCAAAACCGCATGGGGATAATCTGCACCAGCACCGGGTGCGAAGTGTCGGCCAGCGCCCGCGCCACCATCGCGTACTCGCGCACCTTCCGCTTAGCGGCAATCAGCCGCCCACGCACCGTATCTCTGCGACGAAGAGCCATCTTCTCTATTGAATCACAACGCGGGATCAGATGCCCATGCATCCAGAGTGTTGTATCCACAGTCCTCCAGGCCGCAATTAAAGCTGTTTTTTTTCAGTCATCAACCGGTTTCACTCCGATGCGAGCCGCGGCGCCAGCGCCAGCATGAGTGGGAGAGTGGCGAGCGCGGTGACTGCGGTTGCGATCGTTGCCCATTGCGTGCCAAACGTGTCACCCAGCATGCCAAATAACACCGGGGCAATCGCTCCCGAGCCAAGAATTCCTGTGTAGAACAAAGCGAAAGCGCGCTCCGTTTGGTTCGCTGCCGTTAGCTCCGGCACCGTCCCATAGAGAACAGATGACGTGCCGTTGAGCATCAAGCCGAGCAATGGAAGCACAACGAGTGTGGGTGCAAGTGGAAGGACAAGGACCAGCAGAATTGCCGCAGCCGTCCCGCCCTCGGTCACAAACACTGTCCAAAGCGTCCCGACCCGTGCGCCGATCCAGCCGCAGGCGAGTTTTCCTGCCGCCCCACCCATGAACACTAATGCGAGAGCCAGGCCGATGGTGGGTAGCACTGCGCCTTTAGCCTTGAGAAGAAACGGCAAAAAGATAAGCAGACCCATGCGTGAGGCGCTATCGAGCACGCCAATTGTGAAAAGCAGCGGGAAGCCGCCACGCCCTGTGCGCCGCTCGCCGCCGTTCGCTTCATTCTCTTCATTTGGGATCCGGTCGGCCGCAGGCATGAAAAGGCCAATAGCGATTGCAACCGCGAATCCGAGTGCCGCCAGCAAAAGCAGGGCGCCTCGCCAATGCATGACTGTAAGGAGCAGAGAAAATGCGGCTGGAAATGTTGCCTTACCCAAGTCTCCGCTGAAGTTGTAGATGCCCAACGCTCCGCGTGCCTTGGCTCCGTTTGCTCGTGACACAGCTGCTGACCCTATCGGATGCTGCGTGCTCGACCCTGCGCCGGAGATCGACAGGGACGCGCACAGTCCGGGCACGCCGCCGGTCACTCCCGCCAGCAGATAGCCAAGCGCGGCCACAGCTGTGCCGAGCGCGAGAACGATGCGGCTGCCGAATCGATCTGCAAGCGACCCCGCCGAAACCTGCAGCCCTGCCATCGCGCCCGTATACAGGCCGCGAAGCAGTGCCAGCGCTCCGTAGCCGAGACCAAACTCTGCCTGCCACACCGGCAGTAGCACATAGATAATGTCTGCGTAGCCATCGTGAAGTGCATGCGCCGCGCCCGAGACCATGAGAGCGCGATGCCTTCCGGAAGTAGATCGCCCGAAGATTGATGAAATAGAAGCGATCGGACCTGCCATTGCGAGTTTCCAGATCGGGGTGTCCCTGACCTGTAATTATCAAGGATGTCGGCAGGTTCGGAAAATAAAGAGAGACGCGCGCCTCGGGATCGACCCGCCGCGCCACACTTTCTCCTTAAACGCTCAACGCGAGAATTCTATTTTTGAACGCCTGCCTAACCAGGTCCTGGTATATCGCAAGAAAATCGAGACCAAACCGCAGGCCCTTCGACTCATTTTGGCGCATGGTTGAGCCAAAATTCGCGCAGGAAGAGTAAACAGGGAGGCGGCCCGCTTCTCAGGTGCTCAAGAGGCCACTGCGAGAGGTTGCCCCCGAACAAGCTGAAAGCTGGCAGCTAGAAGCTGAAAGCTGTCTTTACGGCCCAAGATAAAGCCTCACGCCCGGCGGCGAGAAACTGAGCTGGCCGCTCTTGGGGTCGTAGGCAAGGTCGAGCGCGTCGGTCTTGCGGCCGTTGATGAGGATGGCCACCAGCACGCCGTTGCCGTAGCGCCCGGCAAGCACGATCTTGTGGCTCTTGATGGGGCCGTATTCGTTATCCGGACTGGTGGCGCTCCAATCGCCCTGGAAGCGGTCGAAGGGATACACGCTGTGCTGCTGCGGGTGCTGCTGCCAGTTCTTGTCGTTGGTCCAGATGCCATAGGCCTTGGCAAGGTCGTTGGCCTCGACAGCGGTCAGGAACTTGTTCACCGTGATGCGGCCGAACAGGTAATGGTCCCAGTTCCACGGCCAGTCAATGGGCCGGCTCGCCACCAGCCACCACGCCACGAGCAACGCCACCAGACACGCCTGCGCCGATCTGCAGAATCAGGGTCGTTGCGCCTGGCGCGCGCGGCATCGAACTGAGGAGCATCGAGCAAAGTCATCGCGAAAAGTCCCTCTCGATCAGAATAAATGCAGTAAGGCAGGGAATAGGAAGCAGGGACTAGGGAGCAGTATTCCGACCGGATCTCCGGAACATTGAGATAATCCGGATCTGCTCCGCATCCGCAGCCCTTCTTTCATTGGACGCCGTGCGCCAGAATGCCGCTCCCTGTTCCCTGTTCCCTGTTCCCTGCTCTTCTCACTCTTCCCGGCTGTACGTCGTCCTGCCCTTCTCCGCCTGCCGCTCCAGCGCCAGCTCGATCAGATGCGTGATCAGCTCTTTGTAACTCAGCCCAGTCGCCTCCCACAGCTTGGGGTACATGCTGATGCGCGTGAAGCCGGGCATGGTGTTCACTTCGTTTACAAAGATACGGCGCTTGCCATCGGGCTCCATCAGGAAGTCCACGCGGGCCAGGCCTGAGAGATCGCACGCTTTGAATGCCGCAACCGCCATCTCGCGGATTTTTTTGGTTTCCGACTTGCTTAGCGGGCGGGAATGACCGGTACAGACCCCTCCGAGAGGTACTTCGCCTCGTAGTCGTAGAACTCCTTGCCAGGAATGATCTCGCCCACAACGCTGGCCTTTGGCTCGTCGTTGCCCAGCACTGCAACCTCGAACTCGCGCGCGCGCGCAGCCTGCACGCCACTGCGGGTTTTGCCGGGGTCGGCTCCAGCCGGGGGGGCGACAGGTCTTCGTCGCTGGGGTGACTTGCCGCCCACGCCCTGCTCCACGATGAGCTTGCGATCGTATTTCGCCGCCAGCGTCAGCGCCGGCCCGAGTTCCTTGCGGTTGTGCGCCTTGGTGATGCCCACTGAGGAACCCAGGTTTGCCGGCTTGACGAAGACCGGGTACTTGAGCGCCCGCTCCACCTGCGCAATGGCCTTGCGCGGCGACTTCTCCCAGTCGGCGCGCAGCAGTGTGACGTGCCTGACGATGGGCAGTTTAGCCTGCACAAACAGGCGCTTCATCACGTCCTTGTCCATGCCCGCGGCCGAGCCCAGCACGCCGGAGCCCACGTAGGCGATGCCGGCCAGCTCGAATAGTCCCTGAATCGTCCCGTCCTCACCAAAGGTGCCGTGCAGGACGGGAAAAACGACATCCAGGGCCTTCCCTGCTGACCCTTGAAGGTCCGGCTCCGGCGCCAGCAGCGTGGGAATGCCCTCGTGGAGCAGCTTGGCGCCCGGTGTCGCTTCGGGATCGCCCGCGCGCAGCCGCCGCGCTACCGCGCTCGTCATCGCCGCTGCAGCAAGGCCGTGCGCATCCGCAGCCGCCAGCCAGCGGCCCTCCTTGCTGATGCCGATGGGCGTTACGTCGAACTTCTCGCGATCAATCGCCCCCAGAACCGATGCCGCCGACAGCAGCGAAACCTCGTGCTCGCCGCTGCGCCCGCCAAAAAGAATGCCTACTCGTAGTTTTTTTGCCATCGGAGATTATTTTAGTCGGGTATGCTTAGACGACTGCGACCAAGGAGAACGAGCTTGTGGAAGAAGAGACGGAAATGATCCGCCGAACGGGCAGACCGTTTGAGCGTGCTGGTTCTTCCCGGCTTGAACAGCTCGGGGCCGCAGCACTGGCAGACCAGATGGGAGCAGGCGGGCCCTTCGTTTCGCCGGGTGCAACAGAAAGACTGGGAGACGCCGCAGCTCAGCGACTGGATCGAAGGAATCTCCCGGGAAGTTGCAAGGGCGCAGCCGCCGATCCTCTTCGCTGCGCACAGCCTGGGATCGATCGCGCTGGCGCACTGGGCCCGAACCGCTTCGCCCGCGCTTCTGAGCAGGATCAAAGGCGCGTTGCTGGCCGCTCCTGCCGATGTCGACCGCCCTGGGGTTCCCGAGCCGATCAAAAACTTTGCGCCTGTGCCTCGCGGCAGGCTGCCCTTTGCTTCTGTTGTGGTGGCCAGCAGCGACGACCCTCACGTTTCCCTCGCCCGCGCGCGCGAATTCGCCGGCTTCTGGGGAAGCCGCTTTGTCGACATCGGCCCCGCCGACCACATCGCCGTGAATATGGGTGACTGGCCCGAAGGAAAACGGCTGCTGCGAAGCCTGATAGCGTGAACTCCGCCTATCCTGGCATAGGCAACGTCTGAATCGAGGCAAACATTCAAAGAATCTTCTTCCCAAATACCGAGCAGGCCAGTTCGACAGCGAGGTCGGCAGTGCGGTTATGCTCGTCGATCACCGGGTTCACCTCGACAATCTCGAAGCTGAGCAGACGCCCGTGATCGGCGACGATCTCCATGGCCAGATGGGCCTCGCGATAGGTTGCGCCGCCGCGCACGGGCGTGCCCACGCCGGGCGCCTCCTCAGGATCGATCCAGTCCATGTCCAGCGAGACGTGGTAGCCGGCGGTGCCGCGCCCGGCCGCGCGCAGAGCTTCTTCCATCACCGCCCTCATGCCCCGCTCGTCGATATCGCGCATGGTGTAGACCTCGGTCATGCCGGCGCGGCGCAGGTTGTCGCGCTCGGCCTCGTCGACGTCGCGCACACCGATAAGAACCGCGTTTTCAGGGGCGATTTTGGGCGCGTGGCCGAAGATGTTGGCGAGCGATTCCGGCCCCAGCCCCATCAGCGCCGCCAGGGGCATGCCGTGAACATTGCCCGATGGCGAGGATTCGGGCGTGTTGATGTCGGAGTGGGCGTCAATCCAAAGCAGACCGACCTTCTGCTCCTGGCGGCGATAGAACTCGGCCACGCCTGCAGACTGAGCCGGCTGCCAGTGAATGGTCGCCGCCAAGCAAGAGCGGGGTCTCGCCCGCTTCGAGCGACGCCATCACCGCTTCAGCCGTGCGGCTGCAGGTCATCGCAATCTCGTTCAGGTAGTGGGCGCACGTGTCGCCCCGGGTCTGCGTTTCGGCTATTTCAACGCGGATGTTGCCGGAATCCGTGACGTGGTGACCGAGTGCTTCCAAGCGTGCCTCAAGCCCGGCGACTCGCACTGCGGATGGCCCCATGTCCACGCCGCGCCGGCTGGCGCCCAGATCCAGCGGCACACCGATCACGCGGATACGGCGCGCCGGCTGCACCTGGCCGCCAAGCGAAAATCCGCCGGATCGAACGGAGCTGGGCGCTGGTTCACGGCTCATCGGTACAGGTCTACCTCTCTGAAGCTGAGATTGGATGTCGGCATCCGCGGCCGTAAGAGGCGATTTCCCTGCCCCTCGGCCGATGAATTATACCAAGCCTCCGCACCAAAAGTGCTATTTTCAGCGACTTTGGTAAGAGTAGAATGGACGGAAGTGTTCCCGTGATTGTTCCATTTGCAGAAAACACAGTCCGCATCGTACGCCGGTGAGGTGGGGAGTGCGGCGGAATGGAAAACGCGCAGCGGAGGAGCGAAATTCGAATTGACGAGACGACTTGTTTCCGTGGCTGCCATATTCTTTGCCAGCATCCTGGCTGGAGGGGCTGCTGCGCAGGCGCCGTTGGCGGCGCTGACGGCCATTCGACAGCTCAGCAGTGCCGAGGCGGGCAAAGGGCTGCCTGTCGCCTTCGAGGCCACCGTTACCTTTTTCTGCGGCGATCGAAACTACCTGTTCGTCCAAGACGGCAACAAGGGAATCTTCGTAGCGTCAACCACCGCCGCTCGCCTGGTTCCCGGCGATCGCGTCCTGATCAAAGGCGTGACCGCGGACAGCTTCCGGCCCATTGTGCAAAGCAGCGACATTACCGTGGTCGGGCACGGCGCATTGCCCAAACCCGCGCACGCCACCTTCGGTGAGATCCTCCGGTCGCAGTACGACTCGGTGCTAGTGACAACGCGCGGCGTGGTGCGCGCCGCGAATCTGGATGACCCTTCCACTGCACAGAAGCCGGGCGGAGCCCTGAATGTTGTTACCGACGGCGGGTCCATGAACGCCTATCTAAACAGGGGCAACGCGCAGACGTTGGCAAACCTGCTGGATGCCGAGGTCGAGTTGACTGGCGTGGCCGCGCCTCAGTTCGACAGCAAGCGGAAACTGACCGGCGTGGTGCTGCTTCTTCCCAGCATCGCGAATATCAAAGTCCTGAGGCCCGCCGCCAGCCCGTGGTCGCTCGCGGCGACGCCCATCAATCAGATCCTGAACGTCTATCACGTGAAAGACCTGACCCGCCGCGTCAAGGTGACCGGCGTGGTGACATACTACGAACCCGGCGCTGCATTGGTGATAAGAGAAGGCGACACCAGCCTGTGGGTCAGGACCACGAGCTTCGCGCCGGTGCGCGTCGGGGAACTGGCTGACGTCACGGGCTTTCCCACTCTCGATAACGGCTTTCCGCAGTTGGCAGCGAGCGAGATCCTGGACCGCGGGATTGCGGCGCCTGTAAGCCCGCAGCCGGCATCATGGCTCCAGTTGACCTCAAGCCAGCACATCTTCGACTTGGTCTCGATCGAAGGGCAGGTTGCCGCAATGGTCAGGGAAGCCGCACTGGACCGGTACGTTCTGGTCGCGGACGGCTATGAATTTTCCGCCATTTACCGCCATCCGGCGGATGCGGATCTGCCGCCTCTGGCGCCGATGAAAAGGGCGAAAGTGGGCTCGTGGATTCGCGTCACCGGCATCTGCGTACAGGATTACCCCACTCCTGACGGCCAAACTGTGCACTTCAATATTCTGCTGCGCTCCCCGGACGACATCGCTGTGCTTGGCGAACCGCCGTGGCTCGATGTGCGGCGCTCGATGATTTTGGCCGGATTAGTGCTGATCGTATTCTTCGCGGCGGGTATGTGCGGATGGTACCTCGAGTACAAGACTCGCCGCCAGATCGGCTCGCTGGCGTACGTGGAGCAGCGGCGAAGCCGGATTCTGGAAGACATCAACCACTCGAAGCCACTGGCAGAGATCCTGGAGCGGATCACGGAGCTGGTTTCAGTCAGGCTGAGTGGCGCACCGTGCTGGTGCCAGGATTACGGATGGAGCCTCGTTGGGCAACCGGCCGACGCAGCTCCTCGCATGCAATTCGCTGCGCACGGTCGAGCATCCGATTGACGCCCGTTCCGGCCCGCCGCTGGGTGCAATCTTCGCCGCATTCCACGCGCGCTCCAAACCCAACGCCGCAGAAAAGGAGGCCCTCGCGATGGCCGCGGGATTGGCCACGCTGGCGATCGAGACCTCGCGGCTCTACTCCGAACTCGTGCACCGCTCAGAGTTCGATCTGCTGACCGACGTGCCAAATCGGTTCGCCATGAAGAAGGCGCTCGCCGCGCTGATTGAGGAATCGCGGCAATCGGCCGCCATCTTCGGCGTGATGTATGTCGATTTAAATGAATTCAAGCAGGTCAACGATGAATACGGGCACCAGTTCGGAGACATGTATCTGAAGGAGATCGCGCTGCGCATGAAGCGGCAACTGCGCCCAGGCGACACGTTGGCGCGGCTGGGCGGAGACGAGTTCGCGGTGCTGGTTTCCGGAGGTGCGCAATCGCGCCGCGGTTGAGGAGATCGCGACACGGCTGCGATGCTGCTTCCACGAGCCATTCGAGGCGGAGGGAGATGTGGTGCATGGTTCGGCCAGCGTCGGCATCGCCCTTTATCCCGAAGACGCAGATACCGCGGACGGCCTGCTGAGCAGCGCCGACGCCGCAATGTACGTGGCCAAGTACACCAGGCTGGGGAAGAGCGGAGCGCCGCAGGCCCGATCGGAAGACCAATCCGCTGCCGAAAGAACAAGCGCGAAGAAAGGGCCCGGCTTGCGCCGGGCCTCACTAACCACTGACAACTGCCGTTATTCGGTAGCCATCTCCTCGGCCTCGCCCTCCTGGCGCATCATCTCCAGCTCGCGTTCGGCGGCTTCGATCTCGGCCGTCACTTCTTGCTGCACGCGTGCCGCCGCTTCTTCCAGTTCCGGCGAGAGCTGCACGTTGCGGTAGTACTCCAGGCCCGTGCCCGCAGGGATCAGGCGTCCTACGATCACGTTCTCCTTCAGGCCGCGCAGGTTGTCTATCGCGCCGTTGATGCTGGCCTCGGTAAGCACGCGCGTCGTCTCCTGGAAGCTGGCCGCGGAGATGAAGCTGTCGGTCGAAAGCGATGCCTTGGTGATGCCCAGCAGCAGCGGACGCCCGATGGCCGGACGGCCTCCGTTGGTGAGCACGCGCTCGTTCTCCTCTTTGAAGCGGAAGCGGTCCACCTGCTGCTCAAGGAGGAAATTCGTATCGCCCACTTCGTCGATGCGCACCCACCTGAGCATCTGCCGCACGATGACTTCGATGTGCTTATCGCTGATGGCCACGCCCTGCAGACGGTAGACCTCCTGGATTTCGTTCACCAGGTAAGCCTGCAGCTCCTTTTCGCCCAGCACGGCGAGAATGTCGTGCGGGTTCAAGGGGCCGTCCATCAGCGGATCGCCGGCGCGCAGGCGTTCGCCTTCCTGCACGTTGACGTGAATGCCGCGCGGCACCGAGTATTCCTTCTCGTCGCCGTTGTCGGCCGTGATGTAAATCTTGCGCTGTCCCTTGCTGACTTCGCCGAAGCGGACCACGCCGTCGATTTCCGAGATAATCGCCGTCTCGTGGGGCTTGCGGGCTTCGAACAGCTCCACCACGCGGGGCAGACCGCCGGTGATGTCCTTGGTGCGCGTGCTTTCCTTCGGAATCTTGGCCAGCACGTCGCCCGGACCCACTTCATCGCCGTCCTGCAATCATCAGGTGAGCGCCGCGCGGCAGCAGGTAGCGCTTGTGCGCTCCTTGGCGCTCTTCACCGCGATGGCCGGCTGGCGCTTTTCGTCGGGCGAGTCGGCAACCACCCAGCGCGAGAGGCCGGTCACTTCGTCCACCTCTTCGTTGAGCGTGATGCCTTCCTGCAGGTCCTTGAACTGCACCGTGCCGCCGATCTCCGTGAGGATGGCGTAGGTGTAAGGATCCCACTCGGCCAGCACTTCGCCGAGCTTGACCTGCGAGCCCTCGCGCACGCGGAGCCGCGCGCCATAGACCACCTGGTAGCGCTCTTTTTCGCGGCCGCGGTCGTCCACAATGGCCAACGAGCCGGAGCGGTTCATGGCCACCAGCTCGCCTTCTTTGCTTTCCACGGTGTTCAGGTTGATGAAGCGCACGTAGCCGTTGTTCTTGGCGTCGAGGCGCGACTTGTCGGCCACGCGGCTGGCCGTGCCGCCCACGTGGAAGGTACGCATGGTAAGCTGCGTGCCCGGCTCGCCGATGGACTGCGCGGCGATGACACCGCAGGTTTCGCCCAGCTCGACCATGCGGCCGGAGCCGAGGTTGCGCCCGTAGCACAGCGCGCACACGCCGCGGCGCGACTCGCAGGTGAGCACGGAGCGAATCTTCACCTTCTCCACGCCCGCGCCCTGAATCGCCGACGCGATGTCCTCGTCGATGGGCTGGTTCACCTCGACCACCACGTTGCCGTCGTAGTCCTTGATGCGCTCCAGCGACACGCGGCCGATGATGCGGTCGCGCAGCGGCTCGATGATTTCGCCCGACTCGACGATGGAGCCGACGTAGATGCCTTCGAGCGTGCCGCAATCGTGCTCGGTCACGATCACGTCCTGCGCCACGTCGACCAGACGGCGTGTCAGGTAGCCGGAGTCGGCGGTCTTGAGCGCCGTATCGGCCAGGCCCTTGCGCGCGCCGTGCGTGGAAATGAAGTATTCCAGCACCGTCAACCCCTCGCGGAAGTTGGCCGTAATGGGCGTCTCAATCACTTCGCCCGAAGGCTTGGCCATCAGTCCGCGCATGCCCGAAAGCTGGCGAATCTGCTGCTTCGATCCGCGGGCGCCGGAGTCGGCCATGATGTAGATCGGGTTCATGGCTCCCTCGTCGTCGGCGCGCTTCATGTTGCCGAACATCTCGTCGGCCACCTGGTCCGTCACCGCAGACCACATCTGGATGACCTTATTCGAGCGCTCGCCGTTGGTGATGGCGCCGTCCATGTACTGCTTCTGGACTTCGATCACCTTCTTGTCGGCGTCGTCGACAACCTTGTACTTGCTCTCCGGGATGACCATGTCGTCCAGGCCCACGGAAAGGCCGGAGACGCGTAGCATAATGGAACCCCAGCGACTTGATGCGGTCGAGCATGCCCACCGTCACTTCGAGGCCGAGGTTCTGGTTGCAATAGTTCACCAGTTGCCCGATGCCCTTCTTCTTCATCAGGCCGTTGATGAACGGCATGCCGGCGGGAAGCGCATCGTTGAGAATCACGCGGCCTACGGTGGTGGAGAGATACTCCTTGTCGAAGTCCACGGGATCGGTGTGGGTCAGGTCCTGATCGTCGTAGGCGGTGGTCATGTCGAGCACCTTGCCCGTGTAGCGCAGCCGGATGGGCGAAAGCGTCTCCACCTCGCCGGCTTCGAGAGCCATCAGGATCTCCTCGGTGTTGGCAAACACGCGTCCTTCGCCCTTCGCGCCCTTCTTGGCCTTGGTCAGGTAGTAGAGGCCAAGCACCATGTCCTGCGTGGGCACGGTAATCGGCTGGCCCGAGGCCGGCGAAAGAATATTGTGCGAAGCCAGCATCAGCACGCTGGCTTCAATCTGCGCCTCAGGCGACAGCGGAATGTGCACGGCCATCTGGTCGCCGTCGAAGTCGGCGTTGAACGCGGTGCAGACCAGCGGGTGAATCTTGATGGCCTTGCCTTCCACCAGCACCGGCTCGAAGGCCTGAATGCCCAGGCGGTGCAGCGTGGGAGCGCGGTTCAGCAGCACCGGGTGGTCCTTGATGACTTCTTCAAGGATGTCCCACACCACCGGCTCCTGCATCTCCACCATTTCCTTGGCCTGCTTGATGGTGGTGCACTGGCCGGTCTGCTCCAGGCGGTGATAGATGAACGGCTTGAACAGCTCCAGCGCCATCTTCTTGGGCAGGCCGCACTGGTGCAGTTTCAATTCGGGCCCGACCACGATCACCGAACGGCCGGAGTAGTCCACGCGCTTGCCCAGCAGGTTCTGGCGGAAGCGGCCCTGCTTGCCCTTGAGCGTGTCGGAGAGCGACTTGAGCGGGCGGTTGTTGGCGCCCCTCAGCACGCGTCCGCGGCGGCCGTTGTCGAACAGGGCGTCCACGGCCTCCTGCAGCATGCGCTTCTCATTGCGCACGATCACTTCCGGCGCGTGCAGGTCCATCAGCTTCTTCAACCGGTTGTTGCGGTTGATCACGCGGCGATAGAGATCGTTCAGGTCCGACGTGGCGAAGCGTCCGCATCGAGCGCGCATCCAGCGGCACCAGGGGCGCAGCTCCGGAGGAATCACGGGCAGCACGTCGAGAATCATCCACTGCGGCTTGTTCGAGCTCTTGCGGAATGCCTCCACGACCTTCAGCCGCTTGGCGTACTTGAGCTTCTTCTGCGCGGAGGTTTCGGTCTTCATCCGCTCGCGCAGTTCCATGCCCAGTTCGTCCACGCTCACGCGCTTGAGCAGTTCCTTGATGGCCTCGGCGCCCATCATGGCCTTGAAGCCGGAGGGGCGGAACTGCTGGTCCAGCTCGCGGTAGCGGTTCTCGTCCTTGATGATCTCGCGCTCGCGCGCGCCCGAGTCGCCAGGATCGACCACCACGTAGGACTCGAAGTAGAGAATGCTCTCCAGATCGCGCAGCGAAATGTCGAGCAGATGGCCGATGCGCGAGGGCAGGCCCTTGAAGAACCATACGTGCGAGCAGGGCGAAGCCAGCTCGATGTGGCCCATGCGCTCGCGGCGCACCTTGCTCACCGTCACTTCCACGCCGCACTTGTCGCAGATGACGCCGCGGTGCTTCATGCGCTTGTACTTGCCGCACAAACACTCCCAGTCCGTCACCGGGCCGAAGATGCGCGCGCAGAACAGGCCGTCGCGCTCCGGCTTGAAGGTGCGGTAGTTGATGGTCTCCGGCTTGGTGACCTCGCCATGCGACCAGCTGCGGATCTTCTCCGGCGAAGCCAGCATGATGCGAATGGCGTCAAAGTCGGTAATTGGGCTGGTAAGCTCAAACGGGTTTGAACGGAACAAGGTGACCCTCCTTGGCGGGCCTGGTTGACCCCGCCGCGGTTGTGCGTTTTTCCAATCGCTCTGATCCGAATCCGCCGCTGCCGAGTGGCTTTTTCCTCGAGAAAAAGCCACCTTGAACTACGCCGGAAAGGCCGCATAAATTGGAAAAACGCCGTTTTCCCGGGATTCTTTTGGATTCTTCCTTCCCGGGAAGCGGCCGAAACCGCTTTCAAGAAGAACCCGTAAAAACCAGTGGTCAGTGATCAGTGGTCAGTGATCAGCTTTCATCTAGGATTGCAGAAACTTCGAATCAGCGCGACCGAACTGAACACTGACAACTGAACACTGACAACTTGCACTTAATCCGCCACTGCCGCCTACTTCCGGCGTGGGCGCCTTGCGCGCAATATCGGCGCGCTTGATCAGCTCCACGTCAAGGCACAGCGACTGCAATTCGCGGATCAGCACGTTGAACGACTCCGGCACGCCCGGCTCCATCGCCGTTTCGCCCTTCACGATGGCCTCGTAGATCTTGGTGCGGCCATAGACGTCGTCGGACTTCGCGGTCAGCAGTTCCTGAAGAATGTAGGCGGCGCCATAAGCTTCCAGCGCCCACACTTCCATCTCGCCGAAACGCTGCCCGCCGAACTGCGCCTTGCCGCCCAGCGGCTGCTGCGTAATCAGCGAGTACGGCCCGATGGAACGCGCGTGAATCTTGTCGTCCACCAGGTGCGACAGCTTGAGCATGTAGATGTAGCCCACCGTCACCGGCTGCTCGAACTTCTCGCCCGTCATGCCGTCGTAGAGCGCGGTCTTGCCCGATGAAGGCAAGCCGGCCGCGGCCAGCAGCGCCTTGATCTCGTGTTCGCGCGCGCCGTCGAACACCGCCGTCCCGAACCAGATGCCGCGCTCCATGCCGGCAGCAACGCGCAACAGCATCTCGTCGTCCAGCTCCAGCAACTGGCGCAGCGTGGCCGTTCCCGCAAACTCCTTCTTCATCGCTTCGCGGATGTAAGCCGCATCGGAGTTGGCCTTGACCAGCTGGGCAATCTTCTTGCCCAGCGCGTGCGCGGCCCAGCCCAGGTGCGTCTCCAGAATCTGGCCCACGTTCATACGGGAGGGCACGCCGAGCGGATTCAGGACGATCTCCACCGGCGTTCCATCGGGCAGATACGGCATGTCTTCTTCCGGCAATATGCGCGCAATCACGCCCTTGTTGCCGTGGCGGCCGGCCATCTTGTCGCCCACGCTCAGCTTGCGCTTCATGGCCACGTAAACCTTCACCAGCTTGATCACGCCCGGAGGCAGCTCGTCGCCCTTCTGCAGCTTGGCCACCTTCTCGTTGGTGATCTTGCGCAGCACTTCGATCTGCCGCGAGGTCATCTCCTCGATCTCGTCGATCTGCTCGTTGACGCGCGGGTCCTTGTCGTTGTAGCGGATGCGCTTCAGGTTCTTGGTCGAAATGCGCTCGATGGTGTCGCGGTCCAGAATTGCGCCCTTGGTGATCAGGCGCTTGTTGGTGCGCTCGTCGTGCAGGTCGGCGAGCACTTCCTTGCCGCCCAGAATCGCTTCCAGGCGCTTCAGGCGCTCGTCGGTCAGAATGCGGATCTCGTCGCCCAGGTTCTTTTCGAGCTTGGCCACGTACTCGGCCTCGATCAGCTTGGCGCGCTCATCCTTCTCCTGGCCCTTGCGGCTGAAGATGCGCACGTCCACCACCGTGCCCTCGATGCCCGGAGGGCAGGTGAGCGAGGCGTCGCGCACGTCGCCGGCCTTCTCGCCGAAAATCGCGCGCAGCAGCTTCTCTTCCGGCGTCAACTGGGTTTCGCCCTTGGGCGTCACCTTGCCCACCAGAATGTCGCCGTGGCCGATCTGGGCGCCGATGCGGATCACGCCGCTTTCATCGAGATCCCTCAGCGCGTGCTCGCTCACGTTGGGAATGTCGCGCGTGATCTCCTCGGGGCCCAGCTTGGTGTCGCGGGCCTCGATCTCGAACTCCTCGATGTGCACCGAGGTGTAGTAGTCCTCGCGCACCAGCCGTTCGCTGATGAGGATGGCGTCCTCAAAGTTGTAGCCGCGCCAGGGCATGAAGGCCACCAGCACGTTGCGGCCCAGCGCCAGCTCGCCCTGCTCGGTGCACGGCCCGTCGGCAATCACCTGGCCCTTCACCACGCGCTCGCCCTCGCGGACCACCGGCTTCTGATTGATGCAGGTGTTCTGATTCGACCGCTTGAACTTGATGAGCTGGTAGATGTCGGAACCCACCTCGCGCGACAACTGCGTGGGATGGTGCTCGCCCTCGACGCGCACGATGATGCGCTCGGAGTCGACCGAGTCCACGATGCCGTTGCGCTTGGCCAGGATCACGGCGCCGGAGTCGCGCGCGGTCACGCCTTCCATGCCCGTGCCCACCAGCGGAGCCTCGGCCGCCAGCAGCGGCACGCTCTGGCGCTGCATGTTGGCGCCCATCAGCGCGCGGTTGGCGTCGTCGTGCTCGAGGAACGGCACCAGCGAAGCGGCCACCGAGACCAACTGCTTGGGGCTGACGTCGATGTAGTCGACCTCGGCGCGGTTTACCAGCACAAAGTTGCCCTGCCGGCGCGCGTTCACCAGATCTTCGGTGATCTCGCCCTTGTCGTTGAATTCGATATTCGCCTGGGCGATGGTGTGCCGGTCTTCCTCCCACGCGGAAAGGTAGAAGCTGAAGGGAATCGAGTCGATGGCGCGCTTGCCCGCCTTCTTCAGTTGGGCATTCAGGCGCGCCGCCTCTTCCTTCTCGATGTGATCGCCCACGCGCAGGCCGCTTTCGCCGGCGTTGACGATCTCAATGAAATCGAGAATCTTCGAATCCTTCACCTTGCGGTAAGGCGACTCGATAAATCCGTACTCATTGATGCGCGCAAAGCAGCTCAGCGAGCTGATCAGGCCGATGTTCGGGCCTTCCGGCGTCTCAATCGGGCAGATGCGGCCGTAGTGCGTGGGGTGCACGTCGCGCACCTCGAAGCCCGCGCGCTCGCGCGAAAGCCCGCCCGGCCCAAGAGCCGAAAGCCGCCGCTTGTGCGTGATCTCCGATAGCGGATTGGTCTGGTCCATGAACTGCGAGAGCTGCGAGGAGCCGAAGAACTCGCGGATCGCCGCCATCACCGGCTTGGCGTTGATGAGGTCGTGCGGCATGGCCGTGTTCAGCTCCTGATACACGCTCATCTTTTCCTTGATGGCGCGCTCCATGCGCACCAGGCCGATGCGGAACTGGTTTTCCATCAGCTCGCCCACGGCGCGCACGCGGCGGTTGCCCAGGTGGTCGATATCGTCCACCATGCCGATGTTCTTGCGCAGCTTGAGCAGGTAGCGGATGGTCGCGTAGAAATCCTCCGAATCAGCGTGCGGTGGTCAAGCGGCCCAGATGCTTGCTGGATCCTTCCTTCTTTCCTCCTCGACAAAGCGCAGCCACGCGTGGACGATACTGGTTCTCATGAATCTTGATGTTGAACTTGAGCCGGCCCACGCGCGAAAAATCGTACTTGCGCGCATCGAAGAACATGCCTTCGAAGAGCGCCGTAGCCGTGTCCAGCGTGGGCGGGTCGCCCGGCCGCAGCTTGCGGTAGATCTCGATCAGCGCCTCTTCCGGCTTGTGCACGGAGTCGCGCTTCAGCGTGTTGGAGATGATGTTGCCCACGTCGTCGCGATCGGGGAAGAAGACCTCGAAGCTGGTCGCGCCCGAGGCCAGCACCTTGTGCAGCCGGTCGGCGGTCAACTCCACGTTGGCCTCTACCACCACTTCGCCGGTGGACGTATCCACCACGTCGGACGCGGTCATCGCGCCATCGAGTTCGGCGGCTTCCACTTCCACCTTGTCAATGCCCGCGGCACGCAGCGCCTTCAGCGAATGCGGCGTGATCTTGCGCCCGGAGTGCGCAATTTCCTCGCTGCCGTGCAAAATGGCATGCGCCGGCTTTACGCCAATCAGGTGCGTGCCCTTCGTGGCATCCTGCGGCACCTCCCACTGCAGCTTGCCGTCGGCAACGTGCAGACGGTCCACGGTGTAGAAGGTCTTCAGAATCTCCTCGTCGGAACGCAGCCCCAGCGCGCGCAGGAAGATCGTTCCCAGGAACTTGCGCTTGCGGTCGATGCGCACATAGAGCGTGTTCTTCTGGTCGTACTCGAACTCCACCCACGAACCGCGATAGGGAATGATCTTGCCCAGGAAATAGGTGCGGCTGTTGGCGGTCTCAAAG
>CAWHUK010000010.1:0-13067 GCA_963832535.1 uncultured Acidobacteriota bacterium
GAACGCAGAAAAGCCCGCAACCAAAATGGCTGCGGGCCTTTAGCTTGAGAAGATTCCCGGAGCTTACATGCCCGGCGTCTGCTGACCCTGCGCCTTGGCGTTGAAGCGGATGAGGTTGTGCTTCTTGTAGTCGTTCCAGACCCGCTCATGAAGACGCTGAAGGCCTCGTTGCGGCGTTCCTGCAGAAGCTGGTCCCGCGTCTGGTCGAAGTTCTTCGCGATCTCGTCGGGCGTAGGCTCCTGCTTGTCCAGGATCTTCGCCACCACGCCGGTGCGTCCGGCATCGATGGGGCCGCTGATTGCGCCCACATTCATATCGAAGAGCTGCGGGGCCACCTGGCCCACTTCGCCAAAGTCGGGCACCTGTCCGCTGGCGCCGACCAGGTCGCTGGTTTTCACCGTTGCGCCCACTGCCTTGGCGGCCTTGGCCAGATCGTTCATCGCCTTGGCCTTTTCGGCCAGCTCCGCGGTCTTCTGGCTCAACAGGGCGGGAAGCTGCTCGTCGCGGTAGTCGTCGAGCACGTGGGTCTTCCAGTCGGCAAACGTGGGCGCGTGCGCCGGGACGATGCCCGTGACCTGGAAGATGGCGTAGCCCTCGCCCGTGGGCGCGGACTGCGGCGGATCGCCCTGCTTGGCTTCAAAGGCCTTGGCAAGAAGCTGCGTGCTGTCGGGCAGCGCGGCAATCACGCCATCGTGCGCGATCGGCTGCGTGGTCACCAGATCCAGATGATGGGCCGCCGCGGTCTTTTCCAGGCCGTTCTTGATGGCTTCAGAGGTGAGCGCCTGCGCATATTGCTGCTCCGCCAGCTTTGTGGCCTGGCCGGCGAGCGTGGCCTGAATGGTTGACTGCACTTCGCTGAGCGGCTTGGTGTGCGCCTGCTGGCGCTCTTCCACCTGCACAATGTGGTAGCCGAAGCTGCTCTTCACAATCGCGATGTCGCCGATCTTCTGCGTGAAGATGGCCTTGTCGAACTCCGGCACCATTTTGCCGCGCTGCGCAAAGCCCAGCTCGCCGCCGGAGTCCTTGCTGCCGGGATCGTCGGAGTATTTCTTGGCCAGCTCGGTCCAGCTTCCGCCGGCCTGCAGCTGCTTGAGAATCGTCTCGGCCTTGGCCTTGGCCGCGGCGTCGGTCTTGGCGTCGGCGCCCTGGGGCACGCTGATGAGAATGTGGCGCGACTTGGCCTGCTCCGGCACCGCATAATCGCTCTGGTGCTCGTTGTAATACTGCTGGATGGCCTGCTGGCTGGGCTGCGGAACGCCGCCGGGAATCTGATTCGCCGTGAACGCGAAGAAGGTGATCGTGCGCTCTTCCGGCACCGCCTGGGCGTAGCGCGCGGCGTTCTTTTTGAAGAAAGCCTCCAGATCGCTGTCGGACGGGTTGATGGTCTTGCGCAGGTCGTCGGCCGAGATCACCGCGTAGTCGAACTTGATCTTGATGTTCGCCTTGCGGTAGGCCTCGCGCACTTCCTGATCGCTGACCGTCACGCCGGCCGTGATGAGAGCCTGAAGGCGCCGGGCGGTGATGTCGTCCTTGATGCCGTCTTCAAAATCCGTCACCGACATATTCAGCCGGTCATTGACGAGCTGCGCGTAAGCCTCGTCGCCGATGAATTTGCCGTTGGGGTAGAGAACCTCGCCTGTGGGGCCGGTTTGCAGATATTTGATCACATCCTCTTTGGTGGCGCTGGATGCCGAGCTTGTGGGCTTCCTGCAAAAGCACCTGCTGCTGCACCAGTTGCTGGCCAACCTGCTGCTCGAAAAACTGCAGGAGCATGGGATTGTCGGCGTATTGCGGGCCGCGCTGGCGCAACTGCATTTTGCGCAACCTGTTCCACATGCGCCTGGGTCACGGTATCGCCCGAGGAGAGGATGCGGCTGTACCAGTGAGGGTAGACGATGGCGTAAGTGTCAGGCGCCGAAGCTCCGCTGCTGCTGAGGCCGGGAATAAGGTACAGCACCATGGTGACGGAAGCAGCGCCGATGACGACCGCGATCAGCGCCTTGACCATGCGACTTTCTGTTTGCAGGAAACGAATCATGGATGGACTTGAACCTTCACTCTCTACGCGCGGGGCGGGCAACACGATAAGTTCTGTGCAGGCCGGACATCGCCCGCGGATGCGCAATTCTCGCTCGATGCGACTCTGTAATTATAGAGAGGGCTCGGGCCGGGTCACGGCGGGAGCGTCTCCAAGCCTGCCTTGCAGCAGAATCTTTGCGGAGACTTCGGGCATCTGAAGAATCTTCTTGCCGGAAAGAATGAGCCTCTGATATCATTTGGCCCAATTTCGATTCAGAGGAGATTCCGATGCGAGACGAAACAGTGCCCACCCCAGGGCCTGCGGTCGGGCTTCTCGATGCCGAGCAGGCTCTTTGTCCTGAGGCCCTGATCGAGGGCAAAATGCTTTCTTTTCGTGGACGGATCGGGCGAGCCGTCTTCTGGGGAAGGATGCTGGTGGCCCTGATTTGTGTCCTCTTCGCCGCAACCTTGACCAGCATGTTTATCTATTTGATTCCGGGACCGGGAGGGCACGGAGAGGCGGAATGGCCGACCACTCTCGCTGCCTTGCCCGCGGTGGTTGGATTCGTCGCCTTCTCGCTCCTCGGCCTTGGCCTGCTCGTTCTTGGGGTTTGGCTCTCGCTAGCGACGCACGTGAAGCGTTGGCACGACCTCGATTACTCGGGATGGATGGTGCTTCTCAATCTCATCCCCTACGTCGGCCTCCTGATACTGATCTGGCAGGGTTGTTTCAAGGGTACGGACGGACCCAATCGCTACGGTCCCGATCCGATTAAGTGGAGCCTGGAGTTAGGGAAACGGGGCCAGTAGCAAGAAAAAGCGGGCATCCTGCTTGCAGGACGGCCCATGTCTGACCCCCGAAACCTGATCCTTGTTTCTTACCTCCAGTAGTAGAACCCGCCCGCCATATAGTAGGGCCGGTAGTAGACCGGCGGATAAGCGTAGTACGGCGATCCATAGGGGTAATAAGCGCGCCGGTAGAGCGTTGGGCCGCCAGGATAGAGGCCTTGCGCCAATCTTGCCACCTCTTGCGGACTCACCGGGTCAACCGTGACCGGCGCCTTGAGGTGGAAGGTGACCAGCGCCTCGGCAGGAATCCAGGCCCTGGGTCCGGGCGAAGCTGCCGAAGCAGCTGTACCGGCGGCAACCCCGGCGCCGGCTCCGATGGCGCATCCTGCGCCGCGGCCTACCGCGCAACCGATGATGGTGCCGATGAGCCCGCCACCCACCGCGCTGCCCACCGTCTGGCCGGCCTTATTCGGGCTCTTCACTTTGAATTGGTCGCTTTCGAGCGGGTAGCTGCGGCCGCCCAGATCGAGCGAGGTGAGTGTGAGGGCCAGCACGGAGCTACCGGCCAGATTGCCGGCTCCAACATATTTGCTTTCGGTAATGACGCCGTGCACGGTGGCGCCGCGCGGAATGGCCAGAACGCCGCCCATGGTAACGTCCTGAATCACCGTGAATTGCACCGGCTCGCCGTCCTTTGCCCTCTTGCTATCGACCGCCTCGCTGGTGCGCAACTGTATCAGCGTTCCCTGAGGGATGGTTACAGGCCCCTTGGCAGATTTCATAGGCCGGAGCTGCCGGCGCGGGCGCGTACTGAGGCGGATATTGCCCATACTGCGGGTATTGGTACGGAGGCCGGGGCGGCGGATAGGCGCTACCCTGCTGCGGATAAGGCTGCTGCTGCGGGTAGGGCGCCTGCTGCGGATAGGGCTGCTGCTGCGGGTAAGGCGCCGGGGCCGGATATTGGCCCTGATTCGGGTTTTGCTCCGGAGCTGGTCCCGGCGGCGGCAAAGTTGCCGTCCCATTGCCGGCCTGTGGGTTTTCCGGCATCTCCTGCGCTTCGCTGTCCGGGGCCGGCTGCATGGCCTGCGCATCCTGCGGATTGCCGATCGTCAGGTTGTTGTGCACCTTGGTCACGCCATCCACATGCGAAGCGATGGACTCGGCCAACTGCTTTGACGCCTCGCTCGACACCGTTCCCGACAGCGTAACCTCGCTCTGGATGGTGGCCGCGGTAATCAGATCGTTCTTGAGCGCCTGCGAAGCATCGAGCGCGTGCACCACGTCCATCTCGATCTGCCCGTCGGATCGCGGACCCTGCGTTTGAGCTGGCGGCTGACTTTGCGGCGGCGGCGCCGGCGCGCCCGCGTCCTGCGCAAGCGTAATCGTGGCGCACAGCATCGCGGCGCCTGCCAACGCGACGAGCTGTGTTGAAATCCTCTTCCGCAAGGTACGATTCATCAAGGTGCGATTCATCGTCATCTCTCCTCTGCCTGTCCAATCGTTGCCCACCCGCGTAGGCGCGAGACGAATGGACGTTTCGAAGCTCATTCCCGGGCCCACAATCTTTTAGACGAGGGTGGCCGGTAGCCATCACGGATGAAAACCCGCCGGCGGGGAAAAAGTTCCGCGGGTGAGTCGGGTTTGCCATAAATTGCGGCCGGGCGGGATGCCCAAAATGAGCGCTGGCGGCGATGGGTGCAACCTGATCCGCAGCAAAACATCCAAAGAGGACTTTTCGCGTCGAGCCGGTACGTATGAGCCGAAGGCACAAGCCGAGGGCTGGACGCCACCGTGCGAAAGAAACGAGCCGCGCGGCCAGCCGTTATGCGCGTCCGCGGCAAGTGTGTGTTATATTTGGCCCCTCACAAATTTTCAAAGAAAGATTGAAGGGAGGGCACATGGATCGTCGAAAGTTTATTGCGGGAACTATGCTTGCCGCCGCCGGCGGTGTGGCCACCGGCCGCGCCGACGGCCTCGCTACAGGGAACGGAGCCATGCCGAATGGAATTGCCGACGAACCCGCAAAGACGGGAACGCACAAATTTTCCAGGATGCGGACCATCACGCTGGAAGAGCATTATGTGAGCCCTGCCTTTGCTGCCGGTCCGTGGAAGTCAATAGGGGCTTTGGTTTGTCCTCCCATCCTCAAGGACCCGTGGAAGATGTGGGCGACTTTGCAAGACGTGGGGCCGGGCCGTCTGGCGGCGATGGACGAGGCGGATATCGACGTCCAGATTCTCTCGCACTTTCCGGGCATCGAGCAGCTCGAGGCTAAGGAACAGGTGCCCATGGCGCGCGACACCAACGATTTTCTATTGGAAACCATGGCAAAGTACCCGGCGCGTTACGGTGGGTTCGCCAGCCTGTGCACGGCGGCCCCGGACCAGGCCGCGAAGGAACTGGAGCGCATGATGCAGGCAGGCTGCAAGGGCGCCATCATCAACGGCCATAGCCGCGCCCGCTACCTGGACGACAAGTTTTTCTGGCCGATCCTGGAGGCCGCACAACACCTTAATGCCCCAATCTACCTGCATCCGACTGCGCCGCCCCAGGCGGTCATCGATGTGTACTATGCAGGTTTCTCTCCCGAATTAGTCGGTTTTTTCTCCACGGGGGGATGGGGCTGGCACATCGAGACCGGGGTGCACGTTAGCCGCATGATCCTGGGCGGAGTGTTTGACCAGTTCCCGAAGTTGCAGATTATCGTCGGCCACATGGGTGAGGCACTGCCATTCATGATGCCGCGCATGGAAAGCATCATGCGCCAGGACATAACCAAGCTGAAGCAGCCTGTCTCGGCTTATCTGCGCCAGAACTTGCACTACACGTTCAGCGCCTTCAACTTCACCCAGAACTTCTTCGACCTTATGACCCAAATGGGCGTAGAAGATCGGATCATGTTCTCGACCGACCATCCGTTTGGATCGATGATGGAAGCGCGCACGTTCCTGGATGCGCTGCCGATCAGCCCCGCCGACCGAGAGCTGATCGCACACGGCAACGCCGAGCGGCTGTTTAAGATGTAAAGACCGGCGGCGTCCAGGCAAAATGAAACGCGGCAACGATTGTGCTTTGGCCGCCGTCAGCGGGTTTTTCGGGGCCAGTTCGGCGTGATGCGGATCAAGTCCAGCCCGCCCAGGTCTTCGAGAACAAACTCCGGCGAAGCCGCGGGCACGGCGACAACGCCCCGCGCCGGCAGCTCGACTGGCGCGAATTCCTTGCCTGTAAGCCGCCCCGCTCCGGCGGCGGCAAACAGGTAGGCGAGCCCGCGCTCTTCGTTCGCGCCTCGCAGGTTCGCGCTGGTGGAGCTGCCTTGGACGGGAATCCGCTCCACGCGAAAATACTCAACATCGATGAGCACGGTACGGTCGGCGAGCCGGCGCGGAGCGATTTTTCCAGCGCGCGTGGCGAGCCGCGTGGCCTCGATCGATTTCGCAATGTGCAGCTCGCGCCCGCGGCCATAGTCGAACATGCGGTAGGTCAGGTCGCAGTTCTGCTGCGTCTCCAGCAGAATCGATCCCGGCCAGATGGCGTGCACCGTTCCGGCATCCACAAAGATCATGTCTCCGGTTTCGACCGGCAGTAAGTTCAGGCTGTTCTCCAGCGTTCCCGCGTGGATTCCGTCTTCAACCTGGGCGAGCGTCGTGCCTGGTTTGAGGCCAACCGCAACCTTTGCGCCGGGCTCGGCCGCCAGTGCGTACCAGCACTCGGTTTTGCCGCGCGGCTGCCCGTATATTTGCGCCAGCTTGTCGTCGGGATGCACCTGCACGCTCAGCTTTTCCAAGGCAAAGATGGTCTTGATCAGAAGAGGCGAATCCGATGAGGGCGCATCGGCTCCAAGCAACGCTAAATGTTCTTCGCTGAAGAGCTCGGCGAGCCGTTTGCCGGCGTGCTTCCCGGTCGCAACCAGGCAATCGTCGCCGGTGAGCCAGACTTCTCCGATGGGTTCGCCCTCGGCCACGCGATCATACCAGGGACGCAGATCGCGAGATCCCCACACCCGTGCCGTGAATCGGGGCTCGATGCGAAACGGCGGCATTTCCGCCAAAGCAACACTCATGATGCGTCTCTTCTCTCTTTCGCCTTTCTCAATCTCAGTGTCCGGAGTATGAAGTTCGTTAATTAACGCGCTGTCATCCTGAGCGGAGTTTGCCGCGTTTTCGCGGCAAACAGAGTCGAAGGATCTGCGGCTGCCTTTCAACAAATTTCGAATTCACACTCCAGTGTAGTGTGTATCGCTTCATTCATCAGCTATGTTCGGCTCGGCCGCCAGACTCGCTGCGGACCCTTGGGTACGGGCAAATCGATGGTAGCTCCGGACGCAAGCCTGGGAGAGAGGGTGCTGTTTGCTAATCTTGGGCCAGCATGCACAAACTGGCTGCACCGATCGCCGCTCTTCTTCTTCTCTGCTCTCTTCCATCGCACGCGCAAAAGAAGGTTCCACCCGCGAAAAGGAAGGCGCCGGCTCCCTCGATCCGCTTTCAAGGCGCGCCCGAATACACGCAAGAGGAGTTGCTCGCGGCTGCCGGCCTCAAGCCGAACGCGCGACTGAGCGCAAGCGAGGTGAAAGCTCGGGCCAAACAGCTCAACGATACCGGCTTCTTCGCGGAGGTCCGGTTCAGCAACGACAGCAAGGGGCCGCTGTTTACATTGACGCCCTCCACGCAGCTCTTCCCCATACACCTGGACAATCTGCCGCTTAAGCCGGGCAAGGAACTCGACGACAAGCTGCACGAGCGCTTCCCGCTCTACCACGGCCTCTTGCCCGCCAATGGATCCGTGCTCGAAGGAATCCGCCAGACATTCGAAGAGATGCTCGCCGCTCAAGGTGTCAAGGCGACGGTGAAAGCCGCTCTCACAAGCGGTCTGGGCCCCAAGAAAATCACTGCCATCAACTTCACAGTCACCTCACCGGCGGTGCGCATCGGCGCTATCCAGCTTTCCGGCGTTTCGGCCGCCATGCAGGCCCGGGCCGATGGTCTTGTCGCCGGCCAGACCGGAAACGAGTTCGATACGGAGAATTCCGCAATCGGCCTTCAGCACGCGTTCGAAGATCTCTACCAGGACCAGGGCTATGCGGCCGTCGAAGTCGAGGTGGCCGAAATCGAGCCGCTCATGGTTACGGATCAGGCCGTCGAAATACCGTATAAAATCGCGATCCGTGAAGGCGGAGTTTATAAGCTTGGCGCGATCAGACTATCCGGCCTGACGCGCTGGTTTCCCGCGCGGAGGTTCAGAAGGTCCTGTCCAAATATCCGGCTGGCTCCGGAAGGCCGCTCGACCTGTTTCTCCTCGCCGTCCGCGACGCCTATCATGCCCGGGGCTATCTCGATTGCGCCTGTCACGCCGCACCCTCCTTCAACGAGGCCACGCACATCGTCGAATTACAGCGTCGATGTCGCTCCCGGCCCGCTCTATCGCATGGCCGCGGTCGAGTTCGACGGCGCCCCCAATGCCATGGCCGTTCGGCTCACGCGCCTCTGGAAGATGGCGCCCGGCGATGCGTTCGACGAAAGCTACGTCTCCGGCTTCGCGGCATTCGCGCAAAAGAAAGACAGGTCCCTGTCGAAATGGATGCAGACCGTGATCACGACGTTCGACGTGAAGGCCGACCCGGCCACGCACCAGGTGAACGTCGTCTTTCATTTTGCCAAGGCGGCGCAGGGCGGGCGCTAGGACTGGCCGTCAACACGGCTGCGGTCTTTGGCCGCGGCAGCTCGCGTAGTATTGGCTCGCCTAAGCTCGAATGGCGCGCGAAGCGCGCGGCTGCCTTAACGGCAAATTACTCCCACTCGATGGTGCCGGGCGGCTTCGAGGTGATGTCGTAGACCACGCGGTTGATGCCGCGCACCTCGTTCACGATGCGGTTGGAGATGCGCTTGAGCAGTTCGTAGGGCAGCGGCGTCCAGTCGGCGGTCATGCCGTCCTCGGAGTGCACGGCGCGGATGGCGCAGTGTACGCGTAGGTGCGCTGGTCGCCCATCACGCCCACGCTCATCACCGGCAGCAGCACGGCAAAGCTCTGCCAGATCTTTGTGTAGAGCCCGGCGGCTTTGATCTCCGCGACCACGATCTCGTCGGCCTCCTGCAGCAGCGCCACGCGCTCCGGCGTCACCTCGCCCAGAATGCGCACCGCGAGGCCCGGCCCGGGAAACGGCTGGCGGCTTAGAATCTCCTCGGGCATGCCGAGGTCGCGCCCGATGCGCCGGACCTCATCCTTGAAGAGGTCGCGCAGCGGCTCGATCAATTTGAGCTTCATCCGCTCCGGCAATCCGCCCACGTTGTGGTGGCTCTTGATGGTCTGGCTGGGCCCCTGCACGCTCGTCGACTCGATCACGTCGGGATAGAGCGTTCCCTGCACCAGCCATTCCAATTTGCCGTCGGGTCCGCCCGTCTCCTGCGCGATGCGGTTGGCCTCGTCCTCGAAGACCGCAATGAACTCCGCGCCGATGCGCTTGCGCTTGATCTCGGGATCGGTGACGCCGGCGAGTTTTTCCAGGAAGCGCGCGCTGGCGTTCACGGCCACGATGTTGAGTCCCAGCTTGCCGCGCAGGTTCGCCTGCACAGTTTGAAATTCGTTTTTGCGCAGCACGCCGTTGTTCACGAAGATGCAGGTCAACTGGCTGCCAATGGCCTTGTGCACGAGCATCGCCGCGACCGAAGAATCGACGCCGCCCGAAAGGCCGCAGATGACGTGGCCCTTGCCGA
The DNA here is from genome assembly GCA_963832535.1 of uncultured Acidobacteriota bacterium. Classification (GTDB taxonomy): domain Bacteria; phylum Acidobacteriota; class Terriglobia; order Terriglobales; family Acidobacteriaceae; genus Telmatobacter. The sequence goes on from CAWHUK010000010.1 coordinate 9,516, forward strand.
CCTTCTCGCGGATCGAGGCGACGGTGGTCTCGATGAAATGCGCGGGCGTCCAGTCGCCGCGCGCGCCGCAGATGGCGAGGAAGTTGCGGATAAGTTGCGGTCCGAGCGGCGTGTGGTGCACCTCGGGATGGAATTGCACGGCCCAGATGCGAAGCTGCGCATTTTCGATGGCCGCCAGCGCGTTTGCAGTGACGGCGATGCGGCGAAAGCCGGCGGGCAGTTCCAGCGCCTCGTCGCCGTGGCTCATCCAGACCTGGATCGCCGGCGGCAGCCCGGCGAACAGCGGCGACGATGCGTCTTCGATAGTGACTTCGGCGTGGCCGTACTCGCGTTTGGGCGCCGAGCGGACTTTGCCGCCCAGGTGATGGACGATGAAATGCAGCCCATAGCAGACGCCGAGCATCGGGACGCCCAGCGCCAGCACGCGCGGGTCGGCCGCTGGCGCATCGGCATCGTAAACCGACGAGGGGCCGCCGGAAAGGATCACACCGATGGGGTGGTGGGCCTGAATTTCGGCCAGCGGCGCCGTGCAGGGCATCACCACCGAGAAGACATTCTGTTCGCGAATGCGCCGCGCGATGAGCTGCGTATACTGCGACCCGAAGTCGAGGATGACGATTGTCTGGGTGTCCACGCTCTAAGTGTGGCAGGGGTGCTGGCGCGATGTAAAGAACAAAGGGCAACGCCGTTCCGTTGCTATTCGTAGCGATACCGTGCCTGCAGAAAGTCGATACGTTCGTCAGTCACGCTGTAGACGAGGCGGTGTTCCTTCGTGAATCGCCGGCTCCAGCACCTGCAGCATCCATCCGCGCACAGCCTGCGTTGCGTTGACGTTTCCCGCGGGGGATCGTCAAATTGCGCGTCGTCCGCTGGAAATCGAGGCGCAGGGCAGCAAAACGGGGCGGGGCCTTTCGCGAGGCGGCGCAATCGCTGAAAATGCATGGGTTTTGCCCTGTTCGAGGTCGAAACTAGGCACAACCGGCCCTCGCCTTTTACAATTCATCAGGGATTCCATCCCAACCCAGCATTGCTCGGGAACGATAAACTTGGCGGCGCACGCCTGACCAGGATGAAGGAATAGCATGAGGTTCACGAAATTCGGCAAGGCGCTTTGCATGGGCGCTCTCTCGGCGGGCGTCGTTTTCGGCGTGACGTCTTGCGTCCAGAGTTATACGGTTGGCTTCTTGTATGTGACGGGAACCGTCACAGCCTCGTCCGGCAACAACGGCATCATCTCCGGCTATAAGATCGATCACAACACGGGCCAGCTGACCCCCATCAATGGCCTGCCGGTTCCTTCCGGTGGCGCCAACCCGGTGCGCGCCGTCCTGACCCTCGGCAGCCGGTTTCTTTATGTCCTCAACCGCGGCGTCACCGCCTCGGGCAGCGGCGATTGCTACGGCACGGGCGCCAACGCCTGCCTGAACGCCAATATCACCCAGTTCGCCGTGGGCGGGAACGGCATTCTCACTCCACAGGAGACTTTCTATACCCAGGGCGCTCAATCCGTTCCGGCTCATCGCCGACTCCTCGGGCAGCTATCTTCTCGTCCTGGACCACGACGCGCAGGACAATGCCAACCAGTCGCACCAAGGACAACTGCGCTCTCGCCCTGGGAACGCTGGGAGTTCGGGGGGATCTCCGGTAGACGACCTGCGGCGATATTACGGTCTTCCAGATCAACCAGACCACGGGCCGGCTTGTCGCTGGTTGAAAATACCCAGGTGACGGCGGCCAACGGCTCGCCGATCTCTTATTTCCCGGTTCCGGCCAACCCCGTCGACTTTGTTTTCTCCGGCTCCTACCTGCTCACCCTCACCGGCGCACCGTCCCCACAACCTCCTATCCCTACACCGGCGGGACCTAGGTCTGGCCCTACAACTACGTCGGCAGCAGCGGGCAGTTAACGCTGAGCCAAAACGCCGTTCAGACGTTGGGCATCGCGCAGGGCACGGCCATTGTGAATGCTTCGAGCGTGATTTATGTGCTCGATAACGAACCTGTCACCGTCACCTTCAACGGGACTTCCACCACATCGCCCAGCCAGATTCTCCCCTTGACCGTGGGCTCGGCGGCGCGTTGAGTGCAGAGCCGAGCGGCGTCATCCCCGACGACCCCACGCTCTCCAATCCAATCTACGTCCTGGTGGAGTCGAAGGGCAAGTATCGTCTATGTGGCGAACCAGGGGAACAACACCACAGGGAATAACCCGGAAAGCGGCATCGCCGCATACGATCTGTTCAACTCGCCCTGCATACCAGCTGAGTTTCTTGCCCGGCGAACCCTTCGGGGCCGGATCCGGTCCCCAGTGCATCGTGGAGGACCCTTCAGACCAGTTCATTTACGAAGCCAATGAATACAGCTCGAACATAACGGGCCGGGTGCTTGACCCGAACTCGGGCGAGCTTGACGACTTGCGCGTGACCAGCACCTACAGTCTCGAGGGTCCGGCGACGTGGTGCCTGGTTGATGGGCGTACTGGTTAGAGCCGTGCAGCGCCCGCCGGATACCAGCGGGCGGGCTGTCCTGTCAGATTCCGGGCTCTTCCGGGTCTCGAAAGAAAATAGCCGGATACGGGCGCGGCCACCTTTAGGACCCGCCGGGATTCGAACTCAAATCGGATGGATGGAGGCTCGAATACGGGCCCCGTTGACGAAAGATGCGCATGAAGTTCTTGAGATCGAGCCAGCTTGTCCTGGTCGCCGCAGCCAGCCTTCTGGTGGCTTCGCTGATTACTGCCTGTGCACAGACTCTTACCGTGGATTTTGTTTACGTGGCCAGCGCCAAAGCCGCCGGGGCCAATAACTACGGCGAGATTGACGTCTTCGAGATCAACTCCGAGTCCGGCCGGATGCGCCAGATTCCCACCTCGCCCTTTCCCTCCGGGGGACGCGATCCGGTGGCCGAAGCCGTCTCCGCCGACTACCAGAACCTGTTCGTGGTGAATCAGGACGACAACACCATCGTGCAGTTCGCGATTGGCACTGACGGCAAGCTCTATCCGAATTACACCGTGAATACGCCGGGAATCTACCCCTTGGCTATCGCGGCAAATAAGTCGAACGTGTTTGTCGTGGATACCTACCAGCCGCTTCCTATATGTTCCACCGCGGATCCCTGCTCCGGATCGATTGCCGTTTTTCCGTTGACAGCGGGCAGCAGCAGTGCCCCTTGCACGACTTCAGTGTGCCTGGGACCGCGGCCACGAATACGGCCACGGGCGGGCAGTACTGGCCGCTGACGCTCTCCGGCGCCGGTGCTTCGCACGTGATTGTGCCCACGGCGGTCAACGTTCTCGGTTCGGGCTCGCTATGTCTACGTCACCACTTACGACTCGTCGGTGTCGCCCAGCGTGGGCTATGTCTTCGGCTTCTCCGTCGGCTCGGGCGGCGTACTCACGCCTTTGAGCGGCTCGCCCTTTGCAGCAGGCGTGCAGCCTTCGGCCATCGCCAGCGATCCCACAAGCACCTATGTCTATGTGACCGACCACGCCAATCGGCAACGTGCTGGGTTACACAGTGGGAGCAAGACGACGTCAGGTAGGCAAGAAGA
>CAWHUK010000011.1:0-152087 GCA_963832535.1 uncultured Acidobacteriota bacterium
ACGCGGGTCTCGTAGCCGGTGCCTTCCAGCATCTCGACCAGGCTCTCCGTGGGATCGTGCCCCGGCCCCAGCGAAAGCGAAGCTGACCGCGGTATCCAAATGTCGCAGCCCGCTTCGATGGCCTTCATCAGGCTCACCAGGGTTACGCCGGTGGTGGCATGGGCATGAACATGAACCAGCGTATCCTGTCCGCAGCGCTGCTTGATGCCTTTGACCAGATCATAGGCCGGCTGCGGCTTTAGCAGCGCGGCCATGTCCTTGATACAGATCGAATCGAGCCCATCTCCTTGAGCCGCTCGGCCATCTCGGCGAAAGCCTGAACGGTGTGGAACGGGCTCACCGTATAGCAGATCGTGCCCTGCGCATGCTTGCCCGTCCGCTTCACGGCGGCGATGCTGGTCTTCAGGTTGCGCACATCATTCAGCGCGTCGAACACGCGAAATACGTCCATGCCGTTTTCGGCCGCCTTCTCCACAAACCGTTCCACGACGCCGTCTTCGTAATGGCGGTAGCCGAGCAGGTTCTGACCGCGCAGCAGCATCTGCAGGCGGGTATTGGGCATCAACTTGCGGAAGGTGCGCAGCCGTTCCCAGGGATCCTCATTGAGAAAGCGAATGCAGGAATCGAAGGTCGCGCCGCCCCAGCATTCCACCGACCAGTAACCCGCTTTGTCGAGGTCTTCGCAGGCAGGGACCATGTCGTCCAGGGCCATGCGCGTGGCCAGCAGGCTTTGGTGAGCGTCTCGAAGAGCTAATTCCGTAATCTCAATCACGCGGGACATTTGCGATTTCCCCCATTAGCGATGAGGATTCTGCCGAACATGCTATTCCACCACCATCAGCGCGCTTTCTCCCTCGACGATGTCACCTTCTTTTGCGCAAATCTCCTTCACTATCCCCGTGAACGAAGAGTGAATCCTTCTCCTCATCTTCATCGCCTCGACCGTGGCTACTTGATCGCCCTCTGCCACCCGGTCGCCCACCTTGACATCGATCGACAGCACCAGCCCCGGGGTTCCGGCAAGAACGGCTCGTGCCGGAACGGACTTACGATCACCTTGCGCTCTAAGCTGATCGCCCGCAGCCGCAGGTTTGGTGCTGTCGGTTCCTGGCAAGATCCTGATGTTGAATACTTCGCCATCCACCTCGACGGCGAAGTGCTGGGGAAAGCCAGCCAAGGCCGAAGTCGCTTCCGAGGGCTTCATAGGTGTTGTTGCGGGCACGGTGGCGGCCTGCTTCCTGGGCGCGCTCGAGGGGAGCGGTTTTCCTGGAATCAGGATTCTGAGCAACAGGTCGTCGTCAGAAAGTCCGGGACCAACTTCCTGTCTGAATTCCTCGACTGGCTTGAGATATCCGGCGGGTGTCCAATTGAGGAACTCCTTGGTCCTGGGCAAGTCCATTATCTTGTCGAGCAGATCTTTGTCCAAGGCTCCGGCCGGCTTGCCGTAATACTGCAAGGCGTACTTGATCACCTCATCGTTGATGTGTTTGTAACGCTCACCGGAAACGACATTCTCCACCGCCTGGGTCCCCACAATCTGCGAGAAAGGGGTGGCCATTACCGGATAGCCAAGCTCCCGGCGCACATGGACCACTTCGTCTAAGATCTCGTCCAGCCGGTGTTCCATTTTTACTTCTTTCAGTTGCCGGGTCAGGTTGCTCATCATCCCACCCGGCACTTGATGTTCAAAATGGAACAGATCGTATTCTCTGGGCACTCCGATGGAGCGTTTCTCTCGCTCGGCGATCTCCCGGAAATGCGCGGAAACCGCCCTAAGGGCATCGTCATCGAGGTCCGCGACGTACCCGAGCCGGCGGACATTCTTCAGGATATTTTCCGTGGAAGGCAGCGACGTGCCATTGGCCAACGGCGCTACGGCCGTATGGACGGTGGTGACCCCGGCCTCAATCGCCTCAAGATAGCATAGAGACGCCAGACCGGAATTGCAGTGGCCGTGGAACTCAAGAGGGATTCCGTCGCAGTTGCGCTCGACCACGGTGATCAGCCTTCTGGTCTTCTCCGGGGTGATGACTCCCGACGCATCCTCGATCATGATGCGATCGGTGCAGTCTTTTGCTGACGCGATGAGTTGGGTTGCCTGCGCCCAATGTTCGTCGGTATGTACCGGGCTTGAGGTGTACATCAGGGAGGTGACCACCTCGGCTCCTTCCGCCTTCGCAATCTGCGCAAAGTAGCGGAACCTGTCGATATTGTCCTGGTAGTCACAAATCCAGAAGCTTTTGATCCCATTGGCAACGTTGCGGCGAATCCAGAGGGAAATCATTTCCCTGGGGGTGCTGAGGTCGAAGGAGGAAAGGCTCGCGGTGACGTAAGATCCGCGCAAGCAAGTCCGCGGCATCAGCCGGGACAGAATGCGGATTCTCTCCCAAGGGTTCTCGTCAAGATTGCGCACCTGCACGGTAAAAGCCTGTGAGCCCACCATTGCCACGGCGCGGTATCCAACCTTGTCCATCGTTTCTGCGATGGGGATGATATGATCCGTCCTCATCGTCAGGCCCCAAAGGCTCTGCTGGGCATCGCGGATGGTCTGATCGACAAACTCGACTCTACGCATGTTGCGACCTTCCTCCTCCGGCGCCGGTTCGGCGTATGACCTGCAGCAGTGCATCTGCCGCCGCCTTGGCGAAGGTGGGACTGTTAATGTCGGAATCGACTTCAATTATCTCAATTGCCGGGTCAAGATGCTTCTTCAGCGCAATGACAAACGCCCGATCTGCGTCCGGATCGTGCAGCGGCCCGCCAGCCACACTGAGCGACGAGAACCCCCGCAAGGGTATAGCTGCCTTGACCCGCCCCTTGTTCTCGTACTGGTTCAGTCTCTTCGCCGCCTCAGTCGCCACGTATTCCATCTCTTCGGCGTTCGCTCTGGCCTGAACCCTGGTAGAATCCTGCAGATACAAATTACGGGTAGCCAGGTTTCTTGAAGTCCAGAGAGGATCGTTGCTGTCTTTTCTTTCGGCTGGCCCACAGGCGATCAAGTCAAAGCCGCCGGGACAGAAGACATAGGGTAGGGCCAGCCGCGCGGCTACGTCCAGACGGCCGGGTCCGACAACCGCACGGTTTCCGCCCAACAGATGGTCGCTGAATGCTCCGGGCACCAGGTCTATGAACCCGGCAAAGTGGCCCCGCGGTACCAGTTCCAGTACGGGTTTGTCCCCTATACCGGTGGCGTGAAACGAAACCATGTCGTACTCGCCCTCCAGCACATCTCGCAGATACTGAGCGCCACGGTCGCAAAAACCGTATTCAGTAATGGCAATGGAAGGCTTTTCCTCCCCGGAAATAGCGCCGCGGCCTTCTACCATTCCGCAAACGGCATTGACTCCGTTAATGCAAAGCGATCTGACCAGCGAGTTCATGCCCACCGTGTCGACCACGGTGTTCATCACGGTGATGTCTTTGAGCGCGAAATAGCCGGAGAATTTCGCGGCGTGGGCGGGCTGGGCAGTGGCGCCCGAGATGAGTAGTTTGGGTACGCCAAACGGCACCGCGCTCATCGCGGTCAGGGTTATTAGAGCTCCGGTCATTCCGGTGATGGCGATAAGACCTTCAAGCTCACCGGATTCAACCAGGAGGGAAAGCTGTACTCTCAAGCCCTCGGCCATAATCGAAGTCGCCGACTCCGTGTTATCCTTCAGCCTTCCTTCTGGCGCCGCAATCGTCGCCAATTCCTGACACGTGACGTCCGCTTTGAGAGAAGGGATTATAGCGCCGTTGCCAACGCTGATGTCGATCAACAGCGGCTTGTGTCCTCTTTGCTCGATCTGCTCTTTGATGAGCTTTAGGGCCTGCTCCCTCTCGTCCAGCATGCCTATGACGGCTATAGCCATATCCCTTGCCTCTGTAGCCCGAAACGTGGGCGAAAGACGGTAGCCCACGGCATAAGCCGTGGGACAAGTGCTCCCGGCCGATTCTGTTGCCCCCTGCGGGCCTCGGGGGCAGACTGCCCTCCTTTCCCAGGCTCACGCCTGGGAATACGACCTATCGCCCGCTCCTGTGGGCTTTGCTCTCAGCAAGACGCTGCGCGATAGGGCTCATACGCAGATTTCCTTCAAGTCCTCAGCGATAATCAGCGTCGGTTCCGTAAGCGCCTGCACTTCTTCCGGACTCCAGCCGGGTGCGATCTCCTTCAACACCAGTTCCTGGCCTGCCACCTCGACGACGGCTAAGTCCGTGAAGATCTTTTTAACGCAGCCTTTGGCGGTTAGTGGAAAGGTACACTGGTTGACGATCCGGGGGGCGCCCTCTTTGGTGGTGTGAAGCATCATGATGAAGACCTGCTTGCTCCCTATCGCCAGATCCATGGCTCCGCCCATACCGGCCGCCGGTCGCCCGGTCCGGCCCCAGTTGGCGAGGTCACCGGTTTTAGAGACCTGATACGCTCCCATGACCACCAGGTCGATGCGCCCGCCTCGAATCATATCAAAGGAAGTTCCGGTATCAAAGAAGAGCATGCCAGCCCGCACGCTGACAGGGGTGTCGGAGGCATCGATTAACTCATAATCCTTCTCTTCATCCGGAACTGGACCGCCGTAACCCAAAACTCCATTTTCAGCGTGATAGAAGACGACCCTATCCCCCAGGTCGACCGCTGCGCACAAAGTGGGCATGCCATACCCCAAGTTGATTACCATTCCGTCGCGAAACTCGGCAGCGATCCGGCGCGCCATGGTCGCTTCACCCATACGTTTCTTCATCTCGCCACCTCCACCACGCGGCCCACATATATGTGAGGAGTCACGACTGCTTCCGGATCCAGTTCGCCTGCCGGAACGATTTGGTCGACTTCAACGATCGTGGTCTTCGCGGCCATGGCCATCACGGAGTTGAAACATCGTGCCGTTCCCCGATAGACCAGGCTGCCCAGAGTGTCTGCCTTGTGCGCCTTGATCAGGGCGAAGTCGGAGGTCAGGGGCAATTCCAGCAGGTACTCCTTGCCGTTGATTACCTTCGTCTCTTTACCTTTCGCCACCGGGGTGCCAACTCCCGTAGGAGTGTAAAAACCACCGAGGCCGCCGGCGCCCGCCCGTATCCTCTCTACCAGGGTTCCTATGGGCACCATTTCGATGTCGACTTTCCCCTCGCGATGCTGAGTCTCCAGCGGAGTGGCCCAAGGCAATCCTCCCAAGGTCGGCACGGCCCCGATGAACTTCCTCACTTGGCACTTGGCATACAAAGCTCCAACATCCTGGTATCCTCCGGATTTGTACAACTTCGTCATCTCGAACCCGCGGCCGCCCATGTTGGAGATTATCGTCAGTTCTTTGGCGCCTTGTTTAGCCAAGGCCTCGATCAGATGGACAGGCAGCCCGCCGAAGGACCCAAAACCCCCGATCATGACCGTCGCCCCATCGAAAACATCGGCGACGGCATCATCACAATTCGCAAAGACTTTGTTTGCTGGCATATCTATGCTTCACCAGCATTGATTCTAACCAACTCAGCATCCTGAAGCGAAAACCGCCAACCAACATCGAGAAGCACGGACTGAAGATGCCGGCGAGTCCCGTAGGGACGGCGCGAACCCCGACTCGGCGTCGCCGCCTAAGCCCCTACCACACTTCCAGCTTGAAATCCCGATACTTGCGAATCAGCTCGAAATCCGCGCGGTTGCTCGTAATCAATCGCGCGCCATGGGAGCGCGCCGTCAGCGCGATCAGCACGTCGAAGTGCAAATCGCGCAGCTTATGCGGCCCGAAGCCCCGATCGTCCCTTATCTTGGCAAGGATCACGCCGGATTCAAGCCAATTGTTCGCGGTCGGCGTGAGGAGATCGTGGTTCCTTTCCATCTCCCCGGCGAGTCTGGCTTCCTTTGGCTCGGTAGCTCCGCGGCGAAGCTCGGCGATTACGACCGAAGAATTCTTCACCGGCACATCCAGACCCCCGATGCGCGACGCGTGACGGTTCGTGCGGAGCTGGTCGACTAAGACCGATGTATCGAAGATCGCGAATTCACTCATCGCTACCGGCGAACTTCATCTTACCGCCGTTCTTTATCATGAGCTCCTTGAATCGCTTGAGCCCGATAGCCTCTTTGAGAGCCACGTGCACGGCCTCGGTGCGGGATTTCACTCCCAGCACGCGCACGGCTTCATCCGCCAGCTTGGTATCCAGCCGAATCGAGGTCAGGGTGACAGCCATGGCCGCTCCTTTCGTATATACAGATTATGTATTCCATATATACAGATGTCAAGCCGTTTCAGCCCAATCTGCACGCTCATGTCTCTCCGGGGCCCGGGTGCCCCATCCTAAGCGCCTCTTCTGCGCTTATAGACTCGGCCCATAAATACTGAGACTTTTTATGTTTTTGATTCGTCTCAGGGTATATGGGACATGAGGATGCACGAAAGTTAAGTCCAGCGGCTCAGCATGAGCGCCGACGGCAGGTGATTCGAGCCCATAAGCGGGGCCGGAATCGATCTCAAATTGCGGAGGATGTGGGCCTGAGTTACACCGCAGTCACGAACACCCTGAAGCGCTATGCGCAAGCAGGTATGCAGGGTCTGGCGCCGGGCAAGAGAGGACGCCCGGTTTTCTTCGGCCGGTCACTCACCAAGGAGCAGGAGGATCGTGTGCAGCGGCTGATTCAGGAGAAGCGTCCGGAGCAGTTGAAGATGGACTTTGCTCTCTGGACGCGCGCCGCGGTGATGTTGTTGATTGCGCACGAGTGCGCTGTAAAGATGAGCGTGCGCGCCGTGGGCAAGTACCTGAAGCGATGGGGATTCACTCCACAAAAGCCCATCCGGCGCGCCTATGAGCAGAACCCCGTGGCCATCGAGGCGTGGCTGCATGAGACGTATCCCGCCATCGCCGAACGCGCCAAAGACGAAGGAGCGGAGATACATTGGGGCGACGAGACAGCGTTGGTCAACACCGATGTGCGGGGGCGGGGATTTGCACCCAAGGGCCAGACGCCCATCGCTCGCGTCGTGGGGGGAACCAGACAGAGACTGTCGATGATCTCCACCGTGACCAATCAAGGCAAGACCTGCTGGGAGATCGTCGACGGTAACTTCAATCACCAACGATTGATCGATTTCCTCCAGGCACTTATCAAACAGGCGGGACGCAAGGTATTCCTGGTGCTCGATAACCTGGGCGTGCATCACTGTAAGCCGGTGAAGCAATGGCTGGCCGAGCACAGCGAGCAGATCGAGGTCTTCTACCTTCCCAGTTACTCGCCGGAACTGAATCCGGACGAACGACTCAACGCCGGCCTCAAACACGCGATCGCAACCAAGGTTCCGATGAGAACGAAAGCAAAATTGCAATCTGCCGCTGCCCTGCATATGGAGAAGCTGACCACCACACCAGAACGCGTCAAAGCCTTCTTCAAAGACCCGAGAGTCGCATATGCTGCTTAACACTATTTTGGGGCCGGATCAATAGAGTGGGAGCCACGAAGCCCGCCGCCCCGCAAGCCCTGGCCGAAATCGCCCCTTCGCTTCCACGCCCAGCATCGTAAGCAACTCCGCCGTCGCGTACCGCTCCACCCCGCATCCCTCATCATTGTCGTTCGATCAGAGCGGAGTGCCGCAGAACCGTGAAATGTCTTAGAATCACAGAGCAATGCGTATTGGCTATTTGGAGTGCTTTTCCGGGATCAGCGGCGACATGCTGCTGGGCGCGCTGGTCGATGCAGGTGTTCCCTTCAGCGTGCTCGCTGACACTGCTGCCGCGCTGAACGTCGGTGCGCGCGTGGAGATGCGCAAGGTGAGCCGCGGCGGGCTAGCAGCGATCAAAGTGGACGTGCTGACGGCGGAAAGCAGGGAACAAGGAAACGAGAAGGCAGAAGCCGCGCACGGTCATGCGCATGGGCACGAGCACGACGCGCACGAAGCCGAACCTGCGCAGCAGCATCACACTCACGCGCCTCACCGCTCTCTGTCCACAATTCTCTCGATCATTCAGGCTGCGGCCCTCAGCGAAACCGTGAAACAGCGATCAACCCGCGCCTTCCAACTGATGGGTGAGGCAGAAGCCGCGATTCATTCCATTTCCATCGAAAAGGTGCAGTTCCACGAAGTGGGCGCGGTCGACACGATCGTCGATATCGTCTGCGCGGCGGCAGGGTGCGAAGCGCTCGGTGTCGATCGCTGGATGTCATCGCCGCTCAACGTGGGCAGCGGGACGGTGAAGTGCCAGCACGGTACGCTGCCCGTGCCCGCGCCGGCCACGTTGGCGCTGCTGGGCTCGGCGCCCGTGTATGCGGCCGGCCCTGCGATGGAACGGGTGACTCCGACCGGCGCGGCGGTACTGCGCATGCTCGATGCGACTTATAGCCCGCTGCCCGCATTGCGTGTTGCAGCGCGCGGCTACGGCGCCGGCGGGCGCGACACACCGGGCGAGCCGAACCTTCTGCGGTTGCTGGTTGGCGAGGCGGACGATAATGTGGCCGGAAAAACCGCCGCCACCGAACAGATCGCCGTCATTGAAACCGTGATCGATGACTCCACGCCGCAATTGCTGGCCTACGTGAGCGAGCAGCTGCTGGAGGCCGGCGCGTGGGATGTCTACCGCGCCGCGGTGCAGATGAAGAAGGGGCGCACCGGTGTGCAATTGACCGTGCTCTCCAGCCCCGATCTCGCGCCCGCGCTGCGTGAGCTGATATTGCGCGAAACCACGACCATCGGCTTGCGCTGGCGGCTCGAAGAGAAGATGGCGTTGACGCGCGAGTTCGCTGAAGTGGAGACTGCGTGGGGCAAAGTGCGGATCAAGATCGCGCGCTGGCCCTCCGGCGCTCAGCCAATGCATCGCCCGAGTACGAAGACTGCCGCACCCTCGCCCGGCAGCACGCCGTTCCGCTCAAGCAGGTGATGCAGGATGCGATGCGGGCCTACGTGGAACTCGCGCGGAATGAGAAGGGGCCCTGAGGGAATATCGATGGATCGCTTGCAAATTGAAGCGCTGTTGACCCAGGTGCGCGAAGGCAGCACGGATGTTGCCGAAGCGCTGGAGCGGCTGCGCAATCTGCCCTTCGAGGATATGGGCTTTGCCAAGCTCGACCATCACCGCGCGCTGCGCACCGGCATGCCGGAGGTGATCTTTGCCGAGAGCAAGACTCCGGCGCAGGTGGCCGCGATCTTCGACCGCATGGCAAAGGCCGGCGGCAACGTGCTGGCCACGCGTGCCTCGCGCGAGGTGTACGCGGCAGTGCGTAGTTCGGAACCGCGCGCCGAGTATCACGAAACCGCACGGGCGATTACGCTCATGCAAGCCGAGCCGCCTGCGGGCAAGGGAACCATCGGCGTGGTCTGCGCGGGCACCAGCGATCTGCCCGTGGCCGAAGAAGCCGCGGTGACCGCGCGGCTCATGGGCAACACGGTGGAACTGGTTGCCGATGTGGGCGTGGCAGGCATTCATCGCCTGTTGGCGCAGCAGCACACGCTGCAATCCGCGCGCGTGCTCATTGTCTGCGCCGGCATGGAGGGCGCGCTGCCGACCGTGGTTGGGGGCCTTGTCAACGCGCCGGTGATCGCCGTTCCCACAAGCGTGGGCTATGGCGCTTCACTGGGCGGAGTGGCCGCGCTGCTGGGCATGTTGAACACCTGCGCGCCCAATGTTTCCGTGGTCAATATCGATAATGGCTTCGGCGCGGCCTGCATCGCGTCGCTCATCAATCACTTGTGAAATGTAGCAATAGACCCAAATCGGTGACGCAGATCACTGTCCGTCGCAGGCTTAGGAACCGATCATTCTCCTATGTACGGCGGGCGCCCGCGCGAGCGGCGTGTGGAGGAGTTGTGGCCGGTTCCCGGTTGCCGCGGTTGCGCAGGCTTTCGCAGATCTTCTTTCTGTTCCTGTTCCTGATTCTGCTGGTCTTCACATCTCTGCACGGAATACCCGGCAGCTACCAGCGACATCCATCTGCGTGGCGCCGGTGCGGCTGTTCTTTGAGTGGGACCCGCTGGTTGCGGTGGCAAATGCCATCGCCAGCCACGCGCTCTATCGCGGGCTGCTGTGGAGCCTGGTCATTCTGCTGCCCACGCTCTTTCTGGGCCGCTTTTTCTGCGGCTGGATCTGCCCCATGGGCACGCTGCAGCACTTTGTGGGCAACATGCCCTCGGAGTCGAAGCGCGGCAAGCAGCGCATCGAGGCAAACCGTTACAAGCGCTGGCAGACGATCAAATATGTGGTGCTGATCGCCGGGTTGGTGGCTGCGGCCTTCGGGTCGATGGCGATTGGCTGGCTCGATCCCTTCAGCCTGCTGGTTCGCTCGATAGGTCTTTCGATTCTGCCCGCGTTCAACTTTGCGGTGCGCGCCGCGCTGGCGCCGCTTGAGCACAGCCATGTGGCCGCGATCAAGGCAACGGGCGAAGTGATCCATGCGGTGCTCGCGGTCTTCGTGCTCGACTTTCGCCAGGCGCACTTCGCGCAGGGGCTGGTGCTGGGCATTTTGTTCATCGTGATTCTCTTCGCCAGCCTGCGCGTCACGCGGCTGTGGTGCCGCTCGATTTGCCCGCTGGGCGCGCTGCTGGGCGCGGTTTCGCGCTGGAGCGTGTTGGGTCTGCACAAGGATCCCGAAAGCTGCAACAACTGCAACCGCTGCCTGCTCCACTGCCAGGGCGGAGACGATCCCATCGGCGGCGCGCCGTGGCGCAAAGCCGAGTGCCTGATGTGCATGAACTGCGTGGGCAGTTGCCCGGAGCACGGGCTCACGTTCCGCTTTTTCCGCCCAAAATCAGTATGCAAGGAAGTGGCCTCGCCCGATCTTGGCCGGCGCCGGACCATCACGGGACTTGCGGCCGGGGCGGCCGTCGTGCCGCTGATGCGCGCCAACACCGGCATGGGCAAAAGCCGCAACGAGCGTCTGCTGCGCCCGCCCGGCGCGCTCGATGAGCCGGACTTTCTCTCCCGCTGCATCCGCTGCGGCGAGTGCATGAAGGTGTGCCCCAACAATGCGCTGCATCCCACGCTGGACGAGGCCGGCCTGGAAGGATTGTGGTCACCCACGCTGGTGCCGCGCATCGGCTACTGCGAGCCGAGCTGCGTGCTTTGCTCTGAGGTGTGCCCTACGGGCGCCATCTGGCAGATCACGCCCAGGGAAAAGGGCTGGGTGGTGGGCGTGGGGACAAAGAGCCAGCCGATCCGCCTGGGAACGGCATTTTATGACCGCGGGCGCTGCCTGCCCTGGGCCATGGCCACCGAGTGCATCGTTTGCGAGGAGTGGTGCCCGGTTTCGCCCAAAGCCATCTACGTCGAGGAGGCCCAGGTGGTGGACTCGGCCGGAAACACCAAGACACTGAAACAGCCGCGCGTGGATCCCAGCCGCTGCGTGGGCTGCGGCGCCTGCGAGTATGCCTGCCCGCTCCAGGAACGCCCCGCCGTTTATGTAACAAGCATCGGCGAAAGCCGCTCCCCCACAGCCAGATACTGCTAACCCGCAAGTAAGGAGACATATTGAGAATGTTTGGGCCAGCTAAGAGGAATATCGCAATTGTGGCGCTCGCGATCGCGGCGTTGGCCGCGGGCACCGGATGCAAGAAGAAAGCCGTCGATCCGTTCCCGGCTTCGGGGGCGGTCGCGGGATGGGAGAAGACCAGCGACACACGCGTCTTTGCAGCCAAGGATCTTTGGCAGTACATCGACGGCGACGCCGAGCAGTACATTCAGGCCGGCGTGGTTTCCACGTCAACCTCCGACTACAAGTATCAAGGCCAGTTGGAGGCAGTGGTCGACGTTTACACGATGGGCGATTCCGCGGGCGCGCAAAAAATTCTCGGGAAGAGCCAGAGCAAAGACGCAAAGACCGTCTCGGTCGGCGACGCAGGCATTGCCTATGCGCAGAGCGTGACCTTCCGCAAGGGCCCGTACCTGGTGCGCATCGTTGCCTATGAGGACACGCCCGGCGCGCAGCAGGCGCTGATCGCTCTGGCGCACGGCGTGGAAGCGAAACTCTAGAAAATGCAGCCGTAGAACGGCCGCAGGATAAAGGCAAGGGAAGCGATGAAGAGCCGCAGGGATTTTTTGAAAGACGCAGCCGCGGGCGCGGTGCTGCTGGGTTCGTCCGCCGCGGCGGACAAGCTGGCGTTGGCCGGATCGCTCGACAAGCACGCAGCAAACGGCAAGTCTAAAGTGGTGGTGGCGCGCGATGCTGCGCTGCACGGCACGGGCGCGCAGCCCGATGAGCAGCGGGTGATGAATCTGCTCGATAAAGCCATGGCCGCCTACACCGGACGCGACAAGCCGCTGGAGGCGTGGAAGAGCATTGTGCCCGCAGATATTCTCGCCGGCAAAGTGATCGGCCTGAAAGTGAACGGCCTGGGCGGCAAAGGAATCGCGACCCACACCGCGCTGATCCTGGCCATCGCCGAGCGCCTGCAGCAGGCCGGCGTCAAGCCAGGCAACATCCTGGTCTGGGACCAGAACGCTAACTTCCTCGAGGCTTGCGGTTTTACGATCAACACCGATCCCAGCCGCGTCCGTAGCTACCCCTCCGACTCCGCCGGCTTCGAGGACGAGGAGTCGTCGTGGGGCGTGGCGCGCATTCGCATCACAAAAATCCTTACCCGCGAGTGCGACATGGTCATCAATCTGCCTATCCTCAAGGACCATCGAATGGCGGGAGTGACCTTCGCCATGAAAAACATGTTCGGGGTGGTGGACAAACCGTTCACGCTGCACGCGAACAACTGCAACCCCGGCGTGGCCGACCTGAACTGCATTCCCGTGATCCGCAACAAGGTGCGCTTCACGATCGGCGATGCGATGTCGTCGGTGTACGATGGCGGGCCGGGATTTCATCCCGAGCGGCTCTGGTATCCCAATGCGCTGGTGGTGGGCGAGGACCGCGTGGCCCTGGATTACACAGCGTGGCAGATGCTCGCGAGCAAGCGCGCCGAGGCTGGAATGCCGACCTTCGAGGCTGACGGCCGCGCGCCGAACTACATCGCCACCGCTGCCGACGACGCGCACCGGCTGGGAACTTGCGATCCGCAACGCATCCATTTGTTAGAGGTCTGACGAGCTGATTGAAGTGTGACGAGGAGAACGGCTATGGCCGGCAAAACAGACGGAACAGGCGAAACCGGTAAACCTGCCGGGCCGAAGCAGGACGCGGCGCAGCCAGTACCGGCACCGGTATTGACGCGGCGCGAAGCCATGCTGCAGTTGCTGCGCCTGGGCGGGGTGGCCGCGGGCGCGGCAGGCGCGGGTGTCTGGCTCAGCGAGCACAGCCGCCGCCCCGTTCCCGGGCAGGCCGAGCAGGCGCGCCGCGATCATCGCGTGGCTGCCGACGCGCAATGGCCGCAAATGACCGTGACTCAAAACGCCGAGCCGCGCGCGCTGGTGGCGAAGGCGCTCGAAAATCTGGGCGGGATGCGCCGCTTTGTCAGCCGCCAGGACGTGGTAGTGCTGAAGCCGAACATCGCGTGGGACCGCACGCCGGAGCAGGCGGCCAACACCAATCCCGAATTGGTGGCGGAGGTGGTGCGGCAGTGCTGGCAAGCCGGAGCCAAGCGCGTGATCGTCACCGACGTGAGCTGCAACGAGCCGCGCCGCTGCTTTCAGCGCTCAGGCATTCAGGCGGCGGCGCGCGCCGAGGGCGCCGAGGTCATTCTGCCCGATCCCGAGCATTTCCGCGAGGTGGATATGGGCGGCGTGGTGCTGAAGAACTGGCCCGTCTTCACGCCGTTTCTCGAAGCGGACAAGGTCTTCAACCTGCCCATCGCCAAGCATCACGAGCTGACGGGCGCCACCCTGGGCATGAAGAACTGGTACGGCATTCTGGGCGGCGAGCGCAACCGGCTGCACCAGCAGATTCACCAGAGCCTGGTGGATCTGGCCAACTTCATGCTGCCTACGCTCACTCTGATGGACTGCTACCGCGTTCTGCTGCGCAACGGGCCCACGGGCGGCAACCTGGAAGACGTGGCCGTGAAGAAGACGCTTGTGGCCGGCACCGATCCGGTGGCGATCGACGCGTATGTCGCCAAAGCCTACTGGAATCTCGACCCCGAGCAGTTGCCGTATTTGCAGATGGCCGAGGCGCGCGGACTGGGAACCGTGGACTTTGCGTCGCTGCAAGGTGAAAGTGAGCCAGCTCGGTTGAGCATTTATGCGCAAGTTTGCGCTCCGCAAAGGCGCGTGGGGAAACTTGGCGTCGTTTTGAAGTCCGGGATGCGCAGTGAGGATGCCCCTACGCGCCGCGCCGTGCAAGAACATCGACTGGCAGAACCGCATTCCCCAGTACTTCGTTCATTGATCCCGAGCGAAACCCCGCGCAATCGAGCGTGACGTATTGGAATCCGGCTTGTTTCAGCGTGGCTGTAATTGCGTCCAGCATTTCTATTGTCAGCGCGCGGGGCAGCTCATTGCGCGCAATCTCTACGCGGGCCAGCTCGCCGTGATGGCGCACGCGGAACTCGCGGAAACCAAGCTGGCGAAGGCTCTCCTCGCCCCGCTCCACCTGGGCCAGGACCTCGCGCGTCACGGTGCGGCCATACTCCACGCGCGACGAGAGGCAAGGCGCCGCCGGACGGTCCCACACGCTGTAGCCTGCCGCCTTGGCCAGCGCTCGCACTTCCAGCTTGGTCAATCCAGCATCGGCAAGAGGCGCCAGCACGTCATGCTGTTCAGCCGCACGCTGGCCGGGGCGAAAATCCCTGGTGTCGTCGGCGTTCATCCCGTAGGCGATGTGCTTGAAACCCAGTTTGCCGCCCAACACTTCCATCACGGCAAACAGCTCGTCCTTGCAATGAAAGCAGCGGCTGGCGTCGTTGCGCGTGTACTCGGGACGGTCCAGTTCTTCGGTCGCCACCACCTGCAGCGCCATTCCCAGCGAGCGGGCAAAGGCGCAGGCCTGTTCCATGTCGCGCCGGGCCAGGGAGGGTGAGTCGGCCAGCACTGCCAGCATGCGTGAGCCCAGCACGCGATGCGCCGTGGCTGCCAGAAACGCCGAGTCCACGCCGCCGGAGTATGCCACCATCAGGCTGTCCAACTGCTTGAGCCGCGATTCAAGCGCGCGCAGCTTGCCAGCCGGTTCGGCCAAGCCGGCAGCGCCGCTCGCCCCTGCTGCGGACCCCATCTGCTTCGCCTGTGCGCTCGCCGTCTTCGGGCTTGAGCTTCTTCCGATCCGGTCGTTTTTCTGTGCTTGTGCCATCGATGTTTCCTTAGTTGACCAGCCCGCTTTGTGGAGGCTCAGGAAATAATGAAGTACGTCTCGGCGCGGGATGCAGAAACGCCGGGCTAGGCAGATTGAGATGCGTCTGCCTATTGATCATGTTTCCGTCCAGGGTGTACAGGTGGGTGCATCCCAATTCTAGCGCTGTGGCAATGTGGAAACAGTCCCATTTCCTGCGCCTGTTTTGGCCAATTCTTTCTTCATCGGTTAGGTCGTGCGGTCGCATATTGCGGATTATTTCCGCTTCGAGCCGAGCGGCTGTTAGAGAGATTTCACGCGTAATCGTTTGGATGCGTGCCAGTTTTGCAATTTGCGCGTGCATCTCGTCTGCTCGTCCACCGGCCCGAAAAACTTGTACCGATGCCTCTTGTACGGTGATTATTGACGTATAGATTCGCGCCTTTTCCAGCTTCAGTTCCCTGAGAAGAGCCCTAATGCTTGTAGCCGTCGCTTCTCCATTGAGAATGGCGAGAAAGACAGATGTGTCGAAGTAGCACGTGCTCATCTACTCTTCCTCGTTGCTACGCTTGATCAATGTGTCCAAATCCGTATTGAACACATTCTTGTAACTTCCAAAGATCTCATCGAATGCCGCTTCATAATCGCGGTCGGGATCGGGGACGATGGAGTCGGCCACGATTTTGGGCGTCTTGACGCGGTAGTAGACCGCCCTTCCGATCACGTGAACTTGTTTACGGAAAAGTGGCGTTGCGCGCTCCGCATCGGACGGCTTAAATTGAACGCGCCAAATGTCGCCGTCACCTAGGATGAGTTCTCCCCAAAATCCCTTTTCTTGGTCATCCTCGGGGTCGTAGTCCACAAGTTGAACGAGCTTACCGAAAAGGGAGACACCCTCCACCTGAAATGTAGGAACTTGAAGGGCTCTTAGAGATTCAATTCCAGCGTTCCCGAAAGTGACTCCGATTGGCGCAGTGATTTCCGGGGATTCAATGTGGATTTCCAACTCCGTTCTATCGCGGCGCTGTACTCGCGCAATCCGAGAGATTCGGCGCATCAGATTTTGGTCGAGATTCCGACCGGGTTCTGGAATACCAGCATCAGACTCCAAGGCGCCCAATGTAGAAAGTACTTCTTGGGCAGCTAGTAGACCCGTCGTGATGTTCTGGGTCATTACAATCGGCATTTCTACGCTGCCCTTTTTGAAGATGGAAGCGCCGTTTGCTGCGATTACCTCCAGACCGAAGTCGCCTGTAGGAGTTGCCATACCGCGTTGTCGTTGAATGCGACGACCGGCAATAGCAAACATCTGTCGCAATTCCTCTAGGATGCTTAGCACGTCGGCTAGAGGCAGACGGTTGCGCTCGGCTAGGCCCTTCGTGAGCCTGACCCTGATGATTGGGTCATCAAACTTTTGTTCTGGCATGGCAGCCCCCTATGATACACTCGTCGTGTTGGGTTCCGCATCGAGGGAGAAGCCGCCCCGACAAAGTTTAGATTGTGGGCATAAAGGTCAGCTGGCGGGCTGACCTTTCGCCGTTTTAGAGTGCTTGAAATTCCGTCTCGTTCCTTTCAACTTGGCTTTCTTGAGTCCTGGAGCATCGATCGCTTACCAGTTGTGCTCTTCAGCGCGTGGACAGTTCGCATGGAATCCGTCTCTTTCCTAGAGTTGTACCTGCAATCGAACTCAGTCAAGTAGCGAGGAAGATGCTGTTGGCCGACATGATGGTATACCCCATTGATGCCCCTCTTCAAGAGGCCAAAGAAACCCTCGAACGCCTATCGCTTCGCGCCTAAGCCGTCCAAGAAGGAAACCCAGTCCGCGCGGGCGTTTTCGCAAATCGATCCGCTACGCCACGACAGCCCACAACCGTTTTGGCGGTGGGCTGCTATGGGGATTGAACGAAAGTTAAATGGCTCCGCGCTTGTAGAGCCGCGGCTCGGCGGGGACAAGCTCGCTTTGGCCGATCTAGGCGGCACAGCGGACCATGGAGCCGTCACCAGGCGCCAGCAACGACTACGCCTTCGGACAGGCGATGCGCAGCCGCCCGGTTGTCAATCCACGATTGCCATGACCACGAGCACTTCGGCTGGCTTGCCGCCTGTGATCACAATGTCCCGCTCATCGCCAGCCGCGATGTAAAGAAGATCGCCCGGCTCCAGATCGTGCTTTTCGCCGTCTTTGCCGTTGCAGGTCATTGTCCCGCTGACCATGAAGTAGACCCTCTCCGTTGGAGAGGCTCCCTTGATGCAGCTGCCATTGGGCAGAAAATACGAATAGTTGACCATTAAACGCTTGGCTATTTCGCCGGTAACCTTCTTGAGGCCGAAAACATTGAAATGCCCGGCGCCTTCGTAAGGAATGCCTTGTGCGTTTTTTACCTTGAACATGGCGTTAAATCCTCCTTCAAAAAATGAGTTTGGTTTCGAGTCTAAATTCCGGTAGCGGGCCCACGGGACGGTCGCTTGGGCACCCGTCTGTTGTGGGTTGTTATACGATACTGTCTATTGTATTGTGAGCAGTGTTCTCCTGCCGCTTGCATGTTGGCAATAGAAAGAATTTGCGGCAAAGAACCATTGTGCGCGCCGTCACGAATGTTGGTGGTACTGATTTGCACTACCGTTGTGTCACATCGTGAATAATATATTGGGAAGCAGTCTCCGGGCCGCGGAAGGTCGTAGCCGAGGCCGGTGCTCTTGAGCCTTGTTGCGCAAAAGCGCGCCAGTCGCCCGGAGAGGAGCTGCGACGAGTTCGGCGCCGAGGCAGGCGCAAGCAGGGCAGAGACAAGATCACCTTTCCAAAAACCGGAGGCAGCATGAGCACCAATGAAGTCGTAATCGCATCCGCGGTTCGCACCGCAGTAGGCACTTTTCTGGGACAACTGACCGATATTTCGCCGGTCAAGCTGGGCTCGACCGTAGTGGTCGAAGCCCTGCGCCGTGCCGGCATCAAGCCGAGGAAGTCGACGAGATCATCATGGGCAGCATTCTCACGGCCGGACTCGGCCAGAATATGGCCCGACAGGTTTCTCTCGGCGCCGGTATGCCTGTGACCACGCCAGCCTACACCATCAACATCGTTTGTGGATCGGGCCTGAAGACCGTCATGCTCGCGGCCCAGGCCATTCAGTGCGGCGACGCCGACATCATCGTGGCCGGCGGCGTGGAAAACATGTCGGCCGCGACGTTTTTGGCGCCTGGCGCCCGCAAGGGCTACCGCATGGGCGCGGTGCAGTTGCTCGACAGCATGATCACCGATGGCCTCACCGATGTCTTCAGCGGCGCGCACATGGGCATCACCGCCGAGAACGTGGCCGCCAAGTATGGCATCACCCGCGAAGAGCAGGACAAGTTCGCTCTCGCCAGCCAGAGCAAGGCCGAGCAGGCCATCAAGTCCGGCCGCTTCAAGGATGAGATCGTACCTATCTCCATTCCGCAGCGGAAGGGCCCGCCGTGGTGTTTGAGCAAGACGAGCATCCCCACTTCGGCACCACGATGGAAGCACTCGCCAAGTTGAAGCCCGCCTTCAAGCCTGACGGCACCGTCACGGCCGGCAATGCCTCGGGCATCAATGACGCCGCGGCGGCGGTAGTGGTGATGAGCGCGGCCAAGGCAAAGGAACTCGGCATCACCCCTCTGGCTGTGATCCGCAGCTACGGCGTGGGCGGCGTCGATCCCTCGATCATGGGCATCGGCCCGGTTCCGGCTTCGCGCAAGGCGTTTGCCAAGGCTGGCCTGAAGATCGGCGATATGGACCTGGTCGAAGCCAACGAGGCCTTTGCCGCGCAGGCCATTGCGGTCGGCAAGGATCTCGAGATTCCCTGCGACAGGCTGAACGTCAATGGCGGCGCCATCGCCCTGGGCCATCCCATCGGCGCCTCGGGCGCGCGCATCCTGGTCACCCTGCTCCACGAGATGCAGAAGCGCGGTTCAAACCGCGGACTTGCCACGCTGTGCATCGGCGGCGGCATGGGCGCTGCCATGATCGTCGAACGAGCCTGACGTGCTTTGAAGGGGCACGGCTTTAGACAGGCTGCGGAAAAACTCAATCCAAGCTCTTTGTAACAAGGGCACGACTTGGAAGAGGCTGCGGAACTCTTGGAGCGAGTTTTGTATCAGGGCACGACTTCAGTCGTGCCGATAAAGCCAACAAAACAAATAGGGCTTTAGCCCCTGCGGTCCCGCTTTCCTACCGCAAAGACCAAGATCTCCGCGTTTTTCCGCAACCTCTTTAAGCCGTGCCGTAACGTGAAATCAACGGGGCTTTAGCCCCTGAGGGATGGTTTTGAGTTACTTTCACCACAGGCTGCTAAAGCGGCTCGCTACACCCCGACCATCACATTCGATGCCTTGATAATGGCGCTGGCTTTGCTGCCCTTTTTGAGTCCGAGCGATTTCACGCTGGCTTTGGTAATGGAAGCAACGACTTCGGATCCGCCGGGCAACTTTAGAATTACTTCGCTGTTGACGGCTCCCTCCTCCACCTTTGACACCACGCCTGGGAGCACGTTCCGGGCGCTCAGTTTCGCGCCATCCATATCCGTGCCCATCATGACTTCGGACGCCTTCATAACGGCGAAGGCCGCGGCGCCTTTCTTCAATTTGAGGGCTTTGGCGCTGGCGTTGGTAATGATAGCGGCAACCTTCTCGCCGCCTTCAAGCTGCAGATTGATCTCGGCATTCACCGCGCCCTTTGTAACCTTCTCAACCGTCCCGGCAAGCTGATTGCGTGCGCTGATCTTCATTACGAGTCCTCCCTCTTCCCACATTGACGCCTAAAGCGCCGGCCAATGGCCCGGCGCTTGAAGGCTGTGGTGAAGCATAGCGCAGGAGGTGTCTCGCGCGCAACGCCAGTGGCTGTAGGAACCTATGGAGATCCGCAGCCTCTTTTGGCGGCTCTGCGATTCGCTCGCCAGTTTGCTCCTCGTGTTCGTAATAAAAACAATTTCGCCTGCGGCATTTGGCCGTTTTTATTCGCCGGTAAACCGCTCCATGAGCGTGTCGAAGTCTTCCAGGCGCGCGTATTCGATGATGACTTTGCCGCGGCCGTTGTGGTCTTCGATCGTGACCTTGAGACCGAGGGCGCGCTGGAGGCGCTCCCCCGCGTCACGGACATTGGGATCGAGGGCGGGCGCCGGCTTGGGTCCCTTCTTGGCCTTACGGCTGGGGTCGATGAGGCCCTGCACATAGTTCTCGGTTTGGCGAACAGAAAGCGAAAGTGAGGCGATCCGCTGCGCGGCTTTTTCCATCTCTTCGGCGTGTTCGAATGACAGTAGCGCGCGGGCGTGGCCAAAACTGATCTCCCCCGACTCGACGCGGGTCTGCACCGAGGACGGCAGCTTCAGCAGGCGAAGAAAGTTGGCCACTGTGGCGCGGTCTTTGCCGGTGCGCTGCGCCATCTGCTCCTGGGTCATATGGAACTCGCGCGAGAGGCGCTCGAAGGCGCGGGCCTGCTCCATGGGGTTCAGGTCTGTGCGTTGCAGATTCTCGACGATGGTGATCTCCATCGCCTGCTCGTCTGAGACCTGGCGCAAGATAGCTGGAACGGTGGTTTTGCCAGCCAGTTTTGAGGCGCGCCAGCGCCGTTCTCCGGCGATGAGTTGGAATCGGCCGCTCGCCATCGGGCGCACCAGAACAGGTTGCACTACGCCATTGGCGGTGATGGAGGCAGCCAGTTCGGCCAATTGCTCCTCATCGACATGCGAGCGCGTCTGGAAGGGGTTGGGGTCGATCTGCTCGAGGGGAATTTCGCGAGGTCTTCCGCCCTCGGCTTCAGGTGCGGGCACAGCATGCACGCGCGGAAGCAGGGAGTCCAGCCCCTTGCCTAATGCGCGGCGTTTGGTGTCAAGAGCAGGACCATCCATCGTAAAAAACCTCTATTCCGGGCGCGGAGGTCAAGTCGCCCCGATCCCGGCAATGTTGAGGCCGACTAAGAAGCCGGTCAGGTATAGGGCCAGAACGCGAGCCTGGCGCCCGGACGATCTGGCGCTATAGCTTTGCGCTCGACCGCACGCGGGCTCTCGATCTGATTTCGGGCCAGAAACTCCCCCGTCAACTCAAAATACGCCTCGGCGCCACGAGAACGCGGGTCGTACAGGGCAACCGGTTTGCCGTGACTCGGCGCTTCCGCCAGGCGGATGTTGCGTGGAATCACGGTCTTATAAAGGATCTCGCGGAAGTACTCGCGAAGCGTCTCGGTCACCTGCTGCGCCAGATTGGTGCGATCGTCGTACATGGTCAGCAGCACACCCTCGATGGTGAGGTTGGGATTGTAGGCAGAGCGCACGCGTTCCAGGGTCGAGATCAGCTCCGAGATTCCTTCGAGGGCAAAGTATTCGGCCTGCAGGGGAACCACGAGTGATTCCGCAGCGGAGAGGACGTTGAGCGTGAGGAGGTCGAGCGCCGGCGGGCAATCGAGGATGAGGAAATCGAAGCGGTCCTTGATAGGCTCGAGGGCGCGTCGGAGCCGGAGGGTACGATCTTCTGCGCCAGCGAGCTCAATGTTTGCGCCCGTCAGGTTCTTCGAGCCGGGCAGCAGCCAAAGCAGATCGACCAGGGTAGGGAGAATCACCTGTTCCGCGAGGCTGTCGCCGGCGAGCACATCGTAGACGGAATGGCGGTTGTCGTCGCGCTGGAACCCGAGACCGGAGGAGGCATTGGCCTGTGGATCGCAATCCACCAGGAGGGTTTTGAGGCCCTCCAGCGCCAGGCATGCGGCAAGATTGATGGCAGTTGTGGTCTTGCCCACACCTCCCTTTTGGTTGACGAGACCGACGACTTTGCCCATGGCAATTAAGAGTAAACCAAGAGTAAAGGAAGAGCGATTTGCGGGTGGGCGCTTGCGCTGTGGAGAACGGGACAAGTCTGTGGAAAGCGCCAGGAGCGGAAGGCTGCTGAAGGGGAGCAAACGCTTGTGCGGGAAGAGCTTCGAGCCGGAAGCCTCAAAGGATGGACGGTGAGCGCAAAATTGCCATCGCGGTGGAAAACTCTCGTCTTGCGGGGTGGTTTTTCTGAACATTGGGAGGGGAATCCATTTTGATACGAGTCCCGAATTGGGCCTGAGGATTTTGCGCGTTGACTTTGTTCGCGACGATAGGGTCACGACGGTTTCGGACACAGGAGCGGGCGTTTTTCTTGCTGTGTTCCACGTGGAACAATTTGAAGTCTCGGGCGGATGTCGGAGTCGAATTGCAGAGGGAATTGTTCCACGTGGAACACGCCAAAGACCCAACGGTGTAGTTAGATCTAGCTTTGCCGCAGTCTTTTCCCTGCGAACTGAACCAATTGAAGATAAAGCTGCGAAAGCGCTTTGGTCTCCTTTGGCAAACAGGTGTAATTCCAAAATTCTCGAAGGCGGCTCGATCCCTACTTCGAAGTGAGGTTACTACCACATGCTCCGAGCGCGAGCAATCTATCCCTGCCACCCGGCAGCGAGATTGGAGCGGACCAGTAAAATCCTGTCCCCGCTGCCGCCTCTAGATTGTCTAGTTGGCTCGTGGTCGTCATCAGCGCCAGGTGACCCTCCGGCCCCACGAGCCGGGCTGCGGCTGCTATGGCCTTCGGCATCCTGTCGACTGCTCTCAGAACTACACAATCAAAGACCGCACGAAGTGCTTCCGCCCGCTCCGCATGAACCGTCGCACCGATTCCCAGCACGCGCACGGCCTCCTGCAGAAATGCGGCCTTCTTGCCTTGCGACTCGGCCAGGGTCACCGCGATCTGGGGGCAGCAAAGGGCAATCGGGATTCCCGGTAAGCCTGCGCCGGACCCGAAATCGAGCAGCGTGGAAATCCCCTGCGGCAGCGCGCGCACAAGTGCAATTGATTCAATGAAATGCATGGAGACGATGCTCTTTTCATCGCGAATTGCGCTCAGATTCAAACGGGCATTCCAGCGAATATAAAGCGAAAGATAGTCGCCGAATCGGCTCGCCGTCTGCTCGTTCAGCGGCTCAAGACCCGCCTCATTCAAAAGGGCATTGAGATGCGCACATTCGCCCGTCACGTTCATCGGTCAATTTCCGCTTTTCGGGGTCTCGTTTTCCGGGTCCTGCTCGTTTTGGTCCCGTTCTTTGGCGCGGCGCTCTTCGGCGTTCCGCTTTGCGGCGCTTGCCACCCTTGCGCTGCGTCAACAAGCGCAGAAAAAATCGCGCGCGAAAATCCGCTTTGCGTGTAGGTCCGCTCAGGATGCCATTGGACCCCAACGACAAAGTGGTTGGGCGCATCCAGTTCCACCGCCTCGATCACGCCGTCGCCCGGCGAGACCGCAGTGACGCGCAAATTGTCACCAGGCGCGCGGATCGCCTGATGATGGCTGGAATTCACCTGCACTTCTGCCTGCGCGGTCTGCGCCAACAGCCCAGTCAACCTCGACCCCTGCGCAATCTCGACCGGGTGCGCCTCCACCACGTCGCGCCCCGGCCGGTGGTTGACCGTGGTTTTCAAATCCTGAATCAGCGCGCCGTTGCGCCAGACATTCAACGTTTGCGCGCCGTGGCAAATGGCGAGAATGGGCTTGCGCAGGTTGAAGGCGTCTTGCAGCAGAAGCTCGTCTGCCGCGGTGCGCGCGGGGTCAGCTTCAGCGCACTCGGGAGCACGCGCCTCACCATACCGCTCGGGATCCACGTCGTAACGGCTGCCCGGCAGTAGTATCCCTTGCACGCCCGCCAGCAGCTTGGCCACGTTCTCCTGCGGCTCGTTGAGCGGCACCACAACCGGCTCCGCCCCGGCAGCCTTCAGTGCGTCGACGTAGGGCGGCAGCGACCGCTGGTTGTACTCCGGATCGTTGCTGGTGGGCACAGGAATAGCGATGCGGACGGCCATGGAACCAGTGTAAAGCCCTCGCGGCTCAGGAAACAGGCGCGGGGGCTTGTGCGTTGCTTGGCGCCGTTTTTACGCCGTTTGGGAGACTCCTACCCAAACGAAGCGTAAGATTCCGAAAGGGGGCGCAAATGGAAACCGCAACCCCGCTAGAGGCCGAGTTGAGGGTGTTCGAGGCTAACCGTAAGCAATGGTCTCGCGAGCACCGGGGCAAATTCGTCGTTATTCAGGAAGAAACGGTGATGCCCGGTTTCTTCGACGAATATGCCGATGCGTTTCGGGCAGGGTTGGCGAGGTTCGGTGTAGGGAGAAGCTTTCTAGTAAAGCAGATCTGGAAAACCGAGCCGGTGTACTTCATCGCATAGTATGAAGGTGGACTGGAACCCATTTGAGTGGAATGACCGCGGCCCCTGCATAAAAATCATCATAAGGCACACAGAAGATGAAATGCGGCTTGGTGTCGGGTTGGAATATCCAGAGCCCGTCGCTGTTACCGCCCTCTTGGATACCGGTGCCCAAACTACGATTATCCATAGCGCGTTAGCCACAAGTCGCAGGCTCACCATGACAGACACGAATGTTCCCGCTCGAGGCATAGGAGGTCAGTGCGTCTGCGACGAGTATGCTTGCTCGATTAGCTTTCCGAATTCGGATTTGCCAGGAATTGGGACCACCAGAGTGCTTGCACGGAAATTCGAGGAAATGCATTATGCATGTTTGATCGGCCGAGACATCATGAGGTTCTGGAGGATGGACTTCGATGCTCGTGCCAAACACGTGATAATCACCCCTTACGCCTCGTAGATTGCCCTTCCGGCTTCAACAAAAACCAAATCTCGATAAACTCTCTTGGTTGCTTTCAGGAAACCGTCGCCGAGGTCTCCGCCTCGTCGCTCGGCTTGCCCAAGCATCTCCTCGATCGCGGCGCGCAGGCGCTCGGTCAGCTCGCCGGTCTGGCGCACGGTCATTCCCTTGGTCTCGATGGGCTCGCCGGCGCGCAGCGTGAGCTTGCCTGGATAAAAGTGATGGGTGTGAATCGGCAGCAGGTCGTAAACGCCGCTCAACGCGATGGGCACCAGCGGAACCTGCGCGCGTATGGCCAGGTAGGCCGCGCCGGAGAGAAATGGGCGCAGCTCGCCGGTGGGCGTTCGGCCGCCTTCAGGAAAGACAAACAGCGGCATACCCGCGCGCAGCGCCTTGACGCCCTCGCCCAGGCTTGCGCGCGTGGCGTGCGGATTCACGGTGTCGATGGGCATTTGCCCGGAGCGCCCCAGATACCAGCCGATGAACGGCATCCGCCACAGCTCCTTCTTGGCCAGGATGCGGAACTGGAAAGGCAGCGCGGCAAAGATGACCGGCGTGTCCATGTAGGAGGTATGGTTGCTGGCGTAGACAGCGACCGGGTACTTTTAAAAGTTCTCCGCGCCCTCGACGGTCAGCTTTGACAGCGAAACCCGCACCACGATGCGCGCCCACAACCGCGCGATGCGATGCTGCGCCCGGCCGCTCTTGTCCACCAGGGAGACCAGAAGCGCAACCGTGCCGCAGACCGCCGTCACCAGAAAAAGAAGCGGCGCCTGCAGCACGTTCGATCGCCAGCGGTAGAGCCGGGGTAACGGGTTGGGCCGCGCACTCATGACGATTCGCCTTTTCCGGCCAGCAGCAGCGCGCGCGCCTCACCCACCAGGTACACCGACCCCGCCACGACCACCACGCCACCGGCTGAACGGTCCTGCGCCATCTGCAGCGCCTCTGCAACCGATTGTGCCGCAACGGCCGGCGTTCCCGTAGCCCTGACCGCGGCCAGCAGATCGTCCAATGCCGCGGCCCGAGCGCTATGGATGGGCGCAACGATCACTTGCTCGAAAATCGGAAAAAGAATCTGCGCCATCTCCGTCAGCTGCTTGTCGCGCAGGCAACTGAAGATGAGGGTCTGCGGCTTCCGGCTTCCCAGAAGGTCAGGTAGACCGTTCCGCAGCGCCCATGCGCCGGCCGGGTTATGCGCCACGTCCAGAATCCAGTCCACGCCCTCCCGTGTCATTGGTTCCAGCCGTCCCGGCCAGCGCGTCTTGCGGATACCTTCCTCAATCGCGGCCGGAGTGATAGGAAACCCGTGCGCAATTGCGAGCTCGACTGCGGCGGCAATCGCCAGCGCCACGTTGCGCTGCTGGTGACCGCCGGCCAGTGGCGAATCGACGACGATCACCGCGCCAATCGCCTCAGCCTCCGCTCCGGCCGACGGCAGATAAGGAACCGCGCTCACACAACGCACGCCCAATTCCGCCGCCGCCTCGCCCAGAACCTGGTTGATCTCGGCGTGCTGCGGCAGCGTAATCATTGTTCCGCCGCGCCGCAGAATTCCCGCCTTCTCGCGCGCAATGTCCGGGATGGTCGGTCCAAGCCACTCCATGTGGTCAAGCGAGATGTCGGTGATGATAGAAATCAACGGCTCCACGACGTTTGTCGCATCCAGCCGGCCGCCCATGCCCACTTCAAGCACCGCAATGTCCAACTTGCGCTCGGCAAAATACAGAAACGCCTGCGCAGTCAGCACCTCAAAGTAGCTGGGGAGCTGTGGCAGCCGGCCCGCCTGCACCAACTCCTGCGCCACGTCGCGCACGCGAAAATAGAGGCGCGCAAAATCCTCATCCGCGATCTCTTCGTGATCCACCTGAATGCGTTCGTTCGGCTTCTCCAGGTGCGGCGAGGTATAAAGTCCAGTGCGCTGCCCTGCCGCCGTCAGGATCGACGCCAGCGTCGAGGCAGTCGAGCCTTTTCCATTGGTTCCCGCAATCAGCACTGCCGGGAATCTGCCCTGCGGATCGCCCAAAGCGTGGAGTAGCGTCCGCACCTCTTCCAGTGCAAACTTGTGCCGCGGCTGCCCGCTCTGCGCGAAGAGCTCCGGCACCATCGCATTGAGTTCATCGATTGCTGCTGCGTAGGACATGCGAAGTTAAGTATAAGTATAAGAGGCCGGCACGGGAGGGAATCCTGCCGCATTCTCCAAAGGGCGGCCGCCTCTCTCATATTGTGCAAGAATCGCACGCTGTAAATCACTGTCCTGTTTGCCTTTCGGCGGGGCTTGCACACATCCCTTGCGCATTCCACAGCCGCTTTCGCACGACCTGTGGGAGCCGTGGGAAACCTGGGCCTCATCTGCCCCATCCGAACTCCGTTTTCCAATTCTCCTGTATTGCACAGCCCCGATTTAGAAAAACTGCTCACGCTTCAACCCACTCCCACAAAACCACTTCCCCTCATTTCCCACTTTTCCGAATCAACTACGGGTACTTCTGTCTTTTTAATACTTCTAAACATAGGTTCAATACCCCTCCGTCGCGTACCGTGCTCGCCACAGCAACGGCCTTCCCCGGAGACTCGTTGGCGGCGTAACGCTGCCCAAAAGACGTCCAGCGCCGCAAAAGACCGCAGAATTCAGAGAACGGCCCAGTTTTCCACGAGCACGAAATCCTTTTGATGGCTACAATCAAGGGGAACAAAACACAGCCATTTCCGTTGCGCCGTAGTGTGTTGTAGAGTGTGCAGGAGCGGGAAAGTGGCTTTGGGGGCGAACTGAACCTATGCCAAGCGCGGAAACAGAAGTCGAGAAGCCGGCCGCTCAGGGGGCAGCGATGGAGATTACCGTAAGCCGCCAGGATCTGGTGAAGGAACTTACAGCAACACAGAGCGTGGTCGAGCGCAAGACCACGATCCCGATTCTTTCTAACTTTCTCCTCGAAGCCGAGGAAGATCGCTTGAACATCACCGCAACCGACCTCGACCAAGCCATCCGCACGAGCGCCGCGGTGAAGGTGAAGAAGGCCGGCGCGTGCACCATTCCGGCGCGCAAGCTCTACGACTACATCAAACTCCTGCCCGATGGCGACATCTCCATCAAACTGCTTGAGAATCACTGGGTCCAGATTCGCAGCGGCCGTTCGAACACCAAGATGGTCGGCATGGCGCGCGCAAATTACCCCCAGGTTCCCGAGTTTCCCACGATCGCGGTCACCAGCATCTCGCTCGCAGCGCTGGGCACTCTCATCGACCGCACCATCTTTGCCATCTCCAACGAGGAATCGCGCTACACGCTGAACGGCGCCCTGCTCATTCTCAAAGCCGAATCGCTCGGCATGGTGGCAACCGACGGGCACCGGCTCTCGTTTGTCGAAAAGCCCAACGAGACTCTCGAAGGCATCAGCGGCGAGAAGCGCGTGCTCATTCCGCGCAAGGCGCTGCAGGAACTGCAGGTCCTGCTCTCGTCCACCGAAGCCGAAAAGGTAGAGTTTGCCGACGACGAACACACACTCTTTTTCCGCGTGGGCCATCGCACACTGAGCACACGCAAGCTCACCGGCCAGTTTCCCAACTTTGAGGCTGTCTTACCCCGCGACAACACCAAGTTCGCCGTGGTGCGGTCCAGCGAGCTCTCCCTGGCCATCCAGCGCGTTGCGCAGTTCGCCGACGAACGCTCCGGCGCCATTCGCCTGCGCCTCGAAGACAACGAGCTCAAGGTCAGCGCCAACTCCACCGAATCCGGCGAGAGCGAAGACACCATCGACACGCCGTATTCGGGCGAGCCCATCGTGGTCGGCTTCAATTCCGGCTACATTCTCGACTTCCTCAAGGCGCTCGACAACGCAGGCGAGGTCAGGCTCGAGTTCAAGGACGCACAATCGGCAGGCCAGATGCGCCCCGAAGACCCCGACGCCGAGTACAAGTACCGCTACGTGCTAATGCCCATGCGGATCTAAGCAACTAGTCGTTGCGCATCAGGGGTTGCTAATGACGACTCGGCTGGCCAGCGGGCTTCTGGACAGCTTCGATTCTTTGTTTTAGATCTGACTGCGTCGAGACAAGACCCTTAACTTGGTCAGTCAACTGCTGAATCTCAAGCGCGCGATCAGACTCGTATTTCGTAGCATGGTGCAGCTGGAGAGCTATGGCGCCGATCACTAATGCTGTTAGGAAACCAATGATCCACTTCGAGGCCTTTGAGTTTGTACTGGGCCGTAGCCAGGCAAAAAGGGCAGAAATCGAAGTGATCCAGCACAACAAGAAAACGGTAGGGTCCCACCAGTAATGAATATCTGGCTTTGTTGCAAAAATGGCGACTGCCGCCGTCAATACTCCTAAGGCCGTGAACATTATGGCCGTTACGCTATCAATTTTTGTACTACTCTTCTCAACGAAAACTTCAGCTTTCTCCCGATCAATCTTGGAGTTAGTCTCTGCCAAAGCAACTCTGCTGCCTAATCCGTCTATTCTGTCTTTTACTTCGGTGACTAACCCACTTTTCGGCTTATTGTAGTCTTCAAAAAGATATCGACTCCGCTGATTCCAGCTGTAGAGCTTAGAGGAGCCCGTGAGCGGCGTCGTGAACTCAAAGTCGATTATCGCGATCTCCTCCCCGCTCTTGATGGAAAAATCTGCATCGGAGAGATTCCAAATCGGGCAAAATATTAGACCGCGGTAGCCGGCGTCCACCTGGGGGCCTCCTACCCATATAAGCCCTTCGTATGCCCATTTTGTACGAATGTTCCATCGCCCGATCATGAATCTGGGCATATTGATGGTTTCAAGGATCTCGATAACCGCGACCTCGAATCTCGGAATAGTGAGTGCCTCCCCGATTCGGAGTGGGTAAGGTCTTCCGGCAACGGAGTATTTCAGGCCCACGCGCAACTCGTAGTTCGCGGCTTTAATGTTCTCCAGCTTGTAGGGATCAAGCAGTTTGTAGTTCTTGCAGTAAAACTCGACTTGGTCGCTCAGGAGGACGCCGTGCGGCGCTCGAGGTTGATCCTCCCATCCAGGAACCGGAGCTGAAGGGAACTTCGCTAGGCGTTCGATCTCCAGCTCTTTGCTCGTCTTTTGATTCAAAATCTCGTCTCGGTCCATACAGATCACCTCAACCCGCCAAACGCCGTTCCTCTCTGAGCAAGTGCGGGATGTAGAGAGTTTCACCTAAGGCCGCCCCGACCCCACCATAGGCGACAGGCGCACCGAGCTCAGACTGAACTTCGGCGATCATTCGCTGCGTTGGCCCGGTCAAATCCTCGAAGTTTTCGGCGGTCCTGTTTTCTGCAGAAATATAGTCGAGGAAGTTCATGGCGATCGCCGTCGGACGGTTGACGGCAGCAGCTTGACGGGCCAGACGAAAATCGAAGCGACCAACCCGCCTCAGCTTCCGAGTCACGGTTGTGTACTCGGCGAGCGGACGGGAAGATCCACTTTCCCTTTGGATTGTCTCCCAGTCCGTTTCCTCAAACATCGGTCCGGCCTGCTGCCCGGCGACTCGGATCGGGAACGTGCGAAGAACGAGCACGATCTCAGACACCAGCCGTGGGCTGATTCCGCACTCGCTGATGCAGCCAGCGGCAGACGTATCCCGCGAGGTTGTCTTCGGGTACAAGCCCGAATGGTAAAGAGAGAGCCCAAATCCCTGGGTGCCTTCGACGAGCACCTTCTTTTCCGTGGTCGATGCCATCATTGATTTCCGCGGAGACGTCGACTAGGTACGGCTTGAGCCATGGTGCCTGAATCGTTGCATGTTCCGCCAAGCGGACGTCGTCGCCGCGCAGGACTTTGCGTGCAACAGCCGACCCAACGCCGCAAACGTGGAGCTAAGCCGCTCCCTCAAGCGCAGGTCCTGTTCCGCCCTCCGGTCCCGCTCCTCGATGACCATGGTCCGCCGGTCGACCCCGACGCGATCCGGCCCTAACCGTAACGAGTCGAGTTCGCTTTGAGCACGTCAAGATCGATCAATCCGCCCGAGGGAATCAGGAGGCGTGTTCCAGGGCGCACATATCCGGTGGGAATCTGGCGTAAAGCGCGGAACTCCCCGGAGTCGTCGACAAAGCAGTGCCCGGAATTTGGTCCCCCACAGCGCACGCAGATGTCAATTTCTTCTCGAAGGGTAATGAAGGCGGAAATCTTGCCCTTGCCCTCAGAGCCGTATTGTCCGCCCACAACCACCCAAACGCTCACTCAACCACCCTCTTCCTGAATCGACGACACAAGCCGACGAAATTCAGTCATCAATTCCTCGGCTGTTCATGCCCTGAAATCGGTCACGGAGGCGAGCGGCCGCAGCAAGTCGATATGGGACTCGACTGCCCGGGAGTCCGAATGCAAGAACTGCTCGTAGTGCTGAAACTGTCGCAGACTCCGCTCAAACCTGAACTTCCGCAGGGGCGTCAACAAAAACTCAAGAAGAAATGGACCGTCGAACTCCGCCAGCAAGCTTTCATAATCGGTCGGATGGCGCAGTCCGTCGACACCACATCCTTCACCGGTCGATCCCTTGAACAAGCCGGCGGTTTAACTCGGCTTGTCCCTCGCCAGCCATCACATCCCCTCCGATTGCTGAAGGCGAGACTTATCAGCCGGGTCTGTTTGGGACCACTCCGCGAGAACCAGGCTATACCGTGAGGTACTGAAACCCGAATTCGCTTTCAAGAAAGCGGGCAACAACGCTTTTGCCGGAGCCCATGTGCCCTGCCACGCCAACGACGATTCGAGGAGCGATTTCGCGCATGGTCACAATACTAATTGCTAGACCGCGTCCAGGCCTGTTGCGTCGATGATCTCGGCCAGCTTGCGGTAGTTGATGTTCGGCGAACGCGGCACGATCAAGTAGTCCTCTGCAGGCGTGCCGAGCGCAATAAAATCGTCAGCAAGGTAGAAGAGGCCGACGAGGGCCGAAGTGATAGCGTCTGCCTCGTCATGGGTCACGTGATCGGTGAGGTAGGGGCCGGCAATACCGATTCGCCCCATTCCTCTCTTTCAGTTCCTCAAGGCTGGAGCCTTTGCGCGGAATTCCAAGCAGGTCCTGAGCGGCGCCCGGATAAGCTCTCAATCACCGTAGCCCCTTTTCTCGGAACTCGCGCGCCAAGCGCATTCCGCGCTGCGTGAGGCCCTTCATCGTTGGCAAGAGACACCAAAATACGGAGATGCCCATCCTCTTGAGGGCGAGCTCGCATTTCCGATAGATCAGGGAATCGCCGATAGAGTCGCAATCCGTGACCCCTTCCGGCAATGACAAGGGGGAATCAATCGAGACGATGTCGGGTTGCGCGGCGATCGTATGCTCGAATTAGCTCCTCGTCGGTCCGAAGCGGCATCGTAGAGGCCTGAGACCCCTCCAAAAGCGCCCAACCCGTTGGCCTTTTTTCGCTGCCTGTCAGGTCAATGCCTACGATGCGCGGCGCGGTATTGCCACCTATCTTTTTCAACAGACTTGCAACAACCCTGCGCCCCGAAGGTGCGCAGCGAGTGTCGCCGCATCGTGCTCAGAGGCGACGCAGTCGGCAACTCGGCGACACATGTAAAGACTGGCCCAATTGACTTTTTGAGGAACCCAGCGGTCTGTTGCGTCAGCCTGTCGTAACAGATCTCCATCAGCGCTTTTAGGTGGACCAC
Source organism: uncultured Acidobacteriota bacterium (assembly GCA_963832535.1). Taxonomy (GTDB): domain Bacteria; phylum Acidobacteriota; class Terriglobia; order Terriglobales; family Acidobacteriaceae; genus Telmatobacter. The sequence continues at coordinate 32,341 of CAWHUK010000011.1, forward strand.
GTCGGCCGTGTTGTACTCGATCAGTTTGTCGAACGCCGCTTTATCGCCGCGCAGGTATTTCGCCCAGAGCACGGTTGCATCGTATCCACTGACCCCAGCGATAGAATCCTCTCGCTGCAACCCGAATTGCCTCTCAATTTCCTTCAGACCGCCGCGGTAGCCAAGGCGTCTGCAGACCCACCGCAGGTCGATATGGATTGGCGGCAAGGCAATCCCCGGAAAAGCGGAGCGAAGAAAACGCAGGTCGAACCCGGCTCCGTTAAATGTAACAACAACCGAATACTTCTTAAGCGCATTCTCCAACTGATCGAGATTGTTGCCCTGGACAAAAACATCGTAACGTCTGCCGTCGTAGAGGCCTACAAGCGTGACCGAATCGAAAACAGTGGAGAGTCCAGTCGTTTCGATGTCGAGATAGACGCACTGATCCGAGAACTCGGGAAAGACACGCCAAGCCTCGCCCAGGTCGCTCAGTCGCTGGAAAAACCCGGCGTTTTTGTTTTGAACTGCCTCACGCGAGCGGGGAATGTATTCATCGAGTCTCTGTTGGAGGCGCGGACCGACGACTCCGAATCGCTTTTCGAAACGATCAGCGTCATCCCAGCTTTGGATGCCGCCCACCCACATTTCTCGTTCTGTTTCCCTGCCGATGCCGGGGATGTGAATGAATGTCTGCTGCAACATGGGATGCCCCCAATCGCTAGAATTCTATTATAATAGAAAAATTGGTCTATTTAAATAGAATTTGCTATACTTTTTGACCTATGCCCTCTGGAAAAAAACGCGGCAGAAAACCTCGCACACTCAGGCCAGGCGAGAAGCTATGGCAGAAGGAGTTTTCTGGCCAGCTTTCAAAGCTTGTGGAAGAGCGGGGTCGATCCGCCCAGGTGATAGAGGCGGTTGCCAAGGAGCTGCACGTCTGCCGGGCTTCTGTGTACAATTACCTTAGAAAAACCGACCCTCCTCTGCCGAGCTACAGTGTACTTGAGCAAGCGCACAGAGCCTTCAAATTCCAATTTAGCCATACGGATTTTTCTGTCGCTCCACAGGGCAAGTTACGCCCGCAACGCGAACTCTCTAAGCAGGGTGTGCTGCCCTTTCTGGAGTCTATTCAAAAAGATGACGTTGAGGTTTTGAGCGCTAAGCCCGTTAAGAGCGAGAATGCGCTCGAAATAACGGTTCAGATCCGCTTTGCTGGTTAAAGCTAAGGGCCTCGGTTTCCTCCCGGCAACGGGACAACGGTGACGATTCACGTTTCGCAGATGCAGAGACTGTCCAGGGCGAGGCACATCGTGAAGGCTGACGATCGCCCTCGGTGGCTCGACCCGATTCACTCTTCGATCCGAGCGAATACCCCAAATCCGAGAATCCGATCGGTGACCAATGGGTAAACCTCCGTAACGATGACGGTGACGGCGGTTACATTTCCCCTGTTCCCTTCGTGCGATAATCTCGGCACGTATATCAACCAGTACTAACGGCATGAGGGCTGGAGCGGAATCGCCCACGTACTGTTTCTGTTCCTGTTGACTGGCCAGGCGAGAGTTAACATGCACATCCTGATTGCCGACGATCACGCGGTCGTACGCCGCGGACTGAGAGACATCCTCTCCGAGGCCATTCCGGGAACTCATTTCATTGAAGCCGGCAACGGCGATGAAGTGATAAGGCACCTTGCCAATTCGCAGATTGGGCTCGTCATACTCGATATCAATATGCCGGGGCGGAGCGGCCTTGACGTTCTGAAGGACGTCAAGCTCAGCCATCCACGCCTGCCAGTGATTATCCTGAGTGTCCAACCGGAAGAGCAGTATGCAATTCGCTGCCTTCGCGCCGGGGCTGCAGCTTATATCAACAAAGACAGCGCGGCCGACGAACTGGCGCGGGCGACCAAAAAGATACTAAGCGGCGGGCGCTACATCAGTGCCGGCGTTGCCGACAGCCTGCTTGCAAGCCTGGACGAGGCGGAAAAGGCTCCGCATGAGTCGCTGTCTGACAGGGAATTCGAGGTCATGCGAATGATCGCTTCAGGATTGCCGCTTACGTCAATTGGCGACCAACTCCATGTGAGTGTGAAAACCATCAGCACCTATCGCGCGCGGATCCTGGAGAAAATGCAAATGGGAAACAACGCAGAACTCACCCGTTACGCGCTCAAACACAATCTCATCGAGTAGATCCCGCATTTTGTAGGAATCCTCCTACGCCGATCTCGCCGAATTGCTTACGTAATCATCGGAATCTGCCGATTGTGGGGCAGTCCGCTATGCCCGATTCTATAAATCGAAATCAGGAATTCACATGCTGTTCACAACTTTCTCCAGATCAGGATAGCCGCGGCTTCCCCCGCGCTCTTAATACAAGTGAGTGGAATTTGACCGGAGGCAAGTCAACTTGGCTTCCTACTTACATAGCTCGCCCGATCGCAGAGCATACCTTCCCGCAAATTCCGAGAGTTACCTCCCAACCTCAGCGATAGGTGAAGCAATGAAGGTTCTGATTGCCGACGATCATCCCGCCACGCGCCGTGGTCTCACGGAAATTCTTGCGGAGGTGCTTCCCTCAGCGCGGTTCGGCGAAGCTGCGGATGCCGATGAAGTGATGGAACGGCTATCCCAGGAAAAATACGATCTGCTCCTGTTGGATATCAACATACCGGGGCGAAGCGGACTCGATGCGCTTCCCGACATAAAGCGCCTCTATCCAGACCTTCCGGTGGTGATCGTCAGCGTTCATTCCGAGGAACAATATGCGGAACCCTCCCTGCGACTCGGGGCGGCTGCGTATATCAACAAGAACGCAGCTCCCGAAAAGCTGGTTCCTTCAGTACTTAGGATTCTGGGCGAACGTGGCGCCGGACAGCCCCCAAGCTCGCTCTGCCTGTGCGAGTCCGTAAAGGCGAACTGAACAGGCGACTGTAAGAACTTTCTGACACGAAATTTCTTAAACCTCCTACGCGTCAATCAGCATTCTCTTATCCACAGCAGATTGGGGCCGCTCTACTATTACCTCAGTTACTCTCCAACGAGGGAACGAATAAGTAGTCAAGCCAGCGAATCCCCGCGATGCCTATTTTGAAAGCAGGTACAGACCAGGATTCTCGTACGGGCTGACTTGTCGTCGTTAATCGAGGCTCCGCTATCAGGCGGCGTTATCCGTCATTGAATCCTTAATGAGCATATGATAGGAGGACTAAATTCATGGCAACCGCAGTGTTCACTGGAAACGATGTTTCAGTATTGGCCGAAAAAGAATTTTTGCTTCCTCGTCCGCTTGACGGGCAAGTTGGGCTCGTCACCGGCAGCTCTCGAGGAATAGGACGAGTTATCGCGCGAGAACTTTCCGAACGAGGAGCTACTGTCGCCATCAATTACCGGGACAATTATGGATCTGCCGAACAATTGAGAAATGAGATCAGGGAAGCCGGCGGCGAATGCGAAATGTTCCGGAGCGACATCTCTGATAATCTGCAAGCGCGCGGATTGGTGCGGGATGTTCTGGAGTGCTACGGGCGCATCGACGTCCTGATTAATAACGCAGGCATTACGCGCGACAGGTCGATCAGGAAGATGACCGACGACGACTGGGACGCTGTGATTGATACCAACCTGAACAGCGTGTTCTACTGCACGAGCGCCGTTTTGCCCGCGATGACCGAGCAGAGATACGGGCGAATTGTGAACGTCGCGTCGTTTGTCGGACAGGCAGGAAACTTTGGCCAGGCAAACTATGCCGCGAGCAAGGGAGGGATCATCGCGATGACCAAGGTCCTGGCCCTTGAACTTGCGAAATTCAACATCACCGCCAACGTGATCGCTCCCGGTTTCATCGGCACCGATATGGTGGCGGCAATGCCCCCGAACGTGCTTGAACAAGTCAAGTCGCGGATCCCGATGCAGCGGTTGGGACTGCCAGAGGAAATTGCCAAGGCTGTGGCGTTCCTGGTTTGCGATGGGGATTACATTACCGGACAGCAGATTAACGTAAACGGCGGAATCTATATGTGAACGGGGCCCGACGTGTGGCCCTCCGGGGCCTGTCCCCGCCTCTTCACCGGCATCAACGAGGATACGCAATTCAAGCAAGGAGCCCCCTATGATGCGCATGCGGTATGGAAAGCAGGTACAGACAAGGATTCTTGTGGTAGACGACGAGCCAATGATCGCAGTTACATTGGCTGCCATCCTCGAAGAAGAGGGCTATGAGGTCGAGACCGCGTTCAGCGGCGAAGAGGCAGTTTGCAAAGCCGGACGTTTCAACCCGAACTTGCTCATCACAGATTTGAATATGGGGGCGGTGAACGGCATGGAGGCCGCCACTCGTATTACCGCAATGCTCCCCGATTGCCGAGTGCTGTTCTTTTCGGGAACGAGTTCGTTCGATGAGTTGTCTCAGACGGCGCCAAAACATCTTATATACAGTTTTGCGCGCAAGCCCATGCCGGTTCCCGATCTTCTCAATGCGATTGCGTACCTTGTCTCAGCGGTAAATACCGCGGACGATCCTATCGAATCGGTCGACGGTCACAGCTCCGATAAAGGATCTGCGCGGAGATGGCGTGTTAACAGATTGGCTCCGACTCCTGCGAAACCATTAGTCCGCATGTCAAACCGGGCACTCCCCCGCTCGGAAATCGGGCTTTGGAATCCCCTGGGCGGTGAGAACTCGACGGTTGGATCTGACGCAACACACCTGCAGTGAACGCTAAGGGCGTAAACCGCGGCGTTGCCGGGCTGGCTCCTGCGGGCTACAGCATCCACCTCTCATAAAATGTCATCGGGCGGAAAAAGAACACCCGCCACTGTTGCAGCGCAGCGGGAGAATGCTGGCGTTCCGCTATACTGAATAAGAGTCATCTTTGCTTTCGTGGCTCCTCGCAAGCAAAAGGAGAAATGCATTCGCCAGATGACTCAGGGGGACGAAGGTATTCTGTCGGTCGAGCAGAGCCCACGCACAGCGATCGATGCTTCTTCCCCTGCCATGGCGCGCAAGCTGGCCTGGACCTTGGGCGCCTTGTCGGCCTTCGCTCCATTTTCCATCGATACTTACCTTCCCGCCTTCCCCCGTGTTGCTCTCGACCTCGGCGCCTCCATCGGCCTGGTCGAAGTCACGCTTGCTGTCTTTCTGCTGGGCATGGCGATCGGCCAGATCCTTTGGGGAATCCTCAGCGACCGGAGCGGCAGGCGTGTGGCGCTGGTGGCCGGCTGCCTGATCTTCTTCTTAATGGCCATCGTTTGCGCGGTCACGCATTCCATAGGCGTCTTGATTGCCGCGCGCTTCATCATGGGCATTGGCGGCTCCGCCGGCCAGGTGGTCGCCCGCGCCATTGTCCGCGACCTCTACGACAAATCCGAGGCAGCCCGTTTCTATTCGATGATGATGGTCGTCAGCGGCATGGCGCCCATCGTCGCTCCCTTTCTGGGCAGCCTGCTGCTCACCAATTTCAACTGGCGCGCCATCTTTTGGGTCATTGCCGCCTTCGCCGCCCTTTGCATCGCCGCTGTTCTGGCCGCAATTCCGGAGACCCTCCCGCGGGAGGCGCGCCTGCGCACCGAAACCATCGATGCTCTGCTCTCCTGCCGCAGGATATTCGCTCATCAGGCCTTTCTCGGGCCGGCTCTCATGGTCGGCTTTTTGGCGGGCATGATGTTCACCTACATCGCCAGTTCGTCGTATGTCTTTATCAACATATTCCGAGTCCCGGTGTTCTTCTTCGGATTTTTATTTGCCACCAGCTCCTTAGGGTTCTATCTCGGCGCCCTGTCCAACCGCTGGCTCCTGCGGCGATTCTCCTCGCACGTGCTCTTGCGCCAGGCTGTGGGCATCAACCTCGGCGCGGCGCTGCTGCTCGTCGCCTGCTCGTGGGCCAAAGTAGGAGGTCTGCCGCTCTTTTTCGGTATTCTCTTCCTCTGCCTCGCCACCGTTGGCGTGATCCTGCCCGACGCCACGGCGATTACCATGCACCCATTTGCCGCCGAGGCTGGCGCAGCCTCCGCATGGCTGGGCATCCTTCAATTCCTTCTCGGCGCCTTGGGTGGCGGACTGGTGGGCCTCTTTCACAACGGCTCGCCGTTGCCCATCGCCATCCAGATCGCCTGCTTTTCACTGGCTGCCGCTGCGACGCTTCCCTTTTTCCCCGCCCAATCCTGAAAATATCGCCGCGGACGTAACGCCGGCCTCCCGCCCGGGGCCCCCAACGACAGGTCTTAGTCGTTGGGGTGGTCGGCCGGCTGTCGTGCGGGCGTCCACGCCCGCACTGTGGGCGCTTCCCATCTCCACGGTCTTGGTCTCGCAAGCGCCGCGCAGGACTGCGGTCGGCTTCGAACCTTCCGCACCCTAGGAGGAAGTGACCGTGATCACCGCGCAGGAGCGGGGGCGAACAACGAATGGTGACCGCAATCACGACCAGGAGCCGGACGAACAGCGACTGGTGACCGGCATCACAGACACCGGGCGTTGCGCGAGTTGTAAAAAGGGCGCATTCTCGGATGCCAAGCTGAAATCCCAACTAAGACTCGAGTTGTAGATCGCTGATTCCGGAGAGAGCCGGGAGCTTCAGCTCCCGGAAATGGCGCAAACTCGCTCCGTCCCCCAGGCCCCGATTTTTGCCCCAAGTAATCAGTCAGCTCCTATTGGGCCCGCGGTAGCGTGTCTGCTTATCGCGTTCGCCCCCCAACACAGGAAAAGCAAGAGAACACGAGCAACAATGCAATCCCGCAAGGAGAGAAGAAATGAAATTACTAGTCATAGGCAAACCCAAGGATGCAATGACGACGCTCCCGCCAGGTCTAATCAGGCAACTCTGGGAGACAAGCCTGGTTGCGCTAGGCCAGCAAAAAGGAGCAGGAAGGTTCCTGGAAGGCTACTCTTCGCCCACAGGCCACGCCATCGCTATTCTCGACTACAAAGACGCCGATGAGTGGATGAAGGAGCAAACCTCGGTACCCATCGTGAGGTACTACGACTGGGAGGTTTATCCCCTGGCTCATCTTGAGGAGGGAATGAACAGCCTCCTTGGAAGCCTCAAAGCAGCAGAGCGCTTGATGTCGGCTACAGCTAAATAGCCTGCAAGCAGGAAGCCGGCTAACGCTGATGAGGTTGTGCTTCCGGCCCGGACTTCCCACGACCGGGTGACCGGAATCGCAGACCAAGTGTTGCGCGAGGCGTAGAGCTCGCGCATTTTGAGATGGTGCGCCCGGCAGGGCGCACTCACTTGGGGGTGCAAGTCCCCTACACACCCAGCAAGGGGAAGTGTTAGCTGAACGGCAAGGGTGTCCATCGCGAGGTGGAATCTGGAGGAAGCTGTAGGCAAAGCGCTGGCCTGACGAACAGGAAGCGGATAGAGGCGGCACGGCGGGGTGAGCAGGCCATTAGATGCAAAGCCCGATTCTTGCACGGAGCGCCGTGACGTAGATCCGACAGGCATAAGCGTGAAGGTGAGTGCGCAATACCCGGGGAGATCTGGCGGTTTGCCCTGGGCTACTGGCGTCGCGAGGCGCTGGGATGAATCGCCAGAAGTCAGCAGCGGCCATAGTAGTTCCTCGCAAGCGGGACGAAGGGCCAAACGTGAAGTACGGGAGTAGGAGAGCAGACCTCGATGCGGGACGTTGAAGCAGAAGCGCACGCAAGTGCGGCCATGCCGGAGGCGGATGGGCGGAACCTGTCCGGGGCCGGTAGCGGTGCTGAGTCGCGCACGGCGGCTGTTGGGTTGCCGAAACCGGAGGTGCTACGGCTGATGGAGGCCGTGGTGGAACGCAGCAACCTGTTCCGAGCTTATGAACGCGTGGTGAAGAACGAAGGTGCGCCGGGAGTCGATGGACTGACGGTAGCCGAGTTCAAGCCATGGCTTCAGCGGCACTGGACGAGGGTACGACAGGACCTGTTGACAGGCGTGTATCAACCGGAGGCGGTGCGCAAAGTGGAGATACCGAAGCCGCAAGGCGGGACACGCGCGTTGGGCATCCCGACGGTGCTGGACCGTCTGATTCAACAGGCGCTCAATCAGGTTTTGCAACCGCTTTTCGATCCGAGGTTTTCCAAGTCGAGTTACGGCTTTCGTCCCGGACGCAACGCGCACCAGGCGGTGAAGGCCGCCCAGAGCTACGTTGCAGAAGGCAAGCGATGGGTCGTGGACATCGATCTGGAGAAGTTCTTCGACCGAGTGAATCACGACGTGCTGCTGGCACGCGTGGCGCGCAAGGTGAAGGACGAACGGGTGCTGAAGCTGATCCGGCGTTATCTGGAGGCGGGACTGATGGAAGGCGGGGTAACGAGTGTGCGGACGGAGGGCACGCCGCAAGGCGGACCGCTTTCGCCGCTGTTATCGAATATCCTGCTGGACGATCTGGACCGTGAACTGGAGCGGCGCAGGCTTAGCTTCTGCCGCTATGCCGACGACTGCAACATCTACGTCGGCAGCAAGCGGGCAGGAGAGCGGGCGATGCAGACGGTCACGGCGTTTCTGGAGCGGAGGCTGAAGTTGAAAGTCAATGCGTCCAAGAGCGCGGTGGCGCGTCCGTGGGAGCGGAAGTTCCTTGGCTACAGCATGACGTGGCACAAGAAGCCGAAGCTGAAGATCGCGCAACAAAGCCGCGTGCGGCTGGCGGAGAAACTTCGCAAGACGATGCGGGAGGCGCGTGGCGGAAGCCTGAAACGAGCCATCGAGCGGCTCAATCCCGTACTGCGGGGTTGGGTTGCATACTTCCGGCTCACCGAGGTCAAAAGTGTGCTGGAAGACCTCGACGGCTGGATCAGGCGTAAGCTGCGGGCACTTCTGTGGCGGCAATGGAAGCGCTCTTACACGCGGGCAAAGAACCTGATGCGGGCGGGGTTGGGGGAAGTGCGAGCGTGGCAATCGGCCACCAATGGGCATGGCCCGTGGTGGAACGGCGGCGCCTCGCACATGAACGCCGCCTATCCGAAATCCTGGTTCGACCGTATGGGGCTGGTTTCGTTGCTGGACACTCGGCAACGCTTCCCGTCTGCTTCATGAACCGCCGGATGCCGAACGGCACGTCCGGTGGTGTGGGAGGACGGCGGGAGTGATCCCGCCTCCTACCCGATCAAAATGGAAATCCCAACTACTTCGCGGTGTTCGGTTTTCCATTAACTGAAAAAAGGAGAACGTTATGACAAAGCTAGTTGCTATTGGGCCCGCGATAGCATGTCTGCTGATCGCGTTCGCCCCCGCACAGGAAAAGCAAGAGAACACAAGCAGCAATGCAATCGCGCGCTATGTGTACATCCAAGAATCCCAGATCGGCGCGGCCAAGGGAGCCAGCTTCGCCAACGTAAGCGCGCAGTTCCGCGATACCGCAAACAGCACCGCTCCCGATTTGTATTGGATCGCGGGCGAGCCCATTACCGGCGATTCCGACCATGTCACCAACGTTTTTTTCTATGACAGTATGGCCTCTGTCGGAAAAGGAGAAGACGCATTTGCCAAAGTCTTCCAGGCCTTAGCTGCCAAGAACCCCGGCATCATCAGTCAGGTCGGCGACGTGATTAAGGGCACGCATTATGTCCTGGCTGAGTACAACAAGGAACTGTCGTATCGCCCCGACGCGGTCCCCCTGGCAGAAACCAAGTGGTGGGTGACCGATGTCTACGAGCTGAAGCCGGGCTGCGAGGATAGGTTCGCCGAGATCGGTAAGTCGTTTTTCGAGATGGCAAAGCGCTCGAATTGGGATATTAGCGGGATCGCTTATGACGTTCGCGCGGGCGCTCCCGACCCAACGATCCTGGTCGTGCATCCGCATCGCTCGCTCGCCGAAATGGACCAGGAACCGCCGGCGGCCGCCAGGGAGGCCATGGCGAGCGCGCCATGGCGCCAGATGTGGCAGCAATTCTCGGAGGGATGCATCCGGCACCTTGAGCACTCCTATTCGCGGGTCAATCCGGGCCTGAGCCGTCCCCCACAGAGCGTGGTTGCGGCCAATCCGGACTTTTGGACTCCGAAGCCAGAGCCCGCAATGGCCCCCGCCAAGCCAGCCAAACAAAAATGAAATAACCACTGATTGGGCCCTCAAGTGAAAACGGTTAGGCGGAATTTTCCGCCCAACTTGCAAGCTCGGCAGGCCATTGGGGTGCCCCCGGTCCCTCGCCTTTGGGGACCGGGGAGGAAGCAGCCTCGGCAGGCCATTGCATCGCGCTGAAGCCAGGTGCCCCCGGTCCCTCGCGTTTGGGGACCGGGGAGGAAGCAGGCATCGATCTACAACAATTCACACACACAAGGAGGAATCACATGTCCACGATGAACCCGGATGTAGGCACTTGGAAACTGAATTTCGCCCAGTCGAAGTATTCACCCGATTACCCCCTGCAACTGAAGCAGGCAACGCTGGTTATGAGCGAGATCGGCGACGAGATCGAGCTTGCTGTAAGTAGAACGCTCGTGAACGGATCGCCCATTTCGCTAAAGCACAGCTTCCCCCAGGGAGGAGGCGCCATTAAACCGGCGCCAGCCGGGTACGACGCAGGCATCCTCACCATAGTCACCCCGCACGAATTCTATTCAACGCATCTGAAAGGCGGGAAGCAGCTAGCGTTTTCGCACGTCGTCATAAGCGCAGATGGCAAGACGAAGCGCTCGACGATGAAAGTCACGGGACCGGACGGCAAGCCCAGCGAGTCGCTGTCAGTATGGGACAAGCAATAGAGCTGGGTTCTCGTTTGCCATATCGGTAGAACTGGTTGCCCCCGGCCCCTCGCCTTTGGGGACCGGGGAGGAAGCAGGCATCGATCTACAACAATTCACACACACAAGGAGGAATCACATGTCCACGATGAACCCGGATGTAGGCACTTGGAAGTTTAATGCCGCCCAGTCGAAGTTTTCACCGGATTACCCCCTGCAACTGAAGCAGGCAACGCTGGTTGTTAGCGAGATCGGCGACGAGAACGAGCTTGCGCTTAGTGGAACGCTCGTGAACGGATCGCCCATTTCGCTAAAGTACACCCACCCCCAGGGCGGGGGTGCCATTAAACCGGCGCTATTCGGGTACGACGCAAGCATCCTCACCATGGTCACCCCGCACGAATTCTATACAACGGCTCTGAAAGGCGGGAAGCAGCTAGCCCTTTTGCACATCGTCATAAGCGCAGATGGCAGGACGAAGCGCCAGACGGGAAAAGTCACGGGGCCGGACGGCAAGCCCAGCGAGTCGCTGGCAGTATGGGACAAGCAATAGAGCTGGGTTTTCGTTTGCCATATCGGTAGAACTGGTTGCCCCGGTCCCTCACCTTTGGGGACCGGGGAGGAAGCTGAGAAACGAAGCACTGAGAAACGAATGGAGGAGATACCGATGATTACCATCATGCGTACGGCGGTGTGCGCCGCACCTGGAAAGCGGGGCGACGCGCTGGCTTTTGCCAATCAAATTGCAAAGTACATCAATGAAAAGTACGGCCAAACGGTAGAGGTGCTTATGCCAATCGCCGGGAATCTGGATCGGATTGCGTGGCGATTGAACTACGAGAGCCTGGCGCAATATGAGGCCTTCATTGCGAAGGCCCTCGCCGATCCTGACTTGATGGGCATGTCAACTAAAGGCTTGGGCATCTTCATGCCTGGATCGTTAAACGACGATATGTGGCGGACGATCTGAAGTGAGATCTTAGCTGCGGAAATCCCGCGCGCCGCGCCCGTCCCAAACACACGCTTCATGCCGTTCGTGTGGAACGGTTCCGTGTCTAAAGGAGGACACTCAATATGCACAATCGATACTTCCTGGCCGCAGCGTTTGCGCTCACGGTCATTCTTGCGGGTTGCCAACAGGCTCCGCCGCCACCCGCTCCAGACACCCATGACGCGGACGTGAAAGCGATTCGCGATTTTGAAACCGCCATGGGGCAGGCGTTCGCCGCCAAGGATGTGGATAAGATCGCTGCATTCTATGCCGACGATGCATCTGTTTTCTTTCCAGATACTCCCGTAGTCAACGGAACGGCGGCAATCAAAGCTTTTTGGAAGCCGTATCTGGCAGATAAGAACTTCTCCACGACCTTCGTGTCGGACAAGGTGGATGTCGCGAAGTCAGGGGACCTTGGCTACAGTCAGGGCGCCTACACCGTGACCTTCACAGACCCCAAGACAAAGAAGGTGCTCACCGGGAAAGGCAAGAACGTCCTCGTCTACAAGAAGCAGGCTGACGGCAGTTGGAAGGCAGTTGCGGCCATCTTTAACGAGGATGCTCCGCCGGCGCCGGCGAAAAAGTAGCTTAGGCGGATCGCCTCGCAACCTGAACGGGTGTTCCATTCATGCCACTATTTCCCGAGCCGTGCGCCTCGGGTTTTGAGTGGGCGCCCGTTCGCACTGATGTCTAAAGGAGGACACTCAATATGCACAATCGCTACTTCCTGGCCGCAGCGTTTGCGCTCACGGTCATTCTTGCGGGTTGCAAACAGGCTCCGCCGCCACCCGCTGCAGACACCCATGACGCGGACGTGAAAGCGATTCGCGATGTTGAAACCGCCATGGCGCAGGCGATCGCCGCCAAGGATGTGGATAAGGTGATGGCATTCTATGCCGACGATGCATCTCTCTTCAAGAAAGATGCCCCTGTAGTCAACGGAACAGCGGCAATCAAAGCCGCATGGAAGCCGGTGCTGGAAGATAGGAATTTCTCCCTTACCGACGTGTTGGACAAGGTGGATGTCGCGAAGTCGGGAGACCTCGGCTACAGTCAGAGTGTCTTCACCGCGACCTCCGCAGACCCCAAGACAAAGAAGGTGCTCACGATGAAAGGCAATGAGGTCGTGGTCTTCAAGAAGCAGGCCGACGGCGGTTGGAAGTGTGTTGCGGACATCGGTAACGAGGATGCTCCGCCGGCGCCGGCGAAAAAGTAGGGCAGGTGAACCGCCGCGCAGCTTGAACGGGTGTTCCATTCACGCTCATGTTTCCCGAGCAGCGGGTGGAATTTGGTGCTCGGCAGAGGCAAAAGAGGGCTCGTGGAGAAAAAACTGCGCTTCGGAAGATCAATGCGTGGGGCTTGCGATAGAGTGCCACTTATCCGGGAGCCAAAATGGAAACCCTGGCCTACCTGTTGTATGTTTAAGCCCTCAGTCGCCTCGTATGGTGCTGAGAAACGAATGGAGGAGATGCCATGCAACGAATCAGCATTCTGTTGTGTTTTCTGGTCGTTTGCTTTGCCACGGCAATGCAGGCCCAGGCACCGGCTCCGAAGCCAAATCCAGAGGTCAAGAAACTGCACGTTTATCTCGGCCACTGGACGGTCGAAGGCGAAGTGAAGCCCGGACCGTGGGGGCCCGGTGTCAAGATCAACCAAACCTATGACGGTCAGATGGCAATCGGAGGATTCTACTTCCGGGGCCAGTGGGGAAAAGGGGATATGGCGAGTGTTGATTACTTTGGATACGACCCCGTAACAAAGAACCTCGTCGGTGACTCGTACGGACTGGACGGAACCAGAACGTCTTGGGTGGGAAGCGCAAGCGGGAACACATTTAGCTGGACAGCAAAGGCCACCACCGCAACAGGGGAGCAGTATTCTCTTAGGGGACATGAGGCATTTGCGGCGGATTTCATGAGCGTAGCGATTACGTACGAACGATCCAGCGATGGCAAAACGTGGATGCCGTTCCTTGAGATGAAATGGGCCAAGGCCGCAGCGCCTGCGAAGAAGTAGCGTCGGCACCAAGGGCTGCGCCGCATTTGCGCATAGGTTTATCCAGCTCAAGGGACGTCTTGAGTCGCTAGGTATGTGTGTCTGCAAGGGGCATCTCAAGCGCAGACGAAAGGGATTCTGGGCGAGTCTCTGGAAAGCTAGGGTGCCCAGGCCGGGGTAGAGGTGCCTCGCATTTGGGCACCTGGGACTGCACGCTTCAGACGCGCAGCCACAAGATCGGAACCCTAACGATTGCCCACCGTCGCGCCCGGCACGGTTCTGCTCTTGAAAAATTCCAGCGACTTCTTCAGCCCTTCCTTGAGCCCGACGCGCGGCTCCCATCCCAGCAGCGTGCGCGCCTTGGTAATGTCGGGACGGCGGCGCGCGGGATCGTCCTCCGGCAGATCGACGAAGCACAATTCGCTCTTCGAGCCCGTAACTTCCAGCACGGCCTGCGCGCACTCCAGAATCGTGAACTCTTCGGGGTTGCCGATGTTGACGGGCAGATGCTCCTCGCTGCGCGAGAGGCGCACGATGCCCTCGATCAGATCGTCGACATAGCAAAAGCTGCGCGTCTGCTTGCCATCGCCGTAGATGGTAAGCCGCTCGCCGCGCAGGGCCTGCATCATGAAGTTCGAGATAACGCGTCCGTCGCCGGGGTGCAGGCGCGGACCGTATGTGTTGAAGATGCGCACCAGATGCGTGTTGACGCCGCGCGAGCGGTGATACGCCATCACCATCGCCTCGGCGAAGCGCTTGGCCTCGTCGTACACCGAGCGCGGACCCACCGGGTTCACATTGCCCCAATAACTCTCCGATTGCGGATGCTCGAGCGGGTCGCCATAACACTCTGACGTGGAGGCGTGCAGGTAGCCGGCATTGGATCGGGCCGCGATTTTCAGCGTGTTCTCAACGCCCACGGACCCAACCCGCAGCGTCTCGATACCCAGGCGCAGATACTCCGGCGGGCTGGCCGGCGAAGCCAGATTGAAGACATAATCGACTGGACCGGGATCGAAGGGCGTGCAGATGTCCAGTTCCTCAAACCGGAAGTTCGGATGACCCGCGAGATGAATGAGGTTCTTGGGATCGCCCGTGGACAGGTTATCGACGCCCAGAACCGAGTAGCCCTCACTGAGCAGGCGGTCAGTCAGGTGGGAACCAAGAAATCCGGCAGCGCCGGTAACAAGTGCTCGCTTGGTCAAGAAATCACGCTCCAGTCATGGGCCGGACAGCGGAATCGGCGGGCTTCGGTGCTCTTACTGCTTCGGCCCTACCATGGTTTTACAGGTTCAGACTTCGCGGTTTGCCTTCCTGCGCCTGGTAACTTGCTTGCCTGCCCATGCTCACATAGGTGAAGCCGTGGCTCTGCATCTCTTGCGGCTTATACAGGTTGCGCCCGTCAATGACAATCGGGAAAACGCACGGCGCGGTTCAGCCGCGCCATGTCGATTGCGGCGAACTCCTTCCAGTCCGTCAGAATCAGCACCGCGTCGGCATCCTTCGCCGCTTCGTAAAGATCGCTCGCATATTTTAGATTGTCCGCGGGCGGCATCGCTTCTTTGGCGCGTTCCATCGCCGCTGGGTCGTACGCCGTGACGATCGCGCCGGCGTGCAGTAGCTTCTTGATGATCGCGATGGCGGGCGACTCGCGAATGTCGTCGGTGTCGCCCTTGAAAGCCAGGCCCAGCGCGGCCAGGCGCTTGCCGCGCAGCGTCCACAGCGCCGAAAGCACCTTGTTGAAAAAGACTTCCTTCTGGGTGTCGTTGATCTTGCGAATCTCTTCGAGCAGTTGAAAATCGACGCCTCGTTGCTGCGCAACCCAGTGGAATGCGGCCACATCCTTTGGGAAACAGGAGCCTCCGTACCCCAGCCCCGCCCGCAGGAACTTGGGGCCGATGCGGCTGTCGAGGCCGATGCCCGTGGCAATGTCCTCAATGTCCGCGTCCACGGCCTCGGCCAGGTTGGCAACCGCATTGATGAACGAGATCTTCAGGGCCAGAAACGCGTTCGAAGCGTGCTTGATGATCTCCGCGCTCTGCGACCGACGGTGACCAGCAGCCTGGCAGGATGCGCGGCGCTGCAGGCACCCGGCAAAGCTCCCAGCTGGCCGTAATAGTTGCCCGTGGTGAGCGGCTCATAAATGCGCCGCAGCACGTCCGCCGCGCGCTCGTTGCCGGCGCCCACCACAATGCGATCGGGATGGAGAAAATCTTGAACCGCCGTGCCTTCGCGCAGGAACTCGGGGTTTGAGACCACGTCGAAGCGTTGCGCCTCGACCCCATGCCGGTGCAAGACGCGCCGTATCCAGTCGTTGGTGTAGACCGGCACGGTGCTCTTCTCCACGATCACCTTATAGCCGTTAACGGTGCGCGCAATCTCCGCCACCACAGCCTCAACGTATGACAGGTCCGCGGCTCCACTGTCGCCCTGCGGCGTGCCTACGGCGATGAATACCGCTTCGCTCTGCTCCACGGCCTCACCCAAATCGACTGTGAAGGAAACATGGCCACGGTGCCGTGCCAGCAACTCAGGCAGATGCTTCTCGAAGATGGGCACACCCCCCTCGCACAGGAGCCTGATCCGCGCTTCGTCATTGTCTACGCAGATTACCCGGTGGCCGATTTCCGCAAAACACGCCGCGGCCACAAGCCCCACATAACCGGATCCGATCACACAGATAGAAACTGGATTGGACATGCGCTCGTTCTGTCTCCCTCACGGCCTCTCTCTTTGGCGCATGCCACGAGCTTGGCCATTTCTTGACGGTTGTTCCCGGCAAAGCCGGCGAATCAGGGGTTGTTCCAGCCGCTCGCCAGCCTAGCGACATTCTATATTGTTGCCCGCATCGCCGGCCCGCTCTCGCATCTGCTCCAATCAGTTCCGGACCAGGCGCTGAGCTACAATGAATAGAGGCCAAACGGCATATTTCGTTGCGCACCGCGCGCAATTCCAGCAAGGAGTTGTAACATCTATGGCGATTCCCGCCACACAACTACGCCCGGGCATGATCATCAAGCACAACGACCAGCTTCACCTGGTCTTCAAAGTCGAGCACCGCACGCCCGGCAACCTTCGCGCCTTCATCCAGGCCAAGCTGCGCAGCCTGAAGTCCGGCGCCATGTTCGAGCACCGCTTCCGCTCCGCCGACGCCATCGAAAAGGTGGTCGTGGACGAAATTCCCATGGAGTTCCTCTACGCCGACGGCGACGATTACTATTTCATGAATCCCGTGGACTACGAGCAGACCGTGCTCAAGAGCGCCACGCTGGGCGATGCGGTGGAATACCTGACCGCGAATCTGCAGATCAAAGTGAGCTACTTCGATGGCCAGCCCGTGGGCATTGAGTTGCCGCAAACTGTCGACCTGCAAGTCGTCGAAACCGAGCCAGGATTGAAGTCGGCAACTGCCTCCAGCGTCACAAAGCCCGCCAAGACGGAAACCGGCCTCGTCGTCCAGGTCCCGCCCTTCATCAACGAGGGCGAAAAGATCCGCGTCGACACCAGCGAGGGCTCTTACCTGAGCCGCGCCTAACTTTCGAACCCGCAAAATCGAGGAGTTACCATGCCCGTTCCCGCAGTCATCGCAGCCGCCGCAGAGAACTATCGCTTCAACTCCGATTTCCTCACCAAAATGGTCGGCGATCTTTCGCCTGAAGAATGGTTGAGCCGTCCCAACGAAAAAGCGAACCACATCGCGTGGATCGTGGGCCACGTGATCTGGACGCGCAAGGAGCTGCTTGGCCGCCTGGGCACGGAGTGGTCGCAGCCGTGGCTGGACTCGTTTGCGCGCGGCGCCAAGTGCGAGGACGGCGCTGCCTATCCATCGCCCGGCGCGCTGATCGACGCCTGGCGCGAGGTCTCCGGGGTCCTGGCTGGCGCGCTCGAAAGCGCCTCAGAAGAAGTGCTCGCGCAGCCCTCCAGGCAAGGGCCCCCGAGCGCCGACGGCAAGATCAGCGGCGTCGTCAACTTCCTCGCCATCCACGAGACCTACCATGTGCGGCCAGGTATCGTATCTGCGCGGCTGGCTGGGGCACAAGGGACTGATGGGATAACCGCAAATCCGGCGCACCGACCAACGCATCGGCGGGCTAAAATTTTCTCTGCAATAAGAGCTGCGCGCTGCGTTCCACGATCAGCCTGTGCCTCGTTGCACGCCAATTCAGGAGGCTCGCATGAAGCCGCTCCTCACTCTCATTCTCCTGCCGCTCCTAGGCGGCGCGATTCTCGCCCGCGCAGCCGACTGCACCCAACTCCGATCAGGCACTGCTCGTCCAGGGCAACAACGCCTTCGCCATCGAGCTTTACGGTCAGTTGCGCCAGCAGGCCGGCAACCTCTTCTTCTCGCCCGCAAGCATCTCTACCGCCTTCGCCATGGCCTATGCCGGCGCGCACGGTCAAACGGCAACCGAGATGGCTGCCACGCTCCACTTCATGCTGCCTCCGGATCGTTTGCATCCAGCGATGGGCGCGTTGCTCGCCGACCTCAACGCAACGCACGCGGGCTACGAGCTGCACGTGGCAGACGCGCTTTGGGCGCAGAACGGCGAGACCTTTCTGCCCGCTTTCCTCAGTCTCACCAAGGCCGATTACGCCGCCGGCTTCCATCCGGTCGATTTCAAAACCGCGCCCGATGCCGTGCGCACCACCATCAACCAGTGGGTCGAGCAGCAAACTGCCAACAAGATCACAGACCTGCTGGGGCCCGGTTCCGTCACCCCGGAAACGCGCATGGTGCTGACCAACGCAATCTATTTCAAGGGCGACTGGGATAAGCCGTTCCCAGTCTCCTACACACGGGACGAAGATTTCCATCTCTCCGGACCGAAGACGGGGACGCAAACCGTCAAAGCGCCGCTCATGTACCGCACCGGCAATTACAACTACTTCGATGGCGGAACCTTTCAGGCGCTGGAGCTTCCCTACCAAACCGGACAACTCTCGATGATCGTCTTGCTGCCGAAGGACGTTGCGGGACTGCCGGCGCTGGAGCAATCGTTCACGGCAGAGAACGCGCAGAAATGGCTCGCCCAGTTGCACTACACCGGCGACATTCAGTCACCTTTCCCAAATTCAAGATGACCGATCAGTTCGAACTCAAAGACACGCTCGCCGCGCTGGGAATGAAGCAGGCGTTTCAACAGAGTGAAGCGGATTTCTCCGGCATGACCGGCGGGCGCAATCTCTTCATCTCGGCGGCCGTCCACAAGGCGTACATCAGCGTGGATGAAAAAGGAACCGAAGCCGCGGCGGCAACAGGAACCATCATGACGGCCACGGCGATGCGGCAGGAACCGCCCCCCATCATCTTCCGCGCCGACCATCCCTTCCTGTTCCTGATTCGCGACAATCAATCGGGCGGCATTCTCTTCATGGGCCGGGTCACCGACCCCACAAAATGACCCGACAGAGTGACCCCGCAAAATGACGGCCCGCGGGTGAACTAAGCACTCATTCCACTGCTAAAAATCAGGCGGTCGGCGGCGGCGCGTTGTCTGCCTTGGGCTGGGGCTTGGGCGGGGCCTGGGGCTTGGCCTTAGGTTCAGGCTTGGGTGCAGCCTGGTATGACTGTCCTGTTTGCTGCCCGTGCGCATCGAATTGTTTGATCGTGACATTCCCCAACAAATCTGTTTCTTTGATCTGCATCTTGTGCCCGGCGGTATCGTACTGTGTCTCGATCCGGTGCGTACCAGCCGGTCCGTTGACGGGCCCGAGGGGCCCGAAGTATTCAACCGCTGTTTGCTGACGCTTGGTGTTGTACCAATATTGAGTCCGCGCAACGTGGTTGCGATCCTCTACGAGGTTGCCCGCTATATCGTAATTGGCCACCTGGACCAGAAGACCGCGATTGTCATACGTGTTGGTTATGCGGTGAATGCCGGTGACAAGAGCGGCTGGCTGTTCTTGGGCGTAATAATAGCTTGTCTCTCGAATCTCGCCGAATTCGTTGTAACTTTGTTTTTCACTTTGATAACGGCTATCCTTCGATGTCAAAGGCTTGTCATCGGTATCAAAAAACTGAGTCTCAGTGATATTTCCAAAGTGGTCATAGGCATAGCTGACCTTGGAAAACGCCGCGGGAAAGTACGCGCAACGTTTCCCGTCGACGCCGTAGAAGGTTTCCTCAGTCGTCCGGCCGCGCCCATCGTAGCTGAATCTTGTTTCGTGAAAGAAGCCTTCGGCGTTGCTTATGGCAACCTGCTTGGAATCGAGTCCATAGTACGACTCATCCGTTTTGCGGCCTGCCTGGTCATAGACTCTCCGTATAAGGTGGACACCATCCTCATCATTCGCCGGCTGTCCCTTTTCGTCGTAGAAGCTGACTTCAGAGGCGTTGTCGTTACTGGGGTTGCTCGAGTCGTATCCAAATCGGGTATCGAACGCCCCCAAACCTGCCCGCACCGGTTTGCCCTGGGTGTCGAAAAAGGTCTGGCGCACCAGTCGATTACTGCTGTCATATTCCCTTTTATCTATGTGGTAACTGGACGTTCCCTGGCGGTCCATCGGCTGATCGCGAGTATCAAAGTAGCTGAATTCGACAGTGTTTCCATGGGCGTCGTGCGCCGCCGTGATTTTGTGGGCGCCATCATCCGTAGCGATGACGGGAGCGCCATCTACATCGAAGTACGCCCAATCGGCCCAGTTTCCCCAGCGATCGTATTGAATGCGCTCGATGGCGTAGCCGCCGGTGATGAGAAGGGTAGGCTGAGCGCTGGCGTCAAGAGCCCTGAACACCACTATGTTGCCGTCCTTGTCGTATTCCAGTAACTGAGTTGCATTTCCGCTTGAGTCGTTTATATAATGGCCCGCCGCGTCCAAAGACGTCACTCTAATTTCGCGGCCCTTGTCGTCATACTTCATTTCCTGGCCGAACGCGTCATCTGCCCCTGGCGCCGGGTTCCCTTCCAGATCTAAGTATCGGCGTCGTGTCTCGTAGCCAACCGAGTTATATTCGATCTGCACGACCTCCGCCGGGCTATGTCGTTGCGGCATCGGCAGGCCATCCGGTCCGACGTAGGTGGCCCTTCTCATTTCCGGCGACTCTGCATTGCCTGCCAGGGGCGCGTAAATCAATCCGTAGACTAAGCCGTGTTGTGGATCCCAGCCGGTCTCATCGACCACAATTCCGGGCTTGAATATTCCGGGATTCTCGTATACAAACTCCGCACGGCTGAACGTTACTGTCCCTTGGCGATCGCTTGACACAAGCGTTTCAAAGTTGTTATTGAGTGTCTGTCTCCCCCTGCTGTCGTCCGCCTCAACTGCCAGAATTTCGCCAAAAAAGCCCTTGCTGATGAATCTGTAGGACGACCGGCGGTGCCGTTGAGCCGTCGCCGAAAGTCTTCCATAGGGCACGACTCTTCCGTACTGTCTTGTGAAGCCCCTGTAATAGAAACTGGTCTCGCGAATGAAGCCGAGCCAATAAAACACGCAAAGCCCCACAGCCACCAGCGCCGTAGAAGCTGCGATTAACGAGCGCACGCGAGAGCGGTGCAGCGCCTGCCGTAGCTGTGCCTGTCTGCGTTCCTCCTCTATATGCGCGGCGCGAGCAGCTCGTAGAGCACGGCTCTTTTTCACTACGCCTGTCAATAGGTCGTGCGATAGTTCCACATGCCGCGTTCCCAGGCGATCCTCAAAACGAAGCAGCCGCCGGTCGACCAGGGTTTCCAGGTCCGGCAAACTTACGCCTTCAGCAAGGGCCTCTTTGAGAGGAACGGTTCCGCGGAACCCGGATGCGGTGAGCAGGCGATCTTCAACAAACAAGCGCACAGGTTCTGAGAGGCCCTCAAGGCTGCGCCCATACATGGCTTCGAGAATCTCGCCTCGCTCCTTGGCGACCAACTCACTGGTAATGCTCAAGTGTCCTGATTCGACCATGCGCCGGAATAGCTCGTGACACATGACGCTTAAATAGGCAGGCTCGATTTCCGCCTGGCCAACGGCGGTTGCGGCTGCGCCGGATTCTCCGGCCAATGCCGCAACGATCTCCCGCGCTACGGCTTCACTTACCCAAGGCCGGCCGGAGCTCAATATAACATCGAGCGCGCGCCCCCCATCGAGAGGAAGCAACGCCATCCGGCTGCGCATGATGGCGGGCAAAATCGGACGCAGTTGATCGAGCCGGGAAACAAAATCTTCGCGCAGAGACAGCACGATCTTATAAGTTGGGTTGGCGGTGTCGATCGTGATGCGTTCCGCGGATTGCTTCACGCGCTGTTCCACCGAGAGAGGCACCCTGTTTTCCGCGAGGTCAGCCAGTTGCTCCAGAAACCCCGATGCCTGTCTCTGGTCCTTCCCGATGGTGAACGCCTCTTCAAACTGATCGAAAATCAAGAGTGGCGTCAGGCGATCGTTTCGCGGTCCCCAAAAGTCAGTTTGGTGAAAGAAGTCCCAGAGTGTGGACTTGACGCTTTCAGTTATGCGGCTGTCAACATCGAGACCGCCAACCCGAGCGGTGGCAAGCGTGATTGCTTTCACTTGTTCGACCGGGTCAGCCTCCGGATTCGCAAAATTCAACCTAAGCAACACCGGAAAGTACATGCCGGAGCGCAGCCGGGGAATTACGCCTGCGTGCAGCAAGGATGACTTGCCCGATCCGGACCGCCCGAACAGCACCGTGAGTGTTTCCCTTTGGATAAGACGCAGGAGTTCCTCGGTCTCCGCTTCCCTGCCGAAGAACAATTCGTGCTGCTGCTCGGTATACGGCGCCAGTCCCGGCCAGGGATTCTCAAGCGCCGCCGGCGTGCCCGTCGTTCCCGTGCTCATCTTGTCCTCCGGTATTTACGGATTCCGCGACTCAGGAAATCGATGAATTCCGGCGGCAGCATCCCGTCGCGCAGCCGCGTCCAGTGGAGCTCTCTGTAGGGTGAGTCTACAAAGCCCGCACCCGCGGGCGTGTCGTCAATCACCAATGGCTGCAGGAAGGCGTCTTCCTTGTGTCTTTCCATAGAGGCATTTTCGGCCCATTTCCATTCCTTCAGCACGTAGCCGCCCACGGCTCTCGATGGCTGATCGAAAGCGCGGGAAATGACGGCCACGAAAAACGAGGCGCGGCGGATATTCTCGCGGATGCTTTGCTCATAATCGACTCCGGGTTGAAGAGCCCGCTCGTCCATCCAGGTGTCGATGTTGGCCTCTTCTAGCTGCGCTCGAATCTTTCTTACCTGCTCGCGATTCTCGCTGGCATAGCTGAGGAATACCGTGCCCGACTTGAATTCCGATTCCAAATCGCGCGACGCGGTCCGGAGCTTATCGTGACCGGCGCTGCGCTGCTGCCACCGCTGGTGCAAATTGGTTACAAAATCGATCGCCGATCCCGATGTGACCACCTTAGCGCGCCGCCGCTTGAGGAATTCGGACAACCCTGCTTCGCAGCCATGGCTGACATAGTAAATATTAATCGTCTCTTCGTGCCTGCGGCCATTCAGCGCATGAATGAAGAATCGCCCCAGCCAGTCAGGGAAACTGCAACCGAGCAGGAGCACCGTCTTCTTTTGCAGATAGTCGTAAAGGTTATCTGGTGAATATTGCTGATCGAGAAGCGACCAACTATATTCAATCAGATCGTCCTCGGTCTTTGCGAAGGAATCGGTTACAGGGCTGCTGGAGCCAAACAGGTGATACAACACGGGAGCAGACGTTGGGCCGAAGTTGTTGGGTAAATCGATGCGGCTCTTGACTCCGCGCGGCGTAAATACAATGTCGTCGATATGTTGATGTTCTCCGCGCGCGTCGCTCAGCGCTTTCTCAAGGAGATGATCGATGGTGGTGGTTACATAAAGAGAAAAGTCCGAAATCTCCGCCAGCTTATTCAATACGTCAGGCACCGGCCAGGGGCGGCGCCGAATCACATCGTCAATGTCAAAGGTGAGGTCGCCGGAATTCTGTTTCAGGCTGAGCTCGTTGGCGACCTCGAAAAGCCCGGCAGGGCCGCCAGCCGGAAAGGTCATTCCAGCCTGCTCTGCAAGCTCCCGCCCCCAGGCTGAATAGAGCAACTGCTCCTTGCCGTCCTCCTGGAAGGTGAGCAGCTCCGGCCCAATCACCGGAACCACACACCTTTCCAATACGAGACTAGTCAGCTTGTCCCATTCCCGATCGGTCATCGGCGCCGAAGCTGGCGGATTGGGCGATAGCATCGCGACTTCAGACATCTCTGCTCCTTCGCGTGTCACAAGTCATGGTAATACCAGAAGTTGCCTCTGCGGACGGGAATTTCAGGCAGAAAGAGCTCCTGGCGCAACGATGAGGTCTTGCAGATGTGGGGCCTGTGGTACGGCCGGTTGGCCTGTCCGGGAATCCTTACCAAGTTGATTGTTAGTGTAGCGCAAAAGGTGCGGAAGTCAGGACCTGAAATTATCTCTCAAGAGCCAGACCCCCTTTCGACCTTGCTGAGGACAGGCTCCGGCGCGCCCGGCTGCTCAAATTATTCATAGCCGCCGCTGAACCTCGGATGTTACGCTGTTGAGACCGGCGTGCCGGAAGCCGGAGTCCCCGTTCACCGGTTCCCAAGGGCTCACGTCCCAACTCTGAGTTTCGCTGGCGAAATCGCTTCGCGGTCTTCCCTTTTCGCCGCGCCATGCTCGATCGAAAAAGATCAGTCGCGATCCCTGCATTGCCGGGAAACGCTGGCCGGCTCTCAAAATACGAACCGGCCTCAAGAACTCGAAAACGAAAGGATAAAATTCAAAATGCAAGTAAGGCGTGAACCGAAGTTATCGGCAATTTGCGCGCTGGCGGCGTGTTGCATCGCCATCGCCGGCGCAACCAGCTTAACTGCGCAGCAATCGGCTGTTCCCGCTCCCGCGGCGCTCGTTTCGTTGCAGCCCTACACCGCGCCCGACCAGAGCGCATCGGCCGGCGTCCCTGCCGGATGGACGGTGACCAAAGGCGCATATGGCGTGATCCAAATGTCGGGCCCGCAGGGCGAGGCGATCTCTCTCGGGAACGGTCTTTTCGTCATGAATGGCCCGTTCAAGCTCGGTCAGATGGCAAGCGGCCCAATTCAGATGACGATGCCTTACCAGGCCCCGCTCGCGCAAAAGTACGCGATGCTCTGGCAGCAGAGCGCCGCCCAGGCCGGAGACCCGACCGCGCAGGTCAGCATCGTTTCAGCCACGCCGATTGCGCTGGGCAATGTAGCTCAGTGCGGCATCTTCCTGGGCAAGCTGACCAACGCGAAAGGCGCATCGAATTTTGAGTCGCGATTCTGCGCACTGCCGATGGACACCAACGGCGTGTTCAAGCTTTTCTGGATGAACGCCTCGATCCCGGCCGCGCTGGCCGCCAAGGAGCGCGCCACAGCGGAGGCGGTACTCCAGAGCTACAAACCGTCTCCGACTTCACTGAAGATGCTTCTCGCGCCGGCGACGCCGACTATGGCTCCGCCAAGCGCGCCCAGAATGTCCGGAGGAGGAGGCGGCGGTGGTGGAGGCGAGTCCTCCTCACAGTATGCGGAAAGAACAGCGGACGAAACCAGCACGTGCATGGACCTGGGCGTAATCCGCGAGGAACCGGAGAGGCGGCTGCCGTCTTACTGCCATTGAAAATGAGGTGACGTACGCCGACCTTCTCAAGCCACCTGCGCGCGTGCTCCGGTGTTGGGGCGGACGCGATATTTCTTGGTGGTAATATCCAGGACGCGCTCCATCTTACGGAGCGCCTGTGCCTCGTCAGGAGCGGCAAAGGTCGACGCCACGCCGCGGCTCTGGGCCCGGCCCGTTCGCCCCACGCGGTGCACATAATCCTCTGCTTCCTTGGGCATGTCGAAGTTGACGACGTGCGCGACGTCGGCTACATCGATGCCCCGTGCTGCCACGTCGGTGGCCACCAGCACGCGGTGATGACCCTGGGCAAAGCTGCGCAGGGCGGCATTGCGCTGCGCCTGCGAGCGGTCACCGTGAATCTGGGTGGCCGAGTGCCCGGCCCTGGACAATCGCCGCGCCACGCGATCGGCGCCGTGCTTGGTCCGCACAAAGACCAGGAAACTGCCTTTGTTCGCGCCGAGCAGATGCTCCAGCAATTCCTGTTTTTTGTCAGCCGGAACCTCAAAGGATCGCAGCTCCACATTCGGCGATGGCTTGAGCACCGATCCGATCTCGATGCGAACCGGGTCCCTGAGATAATTGCTTGCCACTTCCCGGATCTCCGGGCTTAGAGTTGCCGCGTAACACAGCGTTTGCCTATCCCGCGGCAAAACCCGCGCGATCCGCCGGATTGCCGGCTCGAAACCCATGTCGAGCATGCGGTCCACTTCGTCCAGCACCAGCATTTTTATGCCGCTTAGATTCACCAGGCGGCGCGACAGGTAGTCTTCGAGCCGCCCCGGCGTGGCCACGATCAAGCGCGGTCCCCGGCGAATCTCCGCCAGTTGCGGACCCTCCGCCAGACCGCCGCAGACCAGCGCCGCGGTGCCTTGAGTCTGCGTCAGATGGCGCCATACCTCGAGCACCTGCATCGCCAGCTCGCGTGTGGGCAGCAGAACCAGCGCCTGAGAGCCTTTGGCGCCCACCTTCGTTTCCGGGGGCATTCGTTCGATGAGGGGAATGAGAAAACTAAGTGTCTTGCCTGTGCCCGTCTGCGCCGTCGCCAGTATGTCGCGTCCCTCAAGGGCTGGAGGAATGGCTGCCGCCTGTACGGGCGTGGGATTGATAAAGTTTGCATCGGACAACTGCTGCTGGAGCAGCCGCGATAGTTTTAGTTCGGAGAAGAGTTTCAATTGGTTCCTATCCTGCGTCACGCGCATCGGAGAATATGCCCTTTTCAAAAACATCGAATCATCCAGGGACTCACGATGGCGATGCAGTTGCATGATTCTTCAGACGAGCCGCTCGAAATGAGCTGGAGCTCCGGCCGAAGAATATTCAGATTCTATGCAGGAAAACCGAGGAAGCGCCGACACCACGCCGATTCTGGATTCGACCCACACTGTGCGTCTTCGGCTGCGGTGCGCAATTCGGCTGCAACCTGGTCCGGCGAGAACATTCACAGTTCGAACCTTGACTTCTGTGGACCATTACGCTGAGGGGATTGGAAAATTACGTGGCAGACGATCTGGCGGGATGCAGGCGAGAACGACTCACAACCAAACAACTGAGCGTAAGTCAATGGTAACACAAGCCAACCCCAGGCTCATACCTCTAGCCATTTCGTGCCTCGGCCGCCTTGCGAACGGCCTCCGCGTCCGCGATGTCCTGCGGCCTCCCGGCGGCAAGCTTCGATGCGATGAGATCGGGAGCAGAAATGAAAAATGCTTTGATGCCGCTCTCGGGATCGATGATTCCCTCGGCGCGCCGCTCCCAGGCCGCGTCAAAATCGACGCCCGGGATCTCCGGAAGAATGTCGAAGCCGTGTGGATCGCGCCCGAAACGAAAGAAGCTGCCACGCTCGGCGAAGTCTTTCGGCCGAATGCCCTCAAGCGGCGCCCCAAACGCGGCGAGTGCGGTGTAAATCGCTTGCGCATTCGCGGGGTCAGCTTGAATAAAAAGGTCTATGTCTTTGGTAAAGCGGGGCTGAGCGTGAAAGATGACCGCGTATGCTCCTACGATGAGGTATCTAACGCCATGGGCATTGAAGGCGGACAAAAGGTCTTTGTAGTCTTGGTACATCCGGCTCGACCTCCCAACCTTTCAGCGCATAGGCCGTGCGGATCATCTCCTCAACCGCATCCATCCGCTCATGCACGGGCCGACTCTGCCAGTAGCGATACTCGTCTGCTTTCATCTCGTCGAAGCTCGTGTATTTGCGCAAAGTCGCATCCATGCCTATATTTGACCACCTTGCCGCGGTGTTTTCAATGGTTCGTTTGATCGCCTTGAACAGCCCCGTGCCTCACGCTGGGGCTACGGTCTTGTGCCCGCTACGCGGGCTATTTCCCGTTGGGCAGCTTGACCAGCCGCACTTCAAGCAGCGCCTCGATCACCTTGAGCGCCTCGAGCACCGACTCTGAAACCGGCTCGTCCACCTGCACCACAGCCAGAGCCTTAACCGGCTTTTTGGCGGGACCCGGACTCAGGCGCTCGCGCCCCAGCGCGAAGTTGGCAATGTTCACGCCCTGGTGGCCGAGAATGGTTCCGATGCGGCCGATGACGCCCGGCACGTCCCAGTTGCGGCACACCAGCAACGTGCCTTCGAGCGGCGTCTCGATGTCGATGCCGTCGAACTCGAGCAGCCGCGGTTGCGCCCGGCGAATCACGGTTGCGCTGGCTCGGCTTTCGCCCGCCGCCGTGTGCAGCACCACCGTGAGCACTGACGCTGCCCCGCCGCGAGGGGTCTCTTCTTTTTCCTCGTGCACGCGTATTCCGCGTTCCTCGGCAACCGCCGCCGCGTTGATGCGGTTCACGTTCTCCGATCCCTCGAGCAGCCCCGCGATCGCCGCGTTGCGAATCAGCTCTGTCTTGGCCTCGGCCAGCGCGCCTCCGTAAATCAGGTCGATGGACTCGATGCCGCCCTTGCCCGCCTGCGCCAGAAACGCGCCCAGCCGCCCGGCCAGGTCGATGTACGGCGCCAGTTGCACATACTCCTCGTGGCTAAGCGAGGGCAGATTTACGGCATTCTGCACCACGCCCAGCTTCAAGTACGCTCGCACCTGTTGCGCAATCTGCGCACCCACCGCCTCCTGCGCCTCGGCCGTGGAGCCGGCGATGTGCGGGGAAAGAATTACGTTGTCCAGCTCAAAATACGGCGACTCCTTCAGCGGTTCCACGCTGAAAACATCAAGCGCTGCTCCGGCCACCTGCCCGTTCTTGAGCGCCGCGGCCAGATCCGCTTCACAAACCAGCTCGCCGCGCGCGCAGTTGACAATGCGCACGCCCTTCTTCATCGTTGCCAGCGTTTTGGCGTTGATAATGCCGTTGGTCTGCGGCGTGAGGCCGACGTGCAGCGTCAGATAGTCCGCTCGCGCAAACAGCTCCTCGACGGGAACCAGCGCGATGCCGTTCTCGCGCGCCACGGCCACCGAAACAAATGGATCGCTGCCGATGAGCTCCATTCCGAATCCGCGCGCCCGCTTCGCCACTTCCAGGCCGATCCTGCCCAACCCGAGAATGCCCAGGGTCTTGGCGCGCAGCTCCGATCCTTGCAGCGATTTTTTCTCCCATTTGCCGGCGTGCATGGTCGCATTCGCCGCGGGCACCTTGCGCGCCAGCGCAATCATCTGGCAGATGGTCAGTTCCGCCACGGCCACCGCGTTCGCGCCGGGCGTATTCATCACCACGATGCCACGGCGCGTAGCGGCTTCAGTGTCGATGTTATCCACGCCCACTCCGGCGCGGCCAATCACGCGCAGCCTGGGCGCGTGGCCCATCAGCGCATCGTCCACCTGCACCGCGCTGCGCACCACCAGCGCGTCGGCCTCGGCCAGCGCCGCCGGCAATCCGTCAGACAACTGGTCGTACGTCTTCACTTCCCATCCCGGCTCGGCCGCAAACACGGCCAGTGTCGCCGCAGAAACCTTCTCCGCCAGTACGATCTTCATCGCCGCTCCCTTGCTTTTTTCACCGCTCGCGTACTTGTCAAAGCGAATGCCCTGCTGCTCGCACAGCAAATCGAACATGCGCACCACCGCCGCGTGCGGCTTGCCCTCGCCGCGCTCGTACTTGGTGAGCGAGTTGGGATGAACGCCCAACCGCTCCGCCATTTGGTATTGATAGAGATCGAGCTGCTTGCGCGCGATCAGCAGCTTTTCTCCAAAGGTTAGTTCAGGCATGATCTCGGTTCTCAGTTGTCAGTTGTCAGTGGTCAGTAAAAAGTGAACAGTGGACATACTTTGGGTGCTCCAACTTCGACTCGTCTTTGGATTTGCGGCCGGGAGAAAATCTACACACCTCCGCAAACCGAGCACTAACTGACCACTGATCACTGACCACTGATCACTGCCTTCGCATACACTTCCTGCGCCGCCGCCACGGCCTGCCCAAATTTCACCGGCAGCCCCAGCGTGTCTTTGGCAATGTGTTCCATCGCGCCCAGGAGCGCCACGGTGTCGAGATAGTCGAAGAACCCCAGATGCGCCACGCGGAAGATCTTGCCCTGCATCTCGCCCTGCCCGTTGGCCGCCACCAGCGCGAACTTCGCCTTGAGTGCCTTGACCACCACGCCCGAGTCCATGCCCTCCGGCACCGCAACGGCCGTGGCAGCGGCAGCCGGAGCCGTCGGCGCAAACAGCGTAAATCCGAGCGAGACGAGACCGGCGCGCGTCGCTCGAGCGTTCACCTGGGCGTTGTCGATCAGCGCGATGCGGCCCTTCTCGAGATCGCCGCCCGCCTGCCCCGCAATATAATCGAGCGCCGCGCCGAGGCCGGCGACCAGCGCCACCGCCGGCGTGTACGCGCTCTCGCCCTTCACGGCGTTCTTGCGCTCCTTGCGCAGGTCGAAGTAGTAGCGCGGATTTTTGCTGGCTTCCATCGCCGCCCACGCCTTCTCGCTTACGCTTAGATACGCGAGGCCCGGCGGAATCATCACTGCCTTCTGCGAGCCGCCGATCAGCACGTCAATGCCCCATCCATCCACGTCGAAGTGCGTCGTGCCCAGGCCGGTGATGCCATCCACAACCAGCAGCGCCTGGCTGCTGGCTTCCTTCAGCAGCCTGGCGATGGCTTCCACATCGTGCCGCACTGCGGTCGAGGTTTCCGTGGCCTGCATGAAGACGGCTTTGTGCTCGGGCTTCAGCGCCGCCTTAACTTGCGCCAGATCGAAGGTCTGCCCGTTGGGCGCCGTCAGCACATCCGGCACGCAATTGAAGGCCTTCGTCAACCCCGTCCAGCGCTCGCCAAACTTTCCGGCCGTCAGCACCAGCACCTTGTCGCCCGGCGAGGTCAAATTCGAGACTGACGCCTCCATCGCCCCCGTCCCCGAGCACGCCAGCAGCAATACGTCATTTTTGGTGCCTACAAAAATCTTGAGCTGCGCCAGAACCTTCAGGAACAGCGCGCGAAACTCCGCTGTCCGGTGATGAATGTCGGCGGCAGCCATGGCAAACTGAGCTGCCGGAAGCAGCGGCGTCGGTCCGGGTGTATAAAGCCGTGTCTTGCGAATCATGTTTTATCCTCGTCTTTGAGAACCTGAGTTTCGGCCACGGAGGGGCCAATCAGGCGTCCGCTGCTAACCACATAATACACAATTTTGTGGCTTATGTGATCATTCACTGTGGAAATCAGGCCAAAAACGGTCGCGATGTGCAACCCCATCCCATCTTCTGGCAGCGATGCTGGGTAATCAAGAAGCTGTTGTCCTCAAAGCATGAATAAGGCCGGGTTACCCTGGCCTTTTGGCTCTCTGCAAGTTATGGATTTAGCAGTACTTCCGATTTTCTGCTCGACATCTTGGTGCGGAAGGCGGGACTTGAACCCGCAAGCCTTTTGGGCGCTAGCTCCTAAGGCTAGTGTGTTTGCCATTTCACCACTTCCGCACAGGCGTGGCGGCGCGGATCGGCCGCAACCATTTACAAGTCTAAGGGGAATTGAGCGCGCGGTGCAATGCGGGATGCCTGGTTCCCGCCTTCCGCACCAACTCTTCCTCCAGGGCCCGTGACCGCGTGCATTACTTCAGCCGCGCGCCTAGCGGTACCTCTTCCAGGAATCCGGCCAGCACCGGAGCGCCGTCCTCGAGCGACGCGGCCAGCAGCATTCCATTCGATTCCAGGCCCCTCATCTTGCGCGGAGCGAGATTGGCGACGATCACGATCTTGCGTCCGATCAATTTTTCCGGCTCGTAATACTCCGCGATGCCGGCCAGGATCTGCCGCTTCTCGTAGCCGAGATCGACTTCAAGGCGCAGCAGCTTGTCGGCCTTGGGCACGCGCTCGGCTACAAGAATCTGCGCCACGCGCAAATCAACTTTGGAAAAGTCGTCGATGGCGATGTGCTGCTTCGCCTCGGCCGTCGCGTGCGGCTGCGCGGGGGCTTCGGGCGGCGTGAGAGGCGCACCTGCCGGAGCGGCCGCCGGCGTAGTGCTCAGCCGGCTGCTGGCCTGGTCTGCGGGTACTGCGTGCACCTGCGCAGTTGCCACCGGCTTGCCGGGCAGCGCCGCCGTGGTCGACGTCATCGCGTCGTTCGCCTTCAGGTCTTCGGCCTTAGTCACGGTGGTGGAAGTTACCGAAGGCGAAGCGGTCGCCGGTCCCGGAGACACCGTTTCGCCCTTTGCGGCTTCCGCTGCCGTGCGACTGTCGTTTTCGTCTTCAAGGTTCTGCATACGTTCGACTGTGTCCTTTTCCGCGCGAGGAAACAGCGGCACAGGCTCGCCGAATTTCGTCCCCGCCTTCAATCCGCCCCACCCGAGATCGGTCAAAAATCCCTTTTTCGCGGCGTCGGCCAACTCGCCCTGACCAAGCTGAAGCCAAACCTTGGCCGCAGCATCCGGCAGGACTGGATAGACAAGCGCAGTGATAATGCGGATGGCCTCGGCGGCGGTTGCCAGAACGCGCGCCTGCAGTGCCCCATGATCGGCATCGCTCCGCTCTGGAGGCTTCTTCCACGGGGCGTTCGCGGTGAGATAGCCATCGGTCTCTGCCGCGAGGCTCCACAGACTCTTCAGGGCTTCTGAAAATTCCAGTGCATCAAATGCTTCATTGAATTTGTAGAAGGCGCGCGCTACGTGAACGTGCAGCGAATTCTCGGCATCCGTCAGCGGGCCCACCGCCGGCGCCACTCCGGCAAAGTACTTGTGCACCATGTTTACCACGCGGCTCACCAGGTTGCCGTAGCCGTTGGCGAGATCTGCGTTGTACCGCTGCACCAGCGCATCGAAACTGAAGTTGCCATCCTGTCCGAAGGGAATCTCGCGCAGCAGGAAGTACCTGAGCGCGTCTGCGCCCAGAACCTCGTGAACCGTCTCCGCGCGCACAATTTTCCCGCGCGACTTCGACATCTTGCCCTGGTCGAAGAGAAGCCAGCCGTGGGCGCGTACCGAGCGCGGCACAGGAATCTCGGCCGCCATCAAAAACGCCGGCCAGTAGACGCAGTGGAACCGGCTAATCTCCTTGCCGATGAGATGAATGTCGGCGGGCCAGAACTTCTCAAACCGTGCCCTATCTTCCGGAGCCTCCGAACCATAACCGAGAGCAGTAATGTAGTTAGCCAGCGCGTCCAGCCATACATACACCACGTGCTTTTCGTCGCCGGGCACCGGAATGCCCCACGAAAAACTTGTCCGGCTGACGGAAAGATCTTTCAAGCCTCCGCGCACAAACGAAATCACCTCGCGCCGCGTCGACTCCGGCCCCATGAATCCCGGGTTCGCCTCGTAGAACTCGAGAAGCTTCCGCTCGAATGCCGAAAGTTTGAAGAAATAATTCACCTCGCTGACCGACTCCGTCATGCGCCCGCAATCGGGGCAGGGCGTGCCCGGAGGTCCGTCCACGTAGAGCTCGTCGGAGACGCAGTACTGCCCCGTATATGAGCCTTTGTAGATGAATCCTTTATCGCGCAGCGTGGCGAACAGTTTCTGTACGCCGCGCTTGTGCCGCTCCTCCGTAGTGCGGATGAAATCGTCGTAAGTCAGCCCAAGCCGGTCCCACAAGCCGCGAAACTCGCCGGCAATTTGGTTTGCGAATTCCTGCGGCGTGCATCCGGCCGCCTTGGCCGAGCGCTCGATCTTCTGCCCGTGCTCGTCAGTGCCGGTCAAAAACCACGTCTCGATGCCCCGCGCCCGCTTGCGCCGCGCAATCGCGTCGCACACGATGGTCGTATAGGCATGCCCCAGGTGCGGCCGCGCGTTCACGTAGTAAATCGGCGTGGTCAGGTAAAAGCGGCCAGTGTTTTGGCCCGAATTCGAGTTTGCGTCGGTCATCAGAAGCGCATTCCGTTCGCGCGCATGTCGAGCGAATCGTCTGCATCGTGAATCCACTATTTGTCGAACAAACGCGCTGTCATCCTGAGCGACCGGGCGAGCCGGCACGGCGAAGCGAGGGAGTCGAAGGATCTGCGGTTGCTTTCAACGAACTTTGGATTCAACCCATGCGCAGCAGTCACTTTCCATCTTACGGCATTGCGCCGCGCTTCTTCAGCCCGCCGCTGTGCCTGAGGCAGCACAATGCCGGGGAAGAAGCTGCCCTACCGGAGGTGCTAAAATCACCTAGAAAATCGAGGATTTTCGAGGCTCTCAATTGGTTCTGGAACTGCAACAGCGGTTGGGGCGCAGCATTCGCGCCGTGCTCAAAGAAAAATACGATCTCGAAGTCGAGAAAATTCCCCTGGAGACGCCGCCCGATTTGCGTTTTGGCGAGATCGCCACGCCTATCGCCTTTGAGCTGGCGCGCAAGCTGCGCAAGTCGCCCAAAATCATCGCGCAGGAAATCGTCGCCGCATTGGGCTCGCTCGACGGCTTTGCCGGATTCGAGGTCGCCGGCGCCGGTTATATCAACGCCCATCTCGACCGTGCCGCGGCAACCCGTCTGGTGTTAAGCTCCGATGGCGGCCGTCGCGCCTCAGGTATCCACGCGCTTGTTGAGCACACCAGCATCAATCCCAACAAGGCCGCTCACATCGGCCATTTACGCAACGCCATCCTCGGCGACACCTTTGTGCGCCTGCTGCGCGCTGCGGGGCAAAAGGTCGACGTACAAAACTACATCGACAACACTGGCGTGCAGGTGGCCGATGTGGTGGTTGGCTTTTTGCATGTCGAAGGCAAATCCGCCGCCGAGGTTCGTGCGTTGATCGCCGATTGCGAAAAGCGCGCCGCAGCCTCAGGCCGGCCCGCCGATGCGATCGACTATTACTGCTGGGACCTCTACGCACGAACGTCGCAGTGGTACGGCGAAGGGACCGACCAGGAGAAAGCCGCACGTAAGAAGCTGCGTCTCGACACGCTGCATCTGATTGAGGCAGGCGGCAACGAAACCGCCGAGATCGCCGAGCTAATCTCGACGGCAGTTCTGCGGCGCCATCTTGAAACCATGCAGCGCCTCGACATTGAATACGATTTTCTCCCCCGCGAGAGCGAGATTCTGCACCTCAAATTCTGGGAAGCAGCCTTCGAGCAGTTGAAAAAGACGGGCGTGCTCTACTTCGAAAACGAGGGCAAGAACAAAGGCTGCTGGGTGATGACGCGCCCTGACGCGGCCGCGATGCAAATCCACGATGAAGACGGAATGGACATCGAAATCATGTGGGGCCCCGATGAAGACGCCAAAGTCATCGTCCGCTCCAACGGCACCGTCACCTACGTCGGCAAAGACATCGCCTACCACCTTTGGAAATTCGGCCTGCTCGGCCGCGATTTCGGCTACAAGCCATTCTTTATGTATCCGGATCACGAGTGCTGGATCTCGGCCGTAACACGGTGAGCCAAACCACCCGCAATTCGGCGACGCCACGGCCATCTACAACGTGATCGACTCGCGCCAGGCCGACCCGCAGGCTAACGTCATTCAGGCGCTGCGCGGCATGGGCTATACCGAACAAGCTGACCACTACACCCACTTCGGCTACGAGATGGTCGCGCTCACGCCCCGCTGCGCGGAGGAACTCGGCTATAGCGTCTCCGATGAGGACAAGAAAAAAGCCTACATCGAAGTCAGCGGACGCAAAGGCTTCGGCGTCAAGGCCGACGATCTGATCGATAAGCTCATCGCCGCCACGCGCGCCGAAGTGGATGCGCGCCAGACCGGTGGAACCGGGCCCGATGCCGTAGCCGTGCGCCAGAAGATCGCCGAACAGATCGCCATTGGCGCGCTTCGCTACTTCATGCTCAAGTACACGCGCAACTCCGTCATCGCCTTCGATTTCAAAGACGCGCTCAGCTTCGAAGGCGAAACCGGCCCCTACATTCAATACGCTGTCGTGCGCATCCGCAACATCTTCCGCAAAGGCAACACCACGCCCGATGCGGTGCTGGCGGAGTTTGCGAAGGCAGCAAGTCAGCAAGTCGGCGAGCCAGCAAGTCAGCAAGTCAGCGAGTCGGCGAGTCAGCAAGCAGGCGCCTCCTCAGTTGCTACGCCGCAAAACCTCGCCACAGGCACGAAGCGTCAGGGCACGACTTCAGTCGTGCCACAAGCCCAGCAAAATGAATGGGGGGCTTTAGCCCCTGCAGCCTCCAACCTTTCGGCTTATCTCAGCGGCGAAGAGAACGAAGACATCTGGTCCCTGTGGCTGCGCGCTGGACGGCTTTCCCTGGTTTTGGAGCAGTGTATTGCAGGTTCCGAACCTGCTTATCTCGCCAAGCACGCCTTCCAGTTAGCACAGGAGTTCGCCAACTTCTACCACCGCCATCACATTCTCACCGAAGAAGACCCGGCGCGAAAGACGTTCCTGCTGGCGACGGCCGCGGTCACGCTACGCGAGCTGGTCGAATCGCTCGGTCTGCTCGGCATCGAAAGCCCCGAGGCGATGTAGAGGCGGGGAACGGAAATCATGCGCCAGGGATCAATCAAATTGTTCCGGTGGGGTACTCCTTTGGCGCCGTTACTGAACATTCACACTGATTAGGTAGGGTGCATTCGAGGCGAATGCCTTTGCTAAAGCTGGTTCGAGATCTTCTGGACGATCCACCGCTTGCGCAGTCATGCCATATCCTTCTGCGAGCTTAACCATGTCGATGTCGGGAAGCTCTAATCCGGGTATTTTGCCGGCGTTGGTAGAAGCACTAATGCCCTTCAATACCGAGTAGCCACCATTACATAGCACGATAAAGATCACAGCGGCACGGTACTGGACCGCTGACCAAAGCGCTTGAATGGAATACTGTGCCGAGCCATCCCCGATTGCCGACACAACCCGTCTGTTCGAATTAGCCATTTGCAAGCCTACGGCAAACGGCATTCCAAAACCCAAAATACCGCTGCGAGTGGTATAAAATGAGCCGGGCTCATTCAGCTCGACGAATCGGAAAAGATCGGGCATCGCGGAAGGGCACTCTCCCACCAGGACAGCATCCTTGGGTAACAGCTTATTGAGCACATGGAACACGTAACCCGCGGGCACCGGATATGCCGGCTTGGGTTCCGGCGCTTTCGGCCTCCGCGCCGGCAGGTTCCGCTGGACCGCTTTCAAACGGCTGCGAATGTATTGAGCAGCCACCGCAATGTTCCCCACCATGCTGCTTCCTGCCAAGGCTGACGCCGCATCCGCCGGCGAGTTGGTGATTTGGAAAAGCCTCGTTCCCGGCTTGATCGGGTCGCTCGGAACATAAACGTGGTACGAGAAAACGGGAGCGCCCAGGACCAGTACGGTGTCATAGCCGCTTAGTTGCTCGCAAACTGGCCGTTGCGCGCGCGGCAAGTCGCCGCAAAACAGACGGTGGCTTCGCGGGAAGGTCCATCGCGAGGCGATAGGTTCCTGGTACACATCCGCGTCGAGATGCTCAGCCAGCGCGATCGCTTCATGCCACGCTCCGTCGTCTTCAATCTGCGATCCCACGACCAAGGCGGGATGGGAACTGGCTTCGAGCGCCGCGACGATCTCTTCCAGAGCTGTGCGATCCGGGGACGCGGTCGTACCGCAAACATTGCGTCTCACCAATGGTGGACACGGCTGATCCCAATCGTCCATGGGGATAGATATGAACACCGGACCGCGGGGTGGTTGCATCGCAATGTAGTACCCGCGCGCGATGGCGGCGGGTACGTCTTCAGCTCTCAGCGGCTCGTATACCCACTTGACATAGGGCTTCACAACCTCAGTGCCATGGCTTAGTAGAAATGGCTCAGCCATGATGTGGCGTCGATCCTGCTGCCCCGCAGTGATCACCAGCGGCGCATGACAGTAGTAAGCATCGACGATTCCCGAAAGCCCGTTTCCAACCCCTGCAATAGAATGGAGATTCACAAATGCCGCGCACCCTTTACCGATGGAATACCCGATCGCCATGTCGGCGGCAGAGCGTTCGTGCAACGCCAATACATAGTTGAATCCGGAAGGCATTTCCTTCAGAAAAGGCAATTCGTTCGAACCGGGATTGCCAAAAATCACAGTCATTCCCAATTCGCGCAGAACATCGTAGCTAACTTCTCTTACGTTCCGATTCAAATCCGCCTCCGAACGAAAACTCAACGGCAATACGAAGCAGGAGCGACACGGCTTCCCACAGCGTGGATGCCGCTCCAGATCCGTGGCCTTCGGGTTGCGATGCCTAGGGCTGGTTGCATAAATGGTTTGGTAACAGGGCACGACTTTAGTCGCGCCGAAATCGGCCGGAAAAAATAAGGGGTTTTAACCCGAGGCCTTCCTCTTGTTACATGAAGGTCATTTATGCAACCAGTTCTAGGTTTCGTAGTTGATTACGACCCGGCCCTTGGACACCTTCCTCAGGAACTGCATGGTGACCTCGTGCACGGGATGGATCATATAGGCGTCGAAATCTTCGCGGCTGGCGAACTCAGAACAGGCGGCGAGATCATAGCCGGAGGAATCCTCCGCGACATTAATTCCCGCCTCCATTTTTAGCATTGAAGGAATGCGCCCATTCATGCCTTCCAGAATCGCTTTGGCCTGGCGGGCATTTTCCGCTTTCGAAACGCCGTTTGCTGACTCTTTCAGTTTGATGCAAACAACGTGCTTGAACATGCAGCACCTCCCGGTCCGGTCGTATTCACTGCCTTTGGAAAACAAAATCGCAACTCAGGCTTTGTAGATCCGCACCTTCGCGCAAAGGTCCATGTTCAGGTTTCCCGGATCGCAGTGTTCGTAATCGATTTCGATGAGCTCGTTGTAAAATACGCCCTTCCCCCGCGCAATCGGCATATCTTTCGACCAGTGGCCGGCCAGCGCCGCTATGGCGACTCCCTCGGGGTGGATGCCCTGGATCGTTTTCAGCTTGCCTTTGACCTTGCGCCGGTGGACGGATTCCACCCAGATCAGGTCTCCGTCCTTCAACCCTTTCGTCTTTGCCGCCTCGGCGTTGACGCAAATGTTGTAGGAGTAATCGTTCATCTGCGCTGCCTCATCCAGCCAGGGGTTTTCCATGGTCATGGAATTGGTGTGAACGGTATCGCGGTAGTAAAAGCTGATGAGGTCGTATTGCGGATCCTTGCACTCATGCGTGGGGCAAGGATGCCAATCGGGGACCGCCGCGTACGAATTGAAATTAATCTCCCGCTCGATGCCGTATTCGCGCGCAATTGCACGCACCTGCTCTCCTGTAGCCAGAAACATCTCAAAATAAATCGGAACCCTGACCGGTAAGCGGCTGCGCCAGTACACTTCTTCCGCACGCTTCGGCCAAGTCAGTACCCCATGCTCTTTGAACCACTCCAGGCCGCGCCCGGCGCCGAACATGCTGCGCAATATGCGATCGTTAATCTCCTCAAAGGAGTATCGCTCATCGGCCTTCAGCTTGTAGGGGTCTTGGATATCGAAAAGTGCGTTATAGGCGTGGTTCATCTGCCCGCACAATCCGAGCCGGTCGCCGATCTCGTACAGCACACGCAGAAAGTCGCGGCGCTGCCCACCCGGCGCCGCGGCCGGCTGGCGAATCGCCCAGCTCCAATTGCCCTCGCTGCTGGGGTGGTTGAGGAGAAACGGGTAATTCGGAGCCGGGTACAGCCTCTCCAAATAACAGGTGTCCGGCAAAACGAGGTCGGCAAAGTCTGTCATCTCATTCAGGAAAATGTCGAACGAGATGACGAATACATCTTTAAGCGCTTCAGCCACCAACTCGCTGTTTCCTACGCTCATGATTGAGTTTGCGCCGAAGTTGATCATTGCCTTCGGTCTGCTCTTGATGCCGAACTTGTTCCACCACTCCTCCCGATCGGCAGAGACCAGAAACGGCGAGCTGAGAGTCCAGGTAAACAGTTCCTTCATGCCGATGTCGGTTGGGGCTTTCGCTTCGTTTACCGGAAAGGGCCTGTGCTGCGGGTGCATCCAAGTGCCCGCGATCATCAGTCCGTCTGGCGACGCATAAGGCGCGTAGAAAGGACGCCCGCTTTCGGGATGGCCGTGACAAACGGGGTTAAAGCCCAAAGCGCCACCGGCATTGTCCGCACATCCCACGAATTGGTTGAGAAGCTCGATCGCCACGCAGTTCCATTGGGAATTTTTGTGGCCCTGGGAACCGCGGAAAAAAATCGCCGCCGCCGGGCGATATGGGAACTCCTGTCCGTCGATTACAATTGTGCTTCCGATGCGGGCCTCTTCCCCGAACTCCCTGGCCAGTCTTCGGATCGTAGTCGCCGGAATCGTGGTAATGTTTGACGAATATTCTGGAGTGTATTTTTTCAGATGTTCTTTCAAGATTTGAAAGCCAGGCTGTGCGGGCGCCCCATGAACGGTGAAATTTCCCAGAAGCGCAAAGTCGTCAAAGTTCTGAGCATCGAACGGCGCCGGTGCGCCGGCCTTTTCGTCCCACACCAGCGGCTTGTTGGTCGCGGCGTCGCGCACATAATGGCCATCGGGGCCCACCAAATAGGGGCCATTCGTGCACTGCTTGAGGTATTTGCGATCGTATAGGTCGAACTCGTTCACCAGAAGATTGCACATCGCCAGCGCCAGCGCCCCATCGGTCCCAACCCGAATCGGCACCCATTCGCTCGCTTTGGCAGAGGCAAAGTTGCACAGGGGATCAATCACGACGGTTTTCATGCCGCGCACGCGGGCATCGGCCGCCAACTGCGCGTTCTGGTTGGCCGCGTGCCCGGCGGCGTGACCTTTGCTGGCGCCAAAATAGAGAGCGTATTTGCAGCGCTTGAAGTCGGGGACTAACGACCAGGAAGCATGCATGATGCCGCCGAGCTGGTGAGCGCCCATGCCGCAGTGCAGGCCGCCGCCGGCGGCCCACCGGGTGTCGGTGCCGAATGCCTTGGCGAAGGTCGCAAAGCCGGTGATATTCTCCATGGCGCAAGTCGTCGTTCCCTGACACCAAAGTTCTCTGGGATCCTGAGCGTGCACTTCCTTGAGTTTCTTCACCGCTATCTCCAGGGCTTCGTCCCAGGAGATTTCCACCCATTGCGGGTCAACCCCAATTCCTTTCACGGGATTGCTGCGCTTCATCGGCACATTCACCCGGTTGGGATCGTACAGCAGCATCATCCCCGTGGCGCCCTTACCGCACAGCCGTCCCTCCCCACAAGCACTATCGGGATTGCCCTCGATCTTGACAATCGCGCCATCCAAGTTATGTGCGAGGATGGAGCAATTACCGTAACAAAGGCTGCAGGCGGAGGGAATCCACCTGTCCTGCTTGCTTCGAGTCGATTGCTCGCTCACCACGTTGTTGGTAGCCATCCTTTACGCTCCCTTCACCTACCCGGAAACGCTGTCGCCGCGCTCGAATTGTGCGGATCAGATTCCGGGTCGTACGCGAAACGCTGCGCGGGCCATGAGCGGGGTGCGAATGCCCGCAGCCAGAATCAGCAAGCGCAGCAGAAATCCGCCTACCAGCAGCAATACACCCGCGACCAGCGTGGCTGCAGTCTGCGAGGCGGCAGGCTGGGTTGTGGCCGCGTACTCGATCAGCGCAGGCAATGCCAACCCGGCGATCAGAAAGCCGCCCCAGAACATGCCCGCCAACCGGCCCCGCACAAGCAGGTACACCGACTCGGGCGCGCGATCCGCCACAATAGTCAGGTACAGGTACACGGCAATTGCTTCCATGATGACCAGTACGATGTCAGCCCAGGTCAGAAATTCCGTGCTTGTGTTGCGCAGCCCCAGCATGGCGCTGGCAATCGGTGTAACCAGGAACACCCCACCGATCCCAGTCGACAGCGCCGAAAGCAGAAACAACAAAGGCAGCAGGGGATTGTTCCAGAACGGCCGGCTGACGACCACGCCGATCAGAATCCCAGTGTAAATGCACGTCGCCAGGGCACACACAAACGCCAGCACTTCCAGCAGTCTGTACGTGGCATCGGCGGGTGCGAGCACGCCTCCGAACGGCCACACGCTGAAGGCCACCAACAGTCCTCCGAAGACAATGAAGCCGGACAGAATGACGAAGCCACGAGAAATCCACGACGTGGCCGGGTTCCGGATCGCCGCCATGAACTTGGCCGGCGTCCCCAGATCCAGGATCAGAAACAGCGTCGAGCCGGCGACCACTGGCACCCCCATGGTCATGGCAATCTGCCCCGCCAGCACGTGCCCCAATCGCAAACCTGCCACTCCCACCAGAAAGGCCCCGGCCCCCGCGCCCGCCAGAAACAAATAGGCAGCGACCTGCCAGCGCCACACCCTCTGAGGCACGGTCTCCATCGCAGCTCCTTCGTACTACTCCTTGGT
Source organism: uncultured Acidobacteriota bacterium (assembly GCA_963832535.1). Classification (GTDB taxonomy): domain Bacteria; phylum Acidobacteriota; class Terriglobia; order Terriglobales; family Acidobacteriaceae; genus Telmatobacter. Next base: position 74,117 of record CAWHUK010000011.1, read on the forward strand.
TTTCCCGCGATCGACGCCTAAGGGATCAACTCCCAGAATCGTGCGGTTTGGAGACATGTACTGCGTTTTCGGTTTGGTGCCGTGCTCCGGATTCAACGGGAAGGCGTCGCGCGCCAGCAACTGCGCCACTTCGCTGGTGGGATCGTCCAAATCCCCGAAATGCCGCGCCTTCGCCATGCAGTTAATGACGCAGGCGGGCGTGGCCTCCCGGTCGACCCCCGGCTTGAGCCCTTTGGCCAAACCCGCGTCGATTCGTCCCCGGCAGTAGTCGCACTTCATCGCTACCCCGGTTTTGTGCTTGCCGTAGACCGCCTGCTCATAGGGCGTGAAGCCCTGCTTCCCAAAGTACGGCTCTTGCTCTTCGACGTAGTACCGCGCGCCGTACGGGCAAGCGATCATGCAGTACTTGCAGCCGATGCAGTTCTCTTCATCCACAAACACGATTCCGTCTGCGCGAATCTGTGTCGCCTTTGTGGGGCAAACCTTCTCGCACGGCGCCTCTTCGCAGTGCATGCACAGCAGAGGCAATGAGATGCGCGCCACATTGGGATAAGTCCCGAATTCCTGCGACTCCAGCCGCGCAAACGTCACCCCCGGCGGCGTGCCGTTTTCCGCTTTGCAACTGGTCTGACAGCCGTAGCAGCCAATGCAGCGGAGTAAATCGATCACCATTCCCCAGCGAGGCATCACTCGCTCCTGTCACTCGCTTCACCATGTGCGGTGCTGAACGAAGCGAGGCACCGTCTCGCGCTCGTGGCTCATATAAGTTCAGCGATGCGCAGAGCATATCACCCGAAAGCGGAAAAGTACACACAAACTCATCTTCTCGCAGATTCCTGCTTTCCAAATTTTGGAGGGCAAGACTTGAGGTATTCATCTATTTTTTGAAATCCTGGGCGGCACTACGACCGCACCCTTAGCGAGGCAAAGTGATGCGGACAATGACTTAAATGAGAAGCCCGAATTCATCATCAAGACTCGAGCTGCGCCGCGTGGACGTTGACCGCGTGCTCGACGATTGCAACGAGGAAGAACGCAAGCCCACGGCACGGTACATCCTTGCGCACCATGCCGATCTTACAGGGGAAATCAGCGATCAAACCTCGTGAACAGAGCGCAGGAAATCGAGAATCGGCGCTGTCTGATTCGTGATGGCGTGACGGGTTTCCGGCAGGAATCGAACGCCGACGTTGGCGACGTTTGCTTCGAGTCTCGATTTCACCTGCAGAGAATCGATGAACACATCCCTTCCGCCAAGTATCGCCATCACCGGCATCGTGAGCTGCCTCAAGGCGGCGTCACTGAAGATGGGAAGCCGTTCAGTGCGGGGTTTCATATTCTTGAATACGAGCGCCATGAAGTCCGCGACAGCCTTTTCGGCAGGTGAAGGATTGGCCGGCGCCGGCCCGCCAATGATCTCGGTCATTTTTCTGCGCCCCCACGATCCGATGAGGAGCAACGGTAGCGCCCAGACGAGAACATTTTTGGATGCGATGCCCCCGGGAGCGATCACGACCAGGCTCCGGACACGCACGGCGCGCCGTATCGCATAATCGAGGACGATCCAGCCTCCGAGCGAGATCCCAACCAACGAGGCATTGCCGATCTTCAGACCGGACATCACGTCATCCAGCCAAAGCACCGGGGCTTCAGACGCAAACGACGGACGCGAAGGCGCACTCAGGCCGGCGTCGCCGATGATATCGATTGCGTAAACGCGAAAGTGAGCTGACCAAGTGGAAACATCTCCCATCCACATTGTTGAATTGAAGCTGGCCCCGTGCAGAAGAACCAGGGGAGGCGCACCTTCCGGGCCGCAAGCGATCACAAAGGTCTCGCCCTCGCGCGTTGGCACTCTCAGGTGTTGGTTTGGCACTGGCCAGCGCTCGAGGAATCCAAGATAGCGATCCTTGATGGCCCGTTCGCCTTCCGGTGATCGAAAGATGTTCGACATCAGGACCCACGAAGAACCGCCGCGGCCGCGAAGCCATCGTCGGCTCGCTGCGCGCGGCTAGATGTCAACTCGCCAGGCGGCGCAACCCATGCATGATTATGCATAGGTTGCGATTTTGTAACACTGCAGCACTAAACCTCCGCTGTCTTCGCGAATGCTGTTCCAACGGTTCCGCTCCGGCACGAGGCTGATGTCATGAATTCTCCGGAGTGGGTTGCCTGTACGCCGATTGCTTCCGACAGTGGAACACCGCATGATGCAAGAATGGTGTCCAAAATGGCCTTTCGTCCCGCTTGCATCGAAGAGCCGGCAGCAGGTGACAGGTCCGAAAGATCGGCGGGGATGCCGGTCAGGCGCTTTTCATTAACAGTGCGTCGCGTAACTGCATTGTCCCCCCTGGCAATTAACCAGCAAGTCTTGATGCAATCAGGGAGCGGGCCTGCGTAATCGACCAGCCACCCCACTGCGTTTTTCGCCTTTACCGGGCGGCCTTCAAGCAAGAAGCTCAGCACCTTCTTCCAGGCATCCGGAGCCGACTTGCGGAAGATCCAGTGGCAGCCTTCCATTCCGGGAACGACCGGCAAGGTAACTTCAGGCATGCCGAGGTCGGTCGATTCAACCGCAACCACGTAATGGCAGTGCTCCATCAGTTCCAGCATTCCGCCCAGGCACCGCTTTCCATTGACGAAGCCGACGGAGGTCTGGAATTCTTCGTACAGCCGCCGGGCCGTCTGCGAAAACTTCTGAGACAGAGCTACGCCCTTCGAACGATCCTCCAGCGCCGGGAAGAACTCCGAGGTGTCAGCTCCGACCAACTGTGTCGAAAGATGAAAGTCGCCGGTGAGGATGACGCGCCCGATTCCCTCGGCTTTGAGCCAATCGATGGCGCGATTCAGTTCCGCATTGACGTCTTGGTTGTAGCTTTCGCGGGAGATAGTAATCACGCCGATTTCGCCGTCGTGCTCGGCGTTGACGTAGAGTTGCTGCCATTCCGGAGTATCCATTTGTTCGAACAACTCGGGATACCAGGGGCTGTTCGCCGCGGCCGGATACAACTTGTGATACGCTTCCACTTTCCTAATAACTTCCGCGGCGCCTTGACTGCGGGCGACTGCGATCATGCCCTGTTTGAATTGCGCACAGAGTTCACCGATGGCATTCAATTGCGATAAGTGGGAGCGCTTCTCGTGCAACAGTAAGCTTGTCATCTGGAACAGCGGCCCGAGCAACCAAGTCTCGAATTCAGCGCGCTCCGCGTCGTCGAGCGGCCAATTCACGATCGGCCTGAAGTGTTTCGGAGGATACCATTCCAGACCGCTGTCCATGCGGTCTATCAGCGACTTTGTCGGCGTGAACAAACCGCCATATTGCTTCGCCAGGTGGTCGAGACATGACCACGTAAGAAAGTTGGACCCCTTCGCGCCGATAAAGTCATGAGCGCGGAACGGGTTCGGGCCGAGCAACTGCTTGACATATTTGTCGATCTTCCACTCGGGCATGTTCAAGGCTTCGTTGTAGCGGGACGACGCCACAAACGCGCCAGTGAAGAGAACGTCCAGCACGAACGACCAGTCGTCGCTTACCATGATCGGAATCAGGCCAAGCGACCAGAGAAGCTGTGTCACGGCCGACGGCTTAGGCTCCACGATTTCGTAGATTTTGCTGATCTCGTGAGGGTATGACGGGTGCGCAATGCCAACGCCAAGCTCCTTCCGGGGAAATCCTGAAGTAACGGATCGAATCTCGATGCCGGGGAAAGCCTGGCGGAAGAGCTCGTAATGGGCCTTCTTGATCTCCAGGATTTCCGGGACGGCTTCTAACAAGAAGCGCGGTTTGAGCGCAGCAAGCTGCTTCGGAAGGTACTTGCCGTCGTAAGTAAACTGCACGATGTTGCCCATGATCTGTGCTGCTTCTTCTTTGCCAAAGTTGCGCGTCAGACCTGGGAACTGCTTCGAAAGGCCGGAGGGCGCTCCCGGAAAATCCAAAGCTGCGATGGTGACGCCATATGGCGCCAGGCGGGAAGCAAGCTGCATTGTCTTTCCTGCGCCCACGATGCCATTCGCGCCTGAGATCACGAGGCAACCGCGATTCTCGCCGGCGCCGAAGACCTGTGCGACAAGATCGGCTGTCGCAACGGGAAGAGCGCCGCGCTTGAAAATGTCAAGAACGGATCCCAGGCCCAAAGTTTCCAATGTTGACGGTCTTAATGCTTTTTCCACGGTTGCTCCTTATTTAACCTCGAAGAGGGCTGCGATTCCGACATCGCCGGCGGCACAAGCCATGACCAGAACGTATCCACCGCCAAGCTCCACTGCTTCCTCAAGACCCTCAATGACGATTCTTGTCATCGTGGGCCCTTGCGGATGCCCCCACACGAGAGAGCTGCCGGTGCGGTTCATCTTTTTCCAGTCGTAAGACATCACCTTTGAAAAAATGGCATCGTTCACGGTGAATGGATTGTGGCTTTTGACGACTGCGATGTCGTCCATCGTCAAGCCGGTTTGCTTGAGAAGCTTTTGCACCGCAAACGTGGGCGCTTCAGGCATCAGGTCCGAGCCGGTACGAACATTGGCCTTCCCTATGAGCCGGATCTGCACTTCCGGCATGCGGCTCAATTCCGGTGCCTTGTCTGCGGACGTCACAAGCATGGCGGCCATGCCGTCGGAAGGATGCGTCTGCCCGCCAGTGGTAACGCACGTATCCAACTCCTTCATAGCACGCAGACTTTCCAGCGTGATCTTTCTCACGCCCGTATCCGCATCCAGGCATCCCACAGACTTGCCTTGCGCATTCAGGATGTCCAACGGAATCGCAAATTTATCGAGGAAGCCTCGCTCTTTCGCTTCGAAATACTGTTGATAGCGGCAGAACGATATCTCATCGACCTCCTTGCGGTCGAGCTTGTATTTGCGTGCTGCCCGGCCGGCAGTGCCGAGGGTGGAACCACCGGTAGAGGGATTGAATCCAAAGTTATCCCACATATCGTTGATCGCCACCGTGCGCTGGTTCGAGCGCCGCTCAGGAAATACGCCCACGCTTGAGTCGCTCGTACGATCGAAGGTCAGAACGCCGACCGTCCCGTGTCCGCCGCACTGAACCTCGGCGGCTGCCAGCAGAATCGCTTGCAGGCCCGTGGAACAAGCTTGCTCCACGTGACATCCCGGAGTCGCCTCACCCACACAGCTGGAGAGAAGCGAAGAGTTCCAGAACTTCCAATGCCAGGGAACTGTTGATCCCGAGACGAGGAAGTCCAGGTTGCGCTTCGAAACCTTGCGCTTGCTGAGGATTCTGCCCATCGCCTCGCCCGCGAATTGCCCGATATTCACTTCCGCAAGCGGCGATGCTTGCCACACCGGAAAGTAACTTGTCCCCCATGTACCATAGGGGATCCTCACTCGCGAATAAGCGCTATTAATGTCGTTGGTCATAGACTCCTTACACCGCCTGTTCGAAAACTTGTTAGCTCGTTGCTTCAAGATTGCTACACAGCCGTCGTTGCTTTGTCTTGATATCTCCGGCATTGTACAGCGTGTTTCAAAAATAGGTTTTGAAAAGGCACGGCTTCAGCCGCACCGCCAAGCCCTCCGAGCGAAGAGGCGGCCATCCTTGGCCGCCGACGATCTTCCGCCGATGAAAGGTTGAACCTGATTCATTGTAAACTCTCAACTGCGGTTTGAGATTCAATGCCGTCCGGCGCCAACGAGATCAAAGCATCCAGCGCAATGGCTCCGGCGCCTTGGGGATAAACGACCAGGGGATTGATATCGATCTCCGCGATTCTCGCGGTTGTTTGCATCAGAGTTCCAAGACGGCGAATGGCTTCTGCCGCTGCTTCCACATCCAATGCGGGCGATCCTCGAAATCCCCGCAAAAGCGCGGCGCTGCGCAACCGATACAGTTCTTCCTTGATTGCTTCAGTTGAAAGATTGGGCGGCAGCAGCCGCACGTCGCGCAAAGCCTCGGCCAATACTCCGCCCATACCGACGAGAAGAACCGGCCCCCACTGGGGATCGTTGCGCGCCCCCACAATCAGTTCAACGCCCTTTTGCCCCATGCGTTCCACCAGGACGCCTTCCAGTTCCAATTCCGGCAGGTGCGAACGAACATTGCGATGCATGGCGGACCATGCTTCAGCCAGCGCCGTATCGGAATCGATTCCGAGCGCTACGCCGCCCGCATCGCTCTTATGCGGCAACTCAACGGCCTGGGCCTTGAGCGCAACTGGAAATCCAATCTCTCGAGCGATTGCGATTGCCTCCTCCACGCTCCGCGCCAGGCGTCCGGCTGGGATGGGGATGCCCATCTGTTGCAAGATCTCTTTGCTCTTGTATTCGGGCAGAACACCGTTGCCGCTGAGGGCGATGGAAGAACTGCTGGGATCATCCGAGGCGGAGAATTTGGCTTGCGAGCTGACGGAATTCACGGCAGCGAGCGCGCGCAGCGCGCGTTCCGGCGAAGGGAAGCATGCAATTCCGAGCGAACGCAGTTCCTCGATTCGGGGCGAATCAAATGGCGCTCCTTCGTCCAGGGCCGCAAAGATCACGAGCTTCTGCGGCTTGACCGCTTTCAGAGCATCCAGGATCGGGGGCAGCTTGAGTTCTGTCGTCTTGGGATCGGTCAATATGATTGTCAGCACGATGCTCCCAAAACGCGGCTCCTCAAATACCGGCGGCAGTGTTCGGCGATACAGACCGGGATCGACGAGACCTTGTGCGGTCAGATCGAGCGGATTCGAAACGGGGATGAACAAAGGCAAAGCCGATCTCAGGGCCTGCTCCACGATCGGTGAATACGCCGGCAGTTTGAGACCTATAGACTCGCAGAGATCCAGGGCCAGGGCCTTGAAAGCGCCGGATTCCGTAAAGATCGCCGTGCCTCCGTCGGGAACGGCGGAGCAGCGCGCCAGGATCTGGGTAACATCGACGAATTCCTCCATGCTCTGCGCATGGATGACGCCGGCTTGGGTGACGAGCGTGTGCATCACCTCGTAGTCGCCGGCAATCGCGCCCGTGTGCGTGGCTGCCGAAGCGCGTGCCGCCTGGCTGCGGCCGGGGTGGAGCAGGACGATGGATTTTCCCGCCCGCCGGGCCATTCGCGCCAGCTCGAGGAAGCGCTTCGGCTGGCGGAACTGTTCCACGACAAGCGCCAGTACGCGCGTCGCCGGGTCAGCGATGAAATATTCGACAAAATCTTCGACGCCGTTCGCAGCCTCGTTCCCGGTTGAAACCGAATACGAGAGCGGAATGCGATGACGCTGCATGTTGAGTGCAACCACAGCGGCGAGGGCTCCGCTCTGCGAGACGATGGCCGCTCCGGCATGGCCGAGCCGCTCCGAAGGCGGCGTGACCACAAAGGTCAGCGCAATTCCATCGACGTAATTCACCATCCCCAGGCAGTTCGGCCCCTCCAGGATCATGTCGTGCTCGCGTGCAATTCGGGCCAGTTCCTGCTGAGCGGCGAGGCCGTCCGCCCCGCCCTCAGCAAACCCGGCCGAGAAAACGATCAGGCTGCGAAATCCTTTTTGCCCACAAGCGCGCGCGGAGGCGACAATTGCGCTTGCCGGGATGGCCAGTACAGCGCAGTCGATGTTAGGCGGAAGTTCCTCGATGGAGCCCAGGCTCTGCCGTCCACGGATGACAGGGCGCTTGGGATTGACCAGGTATAGCTCTCCTGTGTAGCCGGCTTCTACGAGATTGAGAAGCACGGATTCACCCAGCGACCCCGGCGTAGCGGATGCGCCAACGATCGCAATGGAACGCGGGCGAAGGAGCCGCTCGATTCCCTCCTGCCTGGTGCGCGTGTCTGTCATGTCATCGATATTAATCCCGATCGGAGTCACAAACGTCAATACCTTTCGAGGCCCGGCTGATGGCCTTCTCATTGAGAAACCGTTTTGAGTCCTTGCTCGCGACCATGCTCGGGATCGCGAACCGCCCGGCATCGTACTGCTGTATAACGACTTCCAGATGATAGATAGCTGCAGGGCAAGTATAGCGACCGTAGATGGCGAAAGGGAAATATTCTGATTCGATCACAACCATCTTTTTTACTATCACCAGTAGCGAATTTCACGAGTAGCGACACTCCCCCTCAAGCCGCGCAGCTACTTGGCCACTGATTCGGAAACCACTCAAGCTTTATCGGTGCAGGTCAGGACCAGATCCACTGAAACCCCGCGAGTCATGTGTGCGCCAGAATGCCCGATCGGACTGGCGGGCTGTATCGAGGACCATCGGCGCTCGGTGTCGCCTCTCCTCGCCGCCTCTTCTCCCCTAAGCGACGGTCGACACTGGCCGTGACACTTTCTCTTTCTCGAACTGATTCTGCCACTTCGACATGCATTCCCGGATCAACGATATGTAATTTGTTAGACCGGCAATCTGATTGTCCTTACGGTAAGCCATGAGCAGGTTCAATTGCGGTTGAGGATCGAGGTCCAGCGGCCGGGTAACCACATTGGGGGGAAGTATGAGCTGTACGTAATCCGGCAGGAGACTAAAACCAAGGGCGGAACCGACCGCGTTTAGCGTCGCAACGACATTATCAGTGTCCAGCACAGCATTGAACTGCACCCCTGCCCGATTCGCTATCTCATTGGTGATGTCGTGTATCGCGCTCGCGTTGGTGCGCAAGATCATCACGAGAGGTGTTTCAGCTAGTGTTGGAACCGGTATTCGTTCGAGCGCCGCAAGGGGATGTCCTGCAGGCAGGGCAGCCAGGATGTTATCTTGGGAAATTGTCTCGCTGGCAATGGTTGAATCATCGATCGGTCCACGTAAGAAACCAATATTGATTTCACCGTTCTGAAGTGCGATGATTTGCTCCCAGGTGGTCATACTCCGGAGCGACAACTGAACCTGAGGATACCGGGTCCTGAGCAGCGGAAGAATGTGCGACAAAACCTTTACGTCGGCGCCCACAATGGAGCCGATCGTAATGTGTCCGGCTGCCGCCCGGGCAGCCTGTCGCGTCAAGGTTACGGCATGTTGAGCTTGCTGCAAAAGAATACGCGCCTCGCGCAAGAAGACGCGGCCGGGCTCCGTCAGTTCCACATGGTGCTTATCCCTCACAAAGAGGGGAGTGCCAACAATATCCTCCAATTTGCGAATCTGCATACTGAGCGAAGGTTGAACAGTGTGTAGCCTTTCGGCCGCCCGCGTGAAGTTCAAGTCTTCAGCTACGGCAATGAAATACCGGAGGTGGCGCTCATCAAGCATAAGTCTTGCCGCAATCAGGCCGATCAGGCCGGACGATCCCCATCCGGCGCCATCGAGCACACATTCATTCCCTATCAAACCAGCGAACAACCACGGCAAGGGATTCGTTGCCTTCTAGATCAACCGGCGGCTACGCCGCCGTCGACATAGATCGTCAGGCCGGTGATGAAATCCGAGGCCGGCGAAGCCAGGAAGATGCAGGGGCCGACCATATCCTCGGGCGTAGCGAGCCGGCCCAGGGGGATGGTCTTGCGGTATTTTTCCGCCAGTTCGGGATTCTGCTGGATATGAATGGTTCCCTGGGTGATGACCAGCGCCGGTCCTAGCGCGTTGACGTTGATGTTATAAGGAGCCCATTCCAGAGCCAGCGACTTGGTAATCATCTCCACGGCGCCCTTGGTGGCCGAATAGCCCACATTGCCGCCGTCCTTGCCGCGGATGCCGCGTATCGACGAAAGATTGATGATCTTGCCGGCTTTCTTGGCCTTGAAGACCTGCGTGCCCACCTGCTTGCATGTGATCATGGTGCCGGTGATGTTGATGTCCATCAGACGGCGCCAGTCGTCGAGGGGAAACTCGAATGCATCTCTCTTGATATTCCAGCCGAAGGCGTTGACCAGAATATCGATGGTGCCCATCTTGTCGACGACCTGCTTCACCATCGCGGCGACGGTCTCTTCCTTCGTGACGTCGCAGCTGATCCCAATCACCTGGTTGCCGGTCTCGCTCGAGACCCGCTTGGCCGTTTCATCCTGCGCCTGCTGATTGAAGTCCGAAATGACCACTTTGGCGCCTTGCTGGCTCAAACCCTTGACGAGCCCCGCCCCGATGCCGCCCGCTCCGCCCATGACCAGAGCAACTTTATTATCCAGTCTGAATAAATCGCTCATAAATCTCCTTTGCAATTTGCTCGTTCACTTCCATTTTTCGCCCGGAGAACGCGGATTCCCGATCTGGAGTTCCTGCTCTTTCAACCGGCCAAAATCGCTATTCCGCATCTCTCCAGGGAAAGAATTAACCGGTGTCGAAGCTGAGGCCGCGATGCCTGAGTTAAGCTACGCGAGCGGCTTCAGCCCCAGGATCTCTCTCGCTTCGGCCGGCGTGGCCGGCTCTTTTCCAAGTTCGCGAATAATGCGAACTGTTCTCGCCACAAGGCGTGCATTGGTGGCCAGATCGCCCTTGCCGTAGTAGACGTTGTCCTCAAGGCCAACGCGCGCGTGTCCGCCCATCAGGACACTCAGAGTGGTCATTCCCACCTGGTCGCGGCCCACGGCGGCGCAGTTGATAATCGTGCCCTGCGGCATCAGGTCCGCGATCTGGGCGAAGATCTTCGGCGTGGCGTCGCAGGCGCCCTGGTAGCGCATGCCCAGCACGATATCGATGTAGTAAGGCGGCTTGAGCAGGCCACGCTCGATGATGCTGTAGACCTCGCGCATCATGGAGTGCGAGTAGACCTCGAGCTCCGGCTTGACGCCCAGCTCGTTCATCCGGCCCAGGTACCAGTCGATCTCCTCGGGCATGTTCGACCACGGGATACCCTTCCACTGCCCGGAAATGCGCATCATGGTGCCCATGTTGAGCGATGCCATCTCGGGATGGGCCTGCAGGCACTCGAGGCGCTGCTCCTGGGTCAGGTTCGGCCCGCCGCCGGTCGAGTCCTCGATGACAATGGGGCAGACTTCGCGGACGCGCTTGTGAATGTCGTTGAAGACCGCCAGGTCGGAGGTGTTGCCGCCATCCTTGTCGCGCGCGTGGATGTGCACCACAGCCGCGCCTTCGTTGTAGCAGGCCAGAGCCGAAGCCGCGATCTCGTCGGGTTGCTCGGGCAGGTTGGCATTCTGCTTCTTCATTGTGATGGCGCCAGTCTGGGCCACCGTCACAATTACCTTGTTGCTCAAATCAGCCATCGTTCTTTCCTCTCGTGAGCCCGAAAGGCTCATTGTTCGACTCTCAAGTTGCTGTTCGAAAATGACGCTGCCGATTAAGCCGGCTTCGGTGGATCTTTCAATGCAAACTCGGTTGCCTTCAGAACGCGGATCAGATCGTCATCGCGCTTGGCCAGCGTCTCTGCGAGCGGCCTGTCGGTATAGTCGAAGAATCCCTTGCCGGTCTTGACGCCAAGATCGCCCTTCTCCACAAGGCTGCAAAGGCTCTTGGGAGCGTTGTCGAGCGGCGGCTCGGGATAATTGGCCAGGCGCAGATTGCCCGCGCTCAGTTCCAGGCCCGTGAAGTCGTAGCGCTGCACCACGCCCAGCGTACACATGCGGGGCGCGATGCTGGCCTTCACCGCCAGATCGAGCTGATCGGCGGTGATGTAGCCATTGTCGAGCATGAAGAAGACCTCGCGGCCGATGATGCGCAGCAAGCGGTTGATGGCGTGGCCGGGAACGTACTTCTGCATCAGCACCGGCGTTTTGCCGATGTGGCGCAGCATTGCCAGTACGGTCTCTTCAGTTTCCTTCGAGACGCGCGGATCGCGCACCACTTCAACCAGCGGAAGAATATGCGCCGGGGCGAACCAATGCGTGACGACGGTGTTGGCCGCGCGGCTCTCCGGGATCAGCTCGAAGACATTCAGGTAGCTGGTGTTGCTGCCAAAAATCGCATCCGGCCTGGCGCATGCATCCAACCGCTTGAACAGCTCGATCTTCAGGTCCTTCTTCTCATTGATGCACTCGACGATGAAATCGGCATCGCGCGCGGAGTCCTCGATGCTGAGGCTATAGGAGATGCGCGCTTCGATGGCGGCAATCTCCTCGGCCTTCACGACGTCGTTTTTCACCAGCGTGAGCAGATTGGCGTGAACCACGACCTTCGCCTGATCGAGCGAGGCCTGGCGGCGTGCGCAAAGGGTCACCGCATAGCCGCCCTTGGCAAAGTCGAGCGCGATGCCCGGACCCATGAGTCCGGCGCCAATGACCGCGATTTTCCTAATGTCCTGTAGCTTCACTTTTCTCTCCTGGCGGGTTGCGCGGCCTCGGCAGTCAGACTGCACTCCGCGCTCCGTATCTAAGCAACGTTTTCGATAGCCAGAGCGAGGCCCAGGCCGCCGCTGACGCAAAGGGTAGCCAGGCCGAGCTTCTTCTTCCGCTTGATCAGCTCGTGCACCAGGGCAACGGTGATGCGGGCGCCGGTGCAGCCGGTCGGATGGCCGAGCGAGATCGCTCCGCCGTTGACATTCAGGATCTCGTGGTCGAAGTGCAACTCGCGATCGCAGGCCAGAACCTGAGAGGCAAAGGCCTCATTCAGTTCGACCAACTCGTAATCGGCGGTCTTGATGCCTGTCTTTTTCTCGAGCAGATACGCGGCTGGAACGGGGCCGAGGCCCATGTAGCAAGGATCGACACCCGCCGAGGTGATGGCGATGACCCGCGCCATCGGCTTCAGGCTGTTCTTCTTGACGTATTCCTCGCTGGCCAGCACAAGGCTCGCCGCCGCGTCGGTGATGCCCGAGGCATTGCCGGCGGTGACGGTTCCGGTCTTGGAGAAGACCGGCTTGAGCTTGGCCATCTTCTCGATCGTGGCGTCGAGGAAGATGTGCTCGTCCTTTTCGAAGACAGTCGGGCCCTTTTTGCCTTCGAGAGTGATGGGCACGATCTCATCCTTAAAGCGTCCGCTCTCGGTGGCGGCCTGTGCGCGATGCTGGGAACGCAGAGCGTACTGGTCCTGCTCCTCGCGCGAGATGTTGTACTTGACGGCCAGCGCATCGGCGGTCTCGCCCATAATCATCTTCGAGAGCGGGCAGTTGTAGCCGTCGCGGTACATGGCATCGACCAGTTCGTTCGAGCCCAGGCGATATCCCCAGCGCGCGCCGTCGAGCAGATAGGGAATCTTTGACATCGCTTCCACGCCGACCGTGAGCATCGCTTCGCGGTTGCCTGAAGCAATCTCCAGGAAGCAGTTCCCGAGAGCTCGCAGGCCCGAGCCGCAGGCCATGTTCACCGTGTAGGCGGGGGTTTCCTGCGGAACGCCGCTGCGAAACGCGATCTGACGGCCCACGTTGGGGCCGCCTCCGGCCTGGCGCGCGTTGCCTACGATCGTTTCCTCAATCTGTTCCGGTTTGACTCCGGCGCGTTCTAGCGCCGCCTTGGCGGCAATTGTGCCCAGATCGGCGGCAGTGAACGAGGCCAGAGAACCGCCAAACTTGCCAATGGCCGTGCGCACGGCAGAGAGAATATATACGTTGTTCAACTGCTCCTCCCAAACATGTAGTCCAATCAATGGCGGCCTGAAGAGATTCCGGGGCGGCGCCGGCCGAAGCAGCAGGCCGTAACGTCCCGGCCGGACAGGGTGAACTGGCGCTTATAGGGGCGAAGAAGACCGAGCCGGTCGACACGCTGCTCATGGAGAACTGGCGTGTCGTTGCCGCCGCCCACGTCGGTGGCCTGTACCACTGTCACCCGACGCGTCCCCGCTCGATGGAGGCCCAGGGCCGCCTGGGGTTATTTCCCTGATTCGAAGCGGAACGATCCGTCCGAATCCACGAGTGCCAGAAGCCGCACAATGCAACCGTCTCCACCGGGCCAACGCCAGGGGAAGCACATGAAGGTGCAGCGCTTGCCGGTGACTGCATCCATATTCCCATCATCGTCGCCCGCGTTCTCGATGCCCGGAATGCCGCCCTTGACCATGAGGGTCTTGTGTGCGGGCTCCCATTCGGGGAAGTCCGCCAACGCATCACGCCCGATCTCAGCCTTGTACTCCTCGATCAGATGGGGGTGCGTCGGTCCAAGGCCGTGGTTGACCAGCTTGGTGGCGATCGGATGATCGTTGGCCTGACAGCCGTAGGCGACCATTTTGATCTTCTTATCGATCATCCACTGGGCTGCTTCTTTGCAGGCGCCGGGTCCGTATCCGAAGTACTCGTCGGTGTCGGCCCACTTGTGGTGGAAGCCGGTGTTGATGACCACTATGTCGCCTTCCTGGATCTTCGGAGTAGCCTTTTCCAGGAGCTCGGGGGTGATGACGCCCCACTTGCCCAACGGAATGGAGACGCATACACCGGTGCCGAACAGGCGCCAGAGCGGATAGTCGGCGATGGTCGGAGTGCACTCTGTGACATGACGTGGAGCATCCATGTGGGTGCAGCGGTGCATGATGCCTTCCCACTGGATCTGGTAGACGCCGTCTTTGGCGTGAAACTTGTCGATGCTGATGTTCACACTCGGGGTCGACGGCCACTCCGGCATGAACTGGGTGAACGTGTGTGTGAGGTCATATACTTTTAAGCTCATATCCTGATTCCTTTCGTTTTCCCGTAGCCGTCTACTTGCCCTGCTCGATCCGGCATTTTTCGCTGGGATCGAACATGGCCACAAATCGGACCTGGCATGCATCGCCGTGCTCAAACTTCCAGGGTGTTGCGGCAAGAGTCATTCGCTTGCCTTTCACGAGATCCACGTCGCCGCCCACTTGCTCGATGGTCGGGATGCCCGCACCGAGAAGAATCTTGTGGGCCACGTTCCACTCGCCATGCTCCTTCTTCCAATCCAGGCCGGTGGCCTTGGAGTACGAGTCAACGAGCCGTTTCATCTGGGGGCCGCCGCGATGCGGGGCCATGGAAGTGGCAAGCGGATGGTCAACGTGGGGAGTGTCCACCGCGACCAGCTTGGGCTTCTTGCTGACAAGCCACTCGGCCGCGTCCTTTGACAGGCCCGGGGCCTCCCCATAATATTCGAGGCCATCAGAGTACTTGTGGTGCCAGCCGGTGACGATGACGATGATGTCACCTTCCTTGACTTTCGGCGCTGCTTTCTCAAGGTCGGCAGCCGTGATGACTTCCCAGTTTTTCTTGGGCACGTCCAGCACTGCACCATTGCCGAAGAATCGATCGGGAGCGACGGCAGCCAAGTCTGCCCCCTTCTGAATAAGGTGGATAGGCGCGTTCATATGCGTGCCCGTGTGCATAACCGTTATAGTGCGCCAGGCAAGTACCCCGTGTTGCGAGTGCTTCACGCCGCGCACCATTTTGATGTCGGCTTGGCCAGGATACGAAGGGGCCCGTTGGTCCCACTCATGACTGAGTTCTACGAACTGCAGAGTCGAGTAGGGATCGGTAACTATCGTCGACGTACTCATGTGTTTCTACCTCTCGGTGTGACTGTAAGCTCTTTCGAGCCACTCTGTAAAATGCTACGTTAGTATTCACGCATGCGGTATAGGGATGTGTGCCAATCAATCCCGAGCCCGTCCTGGTCCCGCACACGCATTCGCCCCGATTGTCGGCCAGCAAAATCTCGCCAGCGACTCGTTTGGGAAGACTGAGACGCGCTCCTGTCGATTGAAGTTCTGCTTGCGGGGACGTTCACAAGCAATGGTGCCGGGGCGATCAATGGCCGGCACTATTCACGAACAGGGCACAAATCGCCGTTGTTCGCCAAGCTACTTCGATCCTTGAGCTCTGCCGACAAGCATAATACTGCGGGCACTATGTTGCATAATTCTTTGTCTGTATGTCTTGATGCTTTTAAGGTATGATGACGCATGGAACTTCGTCATCTCCGGTATTTTTTGGCTATCGCTGAAAACAAAGGGTTTGTCAAGGCTTCATCCGCCTTGCACATCGCCCAGCCGGCGCTTTCGCGCCAAATACGCGACCTCGAAGAGGAGCTGGGCGTGATTTTGTTTGAACGTTCCAAATCGGGCGTGACGCTCACCTTCCCTGGAGAATGCTTCCTCACGGACGTACAGCGGATCTTCACGATCCTGGAAGAGGCGCAGTCGCGTGCGCGAAGAGCACAGAGCGGCCATAGCGGGGCACTCTCGATCGGCGTGGTGGAGTCCTTTGCCTGGGACGAGGCAATCACGCAATCCCTACAAAACTTTCAACACCAATGTCCCGAGGTCGTCCTGAACGTGGCCTTGATGAGTTCGCCCGAGCAGTTGGCAGCCATCCGGGACGAACGTCTCTCTGCGGGATTCCTCTTTGACCGCAGCCCGGAGGACGCAACCTTCGAGGGCATCGCCGTCCTGGCCACCCGGGCAGTGCTGGCGGTTCCTGCAAGCTCCCCTTATGCAAAGCATCCACCTGACCACCTCGCAGATCTGCACGCTGAGGATTTCGTATTCATCCAGCGGGCCCAGAACCCGTTGCACTACGATCGCATCATCCACGCATGTCACAGCGCGGGGCTCACGCCCAGGATTGTCCAGTCGGGCACAACCGACTCTTCGAATTTGGGCCTGGTGGCAGCGGGTTTGGGCCTGACGATCGTCCCTGCCGCCACGGAATCGCGCAAGCCCAAGTCCGTGGTGCTGGTGCCGGTAGGCGACCTGAACGTTGTGATGACGATGGAATTGGTATGGCGCCGTGACTGCAACCTCCCCGCGTTGCAGAATTTCGTGAAAATCCTACAGGGCGAAAGTCTTTCATCCTAGAGTAGATAACTGCATTGAAATACTTTCGTGCTACTTTGTCTTGCAAGGTGGGCAAATTTCGGCCCATGCCTTATGCCGATTCATCATCGGCACGAGACATGGGCCTAAGTTGATCCGTCGATCGTACTGCAGTTAGAAGTTGAACTTAAGCGCGAGTTGAACCACGCGAGGTGAAACACTCGTGCTTGTGATCGGGCCGAAGGTCGGGCTGAGAGCTTTGGCTGCCTGCGCTAGGGTAGCTCCAGGGGGCGGCGCTCCAGCTCCGACAGTGGCGGGGTTCGACAGTTGCGTGTGATTGAACGTGTTGAAGGACTCCAGGCGAAACTCCACATTGGCCGCTTCCCTTATCCGGGTCTCCTTAACCAGCGCCATGTCGAAGTTCGCCTGTCCGGGGCCAAAGACCGGTGAAACCGGAGCATTGCCATATCCCGTTGCTCCGGAAGGATCAACCACCGGGAAGGGCTGGATGCAGCTCAGGTTGAAATACGAACTGATCTTCGCGGCCTTGCTGCCTTTAGTCTCAAGCTGCGATGCGGGACAACTTACTTCGGCGTAGTCGGGGCTTGTTGACGATGTGAAACCCGAATAGACGTCCGCGTTCGTCACCTGCAGGTTGAGAGGAAGTCCGGTCTGGAAGGTGCTCACGCCTGTCAATTCCCAGCCATTAATGAAATCGGATGCGAGCATCTTCGACTTCAATGTCGGAAATTTGTATGCGTAATTGATAATCACGCGCTGGCGGCGATCGTAAGCAACGTCGCCGTAGCTACGGAAATACTGATAGGGATTGCCGTATACTTCCGATCCTATAGAAGGCGCATCCGTATCGAGCGTCTTCCCCCATGTGTAGGCAGCCTGGTATTGCAGGTTATGGGTCTCTCGCTGCGCAAGGGTGACATCCAGGCCGTTGTACCAGCTGGCGCCACTGCTTGCGAAGACTTGGAATCCATTAGGAGCGAATCCCTCCACAGGAACTCGCTGCTGGATGTTTGCCAGGGTGTTGGTGGTGGCCCCGTTGATCGGAGCCTCTGGCGTGGCAAAGCCTGCCGCGTTTGGCTCCTGGGTCTGAAACAAATGTTCTGCGCGGGCGCCGACGTATCCTATCTCAAGAAGTATGTTTGGGGAAAGGCTCAGTTGTTGATTCAGGCTATAGACTTGGGTCATCGTCGGCCGGAAATCAACACTCATTATCTGAAGGCCCAACAGCGATGAGGATGTATAGGGAACCCAGAGAGGAAAAGCCGAAAGGGGCGGCAATGTCGGGAACGGGTTGGCAAGGCTCTGGGAGGCATTCGCGGGCCCTCCGAGGATCGTCGTGTCAGACCAGGGTTCGGTGTTCCCTGTGTCGAAGAGTTGGGCTGCAGTCGGCAGACTGGCGTAAATGCCGTATCCGGCCCGCAGGACCATCTTGGAGTTTTCCTCGAACGCGAAGCCGATACGGGGATCGAATGCGTTTCGAGCTTTGTCCTTATCCGAGAATTGTCCATCTTTGACAACTCCCGCAGGCAGGCTGCCGCCGGGATAATTGCTGTCGACATAAAAGCCGTTAAAGCAGCTCGTGGGGCACGCCGGATTCGCAAGCGCCGGGTCAAAGCCTCCGTTGAGGCCCAATGCGTCTGCCATGTCGCCGAGATGTTCATAGCGAATTCCCAGATTCAAGGTCAGATTGCGCGTGACCTTCCAATCATCCTGACCGAAAGCATAGACATTCCATGCACGGTATTGGCGATTGCCACGGCTTGAGAAGGCTAGCTCAACGAGTTCATTGCTCAACGGTATACCGGTAGTGGCGCCTGGAACCACGGGATTGCACGTGGCAGGAAAGGTGCCGGGGGCGCAGCCAGGCAGGCCCAGCAGGAAGTCCGGATAGGTGGGGAAAACAGCTTGATTCGCCAAGATCGGACCTCCCGGGTCGAGATCCAGGCGTGTAAGACCCCCTCCGAAGCGCAGGGCGTGATTGCCGCGCGTATAAGACAGCGTATCGACAAAGTTCAGGTCGAACTGCTCAAAAGCCTGCTGAATGGCGGACCAGATAGTTGTGGAGGCAACCACCAGGCCAAAGCCGTTAGAGCCTTGCTGCGGTGTAGGAATGTCGAGGGAATTCCAGCTTGTCGGGTTTGGGGTATCGGTGGCGTGTGAAATTGTGTCGTTGACTCCGAAGATCGCTTCGTTGATGAGCTTTGAGCTGAACGAATAAGTGTTTGAGAACGATCCGTTGCGAAACTTCTGCGGCGCATCGGCGCCGAAGCCAGGCACAGTCGAAGCGCTGAAGGTAACCTTTTGAAGGCTATTCATCCAGAAGAACCTGGCGGCGAACACACTCTTTGGAGACTGGACGTAATCCATGTTTGCCATGAATTGCTGCTCTGAATACGTACACGGGGTGCTGTACGCTGAGAATCCCTCAGGCTGGCCGTTGACCATGATGGTTGTCTGCGGCGTCGGAATCAGATAGGTGCCGTCAGGATTCTTAATATTCAGCATTTCCAGCGCGATGGGATTAATGTTCGATCCATCGGGCGCCACCGGAATTGGGGCGAACTCGCCCGCCTGTCCCCCGAACAGCGCTCCAAGCGTAGTGTCCGTGCGAGTATTTGTCAGCAATGGAGAGATATTCGTGGCTGAGCAGCCGGTCGTAATGCCGTTCACCTGTTTCGTTCCCTGGTAAGACCCGAAGAAGTAAAGCTTGTTGGGAAGTATGTGACCGCCGATCGTCCCGCCGTACTGGTTCTGACGCAGCAGCCCTCGACCCACCCCGGCCAGATTACGAAAGTAGTCGTTGGCGTTCATATCTTCATTGCGGAAGAACTCCCAGAGAGAGCCGTGAAATGCATTGGTGCCTCCCTTGGTGACGATGTTGATCTGCGCTCCTGCGTTGCGGCCGTACTCGGCGTCGTATTGCGTCGTCTGTACCTTGTACTCCGCTAACGTATCCGGGTTGGGAATCGGCAGGCCGGCGGCCAGGTTGATGCCCTGGAAATTACCCCCGCCGTATTGGTCATTGACCTGAATACCATTGATCTCGAAGTCGTTATCTTCCTGCCGTGCTCCATGGGCTTCTGTGCCCCCTACTACCAATCCCAATTGCGCGCTGAAAGCGCTCTGCGCACTCTCTGCGCCTCGACCGAGATCTGCAGCATTAGTGACATTCGTAACCACACCCGCAGAGAGCCCCAGAATTTGGGCAAAATCTCGAGTCACTAGCGGCAATTGCGTGACTTGTTGCCCAGTCACCACCTGCCCCATGGCTGTGGTTTCGGTTTGCAGGAGCTCAGGCTGAGTCGTAACCGTAACGGACTCGCTCGCGGCGCCGATTGTCAGCTGAATCGGCAGGGACTCGCTCTCGGTCACGTTTACAGCAATGCCGTCCAGCACTGCGGTCTTGAAACCAGTATGCGAAACCTCGATGCGATAGCTTCCCGGGGGAAGCAGCGGGAACTCATAGAGACCGGAATCCGTGGTCTTCACGTCGCGAACAAGGCCTGTTGCTTGATTGGTGAGCTTCACGTCTGCTTTCGGGATAATCGCGCCGCTTGGATCGCTCACAACACCCGAGAGTTTGCCGGTATTGGCATTTTGAGCAGTCGCAAATGACGCGAAGATCATGATTGCGCTCGCTACGATTGAAATGCTTTGCCTCGATAGCCTTCTCATTGGTAGCCTCCTCCAGTTTTGTCATCCGAGCGAATCTGCACACCAGTTCCGATTGAGTTCCAGGCCAGCAAAATCCACCTGTACGGGACACACGAACCATGCTCTGGTATGAGAAAGGCGGCTTCTCTGTCTCTGCCGCAACGAGAGATAACAATAGGCATTGAATCGAAGGGCTGTCAAGAGTAAAAATGAATTCCTTGCAATACTTTTCCGGTATCGGCATCGCAAGGCACACATTGGCGCCGTAGAGGCACAGGTTGACGCCGTATCTGACAGCAAGCACCTTACGGGGAGCAACACCGATCTAGGATGCATTCGCCCAGGCGGAATCGAGCTGATGCTACAATCCGTGCTGTGGAGCTCCGACAACTGAGTTACTTTGTCGCCGTCGCCGAGGCGCTGAATTTCACGCGGGCGGCTCGCATGTTGCACATGGCTCAACCACCATTGAGCCGGCAGATTCAGGCTCTCGAAAAGGAATTGGGCGTTCAACTGCTTGAGCGGAATTCGAGCGGTGTGAGCCTCACGCGCAGTGGGGCAATTTTCCTCGAGGAAGCCAGGGCGGTACTTAAACGGGTAGAACGGGCCATCGGAACTGCCAGGGCGGCCAATACAGGTCAGCGCGGCATCGTGAGGATTGGCATCGGATTGGGCCTTGGTGAAATCGTTAGCCGCGTGATCGATGCGCATTTGCCCGTCTATCCGAACGTGGAACTAGACGTCGTAAATATTCTCTCCGGGTATCAGTCGGCTGCGCTCACATTGCAAGAGATTGACGTTGGGTTTCTCCGCCCGCCGGTCGACAATTCCAAAATTCAATCGGAAAAGATCCTCAAGGAAGGGATGGCAGTTGTAGTGCGCAAATCGAGTCCGTTGGCCCGCCGCAAAGGGATCGGATTGAAACAGATTGCCGATGAGCCGCTGCTGATGTTTGCCCGCCCGATCTCGCCTGGCGTCTATGACAAAGTTCTTGATTTATTCCGCGAGAGAGGATTGGAACCGCATATGATTCAGACGGAGTCAACCCCGCTCGACGAGGCGGGCGCAATCATGGTGGAATCAGGCAAGGGAATATTCCTTGCGATTGGCGCGGGCATGCGTCACCCATACTTTGCCGATCGCCTGATTGTTGTGCCCATTGCCGATCCGGGGGCGTACGTGGAGGCGCATATTGCGTGGCGCCAGAACGAATCTGTAGAAGCTGTATTGAATTTTGTTGAATTCACGCGCCGATTCTTTAAAAAAAGGCGCTCCTGATTCCGCGGATCGTCTCAGCGAAGCGCAGGCAGGCTAATCCGCGTGCGCGATCTCAGTGCGCTGAATGATCTCGTCCTGCACAGCCTTTGTAAGCTGGACGAAGTAGGCGCTGTATCCCGCGACCCGAATGATGAGATCGCGGTGGCTTTCAGGGTGTTCCTGAGCCTCAATCAATGTTTGTCTATCGACGACATTGAATTGAACGTGCTTGCCGCCCCTTGAGAAATAGACCCGGATTAATTGAGACAGCTTCATCAGATCCGCGCTGCTCGCCAGAGCCGAGGGGTGAAATTTCATGTTGAGCAAGGTAGCCTGATAGGAGCTCTGGTCGATGGCCAGCGCGCTGCGGAGCACAGCGGTGGGCCCGTGTGTGTCTCTGGATTGCGCAGGCGACATGGTCCCGTCAGCCAAGGTCTCTCCGGCGCAGCGCCCATCCGGAGTAGCGCCGGTCAGGGCGCCGCCCGGAGCATGGGCGGTGATTGAAATGCCCGTCGGCTTAATGTTCCCGCCCCAGATACTCTCAAACGTGACGGCCGTTTCCGCCCAAAAACGATAGAGTTCCGCCGCAATGGAATCCACATAGGGATCTCCATTGCCATATTTTGGAGCCGCCTGGCACATTTTTTTGAAAGCGGAAGACTTTTCCCCGCTCCAGTTCGAATCGAGGGCGTATTTCAACTCCCCTGCTCTGATCTTCTTCTCCTCGAAGACCAGTTTTTTTATTGCAGCCAGAGAATCGGCGGCATTAATCATGCCAACTGGATTCAGCGCCGAGCCGTTTTCAAAAGGCAATGTGCGGTCCAGAGCATCGCGGCCAACATGGATTGCATCTTCCATGAGTACTGAATGGAAGACATCCGGGAAGAGCTCGGACTGCGCCCTGAGAAGGATGTTGTGTTCCTCGGCTGTGAGCCCCATGAAATAGGCAAGCTGTTGCTTGAAGGCGCTCATGAAGGCTTCAAAGCTCTCAAAACTCTCGAATGCGCCGGTCCGGGGCCCGAGTTGATTTCCGCTGCGCGGGTGGATCCCGTCATTCATCGCGATCTCGAGAACCAGCGGAACGATGAACATGCCGAAGGCGTTGATGCGCGATTTTCCCGGCAAATTGACATCGATGCAGCCAGCCACGGCGTAGTCGCGCGCCTCTTCAAGCGGCACGCCCTGTTTTACGAGGTAATCGATATAGCACCGGTCTCCGATAAAGGCCGGCATTCCGATGCCTGTCTGAACCAGTTCCAGGCTTTTCAGCATGAGAGCGTCGGGAGTGCGGTCGTGGACGCGAACGGTGATGGTGTGATGAGGAGTCTGGCAGTCCCGCGCAGCCTCGAGAATCAGGTAAGAGAGTTCATTCGTGGCATCCCGGCCATCGGGAGTGACGCCCCCGATCACCCAATTGTTCCACCTGGCCATACCGGCCCACTTTTCCCGCTGGGCTTTGCCTCCGCCCACAAAGTTCAACTGCATGACCTTAATGCGCAACAATTCCAGCAGTTCCAGCGCATCCTCGTCGGTCAAACGGCCCTGAGCCCTGTCCGCCTGGAAGAACGGATACATGAACTGATCGAAGCGTCCTCCCGGTGTTGTTCCCCCGGCAACCGTGAGCCAGATAAACCAGAAAGATTGCATAGCTTCAAAGAAAGTGCGCGGGCGATTCGCGGGCACATGGCGACAGGCCGCTGCGATCTGCTCCAACTCGAACTTGCGCGCCGGATTCTTCTCCACAGCGGCTTGCCTGCAGGCCAGATCGGCATATCGGTTGGCAAGGCGGATGAGTGCCGGAATTGCAACGATCACGGCCCTCAGAAAATCGGCCTTCTTGATCGCATCCAGGCTCGTATACCGCAGGGTCTTCAACTCCTGTTCGGCATCGCTGACTAACTTGGAAACCCCTTCATTGAGCGCCTTGGCGTAATCGGGGAGAATGAGGGACAAGCCCAGGCCCAGCCCCCATCCGACGCCCGCAGCGCCGGTTCCCCGTCCTTCAACCCTGTTCTGCCACGGCGGACACAGAATCCCCGATTGAATGAACGGCCAGAGCCTCTCATCGTCGTAAAACTGTCCTTGCCTCTCGTCGAGGGTTCGGCCCTTGCCTTTCCAGTAGCCATCCAACGATCTGAGGACACGCGCATCTTCACTGGTGATCGAAAGGGAGCCTTTGTTGAGTTCGTCGAGTTCCTCCTGCGGCCATGATGGCCCCGACGAACCGGCTTCAAGGCCCATGGGGAGACTGGCGACGTTGCCTACAATTCGCTCATCCTCTTCGATGAAGATGGTTTTGCGATCGAGATAGTGCGCGGTGGCCTTGGCCCTGCGGACGATCTGCGGCTCTCCCTCGGTGCGCTCATAAGACTCCACGATCAAGCGCGCCTTTTCCGTGCAGATCGGATATTTGTCCACGCTAAGACGATTGCGAAGCCGTTGCACTCTCGGGTTCATCGGGTTGCCTTCTTATCGTTTTTAATATACAGCAAGATGAAAGAAGCTGTTGGCACAGCCGCCATGAAGTACGAGGGGGGCGGTAAATTCACAGTGCATTCCCTTCATCGACGGTTCAATAAACGCCGGGGCCAATCAAGTTCCGGCTGATGGTTGTTGCGCCGACTCAGGTTTATCAACTACTTTTATGTTCTTACCGCACTTGATTTGCAGCGCACCGGCGCGACCGCAAAAAGGAGGATTAATGTTTCCGTTTACACGTTGCTCCAGTTCCGGTAGCCGGCATCTCATTGTCGCCGTTTTCGCCGTTCTGTTTTCGGGCGCAAGCACTCCTGTGTTCGCGAAGATCAGTTGCTCGGATCTCTTGCACGCGCAGATTCCGGACGTCCGTATAGAGGCAGCCGAGGAGATTCACCCGGCTCCGGTTTGGAAGATTTCCGGTGACGCGCTAGGTGCGCTAGGCGCCGCCGAGGTGCGCGTGCCGTTCTGCCGCGTGTCAGGCGTGATTGAAAAGGAGATTGCGTTTGAGCTCTGGCTGCCTGACGGCTGGAATCAGCGTTACCTGGGACTGGGCAACGGCGGCGATGCGGGATTTATTAATTACTCGAGCATGGCCTACGGCGTCAGCCGCGGATTTGCTTCGGCCAGCAGCAACCTCGGCCATTGGCGCAGCGACCCCCACTGGGCGCTGGGCCACCCGGACCGCCTGGAGAACTTCGAATGGCGCGCTCATCATCTGATGGCCGTGAATTCCAAGAAACTTGTCGCTCTCTACTACGGATCGCCGGCGCATCATGCGTATTACGAAGGCTGTTCGGGCGGGGGAATGGGCGGCATGAACGAGGTGCAGCGTTTTCCCGCCGATTACGATGGCGTGATCGCCGGGGCGGCGGGCACTTCGTTCGCCGGCATCTCGGCGCGCTTCGTGCTGGATAAAATTCTGACGCAACAGGATCCGGCAAGCGAACTGAAGCCCGGCGATTGGAAGCGAATCGCCGACACCGCCATTCAGCAATGCGACGCACTCGACGGCGTCAAAGACGGCATCCTTATCAATCCTGCCGCATGCAGATTCGACATTGCGAGCACCCCCGGGCTTACGCCCGCGCAGGTGCGCCATGCCAAGGCGATTCTCGGACCTCTGGTAGGCAAGGACGGAAGAACTTATTTCCCGGCGCTTTCGCCTGGAGCCGCGTTCTCCGGCTATCCGGAGCGAGGCCCCTTCACACCCGCACTCAGCTTCGGCGACTGGACCTACCAGGATCCGAATTGGAATCTCGCCAACTTCGACGTTGCCCGCGACGTCTCCGCGGAAGAGGCCATCGTTCCGGGTGTGCGCACATGGAATACGGATCTCGTGCCCTTCGAACGCCTGAACCACAAGTTGATCGCCTACATCGGGGGCGAGGACCCGATTGTTCCCACCCAGGCCAACATCGATTACTATGACGCGGTAGTGGATCGGCTCGGCAAGCCGGAAACCGATAGCTTCTTCCGCCTTTTCGTCGTGCCCGGCATGGGCCATTGCAGTGGGGGCACGGGACCGACCGACTTCGGACAGCCGTACCTCAACGAAGAATCGCACCCCCAGGACGCGGAACACGATGTGCTGGCGGCGATCGTGGCATGGGTGGAAGAAGGGCGAGCGCCCAGCCGGATCATTGCTTCACAGTCCGAGGCGGGCAAGATGATCGCCACACGGCCGATCTGCGCATATCCGATGTTGCCGCACTTCAACGGCAAGGGCGACGTGAATAGCGCGGCCAATTGGAGTTGCACCTATCTGGGCGAAGCAGCGAAATAACCGCGATTCAGACGTACAGCGGGTCGAGTTTTTCGACGGGCGCGCACCCTGCCCGTGTGCGTCAGATCTCTGGTCTCGCTCATGGCTAGCCCCCTATTTGGCTCATCGCGAACGAGCTATCCATCATCAGCGGCGGCCGCTTTTGGGAAAAATATTTATCGAACTCCCGTCTGGCCGAAGTGGTGTCCGAAGCTCCTAAAATGCGGGACAGATCGAGCATTGCCGGATCAATCAGGCAGCGCCGGATCTGGCCGCGCGCGTCCAGGCGCAGCCGGTCGCAGCTTGAGCAGAAGGGATGTGAGCGCGGCGAAATCCAGCCTACCGCCAACTTCTCGCCGCGCCAGTTTATCAGGGTTCTTTGTGCGGGAGCGTTGCTCGGTTCATTCACAGCCTCGATTTCCGCGTTCAGACCGCTACGGGCTTCATCTGCGGAGATGTACTCCGATTCGCACCAGTCGCGCTCGGTTCCCATACGCATCAGTTCGATAAAGCGAATCTCAAAACCATTGCCGGCCGCGAAATCCAACAATGCCGGCACATCCTCTCGCCACGTGGAGCGCAGCAAAACGGCATTGAGTTTGATCGGGGTCAACCCGGCTTCGCGGGCGGCTTCAATCCCCGCAAGCACGAGGGCAAGATCGCCTCCGCGCGAAACCTGGGCGAAGCGCTGCTTGTCGAGCGAATCGAGCGAGATATTGACCCGGCTCACGCCTGCAGTTTTCAAATCCTTTGCCATGCGCGGCAGCAGTGTTCCGTTCGTCGTCACGGTGATTTCTTCGATCGCAGGATATGCCCTGATGGCTGCGGTCAGGTCGCAGATACCCGGCCGGACCAGCGGTTCGCCGCCAGTGAGCCTCACGCGGCGAATTCCCGCATGAACAGAGAGCCACCCCACCATGCGAGCCAATGCTTCGAGCGGAAGAATCTCCTCGTGAGTGAGTTTCGTCACTCCCTTTGACGGCATGCAGTAGCGGCAGCGGAAGTTGCATCGATCGGTCACTGAGAGCCGCAGCTGCCTTGCCCTTGGCACGGAGCGCATAGCCCTCACTTCCGTGGCTGAGGCCAAAGAGGGAAAAATCTGAGTTAGCGAAGCGGACACCCTGTCTCCTTTCCAACCGGGAGGATGCGCCGTTTCCAGCGCAACCCGTGGGCTGCAGCCTCAAAGAGGCCAGCCGCCGCCGGAGATCTCATGCGCGCAATGCGTTCCAGAGATTACCGGTCGAAGACAACGGGGCTCACTTTCCTCGAAGCCCCGGCCGAATTGTACGCGTTCGTCGCGTATCCAAAAAACAGACGATTGCGTACCTTCTAAACTACCATTTGGAAAAACTCTGCGCAAGGCTTTGTTTTTGGGGCGGGGAGTGTTATAGGGCCGTTTGTGCCGCGGTCGCCAGCCGCTTCTTTTGGGGCCGGGGTAGCGCCACTGTCCCATGGAGAACATCGGAATGAGGTCACAAGGAAAATCTCAGGCGGGCAGACAGAAGCTTCGTCAGTCCACGACCTTGGGAGCGATCATCCCTGCGGTTCCACAACAACGTACAGCATCGATCCTCCGCGATTGATGAGCAAGAGCACCGGTTGATGCGCTTTTCCGGCGACGGCCTGCTGGTACTCCCCGACATTGTGGACGGGTTTGCGATCGACTTCCACGATCACATCGCCGTGATGGACGCCGGCGGCAGCCGCGGCGCTTGAAGGATCCACGTCGGTGACCACCACGCCCGTCGACCCGGATGGCAGGCCGAGTTGCTGCGCTACCGCGGGCGTCACGTCCTGCACGTTCAGGCCCTGCAAAGCCGATCCCGCGCCCATCACCGGTTTGCCCGGCTGGCCGTTCTCAGGAAGCGTGCCCAGCGTGATGTCAATCTCCTTCTTTTGGCCGTTGCGGAAGACCTGCAGATGCGCCACCGAGCCGGGCGGCATCTCGGAGGTGCGCAAACTCAGGTCGTCGGGCCCGGTGACGGACGTCCCGTTGAGCTCGAGGATGATGTCGCCGCGCCGGAGGCCGGCCTTGTCCGCAGGCCCGCTGGGACTCACATCGCTGATCAGCGCGCCGCCGCCCTGACTCAGCCCGAAGGCCTTGGCCATGTCGGGATCGACGCGTTGAATCGACACCCCGAGATAGCCCCTGATGACCTTGCCGCGCTCAACGATCTGATTCATGACATCCCGGGCCATGTTGACGGGGATGGCAAAACCAATGCCCTCGTTGCCGCCGCCGCCGGAGATGATTGCGGTGTTGATTCCGACGAGGCTCCCGTGCACATCGATCAACGCGCCGCCGGAGTTGCCAGGGTTGATGGCAGCGTCGGTCTGGATGAAGTCCTCATAGCGTTCGATGGCGCCGCCGAGAGCGCGGCCGGTGGCGCTCACAATACCCATGGTGGCCGTCTCGCCGATGCCGAACGGGTCCCCGATGGCGAAGACAAAATCGCCGACTTTGAGATTGGATGAGTCGCCCAGCTCAAGCGTGGGAAGTCCTGCCGCGTCTATCTTGAGCACAGCAACATCTGTCCGCGGATCGGTGCCCACCAGCTGCGCCTTGTATTCTTTCCGGTTCTGCGTAAACACCTCAATATCCTGCGCGCCCGCGATCACGTGGTTGTTGGTAACGATGTAGCCATCGGGAGTGAGGATGACGCCCGATCCAAGGCTGGACTCGCGCTCCGTTTGCGGCTGCTGAGGGCCAAACTGGTTGCCAAAAAACTGGCGGAAGAACGGATCGTTGAAGAAGGGATTCGCGGCCTGCTGCTTTATGACTTTGGTGGAAGAGATATTGACCACCGCGGGCAATGCGGGATCGATGATCGAGGAGAAGCCGCTCTTGAAGCCGGCCAGGCTCACCGGGCCGGTGTCGCTGGCAATGCGCACCGCGAGGTGCGCCGGCGTGACGGCATGAAATCCGGGCAGGTGCAGGATGCCTGCGCGAAGAAGAGCGCCAAAAACCAGGATGACGACGACCAGAGTAATCAGCCCGTAGGGCAGCTTTCTTTCGGAAGCAGTCATTCTCGCTCTCCTTTGCCTGGCTTAACGCTTCGCGCCGCTCATGGTCTTCCAACCCTGGAAAGATTTGAGCACGCCGAGGTAGTGCAGAATATCCTCGCGGGAAAGCATTCCGACAATTCCATTTCCGTCCACGACCGGAATCTGGTCGGCGCCGTTTCGGCCCATTCTCTCGAGAGCCGACCAAAGAATGGCGTCCGGCGCGATTGTCTTCATGGACTGCAAGGGCGTCATCACCTGGACCGCCATGGTGGATGGCCACACGTCGGGCGGCACGCTTTGAATCTCGCCCACAGTCACAACACCAATCGCTCCCTGGGGAGCCGTCACGACGACAGGCCGTCCGTTGGACGGCAGGCCGGTTTGCTCCGCCAGCGCCTGCAGCGTCGCATCGCTGTGAACTTGCGAAAAATTGCGCTGCATGGCATCGGCCACTCGATGTCCGCCGAGCAGGTTCTTCAATGCTTCCTGGTGCTGTTGGCCTGAGGCCGCGCTCTCCAGGAACCACCCAATGAACGCGATCCAGATGCCTCCGCCGAAATCCCCCGTCAACATGCGCCACAAACCAAAAAAGATGAGCAGAAAGCCGAAGATGCGTCCGGTGAGCGCGGTGACCATGGTGGCTTGATGCTGGTCCCCGGAGACTCGCCACAGGATGGCGCGAAGCACGCGGCCGCCGTCGAGCGGGGCGCCGGGGATGAGGTTGAAGATGGCGAGAATCAGGTTGATGATCGCCAGGTACTTTGCGAGCGCGTAGAGCGGCTGCGACCCGGCAACCAACGGTTCCAGTTCCCAGCAGAAGGCAGCCAACGCCATGCTCGTCAACGGGCCGACGACCGCAATCCAGAACTCCGCTGCTGGGTCCGGCGGTTCGGCAGCAATCTGCGAGACCCCGCCAAAGAGAAAGAGAGTGATGCGCGGAACCTCGATGCCGAAGTGCTGAGCCACGACCGAGTGCGCCAATTCGTGAATCAACACGCTCACAAACAGCATGACGGCGGTGATGACGCCCATCGCCCAGTACTCGCCTGCCGACCAGTCCCTGAACTCGGAGGGATAGTAGCTCACGGCCAGGAGCCACGCCAGGATACCGACGATCAGGAACCAGGAGAAGTCCAGATCGATGGAGATTCCGAAGAGACGTCCGATCGGGATGCCGTGTCGCAACATGTCTCGAAGCCTTTTCTAACAACCAGGTAAAGCGGGACACCCATTTGACCAATCTGGTTACGGTTTTCCCAAGGGGAACTCCACGGGCCGGATTCAAAAGGGACGAGGCGCGCGGCGCGCAGCATCTCCTCTCGGATGAGATGCATGGGATCGACATATGGGTTGCGCAAGCTTGTTCGAGTGCGCCGGCACACGGCTGCTATGGAGCAGCTTGGACCGTGTCTTGCGCTGGCTCACGCGTGCTCCAACTGCGCCATCAACTCTTCCCACTCTCTAGTGAGCGCGGCAAGCTGCGTGCGCAGCTCTTCGGCCAGCGTGGTCAGCCGCTGCGTCTCCGCGGCAGAAACGTAAACGCCCAGTTGCTGCTCGGTGTGGGCGATGGAGGCTTCGACGCGCGGGATCTCTTCTTCGAGGAAAGCGCAACGGTCTTTCATCTGCTTCTGCTTGATGGGGTTCAAACGGCGAACCTGCTTCATTGGCTCGAAGTCGTTACCCGACTCGTAGCCGCCTTCGATGAGGATGGTCGTGTTCGGCGATGAGGCGAACGTGCGGCCCGCGTTTTCGTTGCGCGAAGAGAACGGCAACCGCAGGTCCTTTGACTCCGCCGTACTTCGCGCGGCGTCGCTCAGGATGACAGTGCTAGAGGAAGCTTCCGTAGCCAGCGCTGCTTTACGGCGCAGATAGTCCTCGTAATTGCCCTCGTAGGCCGTCACCGCGCCGTTCTCGATTTCAAGCACGCGCGTGGCCAGGCGATCGATGAAATAGCGGTCGTGGGAGACGAAGACCACTGTGCCGCTGTAGCCGGCGAGCGCATCAAGCAATACATCCTTGGCGCGCATGTCGAGATGATTCGTCGGCTCGTCGAGAAGCAGGAAGTTCGAGGGTGAGACGAGAATCCGCGCCAGCGCGTAACGATTGCGCTCGCCGCCCGAAAGCACGCCCAGCGGCTTGAAGACATCGTCGCCCGAAAACAGAAAGCAGCCCAGCAGCGAGCGCAGTTCGCCCTCGGGCACGCGGAGCGCTGCGCGGCTGATGTCGTCGAGCATGCGCGCCTCGGGGTCGAGCACTTTGTATTGGTCCTGCGCGAAGTACTCGGCAATGACGTTGTGGCCCAGGCGAATAGAGCCCGCGGTAGGCGCTTCGGCGCCCATCAGCAGCTTGATGAGCGTGGACTTGCCCGCGCCGTTCACGCCCACCAGCGCCACGCGGTCGCCGCGCTCGATGGTAAAGCCCGCGCCGCTGAACACATGCTTCGGTCCGTAGCTCTTCGCCAGTCCTTCCGCCTCAGCGACGAGGCGCCCCGACGGCGGCGGCTGGGGAAACTTGAAGTGAATTACCGGCTCGGCTTCAGGAACTTGAATGCGCTCGATTTTTTCCAATTCCTTGATGCGCGACTGCACCTGCTTGGCCTTGGTGGCCTGATAGCGGAAGCGGTTGATGAAGGCATCAAGGCGCTCGATGCGTTCGCGCTGGTTGCGGTATGCGGCCATTAACTGCTCGCGCCGCTCGTCTTTCTGTGTGAGGTATTTTGTGTAGTTGCCCTGGTAGATGGTGAGGCGCTTGTTCCATATCTCCACGGTGCGGTCGATGGTCACGTCAAGAAAATAACGGTCGTGGGAGCAAAGAATGTAGCCAAACGGGTAGTGAGCGAGATAGTCTTCGAGCCAGTTGCGCGTTTCGAGGTCGAGGTGATTCGTCGGCTCGTCGAGGAGCAGCAGGTTCGGCTTGGCGAGCAGCAGCTTGGCCAGCGCAATGCGCATCTGCCAGCCGCCACTGAATTCATCGGTCTGCCGCGCCCAATCCTCCTTGCCGAAACCCAGGCCAGTGAGCACGCTACCCACCTGCGCGTCGAGCGCGTAACCGTCGAGCGCGTGAAATCGATCCTGCAACAGCGAGTAGCGCTCGGCGGCAGAATTGTACTCGGGGCTTTCGTGGTCGAGTTCGGCCAACCGCGCCGCCAGCCGCTGGATTTCGCGCTCCATCTCGTGCAGCTCATCGAAGACGGTGAGGCACTCCTCGAAAACAGTGCGGCCGGAAAGCTGCAGGCCCTCCTGCGGCAGGTAGCCAATGCTGATGCCGCGTGTCTGCTCGAGGGCCCCGTAGTCCAGTGTTTCCAGTCCGGCGAGCACCTTCATCAGTGTGGATTTACCGGTGCCGTTCGCGCCCACGAGCGCGGTCTTCTCGTCGTTGCGGATGAGCCAGTCGGCCTCAAGAAACAGTACGCGCGGACCGAACCGCTTGCCGGCATTTTGGAGCGCAAGCATGAAAGTCTATTTTCGCAGAGGCCGCTGATGCGGGGCTGAAACCTGCTTGCTGAACCAGTTCATCCGGTTCTGATGTATCCCTACGGCGCAACCAGCCCTACGGCGCAACCAGCCCTGGCGCGTCGGGAATCTTGCACACCGCGTAGCCTTGCTGCTGGTAGGGGCAATCCATTCCGGTGGGCGCAGGTCCGTGAATCACGGCCCACGTGACAGGATAGACGTGGGCCAGGCGCGTGAAGTCCGCGGCAGTAAAGTGGTTCAAGCCATAGGTCGCGTCGCTCATCTGCTTCCATTCCATTGCCAACCTGGGAAAGATTGTCACAGCCCCGCCGTCCTTATAGTAGTCAGCCAGTTCGGAGCGGCGGCTAATGGCGCGGAAGCCGTGGTGATCGATTCCAGCATCCAGGAAATAGCGGGAATCCACGGCAAAGACCGCGTCCCGCGGGGAGTTATGGCGCACCCAGAGCAGCGTTTTCACCCACGCGTTGGCACTGGTCTTCATCCAGGGCCATTCAATGTGCGGGCTGTTCGGATAAGTTTTGCGCTCCACGGCAAACATAAGAACGGCGACTGAAAGGCAAAGAACCGGCATGATCCAAACGCGGATTCTGCCCGCGTACTCGCCGAGGACGCCGCCCAAAAAGAGCAGAAAGACAAGAGTAATGAGGTGAAAGCAGCGCAGCGGCTGCAAGCGCGAGAACATGTCGAAGACGTGCGAGCTCGAGATGACCGCGGCGGCAAGGATGGAAAGAAGTGCGAAGGGAATCAGGCCCAGGCAGAGGCGCGCGAAGGCCGGCGTCGTCCCGCGCGGCTTGGCCTTCCAAAACCAGAACAGGAAGGCCAGCGGCGCGATCAACCCCAGCCAGTCATACCAGGTCCAGGTGTAGAGAAAAAAGTAATCGCGAGCGTAGAGGGCTTCACGGTAAGGTTCCCGCGCCGGACCCAGGCGGAAATCGAGGGGCAGTAGACAGGCGAGGGCCTCTGCCGGCAGTGGACGCGGCGCGGCCGGAACAACTTTCTCCACGATCCAGAGAAAGGCCGCGAGCGTGACGAGGTACACAGCCATCTGCGGATGGATGACGGCCGTGAGCGCAAGCGCCAGCGTTGCCAGGCCGTACCGGCGGGCTAGAAAGCCTGCGAGAACGAAGACGGTAAGCGGAGTGGAGAAGGAGCGCGCCGTGAGGTAAGGATCCATCAGCAGCAGGCCGGTGTTGGCCGCGGGCATGGTGAGCGCCGCGGTGACTGCCAGCATCGCGCACCAGCGCGCGCGGGGCGAATCGAAGCAGACTACGGCCAGCATCCAGCACGCCAGTAGCGTGGCAAACAGCGTGACGATGTACCAGAGAAATACCGTCCAGTCCATAGAAAGATGAGTGAAGCGCGCGGTCCAGGCGAGGATGGGCGCGAAGAGAGACAGACGCTCGTGCGCAAGAAAGAATTCCGAAGCGTAGGGGTAGAGTTCGGGATGGAGCAACCTGCTCGCGGAGGGGAGAAAGATCTCGGCGTCTTCCACGCCGAAGTGATAGCCCTGGATGGCAACCGCGGCAGCGGTAAGGAGGCCCAATCGAACGAGGGGCAGACGCCGGGCCGGAACAGTTTTCATGCCGTCCCCTTTATAGCATTCCCAGCATGACCGCACGCCGACTCGTCTACCGCATGCTAAACTGCGGAGAACGTAGGCCGACAAGGGAATAAAGTACTACGAGGAAAAGTGCGAGCCCACGAAATCGCACCATCGAGAACATGGCGCAATAACTCGTACTCGGAAGTCACTCCGACCTCTGTCCTCGCATAAGCGTAGTTTCTAAGGAGATTCACATGGCAAGTACAGTTACGGCGCTGCCTCACAAGCAAATCGCGGGTGGCAGTTTTCTGCTGGCGGACCACGCCCCTGAACAAGTGTTCACTCCCGAAGATTTTACGGACGAACAGCGACAGATCGCCCGCACTACCGAGGAGTTCGTGACAAACGAGGTTCTTCCCTTCGTGGACCGCTTGGAGCGCAAGGATTGGGAACTGATTCGCGAGTTGATTCGTAAGGCCGGAGAGATCGGCCTGATCTCCGCCGATATTCCCGAGCAGTATGGCGGCATGGGGATGGACAAAATCAGCTCCACCATCATCTCCGACTTTATCGCCAAGTACGGCTCGTTCTGCGCTGCATTCGGCGCTCAACCCGGCATCGGCAGCCTGCCGATGCTCTACTTCGGCACCGAGCAGCAGAAGCAAAAGTACCTGCCCAAGGTGGCCGCCGGCGAGTGCCTTTGCGCCTTGGCCCTGTCGGAGTCCTCCTCAGGGTCCGACGCCATGAGCATACGCACCCGCGCCGTGCTTTCTGCCGACGGCAAGCACTACGTGCTCAACGGCGAGAAACTGTGGGTTACCAATGCCGCTTTTGCCGACTTGTTCATGGTGTTCGCCAAGGTGGACGGCGAGAAATTCACGGCATTCATTGTCGAACGGAACACGCCAGGATTGTCGATCGGCGCCGAGGAGCACAAGATGGGGCTGCGCGGCTCCTCCACCTGCCCGCTGGTCTTCAACGACTGCCAAGTGCCGGTGGAGAACCTGCTGGGGGAGGTCGGCAAAGGGCACCTCATCGGTTTTAACATCCTGAACATTGGCCGGTTCAAGATAGGCGCCGGGTGCGTGGGCGGCGCGCGCACCTCGCTGCAAAACGCCATTGCCTATGCCAAGCAACGCAAGGCATTCGGCAAATTCATCGCCGAGTTCGGCCTCATCCGCGAGAAGCTGGCGCGCATGGCCGCCTGGCTGTACGCCGTCGAAAGCATGGTGTACCGCACGGTCGGCATGGTCAGCCCCGCGCTGAGCGCGATCGATGAGAGCGCTCCCGAAGCAGCTAAAGACAGAGGCAAAGCGCTCGCGGAGTACTTGGTCGAGTGCTCCATCGTCAAGGTCGCGGCTACCGAAATGGTGGGCTTCGTCGTCGATGAGACCGTGCAGATCCACGGCGGTTACGGCTTCGTCGAGGACTATCCCGCTGAGCGCGCTTATCGCGATGCGCGCGTGAACCGCATTTTCGAGGGCACCAACGAGATCAACCGCCTCATCATTCCGCGTTGGCTGCTCAAGCGCGCCCAAGCGGGGCAGTTGCCATTATTGCCGGCGATCCAGCAATTGCTGGGGGAAGTGGCGGAGGGGCACGGCGCGGCCGCGCCTCTCGCCGGCCCTTTGGCGGCGGAACGTGCGCTCACGCAACAGGCCAAAAAAGCCACTCTGTTTGCCATCGGTTTAGCCTCGCGGAAATACCCGCAAACCCTCAACGACGAGCAGGAGATAGTGGCCGCGCTGGCCGACATGATCATCGAAGTCTTTGCCCTCGACTCCGCCGTCATCCGCGCCCGCAAGATCGTTGCCGCAAAAGGCGAAGCAGCCGCCGCGCCGGCTACGGCGATGGCGCAGGTTTATGCCATGGAGGCGATGACCCGCCTGGAGGCGGCGGCGCGCAAGATCGTCGGCGCCGTCTCCGAAGGCGACGTTCTTGGCGCCCACATGACGACCTTACGGCGGCTATTCAAGTACGATCCAGTGAACGTAATTGCGCTCGAACAAAAGATCGCGCAGCACATGCTGCACAGAGGCAAGTATAGCGTTGCGTGAAAGGTTCGAAGATCTCTTCTTCGCGGCATCAGGAAAGCGCGGGAACATATCCAGTTAGCAGTGTTGTACGGTCTTAGCAACGCACCCTGTTCTTTGGCTGCGTATAGTGGTGCACTGGGTTATGAGTGAAGTGGGAGTGGTGCGGAGGCGACGTAGCCGGGCCGAGGCGGAGGCGCTGGTTGCGGAGTTTGAAGCGAGTGGATTGATGCGGGCAGCTTTCTGCCAGCAGCGAAGCTTAGCCGTAGGGACGCTGGATAAATATCGTCAACGCGTGCATGGTGGGCGGCAGGCGGGATTTGCCCTTGCTTTGTGGGTGATTGAATTCCGCACCACTCACCTACTTCGGAGTAAACAGTACAGCATGCGGTTTATCTTCCATAAGCCTTGCCAGTTCTGCGACCGTGCCATACCACATAGTTGCTGCCTGGCAGGCTTTTACGCAGGCGGGTTTTTCTCCTCGCTTTACCCGAGGCGCGCACAGGTCGCAGTACTGCGTGGGAAAAGGAAGATAATCAGTTCGGACCTTGTCAGGTAATTCGGTATAGATCTCGCTGACCATCAGGCCGCCCCTTCCGACTGGATATTGATGCTCCTGTTTACACGCCACATCGCACGAATGGCACCCGTTGCAGTACTCGTATTCGATCAATAATCCGTTCCTCGGCATCTAAACTCCTTATCAATCTTGGGCAGTTGTTCCTCAGTTTTCCTAAAGTCTTCGAACTACACCTTCCGAATTCTGCACAGCATGTAAGACAATGGTCCGCCGCCGAAGCCAGCTTTATCCGGATAGCCCATGGGAATAAGCTGGTTGACATTCAAATCCCACACCCCATAAAAGTGGGGCGCTTTACCTTCTGATTCCGGCAGCCACCAGGCATGAGGAACCATCACAGTCTTAGGATGGATGATAGGGGTAACCTTGGCCTTTCTCTTACACTTACCCATCGTTCCTTCAATCCATACCCAGTCTCCATTCTCTATTCCCTGTGCTTTGGCCGTCTCCTGGCTGATCTCGACTAGTGGATCTGGATCTATTTCCCGGAGCCACGGAATGTTACGGTGCTCGCTGTGGAACAGGACGGGTGAACGCCGGCCGGTCATCATGATCAAGGGATACTCCTTGTAGACCTCCGGTGTTTGTACTGGACTTTCTGGACCAGGCTCCTTGTAGGACGGTAATGGATCGTAGCCCCACTTCTCGTAGCTTGTGCAGTAGAGCTCTACTTTCCCGGTGGGAGTCCTAAAGCCAGGTTGTTTATCCTTCCGCAGTTGGCCTTTTTCATATCTTCGATAGGGACGGCTACCGCAGGGATGGTCCTTTGGAGCCAGATCCCAGCGCTTTTCACCTAGTGACTCGAACGTATACCCAGATGGCAGCATTCGGGCGGTGAGCATCTCCTTGACGGAATTCCACGGAACAGCCTTCGGATTCAGCCGCTTCGCCAGGGTAAAGTTGATTTCCCAATCCGACTTGCAATCAGGAACGTCAATAACCTTCTCAATGATGTTCAGGGGACCGCCGATGCAGTAGATGGAATCCTTCTCCGGAAAACTGGCTGCCGGCAAAACAATATCCGCCACGGCTTGCGCCGTCGGGGTCATAAAGAGGTCCACGACGACGTTGAAGTCAAGGTCTTTGATGGCGTTGTAATGCCGTCTGGGATCACCTGCCTGGTTGGCAAGCCAATTGTTTGCTTGCGTCCAGACACCTTTAATGGGATAGGGTTTTCCGGTCTCAAGCTGCTTTATGATTTCGTCCGGTTGCGCCCAAGCCCTGAAACTCTTGACCAAGGGGTATTTGTCAGCGCCGATTCTCTTTTCGCTTAGCTTTGAATAGAGATCTTCTCCGTATAACTGAATTACTTCCTCTGTGTTATAGGGGTAGGTAGTTACTCCATAGGCCGAGCGGCAGATCACATTACCGCCAGGAACGTCCAAGTTGCCGGTAATGGCTATGAGATCATGGATCGTCATGATGACGGTGGTGCCCTCTGGATTGCCTTCTACGGGACGGCCGATCTCAATCCCGGATGGTGTCTCGGTGGCATACATTCTGGCTGCCTGCCGGATTTTCTCTGCCGGCACCCAGGTAAGCTTCTCCACCTTTTCCGGGGTGTACTCCTGTACCCGTTCGGTCAATTTGTCAAAGCCATAGCACCATTTGTCCACGAACTCTTTATCGTAGAGCTTCTCAGTGATCACTACATTCAGGAAGGCTAGAGCTAATGCGCCATCCGTGCCCGGCCTGGGCTGAAGCCATATAGTGGCACGGGATGCCTCCCATGTACATCGCGGATCGATAACGATCAGCTTAGTTCCCCGCCGCATCTGGTCTATGAACCAGTGGCCGGACCAGTAATGGTCCACGCATCCACGGTTCATGCTGGCGCCCCAGCTAATCACGCACTTGGGCGCTACCCACTCCGGGTCATCATATCGGTCGGGAAGAAACTGGGCGGCATCCGGGAAGGTGAAATCCCCCTGGGTTATATAGCCCGCCGCCAATTGGGGAGTAAAACAGGAGTGACCGGAGAGCCCCATCATGCACCAGTTTGGGCTTCCATAGGAGTAGGCCAGGAAACTGATCATGCCGCCGACATCACGACCCGTGCCCTGGGTAAAGAGCATGCATTCGGGGCCATATTTGTCGGCGAGTTCTCGCATCCGAGCCTCGCAGATGTCGAAAGCTTCCTCCCAGGAAATCTCCAACCATTTGTCTTCGCCTCTCGCCCCTATCCGCTTCAGGGGGTGCCTGAGGCGGTTGGGACTGTAGATATATTGGGTCATGGCGAGGAGGCGGGGACAGGCCCTTCCGCGGTACCAGGGATGGTCAGGATCGCCTTCAATCTTGGTTACTTTTCCATCCTTCACGTGGACTTCCACTCCACATCCGCCGTGGCATCCAGGTCCGGCTGACCAAGCACCCATCTTGATTACCCGTTCACCAGCGTTAGCATCACTTCTCATTTCAATTCCTTTCGCGAGGCGCCGCGTCGCGCCAACCCTGAAACTGGAGAAAATAGCCGGACAAAACCATCCAGGCCATCATGATTGCTCGCCCTAATTGCGCCGCGCCCAGATCAAAGCTGGGGGCGAACGGGTCGATTGTGCTTACACGACGCCCTTATCGTTAAAAACTTGTTTCCACTCTTCCTTTAGTTTCGTCGACAGCTCCGGGCTTACCCTGGCCATGCTCGTGCGCCGCTGACCATCACTTACCAGACGGCATGGAATACACGCTTACTCAGCTTCAGAGCGATGCGCAGCAGCAACCAGCAACGCGTCGATGGCAACCACTCCGCCGCCTTTTGGATAGACAACCAATGGGTTGATATCCACCTCGTCGAGCTCGGGCCGCGCCAACATAAGCTGGCCGATTACCGACACTGTATGGGCGACCGCGGCGCAGTCAACAGGGGCCATGCCGCGCGATCCATGCAGCAACTTTGAAGCCTTGAGCTTATTGAGTTCTTCAAGAATCAAGCCTTCGGGAAGGCCGGGTGGAAGCAGGCAGGCGTCATTCAGCGCTTCGATCCAAATTCCGCCCAGTCCAACCAGCACCACCGGCCCCCAATTTGGATCGCGCTTGGCGCCGACGATCATCTCCAGCCCCGGCGCCATCATTTTCTCCACTAACATCCCTTCCAGCACCAGATTTGGGTGGGCGCAAGAAACGTTTCCCATTATCTGCGTCCAGGAATGCCGCAGATTTGCTTCGTCGGCGATATTGAGCATCACGCCGCCGGCGTCGCTCTTGTGGCCTAGCGCCGCAGCCTGCGCCTTCAGAACTACGGGAAATCCGATTCGCTTGGCGATTGCCGCTGCTTCCGCGACATCTCGTGCCAGCGCACCTTCGGGAACCTTGATCCCTAACTGGGCGAGGTATTGCTTGCCGGCATATTCCGCAAGCATGCCCTCTGGCAGCGCCGGTAGGGACTCAATAGTGGCAGAGGGTATTCTTTGCTCTGCGGCTGCACACCAGCGGCCATAGGCGGTGACAGGCGCAATTGCCCTGAGAGATCTCTCAGGAGAACGCGATAAGAGAACGCCGTTCTCGCGTATGAGGGTCATAAACTCCTCATTCAAGAACGAGCCGTCGCCCATCATCGCCACCACTATCGGTTTTGCGGGATTCTTAACTGCGGGAAGAATCCCCTTCAAGAACCGCACGGCTTGCGGCGGCGTAGGTCCAGGCATGACCGCTGCCAGCACGCTGCCGACGTTGGGATCGGCGATAAGCGCCTCCGCGGCTTTTGCGAGCAGCTCCGGTTCGCGCATCACCTGCGTGGTGAGGTCGAGCGGATTGCCTGGCGTCGCGAATGGCGGCAAAATCCCCCGCAGTGTTGCAAGTGTTGGCGCGGTCAGACGCGGCACCTCTAGTCCTATCTCGTCACAGGCATCAAGGGAAATTCCACAGAAGGCTCCGGATGCAGTCATTACGCCAACCCCCGCTTTGGGCGGTTGGGGAAAGCGCGCCAGGATCTGTGCTACATCCACAAGCTGCTCGAGGCTGTCCACGAGCACGACGCCGGCGTGGGACGCAACTGTTCGCATGACGGCGTAATTACCGGCCATCGCGCCGGTGTGGGAGCGTCCGGCTTCCTGCGCGCGAGCGCTTCGGCCGGAATGCAGCAGGATTACTGGCTTGCCCTGGGCGCGCGAGTACGCGACCGCAGCCAGAAAATCGCTCGGTCTTTTGATCTGCTCCGCGAAGACCACAATGGCGCGGGTGCGAGGATCGTCAGCCAGGTACGCAATGAAGTCGGCGACTCCCAGCCCGCCTTCATTCCCAGTGGAGATCGAATAAGTGAGAGGAACATTACGTGCCGTTAAAGCGTGCGCAAGATGCCCTACAAGTGCGCCGCTCTGCGCAACCAGGGCAACCGCTGGACCTTCTCCGGTTCGCATGGGCGCAGAACGGGTAGCGAAACCAATCCCAAATCCCTCAAGGTGGTTGGTAAAACCTAGACAGTTCGGACCGATGAGCGCAATGCCGCCCTCGGCGGCGATCCTGCTTATCGCCTCCTGCTCGGCTCGACCTTGGTCGCCTAGCTCCGAAAAACCAGAGGCAAAGATCACCGCTGCGTGGGCCTTGCGCCGCACGCAGGCCGCAATGGCTTCGCGTACCGCCGCGCTCCCCACCACTAAGACGGCCAAGTCAATTCCATCCGGAAGATCGTCGATGGCCTGAACGCAAGCTCTGCCCTCAATCTCGCTGGCGCTGCGACTCACAACGTAGAGCTCGCCAGAATAGCCGCTCGCCACCAGGCTGGCCACGACCGTGGCGCCCATCGAGCCCGGTTGCGCGGAGGCGCCCACCACGGCGATCGACTTCGGACGTAGGATGCGAGCAACGGCCTCAGCACCTCGGATTGCACTCGCCGACGCAGCAGTTTTCCCGTTCGTTTTCATTCTTTACTCGCTACGGCGATAGGCGCCTAGCCCCGGACGATAGGATTTATCGTCGAGGAATTGCTTCAGGCCTTGCGCGCGGCCTTGTTCGCGATCGGATGCACTGACAGCGGATGCCATCGCCCCTAGTATGGTGTTGGATGATTCCCAGTCCATATCGCGTATCAGCTTGAAGGATAGCTTAGCGTAACGCAGCACGGTCGGATTCTTCTCCAATAGCTTGCGGGCGAGCGCCTCTGTTTCTGCACGGAGTTGCGCCAAGGGAACCGACCGGTTGACTAAGCCCATCTCCGCGGCCTGCTTTCCGTCAAAAGTGTCGCCCGTCATGATGTAGTACAGCGAGTCGCGGTGGTTCATCACTTGCGCCAGCGCCCGAGGAACGTTTCCGGCAGGAATGATGCCCCAGTTGATTTCCGACAGTCCAAACTTAGCCTCATCGGCGGCGATCGCCAGGTCACAGGCCACTAGCGGAGTGAAAGCTCCGCCGAAACACCAGCCATTCACCATCGCGATGGTCGGCTTAGGGTAATTGATTAGCCGGCGGTAATGCCACTCGTGTGCCGTCCGGCGCACCTGCGCCTGCTGCAGATCAGACAGGCCTTCCGTCTCGCGGAAATATTCCTTCAAGTCCATCCCCGCGGTAAACGATTCCCCGGCACCGGTGAGCACGAGAACTCCGCACCGCTCGTCGATCTCCAATGCATCCAGAACCTGCACCATTTCGGCATTCAGCGTGGGACTCATGGCATTCCGCTTCTCCGGACGGTTCAGCGTAACCCAAGCGATGCCATTGTCGAATTCGACCTTAACGGTATTACCACCGGGAATGGCCTTTTGCGACGGGACTGATGTCGACATGTATCTTTCCTCCAAGTTGCACATTAGATGCTCTTACCCTACAACATCTGCCGGGCATCAACAAGATGGAGGTGGCAAGTTTTTGGGAGGAGACGCTGGATAACGCCACTTTGAAATCGTCTGCCACCACGGCTCTGCGGCAGGAATGCGAAAGGGCGTGAGCCACAGAGGCACATAGACCACACCGATTGCCGGGCCGCCAAAGACGGTGAACAGGATGGAGATGATAACGCTGCGGCGAAAGGTGGCCATGGTCGATTTCGGTGAGGCTCTACCTTTTATACGCGCCCGACGCGATCGGCGTTTCACCGCCCGGCGCGAAAAACCGTTGCGCCCGCCACGCATCGAAGGCGGCCAGCGAACGCTCGCACTGGATGCGATGGCGCTCTTTCTTATCGCGGATTTTCTTGCGCACTTCTTCTTCGAGCGGCTCCAGCAGGTCGAAGGTGATGTTGGCGGGCTGAAAGTTTTTTTGGTCGGCGTGCGTGATGTAGTGAACCAGCGAGCCGAGGGCCGTGGCGCGGGGAACAGGCGTGGGCTCCTCGCCGCGCGCAAGCGCAGCCGCATAAATGCCCGCCAGCATGCCCGTGGCGATGG
This sequence comes from uncultured Acidobacteriota bacterium, assembly GCA_963832535.1. Taxonomy (GTDB): domain Bacteria; phylum Acidobacteriota; class Terriglobia; order Terriglobales; family Acidobacteriaceae; genus Telmatobacter. Next base: position 116,744 of record CAWHUK010000011.1, read on the forward strand.
ATTCGGTGTAGCCCTCGACGCCGCAAATCTGGCCGGCGAAGAGGATGGTCGGCAGTGGTTGCTTCCCACCCTTTCCGCGTCCGCGCTCGCGGACGTGGAAAGGGTGAGCACTCAGCTCTCGGGGAGAGCCGCAGTGTTTCATCCAGCAGCGCCGGCGCGCAGATGTAGGTGTTGCGGTGGATCTGCCCGTAGCGCAGAAAGCGCGCGTTTTCGAGGCCCGGAATCAGCCGCAGCACACGCGCCTGCTCGCCGAACTTCAAATGATTCTGAAAACCCACCAGGTTGTAGCTGTCGGCGCGGAGGTTCTCCTTGCGCAGTTGCACCACGGCCCAGGGGTTCTTGCCGGTGCGCGGGTCGCGCAGGCCCACGGGCTTCATAGGCCCGAAGCGCAACGTGTCGCGTCCGCGCGAGGCCAGCACTTCAATGGGCAGACAGCCCTCGAAATACCGGGCCCCATGTGCCGGTTTTGCGCATGGGGTGGGATCTCAGCTTTCCCAATCTTGCTCTCAGCGGCTTCGGCCGCGAGCAGCGCGTCGTAGAAACGGTCGTACTCGGCGCGGTCCATGGGGCAGTTGATGTAGTCGGCCGTCCCCTTATCCCATCGCGCGGCAAAGTACACGCGGTTCATGTCGATGGATTCGGCATCGACGATCGGCGAGATGGAATCGTAAAAGGCGAGATGGCCAGCGCCGGTGATTCGCTCGATTTCGGCGCTGAGAGCGTCTGACGTGAGCGGCCCGGTGGCAACCACCGTCAATGCGGTCGTCCGCATCTGGACGGTTCCAGGTTGGTAACTTCTTCGCGAATCACGCGAATGGCCGGCTCCGCGGCGATAGCCTCGCCAATCCGCCGCGAAAACTCTGCGCGATCGACAGCCAGTGCGTGGCCCGCAGGGACGGCTGTCTCATCGGCGATGCGCAAAAGCGCCGAGCCCGCACGCCGCATCTCCTGCTTCAGCAGCCAGGGCGCGGAGTGGGGCGATTCGCTCTTGAGCGAGTTGGAACAGACCAACTCGCCGAAGCCGGTGGTCTGGTGCGCAGGCGTAAGGCGCGGTTTTCCGTCCACCACCGCGCGCATCTCGTAGAGATCTACTGAGCAGCCGAGCCGAGCCGCGGTCAGCGCCGCTTCCGACCCGGCCAGCCCGCCGCCAATCACACGAATCCTCACGGCGCAGCTCCTGACTGAGCTTCCTTATCCGTTGCCGCACCTGCGCCGCCCTCCGCATGTTGCGCCATCCGCTCGTCGGCTTTTTGGCGAAAAGGTGGGATGCTATTCTCTTCCGGTTCCTCCGCCAAGCGCGTCAGGGCTTCCCCGCCCAGACGCACGTTGCGCCACTCATCCAGGAATTCAGCGCCCATGGCGCGGTAGAAATCGATTGCAGGCGTGTTCCAGTCCAGAACCTCCCACTGCAGGCGCTGGCAGCCCTTCTCGACGGCGATGGCAGCTACCTGCTTGAGTAGCGCCTTGCCGATGCCCAGGCCGCGCAGCTCCGGCAGCACAAACAGGTCTTCGAGATAGATGCCGGGCTGTCCCATCCATGTTGAGTAGTTGAAAAAGTACAGAGCGAAACCAGCGGGCCGGCCGTCGTGCTCGGCAATCAGGCACTGGTAGAACGGGTTGGGGCCGAATCCGTCGCGCAGCAGGCCCTCCTTCGTTGCAATCACATCGCCCGGCGCCGCCCGCTCATAAACCGCCAGCGCGCGAATGAAGGCCAGAATCTGTGCGGCATCTGCCGCTGTTGCCTTCCGAATCACCGTTCCCATATTCCGATTTTAATGTGTGATACAGGCCACACACGCAGTCGCGCCAGCCACACTACCATGACTTTGCGATCCAAAGGGCGCCAGGTTCTTTCGCCGCGGAGAAAGCAACTCGCGGACGGGGCCTCCACGTCCACAAAACAGTGCGATGCCGGCGCCCCGGAGCAGCGGGGGTACACCGGCCACACGCCTCTTGTGCAGGGTGCTGCATAGGATTTAACGTTGATTATGCTGGAAACGCGCTCTGCCGATGGGCGCCTGATGAGGATTGATTTTTCGAGCTTGCGGGCAGCATTCTTCCGCCGCTCCTAAGGAGAAAGTATGAAACGCACTCATTCACTTTGGTTGGGTATGGCCGCCGCGGCGGGTCTACTGGCATTGGCTATCGCGCCCGCGCGTCCACAGCAGCCTGCGGCTGCAAACATGGCCACGATTCACGGCCGCGTCATTAATCCCACCGGGCAACCCCAGGGAGGCGGCACGGTGAACCTCTCTACCGATGGCGGTACGACCTTTAAGTACACCTTCCCGGTGGATGACACCGGCTCCTACACCGGTCAAGCGGCTCCCGGAACCTATATGTTGATCTATCGAGCGGCCGATACCCCGAAGGGCCAGATGGTCGACTCCATTCGCGGCATCAAGATCGCGGCCGGAGAGGATTTGGCGCAGGATGACGATATGTCGCGCCAGGAATATATCGATAAGATGACTCCGGAGCAGAAGAAGCAGCTTGAGGAGCTGAGAAAGACCAACGCCGAGGCCATCAAGGCCAACTCGGTGATCAACCAGTTGAACGCCGACCTGAAGATCGTCAACCAGGACAAAAAAGACATCGACGGCGCAACGGCAACCGCGGCGCAGGCTTTGGGCGCGGCGGCTACAAAGGCCGACATTGCTGCCAAGGTGGTCGAGATCAGAACCGCCAAATACACCGATATCGAAAGCCTGATGACCAAGGATACGGGGCTCAAGCCGAGCGAGGCTCTGCTGTGGGTCAACCTTGGGTTCGGGCAGGCCGGGCTCAAGAAATACGACGATGCGATCACTTCGTATAAGAAGGCAATCGATCTGGAGACGGCTGCAGCAAAGCCGCGCCCCCAGGTTATCGGCATCGCCGACGCCGGGCTGGGCGAAGTATACGCGCGCTCCGGCAAGGTTCCTGAGGCGAACGCGGCATACGACGCCTCCGCCAAGGCCGATCCCGCCGATGCGGCCTTGAATCTGAGGAATGAAGCGATCATCTTCTTCCAGGAGGGCAACAGCACAGCGCAAGTGGCCGCGGCAGACGAGGCCATCAAGATTGATCCCAACCAGGCACTCCTCTACTACATCAAAGGCCAGGGATTGATCCAGACCGCCACGATCGATCCCAAGACCCACCGGATCGTTCTGCCTCCCGATTGCACGGCTGCGTACCAGAAGTACCTGGATCTGGCTCCAACCGGCCAATTCGCCAACGAAGTGGCGGGCATTCTGCAGCAGGCCGGAGAAAAGGTCAACTCCTCTTACAAGGCACCCAAGTCCCATTAGACTGGCTGCCGGTTGGGATCATGGAAGGGCGTCCGTCGAGCCTGCTCGCCGTAGCGGGGCGGACGCCCTACTTGTCTGAAGTCATCAAGCGCGGCGGGCGCACTCCGGCTCCTGCAGATTGCTCGAAACCCTCTATAATCAGTTGCATGGTTCCTGCCGTGTTGTTTCGCCTATTCGCCGTCGCAGGGCTGCTCGCCCTCGTGCCCGCGCTTGCGCAGCAGCCTCCCGCCGCTGAAATGGGCCAGATTCACGGCCGCGTGATCAATCCGGCCGGGCTGCCTCAGAACAATGGCACAGTCAGCCTCTCCACCGACGGCGGCGTGATTTTGACCTACAGCTTTCCGGTCTCTGCCAGGGGAGAATACTCCGGCGAAGCGCCTCCGGGAGAGTACACAGTGGTCTACCGCGCGCCCGATACGCCGGAGGGGAAAATAGTCGATTCCATCTCCGGCGTCGAAATCGTGGCCGGGCAGGATACGACGCAGGACATCGATATGACGCGCCAGGCGTTCATAGATCGCCTATCGCCGGAACAGCAAAAGCAATTGCAAGCGATGAGGGAAGCCAATGCCGCGGCCATGCCCGCTAACAAGACCCTTGTGGCCATTAACGCCGACCTTCGGGTCGTAAACCAGGACTTCGATGACGTTGATCATGCGCGCGCGACGGCAACCCGGAGCCTGGGGGCAACAGCCAGCGAGGCGGACATCGATGCCATGACCGCCGAGATCAAAAGCGCAAAGTACTCCGAGATCGAAACTCTCATGACCAAGGATGTCGCCGTCAGTCCTTCAGAACCCATCCTTTGGCTCCATCTGGCGCAAGCCGAGATGGGCCTGAAGAATTATCTTGACGCGGAAACGAACTACAAGAAGGCTCTCGATCTTGAATCCAAAACCGGAAGGCCGGAGCCGGAGTTCATGGGCGTCGCCAATTCGGGCCTGGGCGAGGTCTACGCGCGCACGCTCATGGTTGACGAAGCGAATGCGGCGTTTGACGCCGCCGCCAGGGCCTATCCTGCCATGGCAGCTACCTACCTCACGAACCAAGCCATCATCTTCTTCCAGGAGAAGAATTTCGCTGCGCAGGTGGATGCCGCCGACGAGGCAATCAAGGCCGATCCCAATCAGGCCATCCTCTACTTCATCAAGGCTCAGGGACTCGCCGAGAAAGCCGCCGTCGATCCAACGACAAAGAAAATTCTTCTCCCTCCAGGTTGTGCCGCAGCCTATCGGAAGTACCTGGAGCTGGCTCCGAATGGTCAATTCGCCGCCGAGGTGAAGGGCATTCTCGAACGGGCAGAAGAATAAAACAGCTCGTCCTGCGGGCCTGCTGGCAAATTAGCTGGCGGCTTGTCGTACCCAACTGTGCCGGCCGCCGCATGCAACTCAACGGCCCGCCTCGGAGTGGCTTTTTCCTGAGAAAGAGCAACATTGCAGGATCTTTGAATTGGCACGAGAATTCCGATTTTGCTCTAACCCTCTACAATCCATTGCAGGAGTCCTGCCTTGCACATTCCCGATCTTCTGAGTTTTGACGAGGCGTCCGCGCTGGTGGCGGCATACGCCGCGCAACGGGCTCGGTTCCGGCCCTCTGTGGAGCGTGTCGAGCTTGCGCGGGCCGCCGGCCGGGTGCTGGCGCGGCCTCTCCGTGCCGACAGCGACCAGCCGCCCTTTGCGCGCTCCACACGCGACGGCTTCGCCTGCCGGGCTCAAGAAGCCTCAGCGCACAGGCCGCTCGCCGTGGCCGGCTCAACCCGTGCCGGACAAGCTCCATCCGGTCCGCTGCGGCCCGGCACGGCATGGGAGATCATGACCGGCGCGCCCGTCCCTGCCGGCGCCGATGCCGTGATAATGCTGGAGCACGTCGAGGCCGGCGACGGTAACTCAGCGCGAACCGTCCGGCTGCTAGAGCAGCGCACCATAGAAAAGAAAGAAAACATCGTGGCGCGGGGAGCGCAGGCTCGCAAGGGCGATGAACTGCTGTCCGCGGGAACCATGATAGGCGCGGCGCAGGTAGCGCTCGCGGCGGCCTGCGGCTGCGCGGAGCTCCCAGTTTTCGTTCGCCCGCGTGTGGCCATTCTCGCCACCGGAGACGAACTTGTGCCCATCCGGTCTTCGCCGGCTCCCGGCCAAATTCGCAACTCGAACTCCCCCATGCTGGCGGCGATGGTGGCCGTGGCGGGAGGCGAGCCGTGGATTTTGCCCGTAGCGCGAGACACAGCCAAGGCCCTGGACGCGGCGCTTGCTAAGGCCGCGCAGGCCGATCTGCTGCTCATCACCGGCGGCGTTTCCGCGGGCAAATTCGATCTCGTCGAGCCCGCTCTCGCCCGCGCAGGCGCCCGCTTTCACTTCACTGGCGTGCGCATCCAGCCCGGCAAGCCAACCGTCTTCGGTGAGCGCCCTGTCAGGAAGGTCAACGCCGCCGAAAAAAAGCGCCGCACGCAGTGCTTCTTCGGCCTTCCCGGCAATCCTGTCTCCTCCGCCGCCACATTCTTGCTCTTCGCCGCACCGGTCCTGGGCGCGCTGGCAGGCCGTCTCTTCTCCGGCCCTCGCTTCGCTCTCGCGCGCCTGTCCGCGGATGTCAAAGTTAAGCCGGGCCTCACCCGATTTCTGCCCGCCGCGTGCGATTTTTCCAGCCTGGAGCCTCAGGTTGCGCACATTCCCTGGCATGGCTCGGGCGACCAGGCCGCCATGGCCCGGGCAAACTGTTTTTTGGTCTTGCCTGAAGTGGCCGATCATCTAAACGCTCGCTCTATCGTTCGCATTCTGCTTCTGTGAGCGCAAGGCCGATGCAGCGCACGCAAGGCCGATGCGCCACAATGGTGGGAAATCACGAAATCAAAATTGCCCGTTGACCGGAGACACCATGGCCGATGCTCGAAAACCGAAACTTTCGCACTTTGACGAAGCCGGCCAGGCCGCGATGGTCGACGTCGGCGGCAAGCAATCCACGCGGCGTACCGCAACCGCCTCGGCTTTCGTTGAGCTTTCCGCCGCCGTGCTCGCGGCTCTGCCTGCCAATCCCAAAGGCAATCCGCTTGAAGTGGCCCGCTTCGCCGGTATCCAGGCAGCCAAACGCACCGCCGATCTCATCCCCATGTGCCACCCATTGGCGCTCACCCACGTCGATGTGCAGGCTCAAGTAGTCGCGGGCGGCGTCCGGATCAGCGCCACTGCGGCCACCACGGGCTTCACCGGCGTCGAGATGGAGGCTCTCACCGCTGCTGCCGTTGCTGCCCTCACCGTCTACGACATGACAAAGGCCCTCGACAAAGCCATCGTCATCCGCGAAATCCGCCTCGAATCGAAATCCGGCGGCAAAAGCGGAGATTTTTCGAGAGATGTGAAGTAGCGCGTGGTTGGCAGCGCTTATCCGTGGCGGATAAACGTGCCGTCCTGCAGTTCGCTCATCGCCTGGCGCAACTGGGCCTGCGTGTTCATCACGATGGGGCCGTACCACGCGACCGGCTCCTCCAGCGGCTTGCCCGAGACGAGCAGGAAGCGGATGCCCTCGGGACCGGCCTGGACCACGATCTCATCGCCGCGGTCGAAGAGAACGAGCGAATGGTTTTTCGCGTCGTAGACGGGCTGCGCGTTCGGATCGACGGCTGACTCGGTAAGGACAGCCTTGCGGCTCGGAGGCGTCGCGGAATGTTCCCGAGCCGGCGAAGACGTAGGCGAAGGCGTTGCGCGTGGTCTCGACCTGGATGCGCTTGCGCTTGAAGGGCGGGATGGAGATGTCGACGTAGCGCGCGTCGACACTCGACCCGGACTCGACCGGCTGCGACGCCCTCGACCGGGCCGGTTTTGCCCCAGAACTCGCCGCAAATGATGCGCGCCCTTGTGCCGTCGTCCTCGGTGACCTCGGGGATGGCGCTCGAAGGAATGTCCTGGTAGCGCGGGGCAGTCATTTTCAAAGCGGCCGGCAGGTTGGCCCAGAGCTGGAAACCGTGCATGCGGCCGTTGGCGTCGCCCTTGGGCATCTCCTGGTGCAGAATGCCGCTGCCGGCGGTCATCCATTGCACGTCGCCCGCGGTCATGCGGCCCTTGTTGCCGAGGGAGTCGCCATGCGCAACTTCGCCGGCCAGCACGTAAGTGATGGTCTCGATGCCGCGGTGCGGATGCCAGGGGAAGCCTGCGAGATAGTCGGCCGGATTCTCGTTGCGGAAGTCGTCGAGCAGCAGGAATGGGTCGAACTCGCCGGTCTTGCCGAAGCCGAAGGCGCGCTCGAGCTTGACGCCGGCTCCCTCGATGGTGGGCGTGGTTTCAAGGATTTGTCTGACGGGACGAAGCGACATGGTGAACCTCCTGGGGGGCGTACAGATATTGGATGCGGGAGAGAGATATTTGTTGCAACAGGTAATTCAGTGAACAGTGGACAACGATCAATTACCTTGCCCGCGGCCGAGGGTTGGGGTTATCGCGGGGCGCCGGATTTCGAGTCGAGAAAGGTTACGTAGATGGCGTTGTTGCCGGTGCGGAGGTCTTTGCCGTAGGAAAGGATCAGCCCGCTGCCGAAAACGCGCAGCTTGGCTTGCGCGCCGGTGTCGAAGAGCCACCGGTGCGAGCCCAGTGAAGTCCCTGGGTCGGTGATTTTGCCGATGTCGCAAAGTGGGCCGACCTGCAGCTTGACGATGCCATTGCCGTAAAGGTTCTTGTTGAGCTCCCAGTTTTCGAGCAGGTAGTTGCGCCCCAGCGGAGCGCTGCCCTTGCGGCCGTCGCGGGTGCCGATGTGGGCGCGCATGGGGAAGATCGTTGTCGCGCTCGAGGCCGAGGATGAAGAGCTCATCGAATGGCGGCTGGCCGAAGGTTTTGCCGGCGCGCAGTTGCTGCGAGGTTTCGTAATCGTCTCCTTTGAGTTGCGGAAACCAATGCCAGCGGAGCGAGCCGGTGAGTTTCTCGAAGGATTCCTGCGGTCGGGACCAGAGGCGCGCGGCCTCGGATGCGGCTGCGGCGTTTACGGTGAAGCGGCGCTCGGGCACGCGCCAAACGGTGCTCGAAATTTGCGCCTGCTGCTTGAGCTCGTAGCCCGTGGCGAGCATCTGCGGCGTAAGGACAGTGCCGGATGCTGTTCCGGATCCGGTCCCGGGCACGACGCTGCGGAAGTTGCGATGCGAGAGTTCGGCGCCGGCGGTCCAGGCGAAGCGGTCTCGGCGTATGAGGCCAGGTCGAAGGCCGCCATTTCATGACGCATGTTGAAGCTGGCGAGCACCGGCGCGGGGCCCGTGAAGCCGTTGCGGATGGCCCAGTTTTCATTGCGAAGATCGGTAGTTAGATCCCAGCGGTAACTGGCGCTGTGCCCGAAGGGACCGGAGAACTGCGCGAAGATGCGCCGCTTTTGCGCGTCCCAGCGGTACATGGAGTTGAAGTTGATGGCATCGCGATGCAGGTTATAGAACTGCGGGTCGACCTCCTGGAAAGGAAGGCCTTGAAAGAACAGGAAGAATGCTTCGAGTTTGCTGTCGCCAAAGCCGTCGAGCTCGTGGGCGCGGAAGACGACATCGAAGTTGCCGTCGTTGCGAGCGTCGAGATCGAAGTGGAATTGCGGAAAGACGCCGAGCCCTCGAAGGCGCGCGCCGGAATCGAGAAGTTGTGGCAGGGTGAGCGTGCCGGCCGGCGAAAAGGCGAAGGCGTGGTCGAGCAGTGCGGGCGAGATGCGGGTAGCAGGGTCTTCGCGCACATCGGCGATCATGTGGCTTGCCGGCACGGTTCCAATACTTCAACGAGGCTTCGAGATTGCCCTCAAGGAAATAGGCCGTGCCCAGGAAATCGTTTGCGTAGGCGTCGCCGGGCGCAAGGCGGGGCGACTGGCGCAGGCGGCGAATGGTTTGCGGATAGTTTTTTTGCTTGAAAGCGATGCCGGCGAGCTCGACGGGGAATCTGGGATCTGCGGGCGCGAGGCGGCGGCCGGCTTCGAATGCGTTTTGCGCCTCGGCGAAGCGCCCGAGCTGCGCCAGAGCTTCGCCATAGTAGAAATCCAGCTCTGCCGAGCGCGCAGTGACCGGCTGCAACAGGAGCACGATCTGGTTCCAGTGCTGGCCGGCGGCGAGCTGCTGGAGTTCCTGGCCGGTAGGGGGTTGAGGCGGAACGTCCTGAGCGGGCAAGGCGAGGCAAGTCGAGAGGAGGGCGGCTGCGACGTGCAAAGTTCGCATCAATATATTTGCTCGCGTCGGGCGAGCTCGCTTCGGGAACGGCAAGCAGGATCCAGTGGCCGGCGGCTTTCCATTCGCGCTCGAATTGGGATTGGTCCTCTTTGAGGAGCTTGCGTTGCGCGGGGTCGTTCACGAGCACGAGTTTCTGGGGCTCGTCGAGCCCAACGACAACGACGTAATGCAGCGACGGGCCGAGAGGCCGGGTTTGAGCGCGGCGATCAGCGGGCGGCCTTGCTGCAATTCGCGCTCGAGGTCCGCCGGCTGGCCCGCGAAGGCAAAGGCGCGATAGCCGTTTTGCTGAAAGTAGCGCACCATGGCGGAGGCGTAGATGCCGTGCGCCGGGCCGGAGTACAAGGCGCGCAGGATCGGGAGCGGCTGCGGCCTCAGGATGCACAGGCTGGCCCTGATGCTGTTCCCAATACTGCATGACCATGGCAATGCTGGCGGCGCCGCAGCCGTCTTTTTGTTGCTGCACGAACGGAACGTCGAGCCACAGGTTGGCGACGCCAGACGCAAATGCGGTGCCGCAGACAAGCTGAATCATGACGGGAACAGCGGCGCTGGCGAGTCGGCGCGGCATGAGACGGTTCTCTCAGTGGTGCACGGCAACGATAATGACGATGAGAATAACTACGACGAGTATGACGAGAAGCATGTCATGGTCGCCCATGCCGGCGGCGAAATCGTTCTGCGCCTTTTGGGCGCGGGATGCGAGTTGCGCCAGCTCCTCATCGCTGAGGCCGGCAACGGCTTTCTTCACCTGTTGTGCGCTCACGTGGGCCGATTGCAGGGCTTGACCCGCCTGATCGGTGGAGAGGAAGTTGTTCAGGGTGTCGAGGTTTTGTTGCCGGGTTTGCGAGGCGTCAACGGTGGCCTTTTGCAAATCCGAGGGACTTACCAGGTGTTGAGCGTCTTGTGCCGTGAGGGTTTGGGGAACGGCGAAAGCCAGGACGAGTACAGCAGCCATCGAATAATGTGCCAACTGCCAAAGTGTGGAACGCATTGTTTCGACCTCCGGGGGGAAGTAGAGCGGGCGCCAACCATCGGTGCGCTCCCGATGCGCAAAGAGACTACCCAACCTTAGATGAGCGGCTCCGGACGGGGTGTTGCTTTGCGATCCACCTCTTCCACATGGAGCAACTTCGCGGCGGCCTTATGCTGATGTACAGGCTTTCCCGTGAGCGACTTTGCCCAAACCGTGAAGCAGCAGGCCGACATCGTCAAGGTGATCGAGGGCTACATCCGTCTGCGCAAGGCGGGAGCGCAGCGCTACACGGGCCTGTGCCCGTTTCACAAGGAGAAGACGCCATCGTTCAGCGTGCACGCGGGGCAGCAGTTCTTCTACTGCTTCGGCTGCCAGGCTTCGGGGGACGTTTTCAGCTTTGTGGGCAAGATCGAGAACGTCGGCTTTCCCGAGGCGGTGCGGATTGTGGCCGGCAAATGCGGGATTCCGCTGCCCAAGCGGGAGTTTTCGTCGCCGGAAGAGGCGGCGGGGGCGCGGCTGCGGACCAAGCTGCTGGAATTGCACGAGACTGCGGCGGCGTGGTTTGAGGAGCAGTTGCGCTCGCCCGGCGGGGCGCTGGCGCGGGAATATCTGGCGGGCCGCGGGCTTGACGCCGGAGGGGATCAAGACCTTCAGGATCGGCTACGCGCCGGACAGCTTCAACGCCTTGCGCGACCGGCTGAGCGGCATGGCGGACGAAGCGACGCTGCGGGCGAGCGGGCTGTTCAGCTCGAAGGAGCAGGGGGACGGGTCGCAGGGGCCGATCTACGACCGGTTCCGCAAGCGCGTCGTGTTTCCCATCTGCAACGAGGGCGGGCGGGTGATCGCGTTTACGGCGCGGACGCTGGAGACCGGGGAAAAGGCGGGCGCGAAGTACATCAACTCGCCGGAGACGCCGCTGTATTCCAAAGGCCAGGTGCTGTTCAATCTGGACAAGGCGAAGGCGGCGATCCGGCAGCTTGAGTTTGCCCTGCTGGTGGAGGGGCAGATGGACTGCATCAGCGTGTATCTGCGCGGGATTCAGAACGTGATTGCGACCAGCGGGACGGCGTTCACCGAGCAGCAGGTGGCGATCCTGAAGCGGCACACTTCGAATGTGGTGGTGAACTTCGATCCCGACGCGGCCGGTGCGAACGCCGCCGAGAAGTCGATTGCGTTGCTGACCGAGGAGGGATTTTCGATCAAGATCGTGACGCTCGAAGGCGGCCTGGACCCCGACCGGTTTATCCGCGAGCGGGGCGTGGAGGCTTATACGCAGGCGGTGCGCGGGGCGCGGCGGCAATCTGATTATCTGATTGAGCGGGCGCGGACTGCGTTTCCCGGCAGCGAGCGCGGAGCAGAAGGTGAAGGCGCTGAATTTTCTGCTGCCGCATATCCGCAGGATGCCGGAAAAGCTGGCGCGGGACCAGTTTGCCGCGGACGCGGCGCAAAAGCTGGGCATCGACTCGGCGGTGCTGCGCGAGGAGCTGCGCCAGGCGGCGCTGAAGCGGCGGGACCGGGTGGAAACGCGGCCCGCGGCGCTGACGGAAGTGGAGAGGGTGCTGCTGCGCGCGCTGGCCATCACCGATCCCGAGGGCGAGCAGGCGCGCAGGCTGGCGGCTGAGGCTCTGGCAAAGCAACCTGCATGGTTTGAGCATCTTGGCGCATTCCCAGCCATGCAGGCGCTGGCTACCCGCGCGGCTAAAGACCCGATGGAAGTGGTGGAGGAGCCGGCGCAGCGGGCGTTGCTGGCCGAGGCATTGCTGGCCGAGAACAGGCCGCCGGAGGAAGGCGAGGTGGCAAGCGCGCTGCAGGAGGTTCAGGAGCGGGCCATTGAAAGCCAGCAGCGCAACCTGCGCGCGCTGATTGCCGAGGCCGAGCGGCGCGGGGACTTTGCTGAGCTGGCGCTGCTGACGCAGCAGAAGCTGGAAATGGACCGGGCGCTGAGGCAGTTGCAGAGCCATAATCCACAAGGGCAGTAGGGCCTCACCCACATTTGGAGCCCGCTTTCAAGGCAAATCCTGCGTCGAAAAGAGGTCTGGAGGCGTCTAAAGATGAAGAGCGGAACTGGGAGCGGGCGGTCGGAGATCGACTTGAGCCGCTCCGCAGCCGTGGACAACCGCGCTGGGTTGGCGCCGCCGTTGTGCTGGCGCTGGCAATGGCAAGTGTGGTAATCTATTGATCTCAGTGAGGATGCGCGCCCCTTTGCCCCACACATGAGCTGCGGCTCGCGGGCGACCCAGGCGAAACCTGAAGCGCTGCCATCCTGTTCCGAGAAAAGTGAGTGACCGCTTGAGCGGAGGCGTGGGTTTGTCTGCACGCGAGGACTTCTGAACGGAGGCCCTCTTTTGGTGCGTCTGGATGAGAGTCAGGCGCACGATGCGGCGTGGCCGCGAGGCGCAGACACAGTGGAACTCGATGAGCGGGCACAGGACGCGAGTCGGCCGGTTTGCGATGCGGTCGGTCAAAGATGCGGAGCAAAAGTTGATATCGGGTGGGACGCATCCCAGGGATGCGTGGCGCCGAAGAGAGCAGGAGTATTTTGGCGATCGACGACAAATTCGAAGAGGATGTGCAAGGCCTGATCGAGGTCGGCAAGGAGAAGGGCTATCTGACGTATGGCGACGTGAACGACGCGTTGCCCGATGAGATTGCCTCGCCGGACGATCTGGACGATTTGATCACCACTATCGGCACGCAGGGCATCGACCTGCTGGACACTCCCAAGTTTCCGGGCGACAAGGAATTCGAACTGGAGGAGGGGGAGGACGTCGAGCTGGATCTGACGCCGGGGACGCTGGAAAAAACCAACGACCCGGTGCGCATGTACCTGCGCGAGATGGGCACCGTGCCGCTGCTGACGCGCGAAGGCGAAGTGGAGATCGCCAAGCGCATTGAGCGCGGCCAGATGCGCGTGCTCAAGGCCATTTCCCGTTCGCCCATCGTGATCCGCGAGATTGCGGCGCTGGGCGAGGACCTGAAGCGCGGCGTGCGCAACGTGAAAGAGGTGGTGATCTTCGACGAGGAGGAGCTCACCGAAGAGGTGGTGCAGGCCCGCGTGAAGGCCACCGTCGCGCGCACCGACGCGTTGGTGAAGCACCAGAAGAAGACCGCGCAGCTTGAAGAGAAGCAGGCCGCGATTCCGGCCGGCAGCAAGGCCAAGGTGAAGGAAGCGCGGCGGCTGCGCTGGGCCATTGCCCGCGAGAAGGTGTACATCTCGCGCATTGTGCGCGAACTGAAGTACACGCCCATGGAGCGCAAGCGCCTGCTGGACAAGGTCAACAAGACCGTGGACACCATGCGCACGCTGGAGCGGCAGATTCGCTCGCTCGATCAGAAGTTCGACGCCTCGAAGAGCGAGGAGCTGAAGAAGGAGTACCGGCGGCAGCAGAAGAACTGCCGGACGGATCTCGAAAAAATCGAAGGCGACGCGGGCGTTTCGATTGCGGAATTGAAGCGCACGCAGCGCGAGATGATCCAGGGCGACATGGACGCCGAGCAGGCGAAGCGCGAGCTGATCGAGGCCAATCTCAGGCTCGTTGTTTCCATCGCCAAGAAATACACCAACCGCGGCTTGCAGTTCCTCGACCTGATTCAGGAGGGCAACATCGGCCTGATGAAGGCGGTGGACAAGTTCGAGTACCGGCGCGGCTACAAGTTCTCGACCTATGCGACGTGGTGGATCCGGCAGGCGATTACGAGGGCCATCGCGGACCAGGCGCGGACCATCCGCATCCCGGTGCACATGATCGAGACCATCAACAAGCTGATCCGCACCAGCCGTCAGCTGGTGCAGGAACTGGGCCGCGAGCCTTCGAGCGAAGAAATTGCGCGGCGCATGGATATTCCTGTGGCCAAGGTGCGCAAGGTGCTCAAGATCGCGCAGGAGCCCATCTCGCTGGAGACGCCGATCGGCGAAGAGGAAGATTCGCACCTGGGCGACTTTATCGAGGATCGCCAGGCGGTGTCGCCGTCGGAAGCGGTCATCGGCGTGAACCTGAAGGAGTACACGTCGCAGGTGCTGCGCACGCTGACGCCGCGCGAGGAGCGGGTGATCAAGATGCGGTTCGGCCTCGAAGACGGCAGCGAGCACACGCTTGAAGAAGTGGGCCAGAGCTTCCAGGTGACGCGCGAGCGCATCCGGCAGATCGAAGCCAAGGCGCTGCGCAAGCTGCGGCATCCTTCGCGGAGCCGCAAGCTGAAGGCGTTTGTTGAGGGCGTGAAAGAGATGTAAGCCGGATCGGGTTCCGGAAGTTGCGGCCGTAGCCGGTGGAAGGGCTGCGGCCTTTTTGCGCGCGGCTGGCGCAGCGCTGGTGTCATCGAAGTTAAATGCACTTAGAGCGGCGGATTCCGAAGCTGAGCGCGGAGCGGTACCGGGAAGTTGTGGCGCGGAATTCTGTGGTGTAAGAACAGGGGTCAGGGATCGGATTTCAGGGATCAGGAAGTAAATTCGGCAAGTTCGGTCTGGGCGCGGTCGTAGTCTTCGGGCAAGCCGATGTCGAGAAAGAACCCGTCGACCATGTACGCCGCGGGACGAAGGCGGGCGATTTCCGGCGTGAAGAAATCGCGCTCGATGGAGAACTTCCGAGCAAGCGTTGGCGGCCAAGCGAGATTCCTGGGGAGAATATAGGCGCCCGCACTGATGAATCCAGGGCCTGACCGGCCTTTCTCTTCAAAGGCAACAATGCGCTTTCTGTCAATGACCACGCCGCCATAGCGGGCAATGTCGGGCTGGTGAACGACGGCGATGGTCGCCGCGGCGCCTTCGGCCGCATGGAAGCGCATCATATCGGCGTAGTCCGCATCCAGAAACGTGTCGCCGTTGAGCACCAGCACGGATCCTTCCCTGGCCTGCTGGAGCGCGAGGCGAATGGCGCCTCCGGTGCCGAGTGGAACGCTCTCGATGGCATAGTCCACGCGCATCCCCAAAAAAGACGCCCCGAAATGATCCTGAATAACTTCGTGCAGATGGCCCACCGAGAGTACAACACGAGCGCAACCTGCGCGCTGCAACCGGGTGAGCAGAATCTCAAGAAAGGGACGGCCGGCAATGGGCGCCATCGGTTTGGGCACGCCCCCGGAAACGTTTTTGAGACGCGCTGCCAGCCGCGCGCCAAAGCCGCCGGCGAGAACGATGGCTTCCATTCCGGCGTCAGCCCTTTGCCGCTGCGTCTGGCGCGGCTTGTTTGGCGGCAAGGTACCGGCGCTCAACAATCATGCAGAAGATGTGTTCGAGAGCGAGATGCGCCTGCTGAATGTACATCGTGACGTCGGAGGGGATGCGTAGGCAGCGGTCGCAGAGCGGCGCCATTTTGCCGCCGGTTCTTCCCGTCAGCCCGATGGTGACGATGCCCATCTTCCGGCTTAGCTCCAGCGCGCGTAGCACGTTGGGCGAGTTTCCCGAAGTGGAGATGGCGAAGAAGACGTCTCCGGCTTGGCCAAGCGCTTCAATTTGCCGCGCGAAGACGCGATCAAAGCCATAGTCGTTGCCGACGGCCGTGAGGATGGAGGGATCGGTGGTGAGCGCGACGGCGCGCATCGCCGGACGGTCGTTGACGAGGCGGCAAACAAACTCCGCCACCAGATGCTGCGCGTCGGCTGCGCTGCCGCCATTGCCGGCCACCATAAGCTTGTGGCCGGACGCGAGCGCCGCCGCGGTCGCTTCCGCGGCTTCCGTCAGCGTGGCCTGCAGGGCAGCATCGCGCGCCACTGCCTCAATCACGCTCAATCCCTCAAGCAGAGTCGCGCGCACCAGATTGGACATCTCGGTCATGGCACTCTCCAAACCTGCACACCACCCAGCGAAAAGTGGCACGCGTAGGCCGTACCTCCAGCGTGATGGCGGCGCAAGGCAGCAGCGACCTTATCCTTGTGGATGGGGTCGGTGAGGAACATTATGAAACCGCCGCCGCCGGCTCCGGAGATCTTGGCGCAGTACGCGCCCGCCTTGAGAGCGCAGGCGTAGAGGCGTTCGATGTGCTCGTTGGTAATCTGGCTGGCCATTCTCTTCTTGGATTCCCAACTGCCGCGCAAGACTTCGTGCAAGCGGACAAAATCGCCGCGCAGCAGGCACTCCTTGGTGCGAAAAGCCTCTTCTTTGATGGCGTGCATTGCGTCCAGCGCCGGTCTGTTGTGGTCGCGCACATTGCGCGCTTGTTCCTCAATGATCTCCGCCGAGGTCCGCGATTTTCCTGTGAAGTACAGGAGCAGCGAAGCCTCCAATTCGGAAACCACCCAATCCTTCACGCGCAGCGGATTTACCAGCACATGACCATTGCCGCCGAACTCCATAAAGTTGAAGCCGCCGAAGGCTGCCGCGTAATGGTCCTGCTTGCCGCCCTGCAGGCCGGCCTCCTCGCGCTCGACGATAAAGGCCGTGTGCGCAAGCTCGTAGTCGCCAAGCGGCAGATTGAGCCACTCGGCGTACGCCGCCAGCATGGCGACGGTGAGCGTTGAGGATGAACCAAGTCCCGAACCCGCCGGCACGTCCACCGAGTGCTCATGCGCAGGCTAAGCGGCTTGCCCTGGTTGTATTCGCGGACCACGTGATTGTAGACCGCCTTGAAAAGATCGAGGCAGCCGTCATTTTGGAGGGTGGGAGCGGCGGAGTAATCGGCGCTTGCATTCAGGTCAGCGGAGATGAACTCGACCTTGCCGGTGTCCAGGGGCTCGAGCGCCGCATAAGCGTAGTAACCGAGGGTGGCGTTGAGAATCGCGCCGCCGAATTCATCGCAGTAGGGAGAGACGTCAGTGCCGCCGCCTGCTAATCCAAGCCGCAGCGGCGCTCTGGAGCGGATCAACATAGGTGGCTCTTCGCTGCAGCTATTGTAAACAGGAAAGCTGGAAAGATGGGGGGCACAGTCCTTGGAGCACAAGGGGCTTGCAGCTTAGGGATCACGGGGGCCGTCGCGACCGATTGAATTATCGCCGTGCCCTAAATGCGCTGGAGCCGCATATCGCGGCGAGCCCGCTTCTGTACCTGCGATCGATCTGCGAGATCGAATGCGGCATTGACCAGGGCAATATGGGAAAAGCCCTGCGGGAAGTTTCCCACCAGGCGGTGACGGTCCACGTCGTACTCCTCGGAGAGAAGCCCCAAATCGTTGGCGAGCGCAATCAGCCTTTCAAACAGCGCCCGCGCCTCGGATTCGCGGCCAATAGCCTTCAGGCAGCTAACCATCCAAAAGCTGCAGGCAAGGAACACGCCTTCTCCTGGCGGCAATCCATCATCGACCTTAAACGAGTTGTAACGCAACACCAGGCCGTGAGGCATCAGCTCGCGTTGAATCGCTTCCACAGTGCGTTTCACACGCGGATCGCTGCCCGGTAGAAAGCCAACCAGCGGCATGAGCAGCAACGCGGCGTCCAGTTCTTCAGAGCCATAGGCCCGAACAAAGCATTTCCTTTTTTGGCTATAAGCCTTGGCGCAAATCTCGCCGTGCAGGGATCCTCTGATTGTGTTCCATTTCTCCAAAGGAGCCTCGTAGCTCATTTGCTCGGCCAGCAGCATGGCGCGATCGAATGCGACCCAGGCCATGACCTTCGAGAAAGTGAATTGCTGTGGTTTTCCACGAGTCTCCCAAATGCCCTCATCGGGCAATTGCCAGACGGTTTCAAGATGGTCCAGAAGGCGACACAGCACCCGGAAATTGTCCTCGCTATAGTGGCGCATATTGCGCTGGGCGTGGAAGAAGCAGTCCAACATCTCTCCGTAAATGTCCAGTTGCACCTGCGCCGAGGCCGCATTGCCAATGCGTACGGGCCGCGAGTTTTCGTATCCGGCGAGCCAGTCGACTTTCCACTCAATGAGTTGCTGCTCGCCCTTCAGCCCGTACATGATCTGTACCTGATCGGGGCTCCCGGCCAGGGCGCGCAGCAACCAATCCTGCCACGCCCGCGCCTCTTTGAAATATCCGCCGTTGATGAGAGCCAGCAGCGTGAAGGTGGTGTCCCGCAACCAGCAATAGCGGTAGTCCCAATTGCGCACGCCGCCCAGCGCCTCGGGGAGGGAGGTGGTTACGGCGGCCACCACTCCGCCCGTGGGACGATAGGTGAGGGCCTTGAGCGTTATCAGCGAGCGCTCAATCATCGCGCGATATTTCCCCTTGTACTTGAGCCGCCTCGCCCAAAGACGCCAGATGCGTTCGGTGTCCTTAAGCGCCTGCGAGACCTCAGTCCCCGGCGGATTGCGTTTGTAAGACTCGCCATAGGTCAAGGAAAAAATCGCGCGCTCGCCTTTGCCAATCGTGAACTTCGCGACGGTCTTCAGGTCTTCTCCCCGCACCGGGACAGAAGCGCGCAGAATAGCGAGATTGGGGCCGGCGACGGCGCGCACTCCGCCTCTCACATGCGTGACCCAGGGAACAGTTTTGCCGTAATCGAAGCGCAGCGCCAGTTCCATGCGCAATGAAACACTTCCGCGAACGCCTTCCACAATTCGAACGATGCGGGAATGAGCCTGCCGGAACGGCATGAAATCGATGAGGCGGAATGAGCCGGCGGCATGTTCGAATGTGGTCTCTAGAATCAACGTATGCGCTCGATAGCGGCGCGTCGATGTCCATTCGCCTTCGGCAGGAGCGATCTTCCAGTAGCCGTTCTCCTCAGTGCCAAGCAGAGCTGCAAAGCACGCTTGAGACGAGAAATCGGGCCAGCATAGCCAGTCGATCGAGCCATTCCTGTCAACCAGCGCGGCGGTTTCGCAGTCGCCGATCAGGGCATAGTCTTCAATCAGTGCGGCCATTTCCGTTGGCTTTGCTCCGTTTTATTGCTCGCGGTAATTCCGCATCAGGCCGCCGTCCACCACGAATGTTGCGCCAGTCACATAGGATGCGTCGCCCGAGGCCAGAAACGCGGCAACGCCCGCTACATCCTCCGGTGTACCCAACCGGCCCAGCGGGATGTTGGCTAGCAGAGCATTCAGCTTGGGCTGGTCTTCAAGCAGCGCCTTGTTGATGGGCGTCTCAATTGCGCCGGGAGCAATGTTGTTGACCGTAATGCCCAGCGGCCCCAACTCCACAGCCAGATCGCGCATGAGCATGCGCATGCCGCCCTTGCTCGCGCAATAGGTCGCGAAGCCCGGGAAGGCCATGTCTTCATGGACGGAGCTGACGTTGATAATGCGGCCCGGCTTCCTGGCATCGCGCAGGCGCCGCACGAAAGCCTGCGTGAGGATGAAAGGTCCGCGCAGGTTTACGTCCAAAACCTGGTCGTAGTCCGCTTCGGGAGTTTCCCAGAAGTTCGACCTCTTCTCCATCCCCGCATTATTCACCAGAATGTCCGCCACGCTAAAGCGCGCCCAGGCCGTGTCCACCAGCGTGCGCACATCTTTCATGCTGGTCACATCCGCCCGCACAATTTCTCCCTCGCTGCCCGCCTGCGCAATGGCGCACTCGGTGTCCTCGGCTCCCTCAGGATGCCCGATGTAATCCACTACCACCTTTGCGCCTTCACATCCCAGCCGTTTGGCAATACCCTGGCCAATACCGGAGCTGGCTCCGGTCACGATGGCCACTCTCCCCTGCAATCGCTGCATGTCCTCTCCATCGATTCTGAAGCTGGATTTCGGGGCATGGAGCCGGCCCTATTTTGCTTGGATGCAGACAATCGCGCAGCAACCTCGTGCGGAGCATCTCGAACCTCCTTGCCAACCATCTAACCACGAGGGGCATACCGGCAAACGCCACGCCTTGCGCGGTTTGTTGCAATAAACCGTAATTAATCCGGGCCTGCACCCGGATTGCCAAATTTCAAGCTTCAATATGCCGCGAACCCCCTCGTCCTCTTACCGGCTGCAGTTACACGCCGGCTTCACCTTCGATGACGCCTCCCGGGTGGCCGGATACCTGAAGGATCTGGGTATCTCGCACGTGTACTGCTCGCCTTATCTGCAGGCCGCCAAGGGCAGCCTGCACGGGTACGACGTGGTCGACCACCAAAGGGTCAATGTGGAGATTGGCGGTGAAGAGGGGCATGCGCGCTTCTGCGGCGCGCTCAAGGCGCTCGACATGGGCCAGGTGCTCGACATCGTTCCCAACCACATGGCCACCGGGCCGGAAAACAAGTACTGGTGGGATGTGCTGGAGAATGGCCCATCGAGCCGGTTTGCGGAGTGGTTCGACATCGACTGGAATTCGGCCGAGGTGAAGCTGCAGAACAAAGTGCTTATTCCGGTTCTGGGCGACCAGTACGGACGTGTTCTGAGCGCCTACCAGATCGCGATTCAGTACGACGGAGAATCGTTTCGGGTGCGCTACTGCGATCATCTCTTTCCTTTGGCTCCCCGATCGCTGGCGATTCCTTTGTCCACGGCGGCAAGGTACGTCAACGCGCCGACTCTCGGCTTTCTTGCCGACAGCCTGGCGCGGCTGCCCGCGCCGCAATCGACCGATGAAGAAGTGCTGGCCGCGCTCATCGCGACAAGACCATCCTTTACGAGCTGCTGCAGCGCTTTTGCCGGGAAGAACCCGCGGCATCCGCGGCCATTGCTCGCGCGGTGGATGAGCTGAACAACAACATCGACGCGCTGGATGACATTGCTCAATCTGCAGAATTACCGGCTGGCCTACTGGCGGACCGCCGACCAGGAACTTGGATACCGGCGCTTCTTCGATATCAACACCCTGATCGGCGTGCGCGTCGATCGCCCGCGCGTCTTCAATGCCACCCATTCCCGCGTCCTGGAGTGGCTGCGCAACGGCGTTCTCGACGGAGTGCGCGTGGATCATCCCGACGGGCTGCGCGATCCCGAGCAATATTTTGAGCGGCTGCGCTCGAGTTCTCCCGCAGGCCTGGATTCTGGCCGAGAAGATTTTGCAGCCCGGCGAATCGCTGCGCTCCAGCTGGCCGATCGCCGGCACCACCGGCTACGACTTTCTGAATATGTGCAACGGCCTGCTGGTGCACGGCGAAGGGCTGAACGAGCTCACCGAGATCTACAGCGATTTCACCGGCGAAGCGCAGGATTTTGAATCGCATGGCGCACGCAAAGAAGCTGACCGTGGAGCATGAGGCGCTGGGCAGCGACGTCAACCGGCTGGCGCAACTGTTTGTTGAGATCTGCGAAAACAATCGCGACCGCCGCGACTACACGCGCGCCGAAATCCGGCGGGCCATTCGCGAAGTGGCCGCGAGTTTCTCGGTTTACAGAACCTACGTTGTGCCCGGGCGCAATGAGATCACGGAAGAGGACGAGCGGGAAATCAGAAATGCCGTGGAAGATTGCCAAGACGCACAGAACCGACATCGATCCGGGCCTGTTCGACTTTATCGGCGATGTGCTCACGCTCGGCAGCCGCGGCGAGCTCGAAACCGAATTTCTGCTGCGCTTCCAGCAATTCACCTCGCCGGTGATGGCCAAGGGCGTGGAAGACACGGCGTTCTATTGCTTCAACCGCATGATCGGGCTGAACGAAGTGGGCGGCGCTCCCGACGCGCGATGGCGTCAGCCTCGATGAGTTTCATGCCTAGTGCGCGAAGATGCAGGCCGAGCATCCGAAGACCATGAATACGCTGTCGACGCACGACACCAAGCGATCCGACGACGTGCGCGCGCGGCTGGCGGTGCTGACGGAGATACCGGGCCGCTGGCGCGCGGCGCTGCAACGCTGGTCGCGCCGGAATCGGCGAGTTCAAAACCGGGGAATTTCCCGATCGCAACACGGAATATTTTCTTTATCAAACGCTGGTCGGCGCGTGGCCCATCGACGCCGGGCGAGTGACCGCGTACATGGAAAAGGCCGCGCGCGAAGCCAAGCAACAGACCAGCTGGACGCAGCAGAACAAGGAATTCGAGGACGCGCTGAAGACATTTATCGAGCGCATCCTCGATTCGCAGGAGTTTATTTCGGAGCTTGAGAGCTTCGTCGCGCAGGTTCTGCTTCCGGGCCGGATCAACAGCCTGGCGCAAACGCTCATCAAGTGCGCGGCGCCGGGCGTTCCGGACACGTACCAGGGCGGCGAATTATGGGATCTGCGGCTTGTCGATCCTGACAATCGCGGACCGAGTGGATTATGAGATCAGGCGAGCGATGCTCGCCGAGCTCGAGGCCGGCATGAGCGTCGATGAAATCATGAAGAGGATGGACAGCGGCATGCCCAAGCTCTGGGTCATCTACAAGGCGCTGCACCTGCGCCGCGATCATCCCGAGTGGTTCGGCGAGAGCTCCGCCTACGCCCCGCTGCCGGTGGAGGGATCGAAGCAGGCGCACCTGATCGCATTTTGCCGCGGCGAGCTCCGTTGCCGTGCTGGCTCCCCGCTGGAACGTCCGGCTGGGCAGCGGATTCGGGCCACAACCGTCGAGCTTCCCGCCGGACGCTGGACCAATATGCTTTCCGGCGAAGAGGTGAGCGGCGGAAAAATCGCGCTGCAAAATCTGTTGCAGCGGTTTCCGGTGGCGCTGCTGGTGCGCGATGCGGAGTAAGCGATGCATCGATTTGAGGTATGGGCGCCGTTTGCAAAGCGCATGTCGGTCAAGCTGGCGGCGATGGTCCAGGCCATGAAGGGCCCGACGATCGCGATTGGTGGCGGCTCGACGTCGAGGACGCAGGCCCGGGCGCCGACTACGGATTTCTCGTCGACGACGATGCCCGTTGCTATCCCGATCCGCGTTCGCAGTGGCAGCCGAACGGCGTGCACGGGCTGTCGCGAGTCTACGATCAGACGGCATTTGCCTGGACCGATGCGCGGTTTCAGGCGCCTCCTCTGGCGAGCGGCATCCTCTACGAGCTGCACATCGGGACCTTCACGCCGGAGGGCACGCTCGATGCCGCGATCGGACAAGCTGGATTACCTGGCCGAGCTTGGAGTCACGCACGTCGAGCTGATGCCGGTGGCTGCGTTCGCGGGCCGCCATGGCTGGGGCTACGACGGCGTGGCGCTCTACGCGGTGCACGAGCCGTACGGCGGACCTGACGCTCTGAAGCGCTTTGTGAACGCGGCGCACGGCAAGGGCCTGGCCGTGCTGCTGGATGTGGTCTACAACCACTTCGGGCCGAGCGGGCAATTACACCGGAAAATTCGGGCCGTACGTTGTGGATTCGCACCACACGCCCTGGGGCGGGGCGGTGAATCTTGAAGACGCAGGGTCGCGACGAGGTGCGGCGCTTCTTTTGCGACAACGCGCTGATGTGGCTGCGCGATTTTCACGTCGACGGGCTGCGGATCGACGCGGTGCACGCCTTTGTCGATCGCTCGGCGATTCACTTTCTGGAGCAGCTCGCCGACGGAAGTCGAAGCGCTGGAGGCGTCGCTCGGCGCGCCGGCTGGTGCTGATCGCCGAGAGCGACCTGAACGATCCGCGCGTGGTGACGCCGCGCGAGGCCGGAGGCTTCGGCATCGACGCGCAGTGGAGCGACGATTTTCATCATGCGCTGTTTACCGTGCTCGCTCCCGGCGAGAGGCAAGGCTATTACGCGGACTTCGGCTCGCTCGGGCAATTGGCCAAGGCGCTCGAGCAGACCTTCGTGTACGACGGCATCTATTCCCGCTACCGCAGGCGCATTCATGGCAAGGCTCCGGCGGGATCTGTCGCAGCATCGCTTTCTCGGCTACATCCAGAATCACGATCAGGTGGGCAATCGCGCGATGGGCGACCGGATCAGCCACATCGCCGGCCTGGAGCGCGCCAAGATCGCCGCGGCGCTGGTGCTGACCAGCCCCTTTGTGCCCATGATCTTTCAAGGCGAGGAATGGGCGGCGTCATCGCCGTTCCAGTATTTCGCCGATCAGACGATCCGGAGATGGCGCGCGCGGTTTCGGAAGGGCGAAAGCGGGAGTTTGCGGCATTCGGCTGGGACCCTGCTGCGATTCCCGACCCGGAGAATCCGGCGACCTTCGAAGCGTCGAAGCTCAAATGGGAAGAAGCCGACGCGACCGGGGCACGCGGAGATGCTGGCATGGTATCGCGCTTTGATTCGTTTGCGGCGAAGCACTCCATGCCTGAACGATGGCTGCGCCAGGCAAGACCCGCGTGACCTATGACGAAGAGGAAAAGTGGCTGCGCATGGAGCGCGGAGCCATCAGCGTGATCTGCAATCTGGGGGAGCTGGAGCATGGATTCAGTGTCGCCGCGCGGAGCCAGCGTGCTTCTTGCATCGCGCCGAATCGCCCATACCGAAGAAGGTGCGATTGTGCTGCCGCCGGACACCGTCGCCGTGCTCGACCGGTCCCAATCCATCAGAAATGCCGGATCGTCTTTGTCGATGTTGAGCCGATTTCCGGAACGTGCGCAGGGTCGCCGGTATGTTCCACGTGGCTTTCCAGCGAACGGCTGACCAGATCGCGGGAGCCAAGCCCAACGGCCAGCGCAAGGGTGAGAACAATGCCGCCGAAGAGAATGCCGAAGGCCAGCTCGACAATGTCTCCACCGACCTCAAGATGATCCAGCACCATGGCCGCCGTGAGCACCAGCACCAGCCACTTCACGCCCAGCGAAAGAATGCGCGCGTACTGCAATTGCGCATTCACCGCGCTGATCAGAACCGACCGCGCCAGGAAGCGCGCGATCAGAATACCCGCAATCAGCAGCAGGGCCGCGCCCACCGCATGCGTGAGGTAGGGCAGGAGCGAAATCGGAAGGGCGTGCCGGTGGCATAGGAAGTGTCGAAGGCCGAAACGCCGATGATGAGCCCGAGCAGCACGCACGCCCAGAACGCGAACGCGCGCTGCGATCTCTGTCGGCGAGCTGGAAGGAGCCCAATCGCTGCCGCCTTTGCTGGCCAGGCGCAGATCGAATTTCAGCCACGCCAGGCAGCGCCGCAGCATCCACGAAATCGACCACGCCGACACAACGTGAAGACCAGCAGCGCGACAAAGAATGCCAGAATTCCCGGAAGCACCGCGATCAGCAGCGTCAGCACGCGGTAAAGCGACTGATGCAGCGCATCGGACATGTGCTGCCACATGGAACCGTCGCTATAAACCGGAAGCACCGGCGCGTTTTGAATTGTTTGAAGCAGGCTTGCAGACTAGGTTTTGCATCGCATTCGCTCCTCTCGCCGCTCGGCTGCCAGCGCGCGCCTGCGGCGCAAACGGCGATCATGAGTTGAACCGGTCGGGCCAGCGCCAGCGCGCGACCAGGTAGGGCTTATCCGCCTCGAACGCCGCGGCCACAGCTTCGATGTGGCGCTCCGGGGCGGTTCCGGATGCGGTTACGTTGATGTGGCCTGCAACCCAGGCCAGATAAAGCGGGATGAGCGCGCCCATCAGGTGTCCGCGATTGATGGTGCGCAGCCGGTAGGCAATCAGAAAATCGTACACAATGCGCGCCCACAGATTCTCGGGCATGCGAAAGACTGAAGCATCGACGACTGAGAACCGCTTGAGCAAGAGCAGGGAGTGAGGCGGCAGAACCAGCGACCAGATCTCCTGCAGGTTGGCGTAGGCCAGGCGGAACGCCTCAACCATGTTGGCCACGTCGGCGGCGCTGCCGGCGGGCGACGTACCGGGAACCGGCTGCCGCATCATGGGCGGGCGGCGCGGCCTCTGCCAGACAGCTGCCTTGGCTTCGATATCGCCAAACAGCGAACCGGTGACGAGAGCAAGAATCGAATTGACATCGACATCGGCAGGCTGCGGCATGGCACGCGAGCCGGCATCAATCTCGTCCACCAGGAAACCGGCTGCGATCGCTTCGTTCACCGGCCACAGCAGCGCCTCGTTCTGGCCAGGGTCGTTGAAGCGCCGTGCGGCCGAAGCCATTCGCTCCGCCATACGCATCGAGAGGCCCATATCCAGTGCCAGCGGAAATCGCGCCCGCGCGGCAAACAGCGCCCGGGTGAGCGGATAGAGAATCGCCGAATTGATGAAGCCGGTGTTGGGAGGAATGCTGTAGTGCGGCATGGCCAGGTCGATGGCTGAAGTTCAATACCGCGCTCGCCAGACCCCGCAACGCCAGCGGGCTCAGCGAATCGGCGCCGGGGCCAAGCATCAGCACCGCTTTCGCTTCATGCTCTCGTCCAACTTCGAATGCATTGATGAAATCGGCGGGCTTCTTCGTCCATGCGGTGCTCGAGCGCGAAATTGGCACCACCCGCAGCGCGGCGGTCGCGTGGGCAGCGAGCTCTTCCTGCGTGGCAACAATCACGCTTTCGGCGGAAAAGGCTTCGGATAGATGCGTCAGCAGGCCCTCGAACTGCTCCGGCTGCATGGCCGTGGCCAGCACAAGCAGATCGGCTGCCGCATGTTCAGCGGTCGAGGTGTCGCCGGGAATCGGATTTGCTGTCGCCATCGGTCGAGTAAGGGGTGCCGAATAAATGAGTTCCTACAATGCTAGGATGCCACTCATCGGGATGCGAAGCCATCCGGGGCGATGATTGAGCTCATAAAGCACCTCATACAGAGCTTTTTCAAGCAGATAGGCCTCGAGCAGCGCCTGAGCCGGCTCTGGCGCGGGCAGCAACGCCGGGTTTTGCGCCGCGGCGTCGCGATAGGCCCGCAGAAACGCGGCCGAGGCGGCGTCTTGCCACCAATGCGCCCAGGCTGCCAAAGCATCGGGATCGGCCTGGCGCCTTTCACTTTCGCCGACCGCAGAGAAATGATCCAGCGCCGCAAACGCAACATAGGAAAATGAGCGCAACATGCCGGCTACGTCCTTGAGCGGCGATTGCTTCCTGCGCCGCTCCTCGATCGGCCGGGCAGGCTCGCCTTCAAAGTCTATCAGCACAAAATCATCGCCGCCGTCCGGCGATTTCGCATCTGTCCGTGCGCAAGGTCTGGCCCAGGTGATAGTCGCCATGGATGCGAATGCGCTGGCCGGACGGTTCCAGCGCCGCAATGGACCGCGCGCGCCGGATCAGCTCCGGCCGGCGCGAAAGCAGCAGCCCGGCTGCGTCCGTGGTAGCGTCGTCGAGCGTAGCCAGCTTCAGCTTCAGCGCCTCCAGAGTCGATTTGAGCTGCGCTTCAATGCGCTCCGCGTCGCGCGCAAGATCCTCTGCCGTCATCGGCTCCGGCGCAAATGCCGGCAGATCGGCTGAACTCGCGAGGGCAAGATGCATCTCTGCCGTGCGGCGACCTAGCAGCGCCGCGGCCTGAAGCGTGGACTGCGCCCCCGCCCAATTCTCCGGCGGCGTCTCGCCGCTGCCCTGGAATTGAGGAGTTTGCGATACTGCGGGAGCCGGCTGATCGGCAACCGTCACCAGCCAAAGCGACAGCTCGTCAAGGAACCACTGCCAGCCGTCGCCCTGGTTCGGAACCAACCCTTGGAGCATTGCCACCGTAGTCTTCTGCGAGCCAGGCGAGCTCATGGCGATTTCGCCAAAGAACGGCGGAATCCTCGGGAAGCTGGCGATCTCCGTCAGAAATCGGCCCACCTCTACATCGGGATTCTCTTCGGCCTGCAAACGCCGGAAGAGCTTGAGAAAGAGCTTGTCATCAAGTCGGATGGAGGTATTTGACTGCTCGGTCGAGCTCACACGCGAAGCCAGCCTCTGCGCCGCCAACTCAACCGGGAAGGCTTTCGAAGCCCGTGCGTCGAGCCGGCCGCCCTCCGGAAGCACATCACCGGCTGAAGGAGACTCGCGCGGCTGTAACCGTTGCCCGCCGGCTGACTGCGTGCTGGGCGCATCGGTCCGCGGAGGTGCGGCTGCTTCTCCGGGCTGCGCGCTGAGCGGAGCGGGCGCAGGAACGCCTGCGCCTGCCGGGGCCTGAACCGCGGCCGCTCCATCCGCAGGCCCAGCAGCCGGCATTGCAGCGGCGGATTCCGCGGCTAACGCGCCGGTCGCCAACGCTCCGGCCTCTGCCACAGGCAGCGTTGCGTTTCCCGCAATCAGCCGCAGCAGCTCCTGATGAAAGTCTTCGCGTACCGTTGCATCGTAGACCGCCGCGGTGCCGGCTGCCGTTGTCATTTTCGCAATGATGCTCTCCGGGTGCTCTGCCATCACTGCGTCGAGATCGCCGCCGGCGCCGATGGCAAGCGGGATCTGATACCGATCCGGAGGGCCGCTGAAGTAGGTGACATCGAAGAAAAACAGAGCCGGCGAAAGTGCGCCCGCTTGCGTCTCGCTGGCCGCAAAATCCGCAAGCCCGGCCGCTCCATCGCGCGCAAGTTCGACCCAGCTGCTCGCGTGTACCGATTCGATGCTGCGCGTTTTGGCCCCGAACCAGCGCTGGCGCGGCAACCAGTCGAGCAGCGCCGGCTCCAGCACGCCCGCGCCCGCAGTCGCCAGAAACTCCGCCCAGCTTGGCGCCAGGGCCGGCAATGCGGCCTGAGTCTCGGTTTCGGCCGCAGCGTCACTCGCCAGCTCGGGCTGCAAGCTCGCTTGCCGCACCGGCCGCCTGCAATTCCAGCCAGAGAAAGGAGTACGGCGCAAGCGTGAGCGGATACGGCTCCCTGCGTGATGGTCGGGAAACGGCACGTAGCCCAGCATCTCCACCGGCTCATAGCCGGCATAGCCGGCCAGATCGAGCGTAACCGGCTGCGCAAAGCGGCTCAGGTTGGCTACGCAAAGCACCGTCTCGTGGAATCCGTCGCCGCGATCCAGATTCGCGCAGATAGGCCAGGATCTTGCGGTTCGCCGGATTCAGAAACGTCAGCGTTCCGCGGCCGAATACCTGGAACAGCTTGCGCAGCGCGATCATGTTGCGCGTCCAGTGCAGCAGGCTCGACTGATCGCTCTGCTGCGCTTCCACATTCACGGCCTGGTAGCCGCAGATGGGGTCCATGATCACCGGCAAGTAAAGCCGCGCGGGATCGCACCGCGAAAATCCGGCGTTGCGATCGGAGGTCCATTGCATCGGCGTGCGCACGCCGTTGCGGTCGCCGAGATAGATGTTGTCGCCCATGCCGATCTCGTCGCCGTAATACAGAATCGGCGTGCCCGGAAAACTCAGCAGCAGCGAATTCAGCAGCTCGATGCGCCGGCGATTGTTGTCCATCAACGGCGCGAGCCGCCGCCGGATTCCGACATTGACGCGCATCCGCGGATCGGCCGAATACGCAAAGTACATGTAATCGCGCTCGTCGTCGGTCACCATCTCCAGCGTGAGTTCATCGTGATTGCGCAGGAACAACGCCCACTGGCAGGTGTCGGGGATGGGCGGCGTCTGCGCCATGATGTCGGTGATGGGCAGCCGGTCTTCCTGGCGCAGCGCCATGAAGATGCGCGGCATGAGCGGAAAATGGAAGGCCATGTGGCACTCATCGCCATCGCCGAAATAGGGGCGCACGTCGGCCGGCCACTGGTTGGCTTCGGCAAGAATCAGCCGGTTGGCGTACTCCGCATCGATGGCGGCGCGCAGCGTGCGGACCACCGCATGTGTCTCGGGCAGGTTTTCGCACGAGGTCCCATCGCGTTCGCAAAGATATGGAATGGCGTCCATGCGCAGCCCGTCGACTCCCATATCCAGCCAGAAACGCATCGCCTTCAATATCTCTTCAAGCACCAGCGGGTTATCGTAGTTGAGGTCGGGTTGGTGCGAAAAGAAGCGATGCCAGTAGTAGGCCTTGGCCGTCTCGTCCCAGGTCCAGTTTGATTTTTCGGCGTCGGTAAAGATGATGCGCGCGTCTTTGTACTTCTGATCGGTGTCGGACCACACGTACATATCGCGCTGCGGCGATCCGGCGGGGGCAAGGCGCGCAGCCTTGAACCAGGGATGCTGATCGCTGGTATGGTTGACCACCAGTTCGATCGTCACCTGCATCCCACGCTGATGCGCCGCATCGAGCACGGCCCTGAAATCGCTCAGCGTCCCGTAGGACGGATTTACGTCGGTGTAATTCGAGATATCGTAGCCGTCGTCGCGCAGAGGAGACGGGAAGAACGGCAACAGCCAGATGCAGGTGACGCCCAGGTCCTCGAGATAATCGAGGTGCAACAGCAGCCCCGGAAAATCGCCGATTCCGTCGTTGTTCGAGTCGGCGAAGGCGCGCACGTGCAGTTCGTAGATAATGGCGTCCTTGTACCAGAGAGGATCGGTGGCGCTGGCGATCTTTTTCACGCTTCAGCTCTCCCGGCAGTTCGGTTGCGTATTTCCCCAGAGCGCGCGGTCATTGCATGCGGCTCACGCGAAAGATATGTGCAGGTTGAATGCCCGGCCGCAGCGCGACGTAGTTGCGATCCCGCCAGGTGTATTGCGCGCCGCTGAGCAGGTCTTCAACCTGGAAGCTGCCGTTGGCGGAAACGCCGATCTGATCGAGGTCGAGATTCGTCCAGCCGGTCTGCTCGTTGAAGGAGTCGATATTGACGGCGACCAGAATCGTGTTCTCGAAATCGGGCGTCGATTTCGAGTAGCAGATCAGATTGGGGTTATCGATGGAATGGAAATGCAGCGAGGCGTTCGACTGCAACGCCCGGTTCTCACGGCGGATACGGTTCAGCGCCGTGATCAGCGGCACCAGCGAGTCCGGCGCATTCCGGTCGCGCTGCCGAATCTGGTATTTTTCGCTGTCGAGATACTCTTCCGACTCGCCCTTGCCGGCCGGCGGCCGAGCGGGGGCATTCTCTTGAAGCTCATATGCGGGGCCATAGATGCCGTAGTTTGCAGACAGAGTCGCGGCCAGGATCAGGCGGTGCATAAAGGCCGGACGCCCCCCTTCCTGCAGCGTCTTGTGCAGAATGTCCGGCGTATTAGGCCAGAAATTCGGCCGGAAAAATTCGCTGATCGGCGGGCGCGTAATCTCTTCCAAATAGCTTTCGAGCTCGGATTTACTGTTACGCCAGGTAAAGTACGTGTACGACTGCGTGAAGCCGCGCTTGGCCAACCCGTACATCAAATGAGGGCGCGTAAATGCCTCGCCCAGAAAGATCGCGTCAGGGTATTTGGCGAACAGTCGGCTCAGGCACCACTCCCAGAACGGAAACGCCTTGGTGTGCGGGTTATCCACGCGGAACACGCGCACGCCGCGCTCGATCCAGAATTCAAAAACAGAATAAAGCTCGTCCCAAAGACCACGCCAGCCGGGCGATTCGAAATTCAGCGGATAAATGTCCTGATACTTCTTGGGCGGGTTCTCTGCATATTGAATCGAACCATCGGGCCGAATTTGAAACCATTCCGGATGTTCGGTGACCCAAGGATGGTCGGGCGAGCACTGGAATGCAATGTCCAGGGCGATCTCCATCCCTCGCGACTTGGCCGCTTGCACCAGCCGCTCAAAGTCAGCGAAGGTGCCAAGCTCGGGATGAATCGACTTATGCCCGCCGCAATCGCCGGCAACCTCTGCGCCTAATGGCGCGCAGGGCACTGCGCCCCGGTCGCCAATGGCCCACGGACTGCCCGGTGCGTCCGGCGCCGCAACCGTCGCGTTGTTTGGCCCTTTGCGGAAGGCTCGGCCGATGGGATGAATGGGCGGAAGGTAAACGATGTCGAAGCCCATGGCGGCGATCTCAGGCAACTGGCGCTCCACGTCCCTGAAGGTTCCGTGCTCGCCGGGAATCGGCGAGGCCGACCGCGGGAACAGCTCATACCAGCCAGAAAACCGCGCCCGGACACGATCGACCCAGACCGGCAGTTCCGCTTCAAATTGCGTGGCGTGCGTCAGGTCTGGATAGCGCGCCATCAGGCGCTCGAGTTCCTCATCGCAAGGATTCTCATAGAGCGAGCGCTTTTGGCCTGCCAGCCGCTCCAAATGCTCCGCGATCTTGCGCAACCGGGCGGCGTCGCTGCCTTGCGCCCGCAATGCTGCTTCGCGCACCAGAATGGCGCCGGAAAAAAGCGCGAGCGGAATATCCTGCGCTACAGGATTCGAGCCCACGTTGAGATCTGCATTGTTGAGATCTGCATTTGGTTCGCGCATTGCCGCCAGAACGGCATCGGCAACCTCCGGATCGGTCTGCGCGGCAAGACGCTTCTTTAACTTGCTGGCCCAGGTGGCGAAGTGGTCGATCCATCCCAGCAGCGTGTATCTCCACGAGCCAAGTCTATCGACCGTGAAGACCCCTTTCCAAACGTCGTTCTCAAGGGCCTGCATGGGGACAAAGCGCCAACTTGATTCGCTCTCGTGCCGGTAAAGCACGCGCGCAGCCAGATGATCTTCACCGTCCGCAAATATTGCCGCAGTCACCACGACTTCCTCGCCGGAAACGCGCCGGATCGGATAACTTCCCCAGTCAATCTGCGGGGTCACATCCTCAATTACGACGCGCTGGCGGCCATCGCGCAGCTTCATGGCCATTCAATCCTCAACGGCGAGTATACGACCGGAATCGGTCGAAGCAATGATCGAGAGCGGGCCGCACAACAAACGCCCAGGTTTGCCATAGGGCGACAATATTAGAGATGCAGGGAGGCGGGGACGGGTTTGTTGCCGCACGCCCAGGAAGAAGCGGCTAAGTGCCACTCTTTCTTAGGCTTGCTCAAAGAGCCGAATGAAAGAAAAAACCGCAGAGTTTGGTCGTCGTTTTGACTTGCCCGGCGAACTCTTCTGCTACACTTACGCCGGTTCTCCAGGAGGAGGTGACTCATGTCACCCAGCAAGAGGTTTTTTGCGGCTGGAATCGCTTTCACTCTGTCGATTTTCGGCCTTTCGCTCGCTGCGCAGTCCGGCGATACTGCTGCGATTCAGCAAAAGCTCAACTCGCAATTCAAGTTGACGACGACCGCAGCCGACCGTTCCGATATCGTCACAGCCGGGGATGTGGTGGCAATACACAAGCCAGGAATGGTGATGTATGCCGTAACCGCGCCGGCGCCGCCATCGAACACATACAGGGAAGGGAGGATCATCCAAGGCTGGGGTGGTTTCGGCAAGGACCTGATGATCGGAATGAAATCGCAACAAGGGACCACCGCCAACGATTACCCGCATCGACAGTTCGTACCGGAAGAAAAATGCTGGGTGACGGCCATCGAGGTCCAAAAAGATGGCGTGCTTTTCGTGCTCTATAGCGATCCGTACGACGATGTACGGTATTACGGCGACCTGAAGATTCCCTTTCCCAACAAGAAGCAAGTCCCGTCCGTGGATGTCGCTCTGCAAACCATTGCGGAGGTGCTGACGGTGGTCCCGGCCTCAGGCAATCAAGGCGCCCAGGGCGGAGCACAGGCAACCGCTCCTGCGCCAGTTCCTCCCCCTGCGCCGATGGGTGCAATCGCGCCCCCTCCGCCGCCGGCCGATGCGCCTCCGCCGACGATCGCTCTTGGTCAGACGATCGACCAGGTGACCGCGGCCTTTGGACAGCCAGTGCGCATGGCCAACCTGGGAGCAAAGAAGATTTATTACTACAAGGACATGAAGGTGACATTCACCAACGGAAAAGTGAGCAACGTTGAGTAGAGTGTCCGCGCCTCGTCGAGCAGCGCGGCCCTCGACGATGGGGCGCGGTCATCGATCCCGTTTGCGGCCTGGGCAGAGAAGAACTTCGACGCGATCGCCAGCGGCTTGACAGCAGAGTTTGTTTGGCGAGTCTTTTCCAATTGAAGAATGAGCCTGAAGGAAGCGAAGGGTCGGCGAAGCGGGTTTTTGTCCTTTCGTATTTTTAAATTAATTCATGCTAGCAGCCGGGGCGGAGGGAATGTGGAAATCGCTCCCGAGGAACTTTCTTCCCCGATGCCCGCGGCGAGCGATTTCCAAGGTCTGTGGGAAGGGCGGAAAACAGCATCATCGTTTTCCGGGCTTTCCATAGACCGCCATTTCCTCAGCCCTGTTAGCCGTCGACCCTACGCGGTCCGCCGCAACCGCTCAAAGAGTTTGGCTTTTGCTTGCTGCATCCGCCGCGCCGCATCGGTATCGCTGATGGCCGCGGCAACCCTTTCGAGCGCGTTCATACTCAGTCCCTGGCGCAGGTATTGTCCTGGTTTGTGCAACAGCGACAGGGTCTCCAGCGGGGTCTGATAGCGCTTGTAACTTACACGCTTGCGCCCTTTCTCGTCGATCTTCACGTCCGCCTGAGCGCAGGGACGATGATAGTTCAGATACGGATTCAAGTACTCCTGGTAGAAGTCGTTGATGCGGTCTGCGTGGCTGGCATCGATGTATCCATAGCCGATGTGTTTGCGAATGACCGCGCCGTTCTTGGTCTCCACCAGGCCATTGTCGCCGCTCTGCCGAGGCCGGCTCTTGGTCTGTTCGACGCGCAGTTTTTCAAGCAGTTGGGCGACGGTTTTGTTGATGAACTCGCTGCCGTTGTCGGAGTGGAAGCCCAAAATGCGAAAAGGAAACTGACGCAGCATGTGCTCCAAAACCGGCTCCAGATAGGCCTCCGAGATGCGCGGCGTGGCGCCGGCCACCTGCCATTGCGTGACCTCATCGACGGCGTTGATGTGATAGACGCCCTTCTCCCCACCGTTCGGCTGATCGCCCTGATGCACCGTGTCCAAGCGCAGAAATCCAGGCTGGCCTTGCGGCTGCGGCTTGCGCCGCTCGCCGATCGACACCGCCGTGGGTCGCGTCCTGGTGTAGTTGAGAAGCCGCTCGCGGTAGCGCTGGTGGTGGCGCAGGTTGTACAAGTGAGCGACGGAAATCCTAGCCAGGCGCGCGTACTCCGGCCGCTTGTAGACCTCGAACTCGCGCTCCAGAATGCGCCGCTGTGGCCGGGCCGCTCAGCATCTCGTGCGCTTCGTCAACCGAGGCCAGCAACTCGATGTCGGCCCGTGTGTAGAGTTCGGCGAAGCGCCGCCGCCGATAGACCGTCACCTGCACCCGCCCGCTGGCCGCGTAGCGCGCGATCAGCCGCGTTATCTGCGCCCGGCTCAGCCCAGTCATCTTCTCGATGTAGCGCCGCACCAGGCCCCGTGCCACCTTGCCTAGTTGGGCGTATTGCCGTCCCACCAACACCTTCTCCACCCAGCCATAGAGCTGCTGGCGGTCTTCGGCCTCAAACCGGATGTCCTCGCTGCCTGTGACAAAACGGCCAATCGCCTCCAAACTCAACTCTTCTGCTCGAACCATGCGGATGTTCACTACCCAGCATGACCGACCCTTCAGGCTCATCTTGTATTGGAATCAAAGTCTTCCTTCAGGCTCATCTTGTATTGGA
>CAWHUK010000012.1:0-16065 GCA_963832535.1 uncultured Acidobacteriota bacterium
CTGACCCCGGACAGCTGATCCCTGCTCTACACCGGATTAGGAATTGGTGTAGGGCGAGTTGATACTCAAAAGTGCCGTTTTCCTTTCGGTGTCACGAGCAAGCGAACTTTGCTTGCTGGGGTAGAAGTAGACGGCACCCCGCACATTCTCGGATTCCTTACGTGAACTCCTAATCAGGTCTAGTGACCGAGATTCAGCCCGGAGCCAACCGGCGAGTTGTTCTCGCCGGCGAAGCCCGCCTTCAATTTGGCCGCCATGCGATTCAGCGCATCTTCATACGCTGTGGGATCGTAGTTTCGTCCACCCTTGATGAAGTCGTGGTCGGCTCCGGGATAGGTCACGAGTTCGAAGGGGGCATTGTTGGCCTTGGCGCTGGCTTCAATGGCGCGCGCTGTCTGGATCAGGCAGCAATTCAGGAAATGATCGGATTCGCCGGCAAACATCAGCACCGGTACGGACATGCGCCTGGTGAAGCCAGGAAGCCTGGCGGCAAAGCCGGTGGCGGGGTACCAAACAATGTCAACCGCGACCAGATCGGACCACTCCGATCCGAGGGCCAGCGAGAATCCGCCGCCGAGAGAAACACCAACCAGCGCGACTTTGCCGGGCAAGGCGTGCGGCGATTGCTGAGCGGCCTGAATAACAGCCCGCAGAGAAGCTCCCTGCGACTTCGCAAGTTGCCTGCCATCGCAGATGTAGACATCGTAGCCGAGGGCAGCGATGGCTTCAGAAAGAGCTTTGTCGTGCTTGGGGCCGGCGATCCCGGAGACGAAGACAACGACGTTACCCTTGCCCTGGGGAGGAGCGATTTCCTCCTGCGCGAGAGCGCATGGGGTAAAGAGACCCGCTGCGAGCAGCAAGGCAGCGAGCGGAAGCAGGCGGAGCGATGAGATCGTCATAGGGCGCCTTTCACGGGCCGGGCGTGCTACTGGTAGTTGCCGACCAGGACGAAGGGCGCCCAGTAATAGGGATGAGCGTAGCCGAGGCTCGAAGTTTGGCTCGACGCTTGGTCGACGGACTCGAAGCCGCGGCCGGTTTTGGCTTGCGTCGCAGTGGCGGAGCCGTGCAGGAAGGCAAGCTGTGCCTGGCGCAGCGCCTCAGCCTTGCCCTGCGCGGGATTCTTGACCCAGCGATCGTAGAAGTCGCTCATGATGCGGCTGGTGCTCAGGTCGTTTACATCCCATAGTGTAGCCAGGACAGCTTCTGCATCTTTTTGTTGAGCTACCATCCCCAAGCCGTCCATTTCGAAGCCATTGCGGGATTTATAGTTTTTGGCTGTGCTGCAGGCCGAAAGGGTCAGCAGGCGCGTTCCGTGGAAGGCGACGGGTGAGTTCTCCATTTCGGAGAGATTCCATTCGAATCCTTTGCCTTCGCCAAGTTCATTGCCGCCCATGAGGAGGTAGGGTTCGTCGCCGCTGCCGGCAATCAGAACAAAGTGGCTGGCGATGTGGACGACGGTAAACCCCGTGTCCGAGCCGAGTTCGGTCCTCAATGCAGCCAGAGTGAACTGCTCGTCGGGCAGAATCTTTCCCTGCATTGGCCCGTGCGAGGCGGGGACGGAGGGATCGCGGGCGACAGAGTCGAGCTCGGGAATGACGCCGGGAAGCGCGGGCATCCCGTCGTAGCTCTTTGACAGGCCCATGGCCAGGGCCTTGGGCGGATCGCCGCTGTGGATGGGCGCGTCCGTGATATGGCCGTAACTCTCCGGCGTGAAAAGGACATTGTGGAAGCGCTCAACCAGGTAATGGTTCCCGTCGTAAAGTGCGCCCATGGGCACATAGCGCAATGCGTCATCGAGCGACCACAACAGGGTGGGGACGCTGCCATCCACTCCGCTTGTGGCTTCGAGGGACTTCAACGCGCTTTCGAAGGGTGGCACGATCATTGAGTAAAGCTGATTGAGTTCGGGCCGTGGGTCGGTGGAGGGGGAATCGATGGCTTGAAGCGTCTCGAAGGCTTTGCTGCGCAGATCGGCCGAAGAGGCGGGAAGCTCGAACTTCTGGCGAGAATTGGCGGTGACAACTATTGCGTATGCGTGATCTTGGCCGAGCAGCAATCGGATGCCCATCACGTTCCGCCCGAGCTTGGCAAGAGAGCTTTGCAGATAGCTTTGTGTTGAATCGGCTTGAGCGGCGCCGGCAGCGGACTGCCTGTCAAGCTCACTGATGATGGTATTGTCGAAAGCATTGCGGATTGCCGATTTCGCCTGCTCGCGGTTCGCAGCCAATGATTTCAGCTGCTCATCGCCGGTGGCAGTGCGCGCGGGATCGGCTTGCAACTGCGCGGATTGGAGCTTCCACTCCTCGATGTCGCGCGCTTTCTTTTCGAGATCAGGCAGCAAGGATTCGACCATCTGCTGGACGGCCGAGGGCTTGAGGGGTCCGATGGCAGCCCCGGGACCCGGGGTGGAACCGGGTGCCAGGTCGTTGAGTTCCTGCTCCTTGAGGAGGTCGAGAATCTGCTCCGCGTCGCCGAGCCGGCCCGCTTCGACGAGCAGTTCGGCTAGCGTGCGATAGGCGCCGGATTTGGATTGCGCGAAGCCGGCCTGGAGACTCTTGTCGAGCCCAGTGATGTTTTTCCGAATCAGCTGATAGGAGTTGACGGCTTCGAGGCCGAAGAAGATAGCCTCTTCAGTGCGATGCTGCTTGCGCAAGCCTATCATCAGGGAGGTCTCGATGGCGCCCTCGACCTCCGGATCGGCTACAGCCTTTGCCAGGGATAAGGCGGCGAGAGCACTGACCAGCGAACTCTCAGGTTGCTCAAGCGCCGAGTACGCCCACGCAATGGTCATTAGATCCTGGGCTTCGTTGCGCTGATCCTTGACTTCGCGCCAGATTTCCAGCGCCTGCAGCTCGAGCGCCATTGCCTCAGTGGGTTCTGCGAGATCTGTGTGGTCCCTGCCCATGTAGTTCAGGGCCATGGCTTGACCGCGGCGGCTACCCGTTTCGCGAAAGATGGGCAAGGCCTGACCATCGTACTCCAGCGCCTTGCGCGGCTGGCCCAGGTCGGCGTAAGCGCGGCCGATGTCGCTGAGGGCGAGAGCTTCTCCATTGCGATTGCCCACCTCGCGCCAGATGAGCAATGCCTGGTTGTAGTAGTCCATTGCGCTTTGTTGCTGGCCGAGGTCGCGGTAAAGACGGCCGATGTCGTTGAGCGTCAGCGCTTCGCCCTGGCGGCTGCCGATTTCGCGCCAGATGGCCAGGGCCTGGTTCAAGGACTCGAGGGCTTTCTGCTTTTGGCCTACCTCCGCGTAGGCCGGACCCATGTCGTTCAGAACCAGAGCTTCACCCGCGAGTTCGCCACTCTGCTGGAAGATTGGACGCGACCGCTCGAAGTACTTGAGCGCCTCGAAGCCATGGCCTTCATCGGCGTACGTTCTGCCCAGCCCGTCGAGCGT
Source organism: uncultured Acidobacteriota bacterium (assembly GCA_963832535.1). Classification (GTDB taxonomy): domain Bacteria; phylum Acidobacteriota; class Terriglobia; order Terriglobales; family Acidobacteriaceae; genus Telmatobacter. Next base: position 3,398 of record CAWHUK010000012.1, read on the forward strand.
CCGAGCCTCGCCAATGGCGCTGGCGTTGACGATGTTGACGTTGGCCGCCGCGGTAAATTTCTCTCGCTCGGCTTCGGTTCTTCGTGCGAACCGGCCCGAAGGCCCGCTCGGAGCGGCTTCAGCGGCCACCGACGTGTCTGGGTTGTCGATGTCGTGCCAGATCTCCATGGCATCGTTCAGATTCTTGAGCGCTTCTTCATGCTGGCCAAGGTTCTCGTACACCCGGCTGATATAGGTGAGCGCGTCGGCTTCGCCGGTGCGGTGGCCGACTGTTTGCCACAAAGGCAGCGCCTGGTTGAGATACGACACGGCTTTGTCTTCCTGCCCCAGATCGGTGTAGACCTGCCCCATGGTATTGAAGGTCATGGCTTGGCCAAGCAAGCTGTTCGTCTTCTGCTCGATGGGAAGCGCCTCGTTGAGGCAATCGAGAGCTTTTTGCAGCTGCCCGGACTCGCGATAGACCGAGGCGAGGAGGTTGAGATAGAGGAGCAACTCACGCGTTTTGTGACCGGACCTTGCCTTCGCGGCCCCCTGCTCGTACCGCGCGATGGAATCCTTGAGACTTGGGGTTTGTGCGCCGGCAACGGCCAGCAGGCACACTCCAGCCACAAGAAGGATGACGAAGCTGCGCTTGTTCTTCATTCCCGATCCCCGGCGCGCGCCGTCAGGGCTGCGCGGGAGTTGCCGATGGTTGCGCGGGAGTTGTGGCTGGCGCCGGCGCGGCAGACGTATCGCCTTTGTCTTCGCCTGTATTCGCGGGCTTGGAAGGATGCAGCTTGTGCATCTCCTTGGCGCCGGTCCCCGGATCGACCGGCGTCACCTTGATGCCCGAGGCGAACATCCCAGAGGACCATTTCATGTAATAAATTTTCCCCTCTAGGGCCTGAAGCCGAATTCTCTCGGTCACGCCTCTTGCCTGGTTGACGCCCGCGGCACTGGACATGATGATACTGGGTCCATAGTACATTCGTGCCGCTCCGGCAACAACGACCGTGCCCGGCAATACCTCAACCCAGGCATATTCGCCGTTGAGCAGCGTGGCAAGATAGACCCCGTTGACATAGAGGTGGTCATGAGCGGCGGACCCGACAGCTCCCCCTGGCCGGTAGATGCAGATGATCGCCTTGCCCGCGGAAGGCGCTGCGGGCATGGGCGGCATCTGTTTGGCTGGCGCAGCGGCTTGCTGCTGGTCCGAGGGGGCGGGCGCGGCTGGTTGCTGGTCCTGTGCAGCCGAGTGCAGCGCAAACGCAAACAACAAGAGAGCCACGGGACAAAGAATCGCTTTTTTCATGGGAAGGCTCCTTTTTCAGGCACACCTCTCGGCCTGCGAGGAACTGAATTTGGGACCCGGTGCTTCGATAGGCGAAGGATAGTCCCCTCGAAGAACGTGTCAGTGAGCCATATCACCTTTGCCGGCGACGGGCCCGATTGAGGGAGTCTGAAGGAAGGTTGGGTGGCCGGATGCTTCTACACCGGCGGCATGGCATTCACCACCGGCACTCCCGGCGGCGGTGTGAACTGGAATACTTGCGGCGAAATTGTTGCATCGGGCTGCTCGCCCGTAAAGGTGAACCGTGTCAGCGCGCCGTCGGCCTCTTCGATCTCGATCACGGTAATTGCGCCCGCAGCAGTCACCGTCAACGTCAGCCGCGACACGCGCTTTTCCTGGCCTTTAGGCTGCCCACTGAGCAGAAACCCGCCGTTGGGCGCTGCGGCCACAGTCAGATTGCTCATTTCCTTCTCAAGATTTGTGTGGCCGAGAAGAAATCGCAGCGGGGAACGCAGATCGTCCAGTTCTTTTGCCGGAATGCGCTGCACCTGCGCGTCGCCCTTGGTGTAGAACCACGCGTATTTGCCATCGAGCAGGAAGATCTTGCCCGGCGGTGAGCTGTACTCCCACTTCATGCGGCCCGGCTTCACCAGCAGCAGAGTGCCGCTCTCCGTCCGCTGCATCCCCAGCCCCGCGTAATTTTCAATAAAGCCGGCCTTGAGTGAATGCAACTGGTCATAATGGCGATCGACACGCTGCGCCAACTCCTGCGCGCTGGGGCTCTGCGCAGACGCCGAACGTACTTGCGCGCACAGGCAGATGGAGAGCAGAGCGCCAGCCAGGAGCGGGAGGCCGGCGCAGCGCAAAAGTGTCCCGAGGCTCATTGCAGGGGCTGGGTGCAGTTGGTGCCGCCGGCTGGGTCGAACTTGATGGCGCCTGATTGGTCGCTGCAGAAGCCGCGATCTCCTGACTTGCCCACGGCTTCAGGAACCGCCGTCACCTCATAGCCGTTTGCGCGGTCGGTGCCATTGATCGCCGACTTGGAGCACTTGATGGTGAAGATGTAGCCGGACTTATCGCCCGAGGCCAGGTCGGCAGGAAGCATCTGCAAAGCTGCCTGAGTTGGCGGGCCGGCGCTGGGATCTCCGCCAAGAGCGGCAAGCGTACAGGCAAATCCCACGCTGGGGTAATCCGACTGGTATTGGATTTGTGCCGTGGTGATCGATTTCATGGAATGGATTGCAGAGGTTTCGTGGGCCTTTTTCATCACCAGACCGACGTTGGCGCTGACCATGAGCAGAAGAATCACGATAATCGCCATGACGATGAGCAGTTCCATCAGGGTAAAGCCATCGGGAAGGGTGGAACGGCGTGCGCAATTGCGGCGGGAGAAGAAAAACTTCCGATTCATGGGACTTAGCGCCTCGTGGAGCAGGCCGGCGTCTGCAGGCCATTCGTGAAAATGCTACAACGTATAGACGCGAAAGGGAAATGGGACGCTCGAAAGGCAGCCTTTGGCCATTAGCTGTTAGCTGGGTTTGTGCCAAATCGACTTCCGTGCCAGACCGGGAGGCATTCTCATCGACGACCAGAGCTTTCTCGATGAGCTCGCGCCGTCAGGCGCTGATGCACGAGCCGGAAATAGCCAAAAACTAATAGATTGGATCACGCGCCAGGTCGGAACGGTGAACCGGCGCGTTAACGCAGTACTTTGCAGATATATTTCCAACCAGCTCGAAAAACCATTGCGACTCAGTCGGTGATACGAAGACACGATCCATCAGCACGCCCAAATCCACCTCTGCCAGAACTCCGTCGGCGAACGGCTGACTATCAGTGATTGCCTCGCCGCCTGGAAAAATCGGCTGAATGATAGCCATTACCTCATGCTCGTGCTCAAAACTCTTCCTCTTGTGAAGGAACGGCGCGAAGGCATTGCCTTCGGGAATTGAATCTTGGTCATAATCAATGTATTTGACCGTTCCTATGTGCACCTGGAAAAGACCATCATCATCGTTAGGGAATGATTTCACGAGACGATCAAAGGTGCTTTGAATTGCCATGCCGCCGCCACGCGGGGCATATAGTTGCCACATTCCCGCCGATTCAATCTCGCTCAGGTGCCAGCAACTCAGAAAAGTGTGGAGCACCATTGATCGATGAAACGCCGACAGGTGCGACAGTCTCTCTGACGATTCTTCGCCTCGGTTAGTGCAACCGAACACGTCTGGGCGGCGACGCAAATTCTCTAAGGTATACGCTCCTTCCCACGCCTCGGAGACCCGGTCTGCTCTTGCGAAGAACAATGCGTGAGTGCCGAGGAGCGATAAGAATTTTGTGATGTCGATGTATCGCCAAACCTCCTGCATTGCGCTAGGGGGATCGAAATCCCGGTGTTCAGCGTAATGTGCGATGAGTCTTCTTGGCTAAACGTACGGCAGGGCACAAAGAGCTAGGAGCTAAAGGCTAAAAGCTAACAGTTGAGCCTTGTCCTGTTCAGCTTTACGCCGTCCAACCGCCCAAGCAGGGTGACGGCGATGCTCTCGGGCTGGAAGAGGCGCTGCGCCATCGTCTGCACCTGTCCGGCGTCCACTTCGTCGATGCGGGCGATCACGTCGTTGGCCGACATGAACCGGTGGAAGTACATCTCCTGGCGGGCAAGATTCGCCATGCGCGAGTTCGAGCTCTCCAAGCCAAGCAGAATGTTGCCCTTCAACTGGTCCTTGGCGCGCATCAATTCCTCTGCTGCGATCGGAGTCTCCTTCAGGTTGCGGAACTCGGCCAGAATCAGATCCACCACTTCCAGCGCCTTGCCCGCCGACGTGCCCGCGTAAACGCACAGGTTGCCCGTGTCGCGATACGGGCTCAGGTCGGAGTACACCGAGTAAGCCAGGCCGCGTTCCTCGCGGATGGTCTGAAAGAGCCTCGAACTCATTCCACCGCCCAATACCGTGTTCAGGATCAGCGTCGCGTAGCGCTTCTCATCGGTAATCGGGGGCGCGGGCACGCCCAGGCAGATCTGCACCTGCTCCAGCGCCTTCTTATTGCGCAGAATAATGCGTGCGCTCGGTGCGGGCGCCGAAAGTTCATGCAGCGTCTCGCCGCCTGCCAGTGCGGAAAATTTCTCCGCCATAGCCTCCGTAAATTGGTCGTGGTCCAGGTGGCCTGCTGCGGAAAACACGATATTCCCGCCGTGAAACCGATCACTGTGATACGCAAATAGCTGCTCTTGGTCCAGCCTGCCCACCGTCTCCGTCGTGCCCAGGATCGGCTTGCCCAGCGGATGCCCCTTCCAGAAGCTCTGCGTGAACAACTCGTGCACCAACACGTCCGGATTGTCCTCGTCGATCTTGATCTCTTCCAGGATCACGCCGCGTTCGCGCTCGATATCGGGCGGAGCAAAGATGGGGTTCAGCACCATGTCGGTCAACACGTCCAGTGCGATAGGCACATGGTCCGCCAGCGACTTCACGTTGAAGCAGATGGTTTCCTTGCTGGTAAAGGCGTCCAGATTGCCGCCGATCGAGTCCATCTCTCGCGCGATCCGCTGCGCCGACCTCGAACGAGTGCCCTTGAACAGCATGTGCTCCACAAAGTGCGAGATGCCGTTGCTTTCCGGGGCCTCGCAGCGCGAGCCCGACTTGATCCAAACCCCCATTGCCACCGAACACAGATGGTCCATGCGCTCGGTCAGCACAATCAGGCCGTTCGGCAATACAGTGCGGCGAAGGTTTCGCTCGGCGTTCATCGGCATCCGATCGTAATTCAATTCTAGGGCAACTGGGCGTCTACCGTGCGCCGGTTACCGGGGAGGAAGTCGCGCGGATCAGGTTGAGCCGTCACCGCTGGGGCAACGATAACAGCTAAGATACTCTAGGCCAGTCCCGCAATGCCAGAGAATTCAGATCAACTCGTTTCATTAGACGCTTCCAGCCAGCCCGGCGGATGCAGGAGGCCTCTTTTTGGTTTGGATGCCGAATCGTTGGCGGCGTGCATGGTGGAAATCGGCGAGCCGTCCTGGCGCGGTAGACAGTTCTCTAATGCAATGTATAGTCAATGGCTTAACGACATTTATGAAATCACTACTTTACCTAAATCCTTGCGCATAAGGCTGGCCACTGAGGGCTGGCAAGTCGCCCGTCCAGTCATTGCAAGGGCATTTCAGTCCGTCGATGGCACGGAGCGTTACCTCGTGCAGTGCGGTCCGCACGATCCCCTGACTGTCGAGACCGTCTGGATGCCGGAAGGCGACGGCGGTGAGGCAGGCGACAGCAGCGAAGAGGAGGCTAAGAACTGGCATCGGGCGACGATCTGCGTCTCCAGCCAGGTGGGCTGCGCGGTCAATTGCCGGTTCTGCCTCACCGCGAAACTCGGCTTGCAACGCAACTTGACCGCCGGTGAAATCGCTGGTCAGGTGGTTGCGGTCCTCGAGCACAATGCTGTCCGCGTTGGCCGCGATCGCGTGAACCTGGTCTTCATGGGCATGGGCGAACCGTTTTTGAACTACGACAACTTTATGTCCTCGGTGCGGCTGCTGGTTCGCGAAGTGGGCCTGAGCCCGCAGCGCATGACGGTCTCGACCTCCGGCATCGTGCCCGGCATTGAGCGCTTCGCTCAGGAGCCGCTCGACCTGCGCCCTAAGCTCGCTATCAGCCTCAACGCGCCCAACGATCTTATCCGCGCCGAGATTATGCCCATCAACCGCAAGTGGCCGATTGCGGCAGTCATCGACGCAGTTCGCCGCGTGCCGCTGCGCCCGCGCGAGCGCATCACCTTTGAATATGTCTTGCTGGGCGGCGTCACCGACCGTCCCGAACACGCCCGTGAAGTGGCGCGGCTCGTGCGCCGCACCGGCCTGCCCGCGAAGGTGAACTTGATTGCATGGAATCCAGGCCCCGGCATCGAGTACTCCACGCCAAAACCCGAAGCCGTCGAAGCATTTCAGCGAACATTGGCGGGGGAGGGAATTCCGGTCTACCTGCGCCAGCCCCGCGGCCGCGACATCTTCGCCGCCTGCGGCCAGTTGAAGCGCACGATGGAAGGATGAGGAGTTTGCCGATTAGCGATTAGAGCTCTCAAAATGCGCTTGACCGCATTATGCGTTATAGCGCATTATCTATATGTGACCTGGGGTATCGAGTTCCACCCGGCCTTCAAGACCGAGTTCGATGAACTTCCACCGGCGGCGCAGGATGCCTTGCTCTCCATGCTCGTGCCCTTGCGTGAACGCGGCCCGGCCCTGGGACGGCCGGATGTCGATACCCTGAACGGCTCTCGCTACGCCAACATGAAGGAACTTCGCTTCCGGGCTTCTGGTGGCGCATGGCGGGTGGCCTTCGCGTTCGACCCGCGGCGAAGCGGCATTCTCCTGGTAGCGGGCGACAAGTCCGGAGGGAGTGAGCCCACATTCTATCGACGGCTCATCGCCAAAGCGGATAAGCGATTCAAGGAGCATCTTGAGAATCTTAACTTCAAGGAGCAATGACGATGTACAGAACCATTCCGCTCAATGACGTGATGGCGGCCCTCCCCTCAAAGCGGCGCAGGGCGATTGAAGCCAGGGGGCAGGAGCTATTGCAAAAGATCGACCGGCGTGTGACCTTGGCGCAGATGCGCAAGAGCCAGAAGGTGAGCCAAGCCAAGCTGGCTGAAGCTCTGGGGGTCAAGCAGATGCAGGTATCGCGTCTGGAAAAGCGGAAGGACCCCCGTCTCTCCACATTGCGCCGGTCGATAGAAGCGCTGGGCGGCCAACTGACGATGATCGCGACCTTCCCGAACCAGGAGCCGATGGTGTTAGTGGCTGAAAGTCGAAAGAGTCCCGAATGAGCCGTGGCCTGTCCACCGAAGGCGCTCTCGCATTGGTACGCCAGCCACGTGGCCGCGACATCTTCGCCGTCTGCGGACAGTTGAAGCGGACGGTGGAGGGGTGAGTTTTGCTATGGAGAATCCTTGGCTGAAATTATCTTCGGACGGGCCCGAATACGTGCTTGATATCGACGAAGGCTGCGTTTGCGATCACAACAAGTGCGCAAGCGCGCAGACGCGCTTTGAATCAAAATCCATACCAGAGCCCTTCATTGGCAACCCAGAGACAGCAAGGGTCGTATTTCTCGGGAAGAATCCAGGACATCGCGATGGTGCCGAAGAAGAATACAAGCGGAACAAAGAACTTTGCGCCGCTATGTTTTCCAATCTCCGCCACGAATTGACCGGGTATCCGTTCTATCCGCTAAATCCAGTCTTCTCTAAAACGGGAGCAGGTGAGTGGTGGCTCAGGAGAACGCCGCAGCTTCAAGACGCGCTCGGAGGTGACCTAAGGAGATTGTCACAACGAATGATGGTCATCGAATGGTTCCCCTATCACTCAATTCGCTTTCCGGGGCGCAGGTGCAAGTGTCCGTCGCAAGATTATTCCGCTAAACTAGTGAAGCAAATGCTTGACAAGAGGGTCCTAGTAGTAGGCATGAGAGCGAGGAGCCTCTGGATCAACGAGGACCGACGCATCGAGGAGATTCAGTTTCTGAGGAATCCCCAATGCGGCCACATATCCAGAGGGAATACAGTTGAGCCATTGTTCAAGCAGATCGTCGCGGCTTTGAAGAAGTGATTCGGAGACATCAAAGGGGGCTTACGCCGCGCGGTTCACGACTTCCAGCCTGGTCCCTTCGGCCTTCTGCAAGTACGCGACGATCTCGAACAAATTCTTCGCCTGCGGATTGCCCTTGGCGCTGAACATGCGCATCAGCACCTTGGGCGAGCGGCCCAGCGCCTCCCCGAGCCCTACAAAACCGATGGTGCCGTTGATGTATTTGCGCAAAACAGACTTCCCCGTCTCCACGTCTCCGGCAATCATGCAGCCCACCGCCTCCTTCAATAGCGCGCGGCGAAATCCAGCGCTCTCTTGCAGCCTTTTTCTCAGCGTGTCATTAAAGCTCGTTGTTAGTGCCATGTTCCCTCACGAGGTCTCCGTGCTCCAAACGTTCGAGAGCCCTTGCTACGCGTGCCTGCGCCTGATTACTCAGCGCATCGAGCCATTTCAGAAAAGGAGTACGGCCCAACCGGTCAACGTACTGCCGGATTTCGATCACTTAGTAATGGTAGCACAAAAGATACCATAATGGCGGCAAAGATTGACGCGGCCGCGACATCTTCGCCGCTTGCGGGCAGTTCAGGCGCACCGCGGAGACGCGGCCGGCTTACTGCGGCGCCGGGCCGCGAACCACCTGCACCAGGTTGCCCGTATCGATCTGCCTTGGCAAATGCATTCTTGATGTCGTCCGCGGTGATCTGCATATACTTCCGTGCTGCCACCACCGGCTCATCCAGCGGCAAGCCGATCACGGCCCGCTGCAGCAATCCTCCCGCAAGCGCGTCTTCGCTTGAGACGCTCAGCGGAATCTGCCGAGCAGCATCGCCTTGGCCAGGTGCAGCTCGGCGGGTGACACATCCTCAGTCCGCATCTGCTCCAGGTCGCGGACGATCAGGGCCCGCGCTTTCGACACCTTGTCGGGGTCGCAACCGTACCGCACCTGATAGGTCGCTCTGGTCTTCGAGGCGTCAAGACTCACGCCGACGTTGTAAACATACCCATTCACCTGCCGCAGGTCGTGATACAGCCGCGTGGCGTAGAATCCGCCGCCGAGCACATGGTTGCCGAGTTCCAGCGGGTAATATTCGGGATCGAAGCGGTTGAGGTTGAGCTGCTCGGCCAGCGTCACCTCGTCCTGCACGCTCTGGGCGTCGGGCACATTCACCGCCGAACTCTTGTTCACGGGGGTCGCCGGCAGCGTGGTGTCGGGCTTGGGGCCTGACGCCTTCCAGGTGCCAAACCACCTCTCAATCGTCTGCCGGGCCTCTTCGGGTGTTATGTCGCCAATCACGACGATGGTCGTGAGATCGGGCCGGACGGTCGCATCGTGGAACTGTTTCACCTCGTCGAGCGTGAGCTTTGACACCGTCGCCGGAGTGGCTTGCCGCAGCGTGGGATCGCCCGCGGGAACCAGCGCCACATCGAGAGCGCGGGAGGCGCGATAGCCGGGGCTTTGCAACTGACCGGCAACAAATTGCGCGGTCTGCTGCTGCGTCACCGTGAATGCCTGTTCCGGCAGCGCCGGATGCAGCTCGTTGTCGGCGAGCAGCTCGACGCCGCGCGAGAAATATTCCTTCAGAACTGTGAGCGAAAATTGGAAACCGGCGTTCTCGTTGGCGGCGATGTCGTCCAGCGCCTTCTGAAATGCGAGCCGGTCCAGCGTCTGCGTTCCGTAGGAGTAGAGATCGTCAAGGACGTCGCCCAGCCCCTCCTCACCGGGGGGCGTCTGCAGGTCGGAGTTATGCTTCACCTCGCCTACCATTGTGACCGTGGGGCTGGTGGTATCGGTGCGAACAATCAGCCGGATGCCGTTCGGCAGCGTGGAGTCAGAGACCGGGACGTAGTCCGTGGGCGCTTTAATCTCTTCGAGCGGCCCCTTGGCCCACTCCGGCAATTCCACCGGCTTGGTGGGCGCTGAGGTCACCTGCTCCGCTCCGCCGTATCCTTTGGCGGCGACCGGCTGGCCGTTGGGCGCAGGCATCAGCGTCGCCGTAATGGTGCTCGCGCCGAGCAGATACTCCTTCGCCACGCGGTTTACATCGGCGAGCGTTACCTTCCCGATAGCGTCGATGTCCTCCTGGGCGAGTTTCTTCCCTCGGCGGCCAGGGCGTCTGACCACACATTGGCCAGCCCCGGAATTGAGTTGCGCTGGAACTCAGCCTGCGCAATTTCACTGCGCTTGGCTGCCGCCACCAGATCTTCCGGCACGCCGTTGGCCGCATAACGCTCGATGATCTGCCGCATCTCGGCAATGGCGCTTGCTGCATCGCCGCCCGCCGGCAAAGCTACCAGCCCGAGGCCAACACTGGCCTTCGGATAGGCCTCAGCCTGGACGAACTCCGCGGCCAGCGCCTTGCCCGCCGGAACCATCCCGTAGAGATCGGCCCGCTGGCTGGTCAACACGTCGATCAGAATCTGCGTGGCCGCATAGTCGGGCGAGTCGGTGCCCGGCATGCGGTAAGCGATGAATCCCAGAATGTAAGGCAGGTTGCTGTCGATGGTGAAGGTGTCTGACTTGAACGGTTCAAGATGGATCGCCGGCCGCTCCGGCAGGGGATGACTGGGAATGCCGCCGAAAAGCTCCTTGATCTCCGCCATCGTCTTCGTAGGATCGACATCGCCCACCACCACCAGAATCTCGTTGGAGGGCGAGTACCATTTCTCGTAGAAAGACTTCAACATCTCGCCGGTCGTCGCGTCGAACGAGCTCCTGGTGCCAAGCGGGTCGTGCTCGTATGGCGTGCCGGCGAACATCGCGCTGTTCAGGCGGTCGATGAATTTGTAGGTCCGGATTCGACAGGTCGCGCTGTACCTCCTGCTCAATGGCGCCACGCTCTTCCGCCCATTGCTCCTGCGAATCGTCAATGCCGCTCAAACACGCGGCCTGCGCGCGCAGCGCCACGTCCACATCGGTTGAGGGAACGGTGGCAAAAAACTGCGTGATGTTCTGCTGTGTGTCCGCATTGTCTTCGCCGCCCAGAAGCGCGTAAATGGCCGCCGTTTGATCGGCCGTCATGCCCGCGCAGCCGCGGAACGCCATGTGCTCCTGCGCATGGGCCATGCCCGGAAAGCCGGCCGGCGTCTCGTCTCCGCCCACCAAAAAGTTCGCTTCGACCGTGACGACCGGCGCCAGCTTGTTGGGGATAATCACCACGCGCATTCCGTTCTTCAGCGTGGCGCGTACTACGCCGGGCGTAAGCGCGTTCTGGGCCATGCACGGCGCAATTGCCCAGGCCAGGCAAAGCAAGGGTAAAAATCGCTCAGATTTCAAAGTTCGTCTCCGTTTCAGGGCGCATACGCTGAACCTGAGCAGCTGCGCCTGTCTTCATGATAAAACATCGGCGTTTCAACAGCTTAGACGCAATAGAGCCGGCTACGGTTTGTCTTCGCTGCTCTCAATTTCCAAGGCGGGCGATTATTCGTTACGCCGCAGCGCCGCTTGATCGGCTCATTCTCGCCAAAATTCGGCCCCAGACACGACTTGTGAGGTTGATTAACTCGGCTACGCGAAAGAGCGCGTCAGTCCCGCTGTCCGTGGCTCGCTCTAGCCAGCTCCAGCACGGCATCGGCCACACGGCCCGCCGCGTGCCGCACTACGCTCTCCTCGCTGGCAAAGTCGCCGGCAACGCAGTGCACGCCCAGCGCCTCAATGCGGTCAATGTCCGGCTGGATCGGCGCCGCACCCTCGGCCGCGTAGCGCGCCAGCGTCTCGGGTGAGAACCGCCCTGTATTAACGATGGCGTAATCGAAGATGGACGTGCGGGTGTGCTCGTAGATGCACTCGATATGCTGTGAGGCAGTCAGGTCCAGGCTCTCATTGGCCTGTGTCATCAAGTTGCAAATAAAAACGCGCAAGCCGCGCGCTGCGCCTAGCGCCGCAGGAATGCCTTCGACCAGAAGGTTGGTGATCAGTGAGGTGTACAGCGAGCCGGGTCCCACCGTGATCAGGTCCGCGCGCTCGATGGCCTCCAGCGTCTCCGGCAGCGGAGCCGGATTGGGCGGATCGAGCGTCAGCTCCACAATGCGGCGCTTGCTCGCTGTGATCTTGGTCTCGCCGCGCACCACGGAGCCATCGTCCATGTTCGCCACCAGCGTGGCATTTGCCGTTGTGGCCGGATAGATGCGCCCGCGCGTGGCCAGGATCTTCGAAGCCAGTTGCACGGCCTGGGCAAAATCTCCCGTGATCTCTGTCAGCGCAGCCACGAACAGGTTGCCGAAGTTGTGCCCTTTGAGTGCCTTCCCGGTCTTGAATCGATGCGTAAACAGCCGCGAAAGCAGGTCTTCCTCTTCGCTTAGCGCCACCATGCAATTGCGCAGGTCGCCAGGCGGCAGCATGTTGAAGTCCTGACGCAGCCGGCCCGACGAGCCGCCGTCGTCAGTCACCGTGACCACGGCAGCCAGGTCGGCGATATGGGTTTTCAGGGGCGCAGCCAGCTTGAAAAACGCTACGGCCAGGACGCCGAGGCGCATGCTTTCCCAGCCCGCAACCAAGCTGTTTTTCAAGACCACCGAGCCGCGCGCCGCGAAGTGGATTTCCGATGCCATCGGGGAAATTGAAGTGGAGCGATTGAAGGAATCGCGCAGCATGGGACTGCTACGCAGCCGAAAATCGTATGCGATGGAGATTGCGACCAAGCCGCTTGTCATGGCTTCGGAAATCTCCGGCTTGGAGCCGTTGCACGGTTTCATCAAGCAGGAGAACAGAGTTGTTCCTGTTCACTTCCAGTTCGCAAAGAAGCATGGCAGGCAACCGGAGTTCATCGAGCGCAAAATGCCAGAGGTTGCGCCCAGGCCGTCACCGCCGACGCC
>CAWHUK010000013.1:0-18667 GCA_963832535.1 uncultured Acidobacteriota bacterium
GACCTTCCCCGTGACCTTGTCTTTCCAGTAAGCTCGCTGCTGGACCGGCCAGTTAAAGGTGAGGGCATGGTTTGGGCAATCCGTAGCGCAGCAGCCGCAGTACCAGCATTCATCCGGGTGCAAGATGACCGGGGGCTTGCCTTCTTCCGGGTTGGGAATAAAGACATCTACCTGGCAGACCTGCACGCAGTTGTTGCAGCCAGTACAGGCATCGGGATCGAAAATTACCGGACTAGACGGGCTGATAACATTGGGTAATGCATAGATTTCTTTACTAGGCATGACAGTTCTCCCTATTTTCCGTTATAGACCCGGTATAGTCCTTGTTGTGGGCTTCATAGTTGGTTTTCATATTGCCCCAATAGTTCAGGGGCAGTTCGCCTGTCTTAACTTCGTCGTTCTCCAGCTTGACGGTAATGAACTTGTTCCATTCCGGCGGGTCTATGTCGGGGTAATCGATTCTGAAGAAGGGCAGCGCACTGCTGCTGGCCTTGCGCGCCAGGGAAGCATGGACGATAATTTGCGCGTGAGTCAGCAGGCTCAGGTCTTCGATACTGCGCATGAGTTTGTGGGGGTCGAGGGCATACAACCGGGGCACAAAAACTTCTTGTATTTCTTTCAGGGTATCCAGCCCGATGTTAAGCACGCGTTCCGTTTTGAATTCACTGCACCAGTACTGCATGGCTCGGGCAATGCCGGCGTGCAGTTCTTTCCACTCGATGCCGTTGTTGCGGTTGATCGGGGCGTAGACGCGGGCTTTCTCCAGAGCGATTTGGTCTCTGGATATTTTCGCTTCGCCTATCTGCCTGGAGTAGGCAGCGGCTTTTCTGCCGGCATACCGTCCGGTCGAAGCGGCGTAGCTGTGGTCGCCGGCGGAGAACATCTGTTCTCCAGCGACGTACAAACCATCGAGGGTTGATTTCAGGTCCCAGTCGACCACGGGACCGCCGCGTCCCGCTGTTAGCCAGTTAGACGGACTAACTCCTTCTATCATATTGTAATTCATCAGCAGGTGTTTGGCCGGGTCAAAGCCTGCTTTTTCATAAGTATTGATGATGTTCAGGGTGGTAGACTCCTCGCCCAGCATAAGTTTCCAGGTAACCCTGCGTTCGACATCGGACATAGCGGGGAAATCGCCGAAGAAGGGCAGGGCGTAAGTGCCATCCTTGACACCCGCGACGATTGTCTGCCTGTTTTCGGGAGAAGGTCCCATAGCGCCGCCGTCCGGCCATCCCTGCAAAGGCCAGGGCAGTTTTTTGCCGTTGGAGTCGACTTGTTGGATACCCTCGAGACTGGCGTCGCTGGCGCCGCCGTACCAGGTATGCTTGAGCCCGGTGCCGATCCTGTGCGGCGTAGTCTCTTCCATTAGAGTAAGCTCGGCGCCGGCCTTCCAAGCCATAGCCACGCCGTCTCCCGTCCTAGTCCGGGAGCCAGGGAAGGTATTGTAACCGGCCAACTCGGTACTCAGGAACCCAAGTGAATTACTGCCGGCCGTAGCCAGAACGGCGGCCTTTGACTTGAAGATCATAAACTCGCCGGTGCGGTTGTTAAAGCCGGTAGCTCCGATTACTCTGGCTCCCTGGATACCTCCCTCTGTCAGGAGGCTGGTAACCATGACGCGGTCGTAAATTATCACGCCAAGCCGCTGGCACTCTTTCTTCAATGCGGGCTTAAAGGTTGTCCCCCAGACGCGGACAGTCACCTCGGTGGCATGGTCGCGGCTCATCCGAGGAGAAAACATCAACTTGTCGTCATAGCGGCCTTCGGCTCCCACGTATTCGTCGTCAGTGTCCCGGATTTTGCCACCCATCTGTTCCATTTCCAGTAACGTATCCCAGTCCTCGCGGCATTGAATCTGGGTGCCGATGCCATTGGTGTAGGAAAGCGGCGGCGGTTCGGTGGGTGGGAAGTCTGGGGCAAGAATCGGATGCTCAACAAGTCGCTTGGCCCAGTCATCGGGGTCAACCTTGGAATGGGGATTGGCCGGTGCGACACACCAGTGATCGCAGCCGGGGCCTCCCGCACCGCTCCTGACGGTATCCGCCTTTTCCACCAGCGCCACTTTAACGCCGGTTCTGGCGGCGCTGATCGCCGCCCAGCACCCGGCGATACCCCCGCCGATAATCAGGACATCGGTTTCGATTTCCTGCTCTTTATCGTAGCGAATGGGATAAGGCCAGAGCGTTGGCTTGCCGTCTTTTTCCAGTAGTTCGTGCCATTTGGTCATATCGCTATACTCCTTTAACAAGTGATGAACCTGAGTAAAAAATCCAAACCTCACCGGCCGGTTTCAATGAAACTCTTACCCCTAAAAAGCAAACGTCAGCAGGTATAGCAGGCCGCCTCGGCCAGCCCGTGCATGGCCGGGCCGGCCCGGTATTCGCGAACGAGAAACCGCACTCTTTTCCAATTTTTCACAGCCTCTTCTCTGTCTTTTGATGAAGTAGTAGGATTTTATGACCGAGCATGCACGCTGTCAATACGGTCACCAGGGTACAGGGGTTATTAACCCGCGCCTGATCCAGTTTGGCTTGAGGTACAAATTCTAGTCGTGCATGTTGAGCCTTGAACCACGCCCCGCGGCCTCGGCCCAAGGAGTTCCCTGAGCAACCGACCGCTCTGGGATACTCCGGCTTCCGATGCGCTCGGTCAGATGGAGTTAACATTGATTTCTGACTGGAGCACTAATCTGGGGGTGAGGAGGCCGCCATTTCATTTGACGACGCAGAGACGTGCGGGCGCTTCCTCGGGGTAGACGTCGGAGCCGAGACCTTAAAGGCTGTCGAAGTCGAACGAGCCAAGGGGCATTTCCAGATCCGGCGAACATTTCGCATCGAGCACGGTAAAGATCCGCAATCGCTGCTCGACCGGTTGTATCGGGAATGGGAAGGCGAAACCCTGACGGGCGCCGCTTCGACGGGCCGCTTGAGCAAGCAGTTTTCCCTCACCCGTGTCCCCATCCAGCAGGCGCAGTCCCGCGCATTCCACTTCTTCCATCCCGATGCCGCCGGCACGCTGGTCTCTATAGGCAGCCACGGCTTCTCGGTTCTCGAGGTGCATTCGAACGGCCGCGAAGCCTTTCGCGAGAACAGCCGCTGCTCGCAAGGCACGGGCAACTTTCTGCGCCAGTTGACGGGCCGTTTCTCCCTCTCGGTCGAGGATGCCAGTGCGCTCTGCGCGGAGGTGGAGCATCCCGCAACGCTCTCCGGCCGCTGTCCCGTGATTCTAAAGAGCGACATGACCCACCTCGCCAACAAGGGTGAGAACCGTGCAGAAATCCTCGCCGGCCTGTTTGACGCGGTCTGCGAAAACGTCCTGAACCTCGTTAAGCCCGGTCGCAGCCCCAATCCCGTCCTCCTCATCGGAGGGGTCAGCCAGTCGCCGCGCGTGCAGGCGACCTTCCAGTCTCGTCTCGCGAAGCACGGCTACGAGTTCCGCATCCCTGGCGCCGAGGCGCTCTACTGGGAAGCCCTTGGCGCCGCTCTCATTGCCGCCGAACAAGCCTTGCCCGCGCCGCCCCTCGATCGCCTCCTCGCGCGATCTCAAAGCGCCGAACTGGAGCGAACGCCCGCGCTGGCCGGCTATCTCGACCGCGTCCTGCGCATGCCTCCCGTTCCATGGGAGTCGCGCAACGGCTACGTCCGCGACCTCATCCTCGGCCTCGACATCGGTTCCACCGGCGCCAAAGCCGTGGCACTCAACGCGGCCACGCAGGAAACCGTCTGGGAGGCCTACCGCCAGACACAAGGCCGTCCCATCGAGGCGGCACAAGCCCTGTGGCGCCAGTTCCTCGAAAGCCCCGCCGGCACTGAGCGCGTTCGCGGAGCGTGCGTCACCGGGAGCGGACGCGAGATCGTTGGCTCCCTTCTCACCAAGTGTTACGGTCCCGCCGCTATCTTCATCCAGAACGAAATCGCTGCACATGCCGCGGGTGCCTGCCACTACGATCCGCGCGTTGACACGATCTTCGAAATCGGCGGTCAGGACGCAAAGTACATCCGCCTGGAACACGGCCGCGTCATCGACTGCGCCATGAACGAGGCATGCAGCGCCGGCACCGGCTCCTTCATTGAGGAGCAGGGCCGCAAATTCGCCGGCATCACGCAGGTCGAGCAGCTCGGCAGCGCCGCTGCCCGGGCACCGGAAGGCGTCTCCCTCGGCCAGCATTGTTCCGTTTTCATGGCCGAGATCATCGACCAGGCCGTCGCTGCCGGGGTCCATCAGGACACCATCATCGCCGGCCTCTACGACTCCATCATCCAGAACTATCTCAACCGCGTAAAAGGCAATCGCACCGTCGGCCAAGTCATCTTTTGCCAGGGCATGCCCTTCTCCGCCGACGCACTCGCCGCCGCTGTTGTGCGCCAGACGGGCAGCGAAGTCATCGTCCCACCCAACCCCGGCACTGTCGGCGCCCTCGGCATCGCGCTGCTGGCACGCGCCGACCTCGCCTGGCAGACAGAACCCACCTCTGGACTTGCACCGTTTCCTCGACGCACAGGTCGAGCAGCGGTCCACCTTCATCTGCAACGCGACCGTCGGTTGCGGAGCGCCCGGCAATCACTGCCGCATCGAACGCCTGAAAACCCGCGTAGAAGGCGCTTCAGGAGCCTT
Organism: uncultured Acidobacteriota bacterium; assembly: GCA_963832535.1. Lineage (GTDB taxonomy): Bacteria > Acidobacteriota > Terriglobia > Terriglobales > Acidobacteriaceae > Telmatobacter. Next base: position 4,615 of record CAWHUK010000013.1, read on the forward strand.
TACCTGGGGCGGTGCATGCTCGCTCCATGAACGGGTCACGCGCCGCCGCAAGCTCCCCGATCTTGCTCCGCAACCATTTCAGGAACGGGAACAACTCGTCGCCTCTCTCCTCGCTCAACTGACGCCCATCCCTGCGTCGCGCTCCATTGCGCTGAGCGACGAGTTCATGCTCAAGGAGCTGATGCCCTTCTTCGCCACTTTCCTTCACACGCTCGGATTCAATCTCACGACCTTCAGCGGAACGGACCCAGCAACCCTCAAGCGCGGCATCCAGCAAACGAATGCACCCTTCTGTGCGCCCATGCAGTTGTTCCACGGTGTTGCCTCTTCAATGCGCGAATCCAACGGCAGACTTCGTCTTCGCCCCGTTCTTCGCAGCACACTCCGTGTCGTCGACGAACCTCACGCGAGGGTCTGTCCTATCGTTCAATCCGCTCCATTTCTCCTGCGACACGATCTCGCGCACGAAGGAACATCGCAGTGGCTCTCGCCGGAGATCGACATCGGCCCCCGCGGCCTTGAATCCCGAGAATTCCGCGCAAGCTGCGCGCGTCTCGCCCAGGATCTCGGCGCCGTCGATGCATGGGAACCCGCATATCATGCCGGTCTCGCTGCCCAATTTCGCTTCGTTGAACAGTGCGAAGCTATCGGCCGCCGCGCCCTCCAGTTTTGTCGCGAGCATGACGTCACCCCGGTCGTGGTCCTCGGCCGCCCCTACACCATTTACAACCCGATCCTCAACTCCAGCGTGCCTTCTATTCTTCGCGAACAGGGCACGCTTGCCATACCTGCGGACTGCTACCCAGTGGACGATCATGTGCCGGTCTTCCAGCGCATTTACTGGGGCTACGCCCAGCGCCTCCTCCGCGCTGCCCATGAAATCCGCCGCACTCCCGGAATCTACAGCGTCTATTGCAGCAACTATTCCTGCGGACCCGATAGCTTCAATCTCCACTTTTTCAGCTACGTGATGCAGGGCAAGCCCTTCGCTGTCATCGAGACGGATGGCCACACCGGCGACGCCGGCACCAAAACCCGCATCGAAGCGTTCCTGCATTGTGTCGCGCAGGACCGCGCCAAAGCTGAACCAGGCAGCATACCCCGCGATCTGCCCAGCCTCACGAAAGACACTTGCGACTTCGCCAATATCGACAAGCAGAACGAAACCCTGCTTGTTCCCTGGATGGGCCCTTGCTCTGAGGTTGGCGCCGCTTGCCTGCGCTCCGCGGGATTCAATGCTGAAGCACTGGCGCAATGCGACCGCGACGCCCTCCACATCGGTCGCCGCTACACCTCCGGCAAAGAATGTGTCCCCATCAGCATCACCCTCGGCCGCCTCATCGACAAGCTGCAAAAGGAGCCCGGCCGCCGTTTCGCCTTCCTGATGCCTCGCACCAATGGGCCCTGCCGGCTTGGCCTCTACCACCTGCTGCAGAAGATCGTGATTGAGGAATTTGGCGCGCGAGGCCGCTGCCGGTTTGTGTCGCCCAGCGAAACCAACTACCTCGCGGGTTTGCCCCAGGGGTTCACAATCCTTTTCCTCTCGGGAATGGTCGCCCATGACCTGCTGCACGAAGCACTGCTGCTGGTTCGCCCCGCTGAGAAAGTCAATGGCGCGGCCAACCGGATCCACGCACGGCGCACCCGTGAGCTCTACCAACTCCTCGCCGCTCAGCAGCGCATCATTCAATCGCCGGTCAGGGCGCTCACAGAGGTTCTTACCGGCCGCCTCTTCGGAATTCCCCGGTTGCTTCGTCGAGGCAGCCAAAGACTTCGCGGCAATGCCTCGAACTGAGGTCCCCGGAGATGGTTCGCGGTCGGCGGATCGAAGAACCGGCGACTTGCCGGTTGTATTGCTGGTTGGCGAAATCTACGTGCGCCACGACCCATTTGCCAACGATGACATCATCACCGCCTGGAGTCCCGCCGGATGCGTGTTCGCTTTGCGCCGCTCAAGGGATGGTTTGATTACGTCGATCATTGCAACAGCCGGTTCACCCCGCCAACCGCCCTCGATAGAACCTTGATTTTCTGAAGAAGAGAGTCGAGCACGCCGGCTGGCAGGCAATGGCCAAACACTTACCCATCACTGAACCGATCGCGATTGCCGAGATTGTCCACGCCGCTTCAGACTATCTGGCCGGCGATGTTGGCGGCGAAGCTGTACTTACCCTGGGTCACCCACTCTATGAATGGCGAGCAAGGGACCATCGATGCCGCCGTTAACGTCGGTCCACTTGAGTGCATGCCCACGCGAATCACAGAGTCGCAGTTCTTCCACGCCGCCGAACGAGAAGGCCTCCCGACCCTCACCCTCACCTTCAACGGCGACCCGCTCCCCGATGACGCACTCGACAACTTTGCCTTTGAAGTGCACGCCCGCTATCGACAAAGGAAAGCCCGATATCGTACCGATTCCTCGGCCGGAATCGCGTCGAGATCACCGGCGTGATAGACCCCGGCTCTCAGAACTGAGGGCAACAAACGATTGGACAGGTTGCCAGGTGCGGGAGCAAATTAAATCTCAGGAGGCGCCGTTTGAGCTCGAAGGCCCGGCCTATGCCCGGCGCCGAACAGCGCATCATGGACGAAGGGGATTCTTGGTCTGTCGAACTTGATGTTGTTGTCGACCGACACCAGCGGTGTACGCGCTCGACGTGTGTTGAGCACCCTGATGGCCGCCGAAAAACAGCTGCTCCCTTCGCTGCGCTGGGCTCGTCGGGCCTGACTCATAGGTGCAGTCGTCATTGGCCAAAGGAGGGGGATCATGAACCGTTCCGAACGGGTGTCAGGGGCACGAACCGTGCGTGCCGAAGTAAACTACGTGGCTGCTTCAACCGAGCGGCCGCGGTTTTACGCCAACGATCACTCGCGTGATGTCCTGCCGCTCGATCCTCGGCAGGTCGATATCTGCGATGCGCGAACACTGCAGACACAGCCCACGCTCGCCCATGAGGGTATCGAGATCGTACCTTTTCCAGCATCCATCGCTAACTGGCGCGATACCGAGGAGCTGACACAGAGTTATCTGCCACAGGTGCGAGCATTCATGCTCGCACTGACGGGCGCTGACGACGTTGTCGTTATGGGCCGAGCGGTGCTGAGATTCGTTGAACGTTCGGCAGAGGCCGGCAAACATGACAACTCCTCCGTAGCCCGCTTCATCCATATCGATGTGAGCGACTCTGCATCGCGGTCATTTGCGCAACAGATGGCGCCGCCGGGCCGCACGGTACGACGCTCATCACAACACAACATCTGGCGCACGTTCTCCGGCGCCCCTCAGGATGTGCCCTTGGCAGTCTGCGATGCACGGACGGTTGCTGCGCATGTGCTGGTGCCGGCGGACGGAGTGTTCGACACGCCCGGCCAGCCGGAATGGTCTTTAGAGGCGCTGCTGCTGCGCTATGACCCGTCGCATCGTTGGTTGTATTACTCGAACATGCAGCCGGAGGAGGCGCTCGTGTTTAAGCGCCACGACACGGATTCCACCGAGCCTTGCCACGTTCCGCATACGGCGTTCCGGGACTCCAGCGCGCCCGAAGAGGCCATTCCGCGCGCGAGCGTGGAGGCGAGATCGGTTGCCTACTGGTTCGAATGAGTTCAGATGTCGGTGATCAGGGAGGTGGCGGCGCAAACATCTGAGGCGAAGCTTCACTATTTTCGCCCGAGACGTCGCTCGGAGTTTGAAGTGGTGCGCCCGGAGAGATTCGAACTCCCGGCCTACTGATTCGTAGTCAGTCGCTAGCAACATTGCAGCGTGCTGCAAGAGACTGCACTAAGATTAATAAGTCTTTTATATACAATATTTACAAGTAACATCTCATTTGCATAATGCTGCAGGTGACAGCACAAAAATCCGATCCGAACAGCCACTAAAACAGCCACTAGATTCCAGGCATACAAAACAGTGACGGGTCGCGAACCGGCAAAGAACTCAGGCGCCCCAGGTAATTCAGGCCGTGAAACAGGACGGCCAAGGTGAGGCCGTCCAGGAAACGGGTGACCTTGCCGGATTCGGCAATGCGGGCAAAGAACCATCGCTAGAAAAGTGTTACGTAAGACAGCGGGGGCGACTGTTTCAAAAGGCTCTCCCAAGCTTAGGAGACGGGTCAGTGAGGGTCTTTTGGCGGCACTGGTTTACCCTGCCGCTGCATCGATCTTGCGGTGAATTCTCGTCGCGGCTTCATTTGATCAGCTATTGCCTCCAATCGCTGCACTTTGTCAATGATGTGCCCTCTGCCTCATGTAGGATCACGTTGGCCAGTTTTTGGGGTGCCTTCTCCAACTTGAACTTCTTGCCGACTCATTGGGCCGTTTACAACCGGCGGCTCCTTGACCGTGGTCGATAAAGGGGAAGCGATCTTCTTTGTCTGCTGCGCTGTTGAGGGGTGTGCATGATCCTGCGCCGGGGAGGTCTCATTGATGACGGGCCCCACTATCTTCTTGGCCGGAATCTTGGAAGGAAAACGACAGGGAGGTTCGACAGCGCTCATTGTGCTTTGCTCTTCGGCATCCTCGGCCCAGGTGCGCTCCATCGTTGCGATCCAATCGCTTCCGGCGGATTGGCTAGCGCGATGTACCTGCGGATATTTGTCTCCGGTTCCCCTAATTCCTTGGCGATCGCCCTCACAGAACATTTGAAGCCCTTCAACACGTTTAGCTGTTCGCCCCGTTGCAACGGACTGAGGTTGCTCCAACAAGCTCGAAGAGCACTTAAGGCCTCTCGAACTTCTGGGCTGTGTCATGGCACGCTGATGGGCAGTCTGGTTGATGCGTTTCTCGATCTTTCCAACTTTTTTCCTCGTCGACATGATTTAGACAGCTCCTTAAGTTTTGAACGGTCGATTACAAAGTGTGCCAAATGATACGTGCTGTTGAAGTCTTTTCTATTGCCTAGCAGAAATCGGATTGTCCAATGGCCTTGCCGACCCCTTCGAGCGTATCGGGCGTAAAGTCGTATTATGTGCCGCAGTTCTTTTTCTTCAGGGGGCCGATAGCCAGCATTGCGTAGACCGTGCGTGGCCATCTCCATCAACTCGTCCAAACTCTGCTGCTGCCGCTTTCTCTGGCCCCGAATCGGCTTCCCCCAAGGCTTGAAATAGGCGATATGCAAACGCATCCATCGCAAATGCGCTTTCCAGGCAATCATGAGCGCCGCGTACTGTTCCTTTCCAATTTCCGTGATCAAAGCTCGATTCGCCCTTTTCATTTGGCGTTCCAGCGAACGGATCACGCGATGCGACTTCGCTTTTAACTGAGCAATGGACTTGTCATCGATGTGCAACCTGGCTTTGACCTCAGGATCCTCACGCTTATGTCTGCGTCTCAAAAATCGCACGTAGTCGACGTGAGCGCGAATGGCGAAAGCAGCGGCGCGTAGTTGGAAGGTGTCCATCCTCACCCAGCGGGGGTTTTGGGATTTGGTTTTTAAAGTTTCCCGGAGGGCGAGGATTTTGTCCATGAAGGGTTGGTTATAGAGCCCGCGGTCGAAGCCGCGGGGCGGCGGATAGATGCGGAAGGGATAAGCGAAGGGTGGGATCCCTGTGCGCTTACGAGTCTGATGGGATCCGAACAGCAAATGGATTCCTGGTGCGAGGATAGCGATCTGGGCAGCCGACAACCTAAATCGAACCTGAGTATTGCTCTGAGCCATATTCCTTCGCAAGGGATGAGGCTAACAGACCGATCGTCCAAAATCGAATGTGATCCGCGCCGCCGGACAAAAAAGGGATTTGATCTCGGTCAGACAAGCAAGCAATCAAGCAAGCAGACAAGACAGACGATAGATGCCGGCCCGGAAATGATGGGAAGAGCCGCGGACGGACAGGGCTCGTGTGGCGGGGTTTTCAGGGTATGCCGGAGTCAGATGGCGTGGTTTTGTGGCGCGGTTTTGCGGTGTTGTGAGCGAGGCCTGGCCGGCGCCGGTGCGTAAAGCCGGTAAAGGCGGCCAATCAGCTCGTGGAATATGCAGCGCAAGCGATTCATATATATGGAGATATCTGAGTATGCTCCGCGCTGACGGTAGTTCTTTTCGATGGTTCCAAAACAGGGCACGAGAGGGAAATCCCTGGTCTGGAATGGGCTGGCCACAACCGCCATGGGCTCAACCACGCGAGCCACAAACGTGGCCTGCATCTCCGTAACCGCGTCATCGATGGAAACGCCCATACCCTCGTTGAGGATCTCCAGGCCGTAGATCTTGGCCGCGCACATGGCGCCATACTCGTTGGCGCCGGAGAGCGTGACATCGAAGGGCAGGACCTGGTCGGAGTACCAGGGGGATGCCAGTTGGGCGTTCTGGCCGGCGGAGGTCAGTGTGGTGTCCAGGGCATTGATGGTGGCACTGGCGGGTATGCCGGAAGAACGTACGACTGAGGACTGGAAGACGGCTCCGCCGTTGGTGGTGCTGGCGTACTGAGGCCGGATCTCGTCGATGTCGGCAACGAAGGTGCCGGCGCACTGTTGCACGAGGTTCAACAGAGCGTGACGGTCGAAGTTGATCCAGATCAGGCTGCCGGCGATGCCGCGCTTGTTGCGGGAGTAGGCTCGAGCATCGGGGCTGCTCACAAGTATATACGGGCGCCTTCTCACGGGTGACCGAATAGTTGATGGCCTGTCTTTGGTAGGAGTCCACGCGCTTCCATACTCATTGTGTAGTCAAATTTACGTGGTTGTGGCCCTGATCACTTGACAATGCGGGCCAACAGGAGCATAAGTATATGAGCACAGAGAAAAAGATGTTTGCCTCCCTTCCTTCTTCCTATCTTCTCCGCCAGAGCATGGGCCGGTTGTTCGGCTCCTGCATCGAGGAGGTTCGCAAGACGGCCGGTCTGTCCCTCGAGGAAGCCGCCCGCTTGTCCGGTATGGAGGTCTCTGAGTGGATGGCCATCGAGGACGGCTGCGTGCCCCAGGACATCAACCGGCTGCGGGCCATGGCCGAGACAATGCAGATCAGTTTCGACAAGATCGCCACGCTGGTTCTGGTCTGCCGGGCGGCCTGGGAGGTCTAATCAGGGCACGCCCCTGGCGCGCCTTACTTATAAGTAGATAGACTCACTTCTGAAGAGAGAGGAGGTGAGTCGGATCATCACCGTCAACAACGAGGAAGTCAAACGCATGAATCTGAACGTTCCTGTCGAGTTGCACAACGCCTTCAAGGCGGCGACGGCCGCCCAAGGCCAAAACATGACCGACGAGTTGCTGAAGTTCATCCGAAGCTACATCGATAAGCACTCATCGAAACTAGCAAGGCGGCGCAAATGAAACGGGCCGCCCTTTATTTGAGGGTCTCCAGCTGGATCAGCACCCGGAGACCCAACTCCTCGACCTGCGCCAGATGGCCGCCCAGCGCGGCTACGAGATCGTGCAGGAGTATACGGACCGGATCTCCGGCGCGAAAGCAAAGCGGCCGGGCCTCGATCAGATGATGGCCGACGCCCGCCGCGGACGCTTCGATGTGGTCCTGGTCTGGGCCTCGGACCGGATCGCCCGGTCAGTGAAACACTACCTCGAGGTGCTCGACGAGCTCAACCATCTGAACATCGAGTTCGTCAGCTTCCGCGAGCAGATCGACACCGGCGGCCCGCTGGGCCGTGCCATCGTGGTCATCATCGGTGCGATCGCTGAGTTGGAACGCAGCCTGATCATCGAGAGGGTGCGCGCCGGCATGCGGCGCGCCCGGCTCGAAGGCACGCACATCGGACGCAATCCGTTAACCCTGGACCATGAAGCTATCTATCATGATCGCTGCCAGGGACAGAGCCTAAGGCAGATCGCCAAAGGCCATCGCATCTCTACCGCCACCGTGCAACGTGTGCTGCACAAGCACCCGGCCGCCCAGGATCAAGCCGCCTGTGACAAAAGGGGTCTGAAAACCAGCCCGCTAACCTCAACAAAACAATCGGCCGGATCTCACCGATCCGGCTGTGTCAAAAGGTATAGCTTCAGAAACAGAACTATCCAGAGAAACCAACCGCCACTGTTGATGGCAAAAGACATATCAGTACATATTTCGCATATATTGCGCCATCGAGAAGGATTGACGAATGTTCCTTGCCCGCCCCGGGAATTGTCTGCCAAACGAAGCGCCGGGCGCAGAAAGGAGTACAGCACGTTATGTCGATTTCAGGCAGCTGAAATTGTGATCTGCATCACATACAGGCGCATTATTGATTTGTTTTTATGCTTTCAAAGCACGAACGTCCATCCATAAGATGGTTGTTCATGCTTCGGCGCATGAGGTAAACTCGGCGGGTATTCGGAAATAGCCGGGATGCTTCCATGCTTCCCAAACTTCCCCGACGCTGGAGAACCTGAAATATCTCCGCATTATCAGCAACCCTAGCACGGACGGGGCCTCAACGCTTCGACCGGTAATCGCAATTGAGGTCGGTTCAAACAACAGGATTGCCCATGTGCTCTGGATCTGACTTGCAGGTGGTATCTGCCGCATCGGCGATATCCCTGCGTAAGCGTGTATGGCAAATTCGCGCAATTTGGATGCAGGAGGAATTATGAAATACACCGCCCTAGTAGGAGCGTTGGTGTTTGCAATTGCGGTGTCCGTGCATGCGGGCACCATTCACGGCAAGGTTTCGGGAGCCAAGGGTGAGTCGGTAGTTTACGTTGACGCCATAGCCGGCAAGACCTTTCCCGCACCTGCGCAGCACCAGCTGATGGATCAGAAAGGGCTGATGTTCGTTCCCCACATCATCGTCGTTCAGGTGGGAACGACGGTCGACTTTCAGAACAGTGATAGCGTCTCCCACAACGTATTTTGGCCTTCAGTCGGCGGAGACAAGAAACTAGGTCATAATCTGGGGACCTGGCCGCAGGGCCAAAAGCGCAGCTTCAAGTTCGACAATCCCGGCGTGGTGCCGCTCTTGTGCAACGTGCACCCGGATATGGCCGGCTACGTCGTGGTTGCGCCTACGCCCTATTTTGCCAAGACAAACAAAACGGGCGAATACACGATCGAAAACGTTCCCGATGGCGCTTACACCGTGACTGCGTGGAATGAAGGAACAAAGCCTCATTCAAGCCAGGTGAACGTTGCCGGAGACACCAAGGCAGACTTCACCCTGACGAAGTAAGGCAAACATCCTTTCGGAAACGGGCCGTTCCCCAAGGCCCGCGGAGGCCATCGTGCTGAAGCGCTACGAAGACAAACGTGTCGACGCGGCATGGTTGAACAGCAACTTTCCATGCATGATGGCCTGCCCCGCCCACACCAACGCCGGGCGCTATGTGGCGCTGATTGCCGAGGGCAAATACGAAGAAGCGTATCGCTACGCCCGCGAACCCAACCCACTCGCGAGTATCTGCGGGCGAGTTTGCGCACATCCCTGTGAGACTGCTTGCCGCCGCGGTGCGATTGATCGGCCTATTTCGATTCGTGCGCTGAAGCGATTCCTCACCGAGCGGCACGGTCCGGAGTCGAGGCGTCCGCACGATGTAAATGCCGGCCGGAGCCAGAAGAAGCTCCCCTACCGGATTGCCGTCGTGGGTGGAGGGCCGGTTGGTCTATCCGCCGCTCACGATCTGGCGTTGATGGGCTACTCCGTCACGGTCTTTGAAGCCGCGCCGGTGGCGGGCGGCATGTTGTACCTGGGCGTGCCGGAGTACAGGCTTCCGCGCTCGGTGATCGAGGCTCAGGTACGCGAGATTCTAGCGGTTGGAGATATTACGCTCAAGCTCAATCAGGCTGCGGGCCGCGACTTTTCAATATCGGAACTTCGCAGCCAGGGCTTCGATGCAGTGTTGCTGGCGGTCGGAGCGCATCGCAGCCGCGATCTCACCATTCCCGGCGTGGATCTGGATGGCGTGCACAAAGGAATCGACTTCCTGCTCAACGTGAATCTTGGCTACCAGTTCACAATTGGCCGAAAAGTGATTGTCATCGGCGGCGGCAATGTGGCCATGGACGTTGCGCGCTCCGCGGCACGCGAAGTTTTGCGCCAACACTCGCCCGGCGTAGAACAGCAGGAACCCTTAAGGGAATCCGTGGATGCGGTGGCTGCCAAGGAGATGGTGGATGTCTCGCTTTCCGCTCTGCGCCTGGGCGCGCAGGAGGTGCACCTGGTGTGCCTGGAAAGCCGCGCCGAGATGCCGGCAGCGATCGAAGAGATTGTGGATGCGGAGGAGGAAGGCATCCTGCTCCACCCCGCGCTGGGGCCAAAACGCATCCTGGGCGAAGGCGGGCGCGTGACCGGACTTGAGGTGATGAAGACCAAGTGGGTCTTCGATCCCAGCGGCCGCTTCAATCCGGCTTTCTATGAGAACAGCGAATTCGCGATCGGCTGCGACACCGTCATCATGGCCATCGGACAGGCGCCCAACCTCGATTTCCTCCGGCCCGAAGACGGAGTGGAGCTGTCGGCGCGCGGGCTGATCGCGGTCGATCCGCGCACGCTGATGACCTCTGCGAAGGGAGTCTTTGCCGGAGGCGACTGTGTCTTTGGCCCTCGCCTGATCATCAACAGCGTGGCCGACGGCAAGCGCGCGGCGATGGGCATCGACGAGTTTCTTCGCGGCGCCAGACATCCGGAGCCTGCGATTGAAGTTGAAATACTTCATCGCCAAAGCATGCCGCTCAACTTGCTGGATCTGGTCCGGGAGCCGATTCCCATGCTGCCGCTGGAGCGGCGCACCGGCATGACCGAGGTTGAGCTGATCTACGACGAGCAGACCGCGCAACTGGAAGCACAGCGCTGCCTGCATTGCTGGGTGAATACCATCTTCGAGGGCAATGAGGAGGACGCAAGCCGATGCCTGCTCTGCGGCGGATGCGTGGACGTTTGCCCGGAGAGCTGTCTGGAACTGGTCAGCCTCAGCCGCCTTGCATTGGAGCCAGAAGTCGTACAGCAACTGGTGGAAAACGAAAGTCTGCTGAACGTGGAATTGGACGAGGTCCGGGCCGCGGAACTCGGCGTGATCGACGGCGCGGCCATGATCAAGGACGAAACCCGCTGCATTCGTTGCGGACTGTGCGCCATGCGGTGCCCAGCCGGCACCATCACCATGGAAGCTTACAACCTGATTCCTTCCGAACCCACCGGACTGATTTCGATCGAAGCCATCGATGCGCCGTTTCGAGCGGCGGTTGGCGGCTCCAAGTGAGGCAATAGATGACGAGTGAGGCCAACACGGCAACGACGCCGGCGCAGCGCGAACTGAGCCGCAGGGCTTTCTTCACTAGTTTGGGGCTCGGCTCCCTGGGAGTCGCTGCGGCAGGAACGCTCACCTTCTACTATCAGTATCTTTCTCCCAACGTTCTGTTCGAGGCATCGCCGATTGTCGATGAGGGCAAGGCGGACAACTACCCGCTCGATTCGGTCACTCTCGACGTCAACGCAGCGATTTATCTGGTCCACGTAGCCGAAGGGTATTTTTCCCTGAGCGCAATTTGCACCCACCTCGGCTGCATGACGGCGTGGAAGCAGGACGAGGGAGTGATCGCCTGTCCATGTCATGGCAGCCGTTTCAGCCGTGAGGGACAAAAAATAGCTGGGCCGGCTCCCAAGCCGCTCCCCTGGCTGAGAACCTGGCTGAACGACGACGGCAACCTGATGGTGGACCGATCGGTCACCATATCTTCGCTGCAGTTCCTGAGGGTTTGAATATGGCTGGAAGAATTGCAAGTTTCCTCGACAAACTCCAGGGTACGAAGGCCTGGCACTCGATCTTCCGCAGCGGCGGCGGCGACAGCACCCTGCACCGCGCCCTGGCCATCCAGCAGAATGTCTTCCTGCATCTGTTTCCGGCGAAGGTACGCCGCCGGATGCTGGGTCTGGGCGCCACCTGGTACCTGGGAACGCTGACGCTCGGGACCTTTCTGCTGCTGGTCATCACCGGCATCTTGTTGATGCTTTACTACCACCCATCCGTTCCCCAGGCCTATGTTGACGTGAAGGACCTCAAATATGTCGTATCTTCCGGCCTGTTTCTGCGCAACCTTCACCGCTGGTCGGCCCATGCCATGGTCCTGCTGGCCTTTGCGCACATGTTCCGCGTCTTCTACCGTGGCGCCTATCGCCCTCCGCGCGAGTTCAACTGGGTGGTGGGAGTGGTGCTGCTGCTGCTCACGCTCCTGCTCAGCTACACCGGCTACCTGCTTCCGTGGGATCAGCTTGCCTACTGGGCCATTACCGTGGGCTCGAATATCTCCGCCGCCGTTCCCCTTGTCGGTGACAAGTTTCACTTCCTCCTGCTCGGCGGCCATCAGGTGAATGCCAACGCGCTGCTGCGCTTCTATGTCCTGCACTGCGTCATCCTGCCGCTGGTCGCCATTGTCTTTCTGGCGGTGCACTTCTGGCGCATCCGCAAGGACGGCGGGCTGTATGTGCACGAGAGCGAGCCGGGCCAAAAGAAATTGAAAACCGCCCCGCAAGTTGTATTGGAGAAACCATGACAGGTCCCAATGACTTTATCGCCGGCGTGGGATCGGACATCAAAACGTCGCAGAAGCGCGTACTGTTCGTTACCCGAAGAACCTCGGCGCATGTCAAGAGCCACGACGAGGAACAGGTCCAGACCTATCCGGAAGCGCTAATCCGCGTCCTGCTTGCGGTCGAGCTGCTCACTATCGTTCTGGTCCTCATGTCGCTTTTCTTCAACGCTCCGCTGGAGGGCCTCGCGGACCCCACCAACACGCCGAATCCCGCCAAGGCGCCCTGGTATTTTCTGGGGTTGCAGGAACTGCTGCACTATTTTCCCCCCGTGGTCGCCGGCGTGCTGATTCCCATTGTGCTGGTGGTAGCAATGCTGGTGATTCCCTATTTCAATATCAACATCGAAGCGGAAAGCTTTTTTCTCAGGAATAGAGACCGCAAGCGGAACCTGTTTTACGCGGTGATGGCTGCATTTTTGATCTTCCTGTGGTTTTTCGACGTGTATGTGGCGATGCCGCCGACGCTGATCGTCGCCGCTCTTATGCTGATCGCCTCTTACAGTACGCCGCAGTCGCCCTCCCGCTTTCGCGGTTATCTGGCGTCCAAGTCGATTTCCTGGTGGATCATGACCTGGTATTTGTTCGAGCTGGTCACGCTCACGGTGGTGGGCACATTTTTCCGCGGGCCGGGATGGTCGTGGGTTTGGCCATGGAGGAGTTAAATGCAAGCGCCAAAGGCAAAATACGCGGCCTCCCTGCGGGCTTTCCTCCGCGATCCGATTCGTCTCTTCGGCCTGGTCAGCGTGGGTTTGCTGCTGGTGCTGGCCATTGCGCCGGCCAAGGATTACTTCAGCGAATGGCGCGGCTATCAAAAGAAATATCTGCGCTTGATTCGCGACCGCGGCGATGCACTCACACTTCGCCGTCATTTCCAGGGCGGAATTCACCAGATCTGGCTTCCTTCGTTGGACGTTGTCGATCGCTGCCAGACGTGCCACGTGGGCCTGAATGAAACCAGCCTGGCCGATGTCAATACTCAGCCTTTCCGGATGCATCCGGCGATCCCGCACAAGGTTGATCAGCTCGGCTGCGTCATCTGCCATCGCGGCCAGGGAGCCGCCACCAACGTTGAAGACGCGCACTACAGCAAGTTGGCGCAGGAAGAGCCGATTCTGCCTGCTCGCTATTTCGAATCCTCCTGCGGCCAATGTCATCATGAGCCGCTAGATGGCACGCCGCGCCTGAACCAGGGCCGCACAATGCTCTCCCGCTACGGCTGCGTGCGCTGCCACATGATCAAGCTGCCCGACGGCAGTTCGCCTGTTCCCACCGACACGCCGCCCCCGTTGACCCACATTGCCGACAAGACGACGCGGGAATGGATCTACGCGTGGCTAAAAGATCCCGCCAGCTATTCAGCAACAGCCACCATGCCGAACTTCAAGCTGGGAAACGACGATGCGCGTGACATCTCTGCTTTTCTCATTGCCAACAGCACGTCCCTGCCCGGCGACACAATCAAGTCCACGTCTTCGGGTCCTCCGCCCGATCCCGCCGCTGCGGCCAGCCTTTACGGCGAGTCGTTCTGCGCATCCTGCCACGCGGCGCAAAATGCTGCTGGCAACTTGGTTGGCGGCGATCTAGGCCCTGAATTGACGGGCG
>CAWHUK010000014.1:0-45191 GCA_963832535.1 uncultured Acidobacteriota bacterium
AGTTCGCATTGACCCAAACTCCCGTTTAACGATAAAATTGTAGAGTTTGGCGATGCACCCCGTTTGTGGGTGTGCGGGATTCTGCAGGGCTCACCGCCGCAAGCGGCGTGTGCAGCCCGCATCCCGATGCAGTTACCGTCTGTATCCGCCCCAATGACACGGATTCGGGTTTTGCGCCTGGCTGAGGGATGCCGGAGCGACGGAGGGTTTGTGATGTACGCAGTAATTCGAACTGGCGGGAAGCAGTATCGCGTGGCCCCCGGCGACGTATTGAAGATCGAGAGCGTCGCTCCGGCGATCCGACCGTCGAGTTCAGCGATGTGCTCGCGGTTTCCGGCGAGCCCGGAATGGTGGCCAAGCCCACCACCGCCAAGGTCACCGCTGAGGTTCTCGGCGAGGGCCGCGGCGGCAAGATCCTGGTCTTTCACCTGAAGCGCAAGAAGCAATACAAGAAGCTTCAGGGACACCGGCAGAACTTTACCGAAGTGCGCATCAAAGCCATCGAGGCCGACGGCGTCACCTATTCGGCTGCGAGCTAGGTGAGCTGGCGGCCAGCAGCGATTAGAGCCGCATTCGCATCGGGCGGGGGAAAAGCTAAAGGCTACTAGCTACGAGCTGATTTTCGGAAGGGGATTCGGCAATGGCACATAAGAAGGGTGGAGGCAGCTCCACAAACGGACGCGATTCCAATGCACAGCGGCTGGGCGTAAAGGCCTTTGCCGGCCAGTTGGTCACTGGCGGCTCCATCATCATGCGCCAGCGCGGCACCCGCATCAAGCCCGGCGTCAATGTGGGCATCGGTTCCGACGACACGCTCTTCGCCAAGGTCGCTGGCCGGGTGAAGTTCACTGACCGCGGCAGCCGCGGACGCTTTGCCTCCATCGAGTCGGCTTAAGCAGGGGTCAGGTTTCAGGGGTGGAAAGCCGGGGCATCAAGTAAAAATGCCACGGACGAGCCATGGCATTTGGTTTTTCTATTCCCTGCTCCCCAATTCCTATTCCCTGTCTCTTACGTCTCCGATTCCTGTCCGCTCATATTCCGGGCAAGCACCTTCTCTACAACGCGTTCCACGTCGGAGAGGAAGAAGTTGTTCGCGGGCTGCTGCACGGCGACTTTTGTTCCCGTGTGGCCCAGCGCTGAGGCGATCTCGTTCCACCGGTAGATGGCCGAGTTGCCGGCATCACCACCGGCCTGGGAGTTGGCTTCGGCAGGAAGCAGTAGACCAGCCAGACTCCCAGTGCAGCCAGCAGCAGAGACTCAAACACGAACTGCACCGGGTCATTGGCCGATGTGATGTGGGAACCCCACAATGAAAGGATAAAATCGCCCGCCGACATGATGCCAAAACTGAGGGCAATTCCAAAGGCCATGTCGCGTACCGACATGCGCAACGCATTCATGCTCAGGCCAAGGAAGGCAAGCAGGCAGAGCTCAAGCACGCTGACCGAGCGCATCAGCCCATAGTAGGAAATATTGGAGATCATCGAGGGGATGTTGTTCGCATGAGGGAGCGAGGTCAGGCTCACAATCACAGCAACCGCCGCGGCCCAGCGAAAGACCACGATGGCGATCTTCAAAATCCCAGGGAAGGCCGCGAGCGCTGAGCGGAAGACCTCAATGCAAATGAAATACAACAACAGAGCGTTGACCAGATACATCGTGAAGTAACCGTAGAAATAAACGTCGATGAAGTGATGACTCCGCCCCCACGGCAAGGCTGCGGCTCGGAGTACGGCCAGCAGCAACACTGTGGACACAGCACGCAAAGTGAGGTAAGCGCTGGTCGCAGGGAAGCGGCGATACAACCCCTTCTTCCAAAAGAGGAACGCGAGCGCGGCCCACAAGACAAATTCAGCCGCGCTCATCGCCGACATTGCGAGGTCCAAAAGCATAGAGACCGACTCAGATTCTAAGGACGCCCTTAGAATAGCGCCAATCTGCCTTATTGCTCAAATACAAAAGGGTAAGGCGCTGCTGGCACTTTCGTGCTATCCAGTGCTCTATGCAGCGCGCCCGCTTACCGGTCTACCGGTTGGAAGGGGAAGAAACGAGGCAGGTGTCAGGACCGTTCGGGCATGGAGGTCCCGGAAGCCACAGCGGACCAGGATCGCTCGCAGCAATCGACATGTGGGCAGGAAGGGCGCGCGATGGCGGCGCGGAGAAGGATGCGGAAACAAGACCGGCGAAGGCCACGAACAGAGCAAAGATGCGAATGGCGGCATTCATCTTTAGTAACCTCATGAATTACAATGTGAAAGGGAATCGCTTCCCCTTTCCAGAGAAAGCGTATCTATTTTGTTTTAATAAGTCCATCTTTTTCAAATACATAATCAACTAGAATGGAGAACGATTACTATCGTCACTCAATATCGCTGCCCGTACAACCTTGGTAACCTGCTTTGCGTCTTCGCCGCGTTCCGCCGCCACCCCCTCCCGCATGTTAAAATTAGCTCAGGCAAGCACGGTTGAGAGTCCCCGCTTTTTCAAGCGGTTAGTCCCGCTCCAGCGTCCGGAATCGGCCCCGGTTGACCCTCGATAGGCAACCCCTTGCGAACGGAATTTTATGGCGACTGAAGTTCTGAGCAGCACACCCATCCACGGCGACAACGACACCTACACGGGCGAAAATATCAAAGTCCTCGAAGGCCTTGAAGCCGTGCGTCTGCGCCCCGCCATGTACATCGGCTCGACCGGAGAGATGGGGTTGCACCACCTCGTCTATGAAGTCGTTGACAACTCGGTGGACGAGGCTCTCGCCGGCTATTGCAAGAAAATCGATGTCGTCATCCACGTCGACAACTCCATCACCGTGGTCGACGACGGCCGCGGCATTCCCGTGGACATGATGGACACGCCCGAAGGCAAGCGCATGCCCGCCGTGCAAGTCGTGCTCACCAAGCTGCACGCCGGCGGCAAGTTTGACGCTTCGACCTATAAAGTCTCCGGCGGCCTTCATGGAGTCGGCGTCAGTGTCGTGAACGCGCTCAGTGAAGAGTTCAAGGTCGAAATCTGGCGCCCGGAAAAGCCCGGCGAGCCGAGCCATACCTACGAGCAAAGCTACTCGAAGGGCATTCCCACATCCACGCTGCAAAAGACCGGCACCAGCAAGCGCCGCGGCACCAGGGTTCATTTTCTGCCCGACAAGACGATCTTCGCCACTACCGAGTTCAACTACGACACCCTGGCCCAGCGGTTGCGCGAGATGGCCTTCCTCAACAAGGGCCTCGAAATCACGCTCACTGACGAGCGCACTGCCGACGCCAAGACCGGCGAAGCACGCCGCGCCGAATTCCGCTACGCCGGCGGCATCGCCGAGTTCGTCAAGCATCTCAATCGCGGCAAGGCCGTGCTGCACGACAAACCCATCGTGATGGAAGCTCTGCGCGACGGCGTCGAGATCGATATCGCCCTGCAGTACAACGACACTTACTCCGAAACCGTCTTCAGCTTCGCCAACAACATCAATACAGTCGACGGCGGCTCGCATCTTTCCGGATTTCGCACCTCGCTCACCCGCACCATCAACGCCATCGGCCAGCAGATGGGCCTGTTCAAGGACATGAAGGAGAACCTGAGCGGCGACGATGTGCGCGAGGGATTGGTGGCTGTGATCAGCGTCAAGCTGTCGCAGCCGCAGTTCGAGGGCCAGACCAAGGGCAAGCTCAACTCGGACATCGCCGGCACGGTGCAGGCCTTCGTCAACGAGCGCCTCGGCATGTATCTCGAGCAAAATCCCCCTGTCGCCCGCCGCATCATCAACAAGGCCATTGAAGCGGCCCGCGCGCGCGAAGCGGCGCGCAAAGCGCGCGACCTGACCCGCCGTAAAGGCGCGCTCGACGGCGGCGGACTGCCCGGCAAGCTGGCCGATTGCAGCGAGCGCAATCCCGAACGCTGCGAGCTCTATCTGGTCGAGGGCGAAAGCGCCGGCGGAACCGCCAAGCAGGGCCGCGACCGAAAGTTCCAGGCCATCCTACCGCTCAAGGGCAAAATCCTCAACGTCGAGAAGGCGCGCTACGACAAGATGCTTGGCCACGAGGAAATTCGCGCCATGATCACCGCGCTCGGATGCGGCATCGGCAAGGAAGACTTCGACGCCGCCAAGATCCGCTACGGCAAAATCATCCTTATGACCGACGCCGACGTGGACGGCTCGCACATCCGCACCCTGCTGCTCACCTTCTTCTTCCGCCACATGACCGAGCTCATCAAGCGCGACCATGTCTTCATCGCCCAGCCTCCGCTTTACAAAATCAAGAAGGGCCGCTTCGAGCAGTACATCAAGGACGACCGCGAGTTTGTAAAGGTGATGGTCAACCGCGCCGCCGAAGGCATGGTCGTTCGCCACGGCGAATCCGCCGGCCGCATCGAGGGCGCCGATCTTACCCGCTTCATGGCCACGCTCAACGAGTACCTCGGCTTCGTCGAGAAGGTCGACAAGCGCATCCGCAACGAAAAACTCACCGAGATGCTGGCCCGCGCAGAGCTAACGCACCGCGCCGACTTCGCCTCGAAGAAAGGCGACGAGGTTCCGGAGAAGATCGCCGCGCTGCATGCGCAACTGATCGAGCTCGCCGATGAGTTCCAGTTCAAGGTTGGCAAGCCTCAAGAAGACGAGGAACACCACACCTGGTCAATCTGTTTCACCGATGCGCAGGGCGCCACGCGCTGCATCGACTGGACGCTTGCCTCTAGCCCCGAGTTCCGCCAGATGATGGCCAAGTACTCGCTCATCAAGGAGTTTCTCGAGCCGCCATTCCTGGTGGAGTACGCCGCCAAAGCCGCCTCCGCCTCCGACGAAGAGGAAGAATCAGAGGGCGCCGAAGCCAAAGCGGAAACCAAATCATCCGGCCGCGCCTCTCGCATCCTGCGCGAACCGGTCGAAAAGCAGACCGCCCGCGAACTCTTCGCCTACATCGTCGAGCAGGGCAAGAAGGACTACCAGGTGCAGCGCTACAAGGGCCTGGGCGAGATGGCCGCCACGCAGCTCTGGGAAACCACCATGGACCCCGACCGCCGCACGCTGCTTCAGGTCAAACTTGAAGACATCGCCGAGACCGACGCCATCTTCACCACCCTCATGGGCGAGGATGTGGAAGCGCGCAGAAAATTTATTGAAGACAACGCGCTCGACGTGAAGAATCTGGATATCTAGAGCCTGTTTTACTCAGCGCACAATCCCGCGCACCTGCACTCATGCGGGCCGGCGCTTACGCCCCTCTCACCTTTCCCCTGCCATCGATCTTCACCGCGTACATGCGCGCGTCGGCGGTGCCGATGATGGCGTGCACCGTCTTGCCGTCGTCCGGCGCCGTGGCCAGGCCCACGCTGGCGCTCACTCTCAGCCGCAATCCGTTCTTCATCTCAAATTCGGTCTCCATCAACGCGCGATGCAGCGCCGTGGCCAGCTCCAGTGCGGCCTTGGCGCCGGTCTCCGGCATCAGAATGACAAATTCGTCGCCGCCGTAGCGAAAGCACAGGTCCTGCTTGCGGCTCAAATCGCGCAGCCGGCGGCCGGTGTGCCGCAGCAGTTCGCTGCCGATAAGGTGCCCATGCGCGTCGTTCACCAGCTTGAAGCGGTCCAGATCCAGAAAGGCCAGGCTCACCGGAACTCTTCTGCCGTCTGCACCGCTCCAGCTCGCGGCCCAGCACATCGTAAAGATGGCGCGCGTTATAGAGGCCGGTGCAGTCGTCGGTGATGGTCAATTGCTGGATGCTGGTCACGTCGCGCGCGTTCTCGATTGCGATGGCCGCGTGATCGGCCAGAATGTGCAGGAAGGCGATGGTGTAGTCGGTCATCTGCTCGGCGCGCGGGTTGAAGATCTCGATCACGCCGTGCGTGCCTTTGCGCCCGCGCAAGGGCAGGGCGATCACCGAGCGCACCTTCCGCGGCCCCGGAGCCTGCTCCTCGCTCAACCGCGGGTCGTCTTCGCTCTCGGGAACGATCAGCGTCTCGCCGTGCTCAACCACCCAGCCGGCCACGCCTTCGCCCACCTTCACGCGCAGGTCCTTCAGCGCCTCCTGCTTGCCGCCGGCGGCGATAGCGTAGTAGAGCTCCTGGCTCTCATCGTCCAGCATCAGCAGCGTCCACAGCTCGGCCTCCACGATCCGCTCCATGTGCTCCAGGATGGTGCGCAGGATGGTGTCCAGGTCGAAGCTCGACGTCAGCGAGCGCGCCAGTTGGTGGAAGACAAGCAGATCGGCGAGCGGGATGCGCCCTTCCGTCTCATTTGGCATCTTTGAGCCTTACTGGGGAGAATCTTTCCATCATTCTGTCACATCGTGCGCCGACGGTATAACACTTAGACTCCGCTGTTTTGGGATCAGTGGAACCCGTTTGCAGCGCGGCCGCTCCGCTCACCCGCCGATGTGCACCATCGACCGCGACGGCTTCAGGAATCCCGGCTCGCCGATATGATGCCGGGCCTCTTTCTCTTGTACGGTACGCACAATATAGGTGCGGAGTTCCTCGTCGCTGGCTCCGGCCCGCAAGCGCCCGTAAAGATCGTGCTCCACCTGCGAAAACAGGCAGGTGCGAATCTTGCCGTCGGAAGTCAGCCGGACGCGGCTGCACGCGCCGCAAAAGGCCTGGCTCACGGGCGCGATGATGCCGATCTCGCCCACGCCGTCTTCAAAGGTATAGCGCCGCGCCGTTTCGCTCGGCCTCGCGCGGCGGCAATTCCACCAGCGGCAGTGTCCGGCCGATGCGCTCCACGATCTCTTTGAGCGTCACCACGATCTCCGGCGACCAAAGCCGGCCCTCCTCCAGAGGCATAAACTCAATAAATCGAACAACCACGTTCTCTTCGCGCGCAAACCGGGCAAATCCTTCGATTTGATCGTCATTGAATCCGCGCAGCAGCACGCAGTTGATCTTCAGCGGCGTCAATCCGGCGGCGCGCGCTGCGCGAATGCCCGCGAGAACGGTGGGAAAGCTGCCCTGGACTCGCGTGATCCGCTCGAAGATCGCCGCGTCCACGGCGTCCATGCTCACCGTCACCCGGTTCAGTCCGGCCGCCTTGAGCGGAACGGCAAGCGACTCCAGCAGATGGCCGTTGGTGGTCATCGCCAGGTCCAGCGGCTCGCCGCCCAGCGTGCGCATTCGCGCCAAGTTCCTGCACCAGTTCCACCACCCCGCGCCGCAAAAGCGGCTCCCCGCCCGTCAGCCGCACCTTCGTGATCCCCAGGCCCACAAAAATCCCGATCAGCCGCAGGTATTCGTCGATGCCCAGCTCCGGATACTGCGCCCCCACTTCGCCGGTGCGGCAATACACGCATTTGTAGTTGCAGCGGTCGGTGATGGAGACGCGCAGATCGTGAATCACGCGCCCATGGCTGTCCGTGAGCGGCGGGTGCGGCAGAGCGGGGAATGCGGGAAGGGAAGAAGCGGCCATCGGCAATTTCAAGCCTATACCTTTTTGGACCTTTCATGAAAGGCCGTTGGTGCGGCCGCCTCTGCAAACACCCCGCTGAATCGAAGCGATAGGATGAAAGAGCGGGCTCCGCTCGCGGCTTCTTGCCCTCAACGAGGGAAACCAAAACATGCCCGCAACGGGAGCCAGACCGGCGGGAGCGGCGGACGAAGCCGGCGCGGCGCATGCCGTGCGGCAGATGTTCGACTCGATCGCGCCCCGCTATGACCTGCTGAATCATCTGCTTTCAGCCAACGTCGACCGCCTTTGGTGGCGAAGGACGGCGCGCAGGTTTCGCGCGGTGCTGGCCCGGCCCGAGGCGGCGATTCTGGACATCTGCTGCGGCACGGGCGATTTGACCATGGCGCTGCTCAAGCTGCGCCCACCGGGCGCGCGGCCGGTTCTCGCCGCGGACTTTGCGCGCGGCATGTTGCGCCTTGGAGCGCGGAAGTTCGGCGAACAGGCCTTGCGCAAGCCTCGCGGCAGCGCGCGTAAAATCGAAGCGCCCTACGCAGTTCCGCTCGAGGCCGATGCGCTCCATCTTCCGCTGCGCGCGGAATCGCTCGATTTGATTGTCACTGCCTTCGGGTTCAGGAATCTGGCCAACTATGAAGCTGGCCTGCGGGAGTTCCACCGCGCACTGAAGCCGGGCGGCCAGTTGGGAATCCTGGAGTTCAGCGAGCCGGGCGGTCTTGTGGGCAAGGCCTATGCGTTGTACTTCCGGCGCGTGCTGCCGGCCATTGGAAGAATGATCTGCGGTAAGGATGGCCCCTACAATTACCTCCCAACTTCCGTTGGCAGTTTCCCGCCGCCCCACCAGATGCTGCAAATGATGCAGTCCGCCGGGTTGTGTGGACTGCGCCTGGCAGCCCTACACGTTCGGAATCGCCGGGTTGTACACTGCTACGCGCCCCCGGTACTCTAGAGTCAGGATGACCTCCGCCGCATCCAGTTCGCGAGCCGCCGAGCCGCCCGTGCAGGACCTCGCCGCGATCTCCGCGGAAAAGCGGCGCGTGGCCTGGCTCTCCATGACGGCTGCGGCGGTGATGACGCTGCTCAAGCTCGCCGCAGGGCTGCTCTCTGGGTCGCTGGGCGTGCTATCCGACTCGGCGCACTCGGGCCTGGATCTGGCCGGTTCCGCGCTCACTTTCTTCTCGGTCAACGTGAGCGACAAGCCGGCGGACGAAGATCACACATACGGCCACGGCAAGATCGAGAATCTCTCGGCCTTCGGCGAGGCAGGCCTGATGGCTGTCTCCTGCGTGTGGATCATCGTGGAAGCGATCCAGCGCATCCTCTACCACGCTGTGGTGTTACACCACGCGGTGTGGCCGGCGCTGGTGCTCGTGACATCGATCGCCGTGGATTTCTGGCGGTCGCGGAAGCTGCGCGCTGTGGCCCGCCGCACCGGGTCGCCGGCGCTCGCCACTGACGCCTTCCACTTCGCCTCCGACATTTGGGCCACATCGGCGGTGCTGGCCGGCCTGGGCGCCACCTGGCTGGGCGCGCGCTTCGGCATTGCCGCACTACACTACGCCGACCCGTGCGCGGCGGTGGTGGTTTCGCTCCTGATTCTGCGCATGGCAATCCGGCTGGGCCATGAAGCAGTCGGCGCGCTCATGGACGAGATTCCCGCCGAAACCCGCCGCCGGCTGGTGCGCGAAGTGGAGCGCGTGGAGGGAGTGCTGGCCGTGGAGCGGCTGCGCGTGCGGCGCGCCGGAGCCGGCTACTTCGCCGACCTCACGCTGGCCCTGCCGCGCCGATTCACCTTTGAACACACGGGCAAACTGGTGCAGGCGGCCACTGAGGCAGTTCATCGCGCCCTGCCCAGGACCGATGTGGTCATCCACACCGCCCCCCGCGAAACCAGGGCCGAAAGCATCTTCGACCGCGTACGCGCCGTGGCCGCGCGCAACAATGTGTCAGTGCATGGGCTGAGCGTGCAAACGCACCAAGGACGGTTGCGCGTGGAGCAGCACCTGGAGCTGGACGAAAACCTGACCCTCAGCGAGGCGCACGTCTTTGTGACCGCTATGGAAGCGGAGATTCTGCGCAACGTTCCGGAAATCGACTCGGTGCTCACGCATATCGAAAGCGAGCCTGCCACCATCGAGCAGCCCGAGGAAGCGACTGTGGACCACCGCAGGATCGAGCTGGCGCTGCGCACCGTGGCTGCCGGACTCCCTGAAATCATCGACGTGCACGCCATTGCCGTAGGCGATACTGCGGACCGTATCTGGCTCACCTGCCATTGCACCTTGCCCGACGAGTTGCCCATGCATCGCGTCCATGAGGTAATCACCGCTCTCGAAGACCGCTTCAAGCTGGAGTGCCCTGAGGTCTATCGCGTCACGATCCATCCCGAGCCGCTGACGGATAATAGGCGTTAGCGTGGGACTTTGGTTGGTATAGGGTCGGCAGCAATCATGAACACCCGCTCCATAGCCGGTTTCTTTCGCGTAGCCTCGCTGCTGATGCTTCTCGTAGCCGTTGCGCTCATGGCTGCCATTGTCACCATGCACTTTGCCATTCATGGCGCCGAGGTTCAGGTGCCTGCGCTTAAAGGCATGACCGTAGCCGGTGCTCGCAGCGAGACCGCGGGCCTGGGATTGAACCTGGATGTCGATAACCGCTACTATTCGGGCGACGTGGCCGCGGGGCATATCCTATCGCAATCTCCCGTGGCGGGAACCGTCGTGCGCAGGGAGTGGCGCGTGCGCGTAGCCGAAAGTCTGGGACCGCAGAGCGTTGACGTTCCCGACATCGTAGGCGCCGATGAGCGCGTGGCCTCACTGGAGTTGCGGCGCGCCGGTTTGGAAGTTGGCGAGATCGCGCGCCTGCCCTACGCTGCAGCCGCCGAGGGAACAGTGCTGGCGCAGGATCCACCCGCGCACGCGCAGGGCATCGAGCAACCCAGCGTGAACCTGCTGGTGGCCGCGCCAAGCGATGAAACGCCGGACGGCTACGCGATGCCCGACCTGACAGGGCTGCCGCTTGCAACGGCGCAGGCAGCGCTGGCCAAGGTGGGCATCAAGCCGGCGCCGCCCAACTTTGTGGATGTGCCGATTGCGCCGGTTGGCAGCGGCAATGCGCCGCTCAAGCCGCCGATAAAGCCGGGCGCGGTCGTGGCGCAGTCGCCCGCCGCTGGCTCGCGTGTGGATCAGACCACGCAGGTGAAACTGACCGTGGCGAAGTAACTGCCGGGCCTCCGCTAGGCGGTCTTCTCCATCAGCGCCACAAAAAAACCGTCGCTCGGAAACACGCCGGGCAATAGGCGTAGTGCGCCTTCCGGCGTCAGGCACTTCTGCAATCGCTCCGCTCCGTTGCCCGTGAGAATGCCGTTGCGTTGCAGGCTTTCAATGCAAGAAACGAACGAAACCTGCAGGGCATTGGGGCTCTCTGCGAGCACGGCCGCGACCACCTGCTCGTCTTCCTCGGGCTCCAGCGAGCACGTTGAATAAACCACGCGGCCGCCGCGCCGGACAGCGTTTAGCGAAGCGATCAGGATCGCACGCTGGCGCTCGGCCTGCCGTGACAAGTCCTCCAGCCGCAGCCGGTGGCGAATCTCGGGATTGCGGCCCAGCGTTCCCGTGCCGCTGCACGGCACATCGGCAAGCACCACATCGAAGACGGATTCATCTTTCAACGCCGTCGCGTCGGCCAGGCGGCAATCCACCCGGTCCGCATACGCGGCCAGGCGCTTGCGCAACGCGGCGAGCCTCTGCGGATTGGACTCGCAAGCCACAATCTGCGCCTCGGGTTTGCGTTCAGCAAGAACAAGCGTCTTGCCTCCCGGCGCCGCACAGGCATCGAGAATCCTTTTCGCAATTCCGCCGAGATTCTCGCCAGCGCACGCGGCCAACTCCGCAATTAGTTGCGAGCCTTCGTCCTGCACCCGCGCGCGGCCTTCGCGAAGGGCCTGCGTGGCGGCCACGTCGCCCGAAATCACAGTGCGTGCAGCGGCGAGCAATGCGCCGTGTTCGAGTTGAATGCCGGCCTGAATCAACTCGGCTTCAACGGCGGGGCCGTCCACGCGCACGTTCAGCCGAGGTTGCGTCTGGCCGTGCCGGCAAATCGCGCGCGCAACCTCCAGGCCATAAAAATTGCACCAGCGCTCGACCATCCATGACGGATGCGCTTCAGCCAGGGCCAACTCTGCAGCAGGGGCTGAAGAGGCTGCGGAAAAAGGCAAGATCTGTTGAATGTGTGAAAAACATCCCTCAGGGCCTAAAGGCCTCGTTGATTTGGTTCCTATTACGGCACGAGTAAACTCGTGCCCTTTCAAAACAACGAGTTTTTCCGCAGCTTGTGAAGCGTCTTCTCTATTTGCCGGCGTTTTCGGCACGCGACCCAGTCCGTCGGGGAAATTTCCCGACGGCCCGGGTGCCCCGGTCGTGCCCTGATACAAAACTGAGGCGGATTCGGGGTCCGCTGAGGCGGATTCGGGGTTCTCCGCCGCCCATGATGCGAGTTTGCGAAGCACGGCGTTTACCATACCGGCGGCGAAGCGATGGCCGGACTGTTTCGCCAGCTCCACGCTCTCATCGATGGCGGCGTGTGCGGGAATGCGATCGAGAAAGAGGAGCTGAAATGCGCCGAGACGGAGCGCGATCCGGACTTCCCGATCGAGCTTGCTCCCTGGCTTTTTGAGAAAGCTCATTAGTTGCTCGTCGAGCCGAATCTGCCAGCGCAGAACGCCAAGCACCAAGGCCGTCGCCAGATTGCGATCTGGGGGCGCGAGCGCGTTGACTCTCTTGCCGCGCAGCAAATCATCGGAGTGGGAATGGGAGTGGGAGTGGGCATTGCCGCGCTCGAGGGCCAGGAGAATGGCGAAAGCTGCTTTACGCGCGGGCGACACGGCGGACATGTCTCTCAACCCAGTCGCGCGTCCGCCGCCAGCGGATTTCCGCGCAGAAATTCGGGGGCCTCAAGCCGCTTCTTGCCTTCGAGCTGCACTTCAAGAAATTCGAGCCAGGTATTTTCGGCGCAGGCAGCCAGCAGGCGATCGTCTTCGACAAGAATCCAGCCCGGCTCGGCAAAACCCAACCGGGCAGCGTAACTCTCGTGAGCGATTGCCATGCGATGCACGATCAGTTTTTTCCCATTCAGGGCGGTGAACGCGCCGGGCCAGGGCTGAAAGCCGCGCCAGCGGTTGTAAAGTTCCGTCGCGGTGCGCGCGGCAAAGTCCATGCGGCCGTCCTCGCGGTCGAGCAGCGGCGCAAATGTCGCGCCCTCGTGATTCTGCGGCTGCGGATGAACCGTTCCATTCTGCCAGGCCGTCCAGAGTTTCGACGACCAGCGGCGCGCCGGCTCTGGCCAGGATCGGAAACAGCTCCGCTGCCGTCTGCTCGGGCCCGATCTCGATCGTCTGCTGCAGCAGAATCGGTCCGGTGTCGAGCCCTTCTTCAAGAAGCATCGTCGTGTTGCCGGTGAAGGCGTCGCCCATGGCAACCGCCCACTGGATGGGCGCTGCGCCGCGATATTTCGGCAACAAAGAAGCGTGCAGGTTGATGCAGCCGAGCCGGGGCAGCGCCAGCATCCACGGCGGAATGATGCGCCCGTAAGCCACCACAACAATGGCGTCTGGCGCGATGGCCTCAAGCTGCGCTCGAAATTCGATGTTGTTGCGGATCTTTTCGGGCTGCGTGACGGCAAGCCCGGCGGCCAGTGCGGCCTGCTTGACCGGCGGAGCGGTGAGCTGATGATCGCGGCCCGCGGGGCGGTCGGGCTGCGAAACCACGAGGGCCACTTCATGGCCTGCTGCGAGCAGCGCTTCAAGCGTGGGCACGGCAAACTGCGGAGTCCCGCAAAAGACCAGCTTCAGCGTGCTCGCCGCATTCGTCATGGCAGCCTTACCACGTGCCCTCGCTCTGCATCTTGCGGATCTTGCGCAGATTCAGGTTGCGCTTCAGCGCGCTCATGCGGAAGAGGAAGAGAACACCGTCGAGGTGGTCGATCTCATGCTGGAAACAGCGCGAGAGCAGCTCTTCGGCGTCCATCTCGAACCATTTGCCGCGTTCGTCCTGGGCGCGGATGCGGACCTTTGCCGCACGCGCCACTTTCTCGCGGATTTCGGGAAAGCTCAGGCAGCCCTCTTCCTCGTACTGCTTGCCCTCGCTCGAAGATGATCTCGGGATTGACGAGCACGAGCTTCTGCGCGGGATCTTTGCCCATGCTCAGGTCGATCACGGTGACGCGCTTCGACACGCCCACCTGCGGCGCGGCCAGCCCAATGCCCTGCGAGGCGTAAGTGGTCTCGAACATATCGGCCACCAGCTTGCGCAACTCGTCGTTGAACTCGGTCACCGGCTCGCCAGGCTGCTGCAACACCGGCTCAGGATATTTCACAATCTTTAGAATCATCGTTTGCTGCTAATAGCTCCGTATCTGTTCGATGTATCCATCGAAATTCCGTTTCAATTCCACCAGCGAGTCGCCGCCAAATTTCTCGTGCGCCAGATTGGCAAGCACCAGAGCAACCATGGCCTCGGCCGCCACGCCCGCGGCGGGAACCACGCAAATGTCGCTGCGCTCGTAACTTGCGCTGGCAGGCTCGCGGGTATCGAAGCGCACCGATTCAAGCGGCTGGCGGAGAGTCGAAATCGGCTTCAGGTACCCGCGCACCACAATGTCCTCGCCGTTCGAGACGCCGCCCTCGATTCCGCCGGCGTTATTGTGCGGGCGCGTAAAGCGCGTCGGCCTGCCCGGCGCATTCTCGGCGGCATAATGAATCGGGATCGTGAACATGCGATCCGAACCACGCCGCAGCCGCCACGCCCCGGCCGATCTCGACCGCTTTCACGGCCTGCAGGCTCATCACGGCCCAGGCAAGCAAGCCGTCCAGGCGCTCGTCCCAATTTGCGTAGGCGCCAAGGCCGGCGGGAACGCCATGCGCCACCACTTCAAAGATGCCGTTCACGGTGTCGCCTGCGCTTGAGGCCTCGTCCACTTCCTCTTTCATGCGCGCTTCGGTGGCGGCATCCACGCAGGCGAGAACCACTTCTTCTTTCGCTGCGAGCGCGGCAATCTCCTCCCACGCTGCATCCCGTTCAAGCTCAACGCGGCCCACGCGGGTCACATGGCTGGCGACCTCAATGCCCAGATTCCGCAGAAGCAGTTTGGCAAAGGCTCCGGCGGCAACGCGAGCAGCGGACTCGCGCGCCGAAGCGCGCTCCAGCACGTAACGGGCATCGGGAAAGTTGTATTTCAGCGCGCCGGCCAGGTCGGCATGTCCGGGCCGCGGCGAGGCCACCGCGCGATGCTTGGCGGGATCGCCGGCCTCCACCGGCAGCTTCTCCTGCCAGTTCTTCCAATCCCGATTGATCAGCTCGATGGCGATCGGCGAGCCGATGGTCTTGCCGTGACGCACGCCGGAAAGCACATGCGCCTGGTCGGTTTCGATCTTCATGCGTCCGCCGCGCCCGTAGCCCTGCTGGCGCCTCCACAGCTCGCGGTTCACAAAGTCCAGATCGACAGGGACGCCGGCGGGAAGTCCGGAGACGAGCGCAACGAGGGCCTCGCCGTGGGACTCTCCGGCACTGGAAAAGCGAATCATATAGATTCGATTGTAAATGCGGGCCTTGCGGAGTAAACGGCCGAAGAATGAGACAGAACTTCAGGCTGCGACTCGATCCCGGAGAAAGGGGGCGGCAAGCTCGCAACCACCGTTTGAGGAAGGCCTTCAACTCTCCCGGAGGCCGCAACCAGACGTCCGCATCCGTCGCGCGCCATTGGCGCCTGACCAGCACGCCAAGCCCGTGCTCCTTGATGGCGCGAAAGGCTGCCTCGTCGGTGAAGTCGTCGCCTAAATACGCAATCGGACCCGGCTCGTCGGCTCTTGTTTCTTCAAGAAGCATCCTGACCACTTCGCCTTTGTCGCGGCCGGCGCGCAACTCCAGGCCAGCCTCGAATTCCAGCAAAGACAAGCCGTCCGCCCATTTGCGCCAGCGGCTCAAACAGCGCGCGCGTTCGTCTCTCGATGGCTGTGGCCTTTGCGCGCGCCACGCCACGCCAGTGCATCGCTACCGCATTCAGCTTCTCTTCAATCAACCCGCCCAAGGGGTTGTCGCGAAGCTTCGCACACAGCGCATCGAATATGGCGCGAGTCTCGGGTGGCATGATCTCCAGGTCGCGCCGGCCGTCGGCGTGCAACCGCTCCGCGCCATGCAATCCCCAGACCTCCGGTGCGGGATCTACGTCGAGGAGAGGAGCAACCTCAGCGGCTGGGCGTCCGGTGACGACCACCACGCGCGTCAATTTTTCTGTTTTGGATGAGCGTGCAGCAGCTTCCGCACTCCCGCCCACGGCCGCGCCTTGAAGCGGTCGATCCGGAATGGCGCCAGCGTTCCGTCATAGTCCAGCAGCAATACGGGCATTGCCGCGCCTGTGAAGGCGACGAAAGAAACGCGTCCAGTTTCTCCTGCAGCCTCTGTCATCAGTCAAAGACCGCCTTCATGCCAGCTTTTCCGCTGCTGTCTGCGCTCCGCGATCGCCCGATGGCGGAATACGGCCCGGCCCCGAGCCTTCCGCCGATTCCAGGCGCAACTCACGCAGGTCGCCCAGCAACTTAGCCGCCCACATATAAATGTTGTAATCCATGACATGGCGCCGCATCCTCTGCATGCGCTCGCGGCGCTCCGCAAACATCATCTCCAGGGCGCTGTGAATGGTCTCGGCCACTCCGCTGACATCATAGGGATTCACCAGCAAAGCATCGCGCAGCTCCACCGCCGCGCCGGTGAATTTGCTTAGCACCAGCACTCCATCTTCGTCGTCGCGTGCAGCAACGAACTCCTTGGCCACCAGATTCATTCCGTCGTGCAGCGAGGTTACCAGGCACACATCGGCGGCACGGTACCAGCGCCTCACCTCTTCGTGGTTGCACTGGCGCTCGATGAGAACGATGGGCCGCCACTGCGCGGTCTGATAGCGGGAGTTGATCCGCTCCACCGTCTCCTCGATGCGGCGGCGCAGCTCTGCGTAACTGGAAATGCGCGTCCGGCTGGGCGCGGCAATCTGCACCATCGTCAGCCGTTCCCGGTGCCATGGATGGTCCTCGAGCAGTTGCCCCACGGCCTCGAGCCGTTCCACAATTCCCTTGGTGTAATCCAACCGGTCCACGCCCAGCGCCAGGCACTCCGCGCGCACCCCGAACTCGCTCAACAGCCGTTGACGTTCGGCGGCGCGTTCTTCAGCCATCCTTGCTGTGTCCCAACGCGCGGCCGGCAGCAACGTTCCATCAAAGGCGACGCTCACCGGGTAGGCGCCCACGACGCTGGTGTGTCCATGGCGGAGCACCGACATGTGTTCGCGATCGGTGCGCGACTCTACCGTGCGGTCCACGGTGGCAAGGAAATTATGGCAGTGAAGGGGAATATGGAATCCGATCAGGTCCGCGCCGAGAAGCCCATCCAGCAGCTCCGCCTGCCAGGGACAGATCCCGAATGCTTCGGGGTTGGGCCACGGAATGTGCCAGAAAATCGCCACCCGTGCGTCGGGCCTGGCCTCCTTCACGAGCCGCGGAAGCAAAGCCAGGTGGTAGTCCTGCACAAACACCACCGGCTCTGCACTGTCCTTCATCTCTTTGAGCAGCGCATCGGCAAACCTCCGGTTTACTCGCTGGTAGCACTCCCAGTCGGCGGCGCGAAAGATAGGCCGCGTGTGCGCGATGTGGCAGAGCGGCCAGAGCCCCTCGTTGGCGAAGCCATCGTAGTACCGCGCCTCCTCTTCCTCTGAAAGCCAAACGCGTCGCAGAGTGTAGCGCGGCTCGTCGGGAGGCACGCGCAGCAGGTCGAACTCGTCTACCATCGCGGAGTCGGCGTTGCCGCTGCCGCTGGCTACCCACACGCCGTCACATGCGCACAGCACCGGCTCGAGCGCCGTCACCAGCCCGCTCGGCGGCACCACACAGACGATCTCGCGGCCCTGCCGGACATGCACGTACGGCTCCCGGTTTGAAACCACAAAAATCTGGCTTGAACCGGCTCGATTGCGCATATAAACGGCCAATCGCTCGGCGGTCCATAGGTGCTCGCCGGCTTCGCGCAGGCGGGCCTCTTCGGCGGCTGCGGCACGAGCCGCTTTCAGGCTTTCAGCCATGGTCTCCACCTCGTGCGCCAGCGGCGAAAGCAGGCCGAGTTTCAGCGGCTCCGATCCTGCGGTTTTGTCTGCGGTGCCAATTCGCAGGCGGTGCAGGCGCTCCGCAAGACGGCTCATCGGTCGGAGAAGGAACCAACGCACCATGCCCACCGTAATGGCGACGATCAGGATCACGAACGCCACAATCCGCCAAAAACTTCGCCGCCAAAGATCGAATCCCTCAGCACGGATGTAGCCGGCGTCCAAAACCAGCGCCATGGCTCCTTGCAGTTGGTTCCCATCGTGGATTGGGAATGCCTCTTCCAGCCATTGCCATTGACCTGCGTGACCGAATGCCCCCACCGTCACGCCTCTCTGCAGCGACTTCTCGACCACTCCGCGCGCCAGCGCCCCCATCACGTCCGGCGGACCACTGCCCGCAAGGAGATTTCCATGCGCGTCATACATCGCCAGTCCCAGTGCGCCCGTTCTGGTCTTCAAGAGCTCCGTCAATCCGGGTAGAGCAGAAAGATCGCCGGTCCGGAGCGCGCCCTGCGCATCCGGCTGGATGCTCATGCCCATCCACTTCGCGCGGCTCTCCAGTTCCTCGCGCAAGACTGTGCCGGTGGGCCAGTACGTCAAAATACGTTGAGGCGACCGACACCAGCGTCACTCCCACGATCAAGAGCCAGGATCAGCCGCACGCGAAACAGATGCATCGCAGTCCCCTGATGCTAAGTTGGATGCAAGCCGCGGCAACTATGATGATTCAAGCGTCCATTAGGTTGTATCTGCCGGCGGTTTGTTGAAGGAAAGCCGCTTGAGCGCGCTGGATCCCAGCATTGGATCCATTGACCGGCGCGCTCAAGTTTTCTTCATCCTATAGTGATCGATTGTGTCAGTCGAATCGTTTATGGCCCGTAGGCCCCAAATTGATTTTCCGTGACGCAAGCGCGAAAGCCACCCCGTCTGAAGCCTTCGGGGAGCTGCTACAAGCAATTTCGTCGTTCATGCGAACCTCGTCGATGCGCTATCCTGTCCTCGGAAGCGGCGCAAAGTTCTCGTCTCACAGGCCGGCAAATATGGCGATAAATGCGATCGACCGTACCGCCAGACAGATCGTGCTCACCATCCAGGAATATTCCCTGTTCGCTGGGCGCTCTTTTCTCAACCTTTTCCGGCCCCCTATCTACTGGACCGATTTCCTGGTTCAGTCCGACATTATCGGTTTCGGTTCGCTTCCCATTGTAATCCTCACTGGTTTTTTCACCGGCGGCGTGCTCGCCCTCCAGTCCGCGGCTACGCTCTCGGCCTTCGGCGCCACAGTCGTCACAGGCCGGTTAGTGAGCCTCACCATGATCCGCGAACTCGGCGCGGTGCTCACCGGGATCATGGTTTCCGGACGCAATGCATCCTCCATGGCCAGCGAGCTCGGCTCCATGGTCGTCACCGAGCAGATCGACGCCATGCGCGCCCTGGGCGTTGACCCGATGCGCAAACTCGTCACCCCGCGCATCTATGCCAGTGTCGCCATGCTCTTTTTCCTTACTATCGTAGCCAATGCCTGCGGCATTGCCGGCGGCGCGGCTGTCACTGTTTTCCTCAACCATCAGAACGGCACCCAGTACTTCCACGAGGCCTACGAAAGCCTCCGCTACCCCGACATTATCCAGGGTCTGGTCAAGCCGCTCTTTTTCGGCTACATCCTCGGCTCCATCGGCTGCTTCTACGGCATGAGAACCACGGGGGGCACCGAGGGCGTGGGACGCTCCACGATTTCGGCCGTAGTCAACTCATCCGTGCTTATCATCGCTGTCGACTTCCTCATCACCCACGTGCTGCTCTCGATTTTCCCCACATGAACTACGCCGCCGCTCCCGCGCCTCCATCTCCGGCTCCATCGCCAGCCGCGAACCCTGTCGTTGCCGTGCGTGGCGTCTCGGTCGCGTTCGATGGTCCGCCGGTGCTCCAGGACATTACCTTCTCAGTGGCGCCCGCGGAGACTCGCATCCTGCTCGGTCCTGCCGGCGTGGGCAAGAGCGTGCTGCTCAAATTGATCATTGGGCTGATTCGTCCCCAGCAAGGCAGCGTCGTGCTCTTCGGCGAAGACATTTCCCGCATTTCCGAGCAGAGGCTCTTCCCGTTGCGCTCCCGCGCCGGAATGGTCTTCCAGGAGGGTGCGCTCTTCGATTCCCTCACCGTGCGCGACAATGTCGCCTATCAGTTGATCCAGGAGCGCATGCCCGACGAGGAGATCGACAGCCGCGCCCGCGAGGCGCTCAGCTTCGTCGGCCTGGAAGAAACCTTCCATCTTTATCCTCCCAGTCTTTCCGGCGGCATGAGGCGGCGCGTGGCCATCGCCCGCGCTTTCATCCACGAACCCGAACTCATCCTCTACGACTCGCCCACCGGCGGTCTCGATCCCGTCACCTCCACCACAATCATCGAACTTATCGTCAAGCAGCGCGATGTGCGCGCAACCCCCTCCCTGCTTGTCACGCATCGTATGCAGGACGCCTTCACCCTTTGCAATCACCGCTACGACGCGGAACAAGGTTGCATGGTCCCGCTGCCCGCGGGCGAAACAAACCCCAATACCACCTTCCTCATGCTCGAAGAGGGCCGCCTTATCTTCGATGGCTCCCTCCACGACCTTCTCCGGAGCCAGAACAGCTTCGTTCGTGAGTTTCTTGAGTAAAGCGCGGAGCCGGTAGACGAGAGAAATCTGCATTCACCCCACAAGAATGCAGCCTCAGCAGGCTCGCGTTGAGTTTGATCGAGTGTTGAGAGCGGCGGCGAAGAACGCTGCGCATTGCGCTCTTCATCGCAGTCTCATCGGCTCGCGCGCTCATCAAATGCGATCCGATTACTCGCAAAATTCGAACTGCGCTTCGATCTTCGACTGAGAATTCGTCTCCGGCTTCGTTTTCCGTCGAAGAGGTGTTGATCTTTTTTTCACTCTTACGTCGTTTTTTTCTTGACATCGATCAATCATGAATCTATACATTCATCAACTGCAGTTTCTTATTGCAGACTCGATGCAACCCATCGAAAAGGGAGAATAGGCAAATGGCAACCAAGAAAGCAGCCAAGAAGGCACCCGCGAAGAAGGCGGCCAAGAAGGCCGTAAAGAAGACCGCGAAGAAAAAGTAGCGGATCGCACAACCGAAAAGGCAACACTAAGGGGGACGCTTAAAGCGTTCCCTTTAGTGTTTTATGCGGATAAGACAGCGCACCCTCGGCAAAACGCCGTACACTGCTGATGAAGAAAGTGCGAGCAAGAGAACGATGACACGCCGCCGCTGGATTGCCGAACATTGGGACGAAGCTACAGCCACCATCGCCGGCGCGCAGGCCGAACACCTGGCGCGCGTGCTTCGCGCCCAGCCGGGCATGGAGGCCGACGTCGTGGCTGGCGGGCGCGTTTTTCACGCTCAGGTCGCCGCCGTCACTCTCGCCGGAGAAAAAAGCGAAGTCCGCTTCAACCTGGCCGGCGAGCTCAATGCCGATCCCGCGCTGCCTGTAACGCTGATCCTTGCCATCTACAAGTTCGATCGCATGGAGTGGGCAATCGAGAAAGCCACCGAGCTGGGCGTTGCCGCGGTGGCGCCGGTGATCGCGCGCAGGACGGAAAAGCACCTGGCCGAGGCTGCGGAGAAACGCGCCGAACGCTGGCGCCGCATCGCGCACGAGGCGGCTCAACAGGCGCGCCGCTCCGACGTGCCCCTGATCCACGATCCCATTTCATTGGCTGCGCGGGTGCGTGCGGCCTCTGCGTCCACGCGCATCGTGCTCGCCGAGCAGGAGCGCACCACCACCCTCCGTCATGCGATCGACGAAGCCATTGAAGCAGCCAATGAGGAAATGCCCGCACTCGAAATTGCAATCGGCCCTGAAGGCGGATGGGCTCCCGCGGAAGAAGCTCTCTTCGACGCCAATGGCTGGCGTGCCGCCTCGCTGGGCCCGCGCATCGTGCGCGCTGAAACCGCCGCCATCGCCGCGCTGGCCGTCGTCGCTTCCTGCCTGGAGTGATCGTTCCAAATCGAACCAAATCGAAAATCCGCTGACGCTCGCGCACTCGCTGTGGAAAACGCGGGCAAAATTCGATCCACTCTTCGCCTTCACAGATGTGCGTGGTGTACCAGTAAACCCGCCAGAGCTCCTCCGGCAAGATCGCCGATGATCGGAATGGGCGCATAGCGCCAGTTCGATCCGCCTTTGCCCGGAATCGGGAGCAGGGCGTGAACCAGGCGCGGTCCAAGATCGCGCGCGGGGTTGATCGCATATCCGGTCGTTCCGCCGAGCGACAACCCGATGCCCCAAACCAGGCTGCCCACCAACCATGGTCCCAAACCTGCCGCCGGCCCGTTCATCGACACGCCGTGCGAAAAAATCGCTCCCGCCACCACCACGAGCACCAATGTGCCGAGCATTTCGCTAAAGATGTTGGCCAGGGGATTGCGCACCGCCGCATTGGTGCAAAACACGCCCAGCTTGGCTGCAGGGTCGGGCGTCAGCTTCCAGTGCGGCGCGTAGTGCAGAGCCATCAATGCCGCGCCACTCATCGCGCCGAGCATCTGCGCGGGCCAATAGACAAGCAGTTGCGCGTAGTTTCCGGTGCTTACCGCATTGGCCAGCGTAATCGCCGGGTTAATGTTCGCCCCCGGGCTGCCGAATGCCTGCGCCACCATCACGCCGCACAGCACGCCCAGCGCCCACCCGGTGGCGATCGCCATCCAGCCCGCATCCGCCGCATAGGACTTGCGCAACGTCACGCCGGCATTCACACCGTTGCCAAGCAATACCAAAACCAGCGTGCCCATAAACTCGCCTAACCACACTGAATGCATTTTTTCTTGCCTCTGGATTGCCGGATCGGCTCGTGAAGCAACGCAAGGGGCAATCCGGAATTCAATTTGCGGAACTCCAGCATTGTCCACCGTCTGGCCCGCCCGTGCCAAGCCGGAATTCCGTTCCAGCGGGGAGGCGGTCTTCCTCCGGTCCCGCCAACCTCGCCGCATAGGGATAAAATGACGAGCGGAGCGATTGAACCATGACGCGCGGCATCTTTGTCGGACTCTCGACCATCGATATCGTCTACAACGTGGACGAGTTTCCCGCGCCGAACGCAAAAGTCGCAGCGCGCAGCCAGAGCATCTTTGTGGGAGGGCCGGCAACCAATGCGGCCATTGCATTCGCGCACTTTGGCGGCCAGGCAACGCTGGTTACCGCCGTAGGCCGCCATCCGATGTCTCAGACCGTTCGGCAGGAGCTCGAAAAATACTCAGTTCAACTCATCGATCTGAATCCGGATTTCGACGAGGCGCCCGCCATCTCTTCAGTGGCAGTTGACAGAGCCGGCCGCCGCAACGTGGTTTCGGCCAATGCCGCCCGCTTCATCACGCCGGTTGCTGAAGTTGACAGAAAGCTTTGCGAACGGGCATCCATCGTTCTGGTCGATGGCCATTTCATGCAGGCATGCCATGCGTGGGCCTCGGCAGCGCAGGCGAACGGAGTTCCCGTGGTGCTTGACGGCGGAAGCTGGAAGGATGGAACGGAAGAGCTTCTCAAGAATGTCCAAACGGCCATCTGTTCGGCTGATTTCCTGCCTCCGGGCTGTACGATCGAAAGACGATGTGATGCAATTCCTGAAAGACCGCCGCGTGGCGAACATCGCGATCACGGATGGAGCAGAGCCCGTTCACTTCGCCTGCGGCCAATCTTCGGGAACCTTGCGTGTCCCCGAGGTCGAAGTCGTCGACACGATGGGCGCTGGAGATATCTTTCACGGGGCGTACTGCCATTTCGCCTCAACCGGCGCCGGTTTCGTTGAGGCTTTGGCAGAGGCGGCGAAGGTTGCGGCGGAATCCTGCCGCTTTGCGGGGACGAGAGAGTGGATGAAGCACGCCTGAGCCTTCCCGGTCGGGGAAGAGACGCTACGATGAGATGCGAAGGGGGCGGCGTGTGCGAACCAAGAATACAAAATGTATGTGGATGGCGGTCGTGTTAGCCGTTGTAACCGGTGTAGCGGCGCAATCGCCACAACCTCAGGCGCAGGGACACTGGGCCATCGTGGTGCACGGTGGCGCGGGCGACATTGAACGCGCGAAGCTGGGTCCGCAAGGCGACGCGGCCTATCGCGCCGCGCTCACCAAGGTTGCCGAGGCAGGCGGCGCGGTGCTCGATCGCGGAGGCTCGCCGCTCGACGCGGTCGAAGCCGCCATCCGCGTCCTCGAAGACGATCCGCTCTTCAACGCCTCCCGTGGAGCGGTCTTCACCGCGGACGGCAAAACAGAGCTTGACGCGGCCATCATGGATGGCGCAACCATGCGTGCCGGGGCCGTCGCCGGCGTCACCCACACCCGCTATCCCATCACTCTGGCGCGCGCGGTCATGGAGAAGACTCCGTACGTCTTTCTCGTGGGTCCGGGCGCCGACGCATTTTCCATTCAGGCCGGGATGGAGCAGGCCGATCCCAGCTACTTTTTTACCGAAAGCCGCTGGCAGTCGCTGGTCAAACAATTGCAGGAAGAGGGCAAGCCTATTCCGCCGCGTCCCGCCGGCGCGCCGCCTCCGGGCCAGGGTGTGCCGGTGACGCAATGGCAGGAATCGGCCGATACGCACAGCTACGGCACCGTCGGCGTCGTGGCGCTCGATCGGCAGGGCAACATCGCCGCCGGAACTTCGACAGGCGGCTTGCAGGGCAAGATGCCCGGCCGCGTGGGCGACTCGCCCATCATCGGCGCCGGCACCTATGCATCCAATCAATCCTGCGCCGTCTCCGGCACCGGTGTCGGCGAGTACTTCATCCGCTTCACCGTCGCCCGCGAAATCTGCGCCCTGGTGCAATACAAGGGCCTCACGTTGCAACAGGCCGCCGACCAGGTCATCCACAAGCAACTCGCGCCCATTCACGGCGACGGCGGCGTTATCGCCCTCACTCCCGACGGCCAGCTTGCCTGGAGCTTCAACACGCCCGGCATGTTCCGCGCCCGCCTTGTTGAAGGCGGCAAGATCGAGGTCCACATTTATAAAGACGAGCCGTGAAGAAGCAGGGAACGAGGGAGCAAGGGAACAAGGGAACGAGAGGAGGGCATGGAATGAATTCTTCGGTTAGGCCGATGGCCGTCCGTTTTGATGAGGACAGCATGTGGGTCGATTTGAGCGACGGCCGGACCATCGGCGTTCCGCTCGCGTGGTTTCCCCGCCTGTTGCGCGCCTCCCCTGACCAGCGCGAGCAGGTAAAGATCAGCAGCCGCGGCCTGCATTGGGAGGTTCTGGATGAAGACATCTCCATTGCGGGCTTGCTCGCCGGACTGGGCGACCAAAGCGAGGGCGGCAAGACATTCGCGGCGTAAACTCTATCGCTGCATCCAGCCACGCTGGTCTGGAATAGACTGTCCCCATGGCGCTTGAATTCACCACTTCTTATCTCCAGGACGCTCTGGCCCTCTTCCGCTACTACAAGCGGCTGGCCGAGCGCGCCATGGAGCAGGTCACCGATGAGCAGCTCTTCGCCGTGCTCGATCCCGAGGCGAACTCGATCGCAATCATCGTGAAGCACATGGCGGGCAACATGCGTTCCCGCTGGACCGACTTTCTGACCACTGACGGAGAAAAGCCGAACCGGAATCGCGACAGCGAATTCGTCGATCCGCCCGCGACGCGCAACCAGTTACTGGCAGAGTGGGAACACGGCTGGTCCTGTGTCTTCAATGCCGTCGAGCCGCTTACCGATGCAGACCTCGGCCGCACCGTCACCATTCGCGGCGAGGCGCACTCCGTCATGCAGGCCATCAACCGGCAGTTGGCCCATTACGCGCATCATGTGGGGCAAATTGTGCTGCTGGCCAAGCACTTCGCATGCGATCGCTGGCAGTCGCTCAGCGTGCCGCGCAATCAGTCAGCCGAATTCAATCGCAAAGTCGCCGCCGGCGAACTGAGCCAGAGATAACCGAATCCGATTGCGCCTGATTTCCTCTTTCCGAGTAGCAGCTTCTCGCCAGCCGCGCCGCTACTGGATGGCTTCAAACCGTTCCCAGGGACAGTTGCACACCGGGCACCGATCATGCTCCTCGGGAGTTTCCGACGTGTATCCGCACAGCGGGCATACATAAAATGTCCGCGGCGCACTGACCCACGCGTCCTTCTTCCCGGCCTCAACCAGCGCGATTGCCTCGCTATAAATCCGCGCGTGCGTCTTCTCGGCCTCCATTGCCCCGTGGAAGGTGCGGATGGCCGCCGTGTTCTTGCGCGCCGTGGCCTCTTCGATGAAGCCCGGATACATCGTATCCACTTCGTATTGTTCGCCGGCGAGCGCTGTCTTCAGATTCTCCAGCGTGCTTTTCACCTCGACGGCGTGAATCTCGCACTTGGCCTCGCCGCCCAATTGCTTGATGACGCGGGCATGATTGGCGGCGTGGATCTGCTCCGCGCGCGCGCGGCCCGGAAGAGGCTGGCGGCGCCGTGCAGCCCGTCGGCATCGGCCTTCACGGCAAAGCGGTGTACTTGGCATGAGCGTTCGATTCGCCTTCGAAGGCGGCAAGCAGGTTCTCAATGGTTTTTGAATTCTCAACGGCGATTGCTGGCATCGGTCTCCCTCCGGACCTCTTCAGCCTACAAATACGTCTGCCGGTTGCGGCTGTGACGAGCGCCACAACGCACCCCCGTAGCACGCCGCACCGTCGCATCCATGCACGCCATGTAAAATGTTGGGCATGGAGACAATTCAATACAATCTGCCGCAGAGCCACATCCCTCAAGTTTGGTACAACATCCTTCCCGATCTGCCCAAGCCTTTGGCGCCGCCGTTGCACCCCGGCACGCTCAAGCCGCTTGGCCCCGAAGACCTGGCTCCGCTCTTTCCCATGGGCCTGATCATGCAGGAAGTGAGCGCCGAGCCCGAAATCGAGATTCCGGGAGAGGTGCGGCAGATTTACGCGCAGTGGCGTCCTTCGCCGCTTATTCGCGCCCGCCGGCTGGAGAAGGCTCTCGATACGCCGGCGCACATTTATTACAAATATGAAGGGGTCAGCCCGGCTGGTTCGCACAAGCTCAACACCGCCGTTGCCCAGGCCTGGTACAACAAGCAGGAAGGCGTCACGCACCTCTCGACTGAGACCGGCGCCGGCCAGTGGGGTTCCGCGCTGGCCATGGCCTGCGCGTTCCTCGGTCTCGAGTGCAAGGTCTACATGGTGCGCGTGAGCTACGACCAAAAGCCCTATCGCCGCGCTCTAATTGAAGCGTTCGGCGCTTCTGTCATCGCCAGCCCCAGCAACACCACTGACTGCGGCCGCGCCATCCTAGCCGACCATCCCCACTCCAACGGCTCGCTCGGCATGGCCATCTCCGAGGCCGTGGAAGTGGCCGCCAAAGACCCCAACACCAAGTACGCGCTCGGCAGCGTATTGAATCACGTACTGCTCCACCAGACCATCATCGGCCAGGAAGCCATCGAGCAGATGTCTCTGGCCGGCGACGAGCCCGACGTGCTCATCGGCTGCACCGGCGGCGGATCGAACTTTGCCGGCCTCGTCATGCCCTTCCTTGGCCGCAAGCTCAAAGGCAAATGCCACGCGCGCATCGTGGCCGTGGAACCCGCCGCCTGCCCCAGCCTCACCAAGGGCCGCTTCACATACGACTTCGGCGACACCGGCCATCTCACGCCGCTGGTCAAGATGCACACCCTCGGCAGCACCTTTGTGCCTCCGGGAATTCACGCCGGCGGCCTGCGCTACCACGGCATGGCTCCGCTGGTCTCGCACGTCCTCGATCTCGGCCTGGCTGAAGCCACCACCGTGCAGCAACTCGACGCATTCGCTGCCGGCATTCAGTTTGCTCGTGCCGAGGGCATCGTACCCGCGCCCGAAGCCAACCATGCCATTGCTGAAACCATCCGCCAGGCCCTCGAGGCCAAAGCGGAGGGCAAGCCGCGCACCATCCTCTTCAACCTCAGCGGGCACGGTCACTTCGACATGCAGTCCTATATTGATTACCAGGCCGGCAAGCTGGAGAACTACGACTATCCAGCGGAAGAAATCGCCATGGCGCTCGCGGGTTTGCCCGTGGTCGTGTGAGGCTCCGCCTCGCTGTGTTACCGTTGCATTACGGTGTCCCTCAAGCCGGGCTTGGCTTAAGCGTACGGCGCCGAGCCGCGGCGATGGGCGGCAAGTGATTGCGATGCGTGCACATCGGGGGACAGCGGATAGAAGCATACGAATGTACCAGCGGCCGGAATCGCCATTGTCAACGCTCACGGTGAGCCCGGCTCCCGTGCCTGGGCCCGGGCCTGACCGTGCAGCGGCGTCCGGATCGCAAGCGGCCGGTCACCCGCCGCATCGCATTCCCCGTTGGCTTGTGCGCCTCGAGTTATTTTTGCGCGTCATGTTGCGCATGTATATCGGATTGGCCGTCTGCTACGCGCCGTGGTCGCACACGTTTTGGGACCAGAATCCGATCTTTCTGCAATTTCCGGCGCTCGGAAACATTGCCATGAACGGCGCAGTGCGCGGCATGGTCTCGGGCCTGGGTCTTTTGAATCTATGGATTGCGTTTCAAGACGCCATTCGTCACCGGGATCGTTGAATGATGAAGGACAGGGAACAGGGAACAGGCACCCGGCAGCCACCCCAGCGAGCAAAGACCGCTCGCCGGGGGCCCCGGCAGGAACTAGCCACCCTAGCGAGCAAAGACCGCTCGCCCGCGGGAGCCCGGTGGGAACAGAAAATGCGGAACCAGAGAGAAGCTAGCGCTGATTCTCGCGCCATACCGGTTTCTCAGCCGGCGATGCGCGCTGTGATTCCCCGTAACGGAGCGCCTCCGCCGCTGGATACCGCTCCGCTGGCCTACGAAAACTCCGCATTCCTGAACAGCGCTGACGGGCGCGCGATCCGCATCGTATCGGAGTATCTTGAGCCTCTGGCGCGATTCCGCCGCGAGCAGATTCAGGATACGGTGGTCTTCTTCGGCTCGGCGCGCTTTCGCGGACGCGAGGAGGCCGATCACGATCTGGAGCTCCTGGAAAACACCGGCTCCACGCGCCCCGCTCCCAGTGAAGAGCAGCCCGCCAAAGCTCCGGAAATTGCGTCGGGCAAGGCCACCGAGCTGCAACGCAAGCGCGCCGTGGCCGCGGTTGAAATGGCTCGCTATTATGAGGACGCGCGCCGTCTCGCCCAACTGCTTACGCAGTGGGCCAAGACCATTCCCTCGCGTAAGCACCGCTTCGTCGTCACCTCCGGCGGCGGGCCCGGCATCATGGAGGCAGCCAATCGCGGCGCCTACGAGGCCGGCGGCAAAACCATCGGCATGAACATTCTGCT
The DNA here is from genome assembly GCA_963832535.1 of uncultured Acidobacteriota bacterium. Taxonomy (GTDB): domain Bacteria; phylum Acidobacteriota; class Terriglobia; order Terriglobales; family Acidobacteriaceae; genus Telmatobacter. The sequence goes on from CAWHUK010000014.1 coordinate 28,805, forward strand.
GCCCTTTGAACAGCGGCCGAATCCCTACATCACGCCCTCGCTCAACTTCGAGTTCCACTACTTCTTCATGCGCAAGCTCTGGTTCGCCTACCTCGCCAAGGCCCTGGTCGTTTTTCCCGGCGGCTTTGGTACGCTCGACGAGATGTTCGAGATCCTCACGCTGGCGCAGACCCGGAAAGTTGCCAAGAAGATTACCGTCCTCATTTACGGTCCGGAATACTGGAGGAAAGTCTTTAATCTCGAAGCGCTGGTGGATACCGGCGCCATCTCACCCAAGGACATTGAACTGTTCCAATACGCTGAAACGCCCGAGCAGGCCTTCGAACTGCTCAAGAAGGGACTGACAGAGAACTACCTGGCGGCCGAGGCGACTACGGCGCCGGTCACGCATCCCGAAAATCAAAAGGAGGCGCGCAACGAAGATCTCATGGCGGGCTGGAACCTCGACGATTTTCTCGGCCCGGAACTTGCGAAAACCAGAAAGTAGCGAGGCCCCAGCGAAGATCGTGCTTCATCTATGCGACCCGGCATTTCGGGCCAGAAGAGCTTACTTGGCCTCTGCAGACGACGATTTGGACTCTAACATGCCGATGGAAACAAAAAAAATCGCCAGGAAACCGGACGCCAACAGCAAACTGACGAATTTACCGGCAATACTCCCGTCTTTCTAGGGATTTCTGGTAACTTCTTTGATTCTATGGCTGCATCGACTGCATCAATTGAAGGGCAATTTGCACGTTCTTAACCGGATATTTACGACAGAAAGGTGATACTGGCTGTGGAAATCGGGGAGACGAAGGCGGATCATTAAGGAGCTGAAATGCCCACTTCCTCAATCTCGTATCTGTGGCGCGACAAGGAGGCCCCAAAAGGCTTCCGGACCGGTGTTTCGTTGCACAGTCACACGAACCAATCGCGCGAGACCTTGGATTTCCTGGCCAACTTTGGCAACCAGTTTCCGGTCATGCGCCCCTTGCTCTCCCGGCTGGAAAGGCGGGCCGAGCAGATTCACGGCGTGCGCATCGATTACGCAGCCAGCTACTGGACGCCGCCTATGACTCCCAAGCTGGCCTTCGACCTGGAATCGCGGCAGATCGAAAAGCTGGACCTGGCGCCGATGGTTTCCATCACTGACCACGACAACATCAAGGCGCCCATGCTCTTGCGCACCGTGCCCAGCGCGCGGCGAATTCCGGTTTCAATCGAGTGGAGCGCGCCCTACGGCTACCAGTCCTTCCATCTCGGCGTGCACAACTTGCCCAGCGTCCGCGCAGCACAGTGGATGGCGACGCTTGAGAATTTTACCGCCCACCCCAGCGACGCCCGCCTCACCGAGATTCTCATTGCTCTTCATCACGAGCCGAACGTGCTCGTAGTCTTCAACCACCCCTTGTGGGACCTCTACCTTGTCGGCAAGGAAAAGCACGCATTTCTGGTCAACGAGTTTCTCCAGAAAAATGGCGCCTACCTTCACGCGCTGGAGCTAAACGGCCTGCGCAATTGGCACGAAAACCGCGCCGTGCGGCGCCTGGCGGAAAAATGGAACATGCTCCTCATCGCCGGCGGCGACCGTCACGGCGTGGAGCCCAACGCCAACATCAATCTCACCAACGCGGCAAGTTTCACGGAATTCGTCCACGAGATCCGGCGCGAGAAGAAAAGCAATGTGCTCTTTATGCCGCAATACGCCGAGCCGTGGAAGCATCGCATCCTGCAGTCGACCGTAGACGCCATCCGCCACTACCCCGAGTTCCCGCAGGGCTCGCGTACCTGGGACGAGCGCGTCTACCATCCCGACTCCAACGGCGCTATTCGGCCCCTCAGCGAACTCTGGCCCGGAGGCTCGGCTCCGAAGGCGATGTCGGTGCTGATTGCCATGGTGCAATTGATGGGCCGCGGCTTGGTCTCCGGCGGACTGCGCATGGCATGGAGCGATTCGCACCAGTTGCGCCTCGCCTTAGGCGAACACGAATTCTGACAGTTTGGGTGGAGTGAGGAGCGTGAGCGGAGCCATAGCAAAACCAGAGTCGATGTACCCCGAAGCCTCAGCATTCAAGTCGACGCGACCAGCAGGGAGCGGCGACCTTCCGCATAACTGAACAGAACACACCTTCGCTGGTTTTGCCGTAACTTGCTGACTAACTCCCGATATGACCGCTCCCGTTCCTCGCGTCGCCTATTTCCCAGACTCGTTTCACGAAGTGAACGGTGTCGCCCACACCAGCCGTCACTTTGAGGCCTTCGCGCGCCGTCGCAATCTGCCCTTTCTTTGCGTGCGCGCAGGAGACCGCGCCCAGGCCCTCATCGAAGACGGCCCCGTCTGGGCCCTCGAGCTGCCGCGCGGCTTCCTCTCCTTCGCTCTCGAAAAAGACCTGCGCTTCGATCTTGCGTTTCTGCGCCACATTCCGCTCATTGGCGAAGTCCTCGAGCGTTTTCATCCCGACCTCATCCACATCACCGGCCCCAGCGATACAGGCATCCTGGGCGCGTGGCTGTCGCACCACCTCAGCCTGCCTCTCGCCGCCAGTTGGCACACCAACGTCCACGAGTACGCCGCGCGCCGCGCCAGTTGGTTCCTGCGCCTATTGCCTGAGCGCCATTCCGCCGCCACCGGCCAGAAGATTGAAGACCTGGCCATGGCGGCTGCCGCCAAGTTCTACTCCATTGCGCAGGTACTTCTTGCGCCCAATCTCAAACTGTGCGCACAGCTCGAAAAGGCCACCGGCCGGCCCTGTCACCTGATGCCGCGCGGAGTGGACGCGGAACTCTTCCATCCGGCGAAGCGCACGCGGAATTTAGAGGACCGCGAGCGCATCCTCGGCTTCGTCGGCCGCCTTTCCGTCGAAAAAAACATTGGGCTGCTCGTGGAAATTGAGCAGGAACTCGAAAGCATGGGGGTGGAAAATTTTAGATTCCTCATCGTCGGTCATGGCGGTGACGAGGGCTGGCTGCGCGAGCGATTACATCGAGCGGAGTTTACTGGCGTTCTCAAGGGCGAAGCGCTTTACGCGGCCTACGCCAACATGGACCTCTTTGTCTTCCCCTCGCACACCGACACCTTCGGCAACGCTGTGCTTGAGGCTCTGTCGAGCGGGGTGCCCGCCATCGTCACTCCCGACGGGGGCCCGAAGACGATAGTCCGCGACGGCGAAACCGGACGCATCGTGCCCGACGATCAATTCGCCTCCGCCATCGCCCAAGTCCTCGCCGATCCCGCCCAACACGCCGCGATGCGCCAGGCTGCCCGCGACTACGCCCTCAGCGCCAGTTGGGATTCGGTCTTTGAAGGCGTCTACGCGGCCTACGAAGCCATCCGGCCACAGCAAGCGCAGTCGATGGCCGGCGGAGCCGCACGGAACAGCGGGGCGCGGACGTGCTCTGAGCAAGAATCACCTTGACATCGGCCGATACTGGAAAGATCATGCGGGAAGACCGTCTCAAACAGTCCGCTTTCCCTTGAGTTCGTCCTTACAAGAGGAAACTTTTATGCTCAAAAGTTTGCTGCTTTTCAAGTTTTTCCCCGCAAAGATGGATTCCGCGCTGCTGGTTTTGCGGTTGATTGCCGGCCTGTCGCTCTTCCTCAAACACGGCACGGAGAAGCTCTTCGGCTTCTCCCAAATGACTGCGCACTTTCCTGGCCCGCCCCAAATCGGCATGATTCTCTTGCTGTTGTTCGCAACGCTATCCGACGGCATCTGCGCCCTGCTCGTGGTTCTGGGCCTGGCCACGCGCTGGGCAGCGCTGATCATGTTCATCAACATTCTTGGGGCCTGGGCCGTTTTTCATCACTTCATGTTTTTCGGGCATCAGGCCGATCACGGTGAACTAATTGTTCTTTACCTGGCAGCGTCGCTTGCGCTGTTTCTCGCCGGACCCGGCAAGTACAGCCTGGATGCGAGATTTGACGCTTGGCTGGGTAAGTAGGCAACTCGCGGGGAGCATGGTCATTGCGATGAGGAGGGCAGGCGTGAGCCCGTGGTGAGATCGAGCGCGAAGCTTATTTCCTCATCCGTTCTCATTTCCCAACCCGTCCCGCGCAGCACGCCGTTTTCAACTTCCGTAATCGTCAGTCCCTCGTCCGAGAGTTTTTCCGACTCCCACGCCTGCCCCTCGCGTCCCCAAGCCAGAATCGAACGATGCCCAACAAACAGGAGCAAACCCTCCGCCACGGCCGGCAGAATCTCAAGCACTGGCCGGTAAGGAATCATCGTGAACCGTTCCGGCGCGAGCGGTGTCGATCAGGTACGCATATCCTCCCGCAACCGCGCAGAGTTCTTTCTGGTTTTGGAGTTGACCACAGGCCGGTCGGAGCCGCCGGATCGCGAAACCCCAGCGCGCAGGTTGCGAGAAAAGGTAGCGCGTCATCACCCTCCGGCCGGATGAGCACCTCGAGCGCGCCGCGATCCACCTCCTCCGCCTCTCGCGGATAAACGAAGCGTCGCGCAGGCAGAATCAGCGGCCGCGCAGTTAGCACCTCTGCCTGCCATCGATGCGGAAAGCTGAGGTCGACGATCGGCCTCGGCGTCGTTCCGCTCATGGCTGCGACTCGTAGTCGAGAATCCAGCGCAGTTGCTCTTCCGTGTCGGGAACCGTGCAGCCACGCGCGGCCCGAATGGCCTCTAATGCATCCATCGCCTTCCAGCCCAGGTGAATGAGCGTGCACGCCGCCGTGAGAGGTGACCTGCCGATGCTTCCCCGGCAGTGCATGCCGATCCGCTCCCCCGCGCGAAGGCGAACCGCCAGACCAGTCACAAACGATCGAAACGTTGAAACATTTGGCGGAACATGAACATCGGGAATCGGATAGGAGAGAAATTGCATCCCGGCTTCCCTGGCCAGCGCGCCTTCCTTCGCAAGGCCAAGCCATGCGGCTTCCTTCGTTTCGAGCAGCGAGACGAGAGTTTCCACGCCGCTCCGCCGTATATGCAACAGTCCGTCCTTAAGCCAGCCATCGCCATGCGGGCAAAGCACAATGGCGAGCGGCGCTGGAGGGTTGCCCTCGATCCAGAAAACATCTTCCACGTGCCCAATCCCCACACACCGGTCGCGGACGGTTGAATCCGTCGTGACAATTTCGATGATAGACGGTGAGTAGGCACCTTGCGGTACGATTGTACTCAGTCTCACAGTCGTTTTTCGGTCGTTCCTCTGTGGTGGGTTGTGCTATCGAGTAAGAGGCGGGGCGCAATTGAGTTGCTCTTTATCCGACGGAAGGGATTGCAATGGCTACCGATGCGCTTGACTACATTACGGTGCAGGGTTTTAAGAGCATCCGCTCGATTAAGCTCGAATTGAGGCCAATCAACGTTCTCATTGGGCCCAATGGGGCTGGGAAGTCAAACCTGCTAGGAGTATTCGCGTTTCTTCACGCAATTCGCGAAGGCCGGTTACAAAACTACGTAGTTGAAGCCGGAGGAGCCGAAAAGGTTCTTCACTTTGGTTCGAAAGAGACTAAGCGAATCGCGATTGATATCTCCTTCCGAAGCAAAGTAAACCAGTACTCGCTCAGGCTCGCACCATCAAATGACGATAATCTTTACCCTAGGTTCGAATCGGTCTCGTATTGGGATAAAGCGCACGCGAATCCGCTTGAAGAACCTCTCGCCCCCATCGCAAATGGGAAAGAGGCCGGAATCAGCAATCCAGGTGTGGCCAGGATCGCTAGTTGGGTTCGGAGTCGTCTGGGAGGGTGGCTCCGTTATCAGGTGCATGATACGAGCGCATCGTCTCCTCTTCGCAAGACAGCTAACGTCAACGACGTTAGATCTCTTCGCCAAGATGGCGCGAATTTAGCCGCGATCCTTCACTTGCTTCGAGAGAGATATCCGGAGTCTTATGGGTTGATTCGTCAAACTATTCAACGCGTAGCCCCTTTTTTTGACGACTTTAACCTAGCCCCGTTGGCTCTAAATCCCGACTCGATCAAGCTTGAATGGAAGCATACGAATTCAGATCAGTATTTTGACGCAGCCTCATTCTCAGATGGCACGCTCCGCTTTATTTTCTTAGCAACTCTGTTTCTCCAGCCTCAATCTCTGAGGCCATCTGTGATTCTTATCGATGAGCCTGAATTAGGGATGCATCCGTATGCGATCGGGCTTCTTGCATCTTTGATACGACAGGCGTCCAAAGAGACACAAGTAATAGCTGCAACGCAGTCCTCGCTGCTACTGGATCAGTTCGATCCCGAAGACATTCTGGTCGCTAATCGTGTGGATGGGGCCACTGCTGTAGATCGGTTGAAGCCCGAGCCTCTGGCGGAGTGGCTTAAAGAGTACAGCCTCGGCCAGCTTTGGGAAAAGGGCGAATTTGCAGGAAGGCCGGTGAAAGAATAGCCATGCCGCGCCTGCTCCTACACGTCGAGGGTCAAACCGAGGAAACCTTCGTCAACGAAGTGCTTGGCGATCACCTGGTGGGGTCGGACTACGAGATCGTCAGCGCGCGCCTGGTCGGGAATCCCCGCATGAAACGCGGGGGCATTCGTCCATGGCATGGCGTAAAGCGGGACATTTTGAGGCACCTGAAGGAAGACCGTTCTGCGATTGCGGCAATCATGGTCGATTATTACGGTCTACCGCTCGACTGGCCCGGAAGAGCGGAAGCGCCTAGCAAGGCCTCAACATCTGGCAAAGCAGAATTCGTGGAGTCTGCTTTGCGTGAGAACATTACCGAGGAAATGGGAAACCGATTCGACGCGAGACGGTTCGTCCCGCTTGTGATGATGCATGAGTTTGAGGCTTTGCTTTTCAGTGATCCGGATCGATTCGCGCATGCAATCGGAAAGGCGAACCTTGCCCAGGGGTTCCGCGAGATTCGCCAGGAGTTTGAATGCCCTGAAGACATCGATGACTCGCCTGTAACCGCTCCATCAAAGAGAATAGAGAATCTGTTCCCTGGTTACGAAAAGCCATTATCCGGGGTAATCGCGGCGCTGGAAATCGGGCTTCAGACAATGCGCAGCGAGTGCCCCCACTTCGACGAATGGCTGAAGCGCCTCGAAATGCTTCCCAAAGGTTTTTCTTAGGTGGGGTGTTGTCCAAAATCACGTAAAATGTTTCTGCCGTCAATTGCCTAATCCTTAGCAAGTGCCCAAATTCGAGCAGATAGACTGTCCGCAACAGAAGCCGCGCGGGTAACCTCTTGCAGAAATGCGAAAATAACAATAGCGTCCGGTTTCCGTTACCCGTCCGTCCGGCGCGAGGGACCTCATAAATATGCTGCGCGTACTCTCGACTCATCTGTTCCTGGATCACCGTTTGCACCCGGGCCTGCTTGAGCTTGCGTCCCGCTCCGGCGCGCAGGCGGTGGAGATCTTTGCCGCGCGCCAGCACTTCGACTACACCAGCCGCGAGCACGTCGCCGAACTGGCCGAGTGGTTCCGCTCCAATCCGCTTCAGCCTTTCTCCATGCACGCCCCGCTCTTCCCTGACCGCGAGATGGGCCGCGCCGGCGCGCCGGGAGTGAATGTGCTGCACCCCGACAAGTCCCGCCGCATCGAAGCCATGGACGAAATCAAGCGCGCGCTTGAAGCCGCCGAGCATATTCCGCTGCGCAATCTCGTTGTCCATCTCGGTGAGCGCGACGATACCTGGTCGCCGCGCGCCATCGAGTTTGCGGCCACCGCGCTCGAGCACCTGGGCGCTTTTGCCCGCCCGCTCGGCGTCCGCCTGCTGGTCGAAAATCTGCTCAGCGAGGTCACCACTCCTCAGCATCTCGCCATCATTCTTGAAATGGGCCACCTTGACACTGTCGGCGTCTGCCTCGATCTCGGTCACGCGCACATGACTGTCGGCGCCGCGGAAGCCATCGCGACATTCGGCGCCAGCATTGTCTCCGTTCACGTTCACGACAACCACGCCGTCAAGGACGAGCACCTTTGGCCCGGCGATGGAACCATCGATTGGCCTGCCACGGCCAAAGCCCTCAAAGATCTCGCCACGCCTCCCGCAACCGTCCTCGAGCTCGCCCACAACCTTCCCGACGCCCACGATACATTGACCGCACGGATGGAACTGTCTTTCGCGCTTTTCGACTAAATTCTCGGCCCTCACGCCACTTCTCCGAGGGGCGATCTGCGCTATAGCAATGGCATCCGCGGCGATGGTCTGCATCGCGCAGGCAGCAGGCTGAACCGCAGGCAGCCGTTCTTCGGCGGGGCGATCGGCCCGGTTTCCATATTCACGCCCCAGCCATTCACCAGCATTGCGCCGTCCACCGATCCCAGTCCCGTGGCCAGGTTGTACTCCGCGCCATGCGCCGTAAACCCCGTCACTCCGGGAACGCTGTTGTTGCCCGAAGGGGTCGCGTGAAATGGATCGGCAGCGGCGCCGGCCAGCGCATACAATCGCGCATTGGCGTTGCCCTGCCCCGCGCCGCCCTGTTTATTCACCGCCAGCGCCATCACGCCCGCAAACGCAGGCGACGACGCCGAGGTTCCCGAGACAATCCAATTCGATCCGTTCTCCACCATGAAATAGCCGTCGTGGTCCGCGGCCGATAGCGCAACATCCGGCACGGCTCTCATCCCGTTCGCCGCGCCCGCTCCATTCACCTCCGCTTGCCATGCCGGCTGCGCGTACACCGTGCTCGCGCCGCCGCCCGACGCCCACAGCCCCGCCCCGCCGTTCAACGCGCTCTCGTTCCACGCCTCCTCGGGAATGTAGCTCTGCGCCGATCCGTAACCCGCCGAGTTCGCCGTCGACCAGTACTGCGCGGCATTCGCGCCTTCGTTGAACTCCGTCCCCCCCACGCATGTCGCATACGGCGAGCTGCACATCCCGTTCACCGCGTTCCCCGATCCTGCCGTGTCCGCGGCCTGCCTCGCACCCGGCCGCGCCCGCGTCGCCCGAGGCCACAAACACGCTCATTCCCTGGCTAGCCGCCTGCTCCCACAGGCTGTTGTAAAACGCCAGTTCCGCCGTGCCCATCTCCCGCTCGCAACTGCCATAACTCACGCTCACCACCGGCGCGGTGGCGTGGTTCACAATGTATTGCGAAGCCAGATCCACGCCATCCGTCGTCTGCGTCGAGGCAGCAGTCACCAGGCTCACCGCCGCATCCGGCGCAACCGCACCGCTCCACTCCACATCCAGCGTTGACTCATCCTGATCGCTTGCCACCAGTCCCGGATCGGTTCCGTCCACAATCACCGTGGGGCCGCTCGCCGCCAGGCCCGCCATCGGCGCGAAACGCCGCCACGTCGCTCAGGTCGATGTTGCTCCGCCCCGCAATCGCGATCGCGCTTCCCGTTCCCGCCGTCCCCGCGCTGTACAGCGGGTTCAAGTCGTAGATGGCCGCAAAATCCGCGGGAAACAAATAGTGCGTGCTGCCCGCCGTGTACTGCGGCTGCGCGCCAAGCGCCCTCCGCGTCTTGATCTCCGATCTGCGCCTGAAGTCGTGCAGCGAAACCACGCCGCTCACCACGCCCGCCAACGCCGCCGGAATCTGCGGGTCTTGTGTATTGGCGATATGCACCGCGCCATTCACCCGATAAACGTGCATCTCCGTATGAAACGCGTCGAACACCTGCCCGGCCGTGCCGGAAAACACCACCAGTTGCCGCCCCGCCGGAATCTCGTCCACCGTGAATCCCTGCGCCGCGAGCCACGCCGTCACCTGCGCCAGCTCCGCTTCGCTCACTCCGAACTGCGCGCCATATTCGGCAGGCGTCAGCCATTGGTGGTAGAGCGGCGAACCAGGATTCTGCTGCGCCTCCACCAGCGCATCGAGGCTTGCTTGCTGCGCCGGCGACGGCTTGAGCAGCAGTAGCATCTGCTCCAGCGGCGTGCCGGCATCAGCTGTGCCCTGATCGAACTCAGCTCGCGCCAGCGGATGCACATTGCCTTCGAGCGTGACCACTTGCGTTTCTTCCATGCGGTTCGCGCCGCCCGTGACGGGCGATTGCGACTGAGGCGCACGAAACCATTCCCGCGAGCGCGAACGCTCCGGCGAGCGACAAACCTAGTCGGGCCAATTTTGTGTGCATCTCTCTTTCGAGACCGGGAAGCGTCAGCGGCGGCGCATTCTGAGAGAGCGCGGCTCTTCAGATCGTGCGGGGTTGCCGCTCGAGGATGATTCCGCAGTCTGAGTTGTTCTTAATGTAGAGCGGAAAATTAGACAGCTTTGGTCGCTTTGCGAAATATATTTTCGCAAACCAATCACCAGGGTACTTTGCACTGTTTCGAAGCAAGACAAAGTGTCCGCACAGCGCACAGCGCGGCCAAAGATTGCCCTGGAATGGTTGGAAAATTGCTTCCAAGGCCGACTGAATTGGGATTCGAATTCTCTAGCAAATCCTCGGCAACTGCTCGCCGATCATCGTCGGAATCACGCGGTTCGCGCCCATCGCCGTGCGCGCCACCAGCATCCGCTTATGTTCCGCGGTCACATGGCCGATGCGCGCGGCTTCGCGACCCAGCGGATGCGCGCGCAGCACAGCCAGCACGCTGTCTCGCCGCCTCGGGCGCCACGAAGAACACCGCCTTGCCCTCATTCGCCACATACACCGGGTCGAGTCCCAGCAGTTCGCACGCCGACTGCACCTCAGCCCGCACCGGCACGCGCGCCTCGTCGATCACAACGCCCACATCGGAAGCCTGCGCAATCTCATTCAGCGTGGAGGCCAATCCGCCGCGCGTGGGGTCGCGCATGGCGTGCACCGCCGCGCCGGCAGCGTCGAGCACATCGGCAATCATCCCGTTCAGCGCCGCGCAATCGGTGCGGATCTGGCTCTCGAACTCCAGCCCCTCCCTTACGCTCATGATCGCCATGCCGTGGTCGCCGATGGTTCCCGACACAATCACCGCGTCGCCGGGCTGCGCGCGATGCGGGCCCACTTGAATTCCCGCACGCAGCACGCCCACGCCCGCCGTGGTGATGTAGCAGCCGTCGCCGTGCCCGCGCTCCACAACCTTGGTATCGCCGGTGACGATCTCGACGCCGGCCGTGGCTGCGGCTTTCGCCATCGCGTCCACAATCGCCGCCAGTTGCGCCAGCGCAAAGCCCTCTTCCAGAATGAAGCTCGCGCTCAAAAACTTCGGCTCCGCGCCGGAAACCGCCAGATCGTTCACCGTCCCGTTCACCGCCAGCTCGCCGATCGATCCGCCGGGAAAAAACAAGGGCTGCACCACGAAAGAATCCGTGCTGAAAGCAAGACGAGCGCCCGCCGCATCCAATACCGCTGCGTCGCCCAGATTTTCCAGAGCCGCATTGCGAAAGGCCGGCAGAAAAAGATGCTCTACCAGCTCGCTGCCCAGCTTGCCGCCACCGCCGTGGCCCATCACGATGGTGGGGTAGTCGGCCAGCGGCAGTGGGCAGCTCCAGTTGGAGAAATCCGGCTTGCGTCCATCCTTGAGAACAGGCCCTGGTGTTCAGTCTTAGAAGTTCGTATCACAATTGTCATCCTGAGCGGAGTTTGGCGCATTCTTTGTGCCAAACAGAGTCGAAGGATCTGCGGTTGTTCTTCGCTCAGATTGCTACGAACTTTCGGGGGCCATGCACTAGCTTCGCGGAACATCCAAGGAGAATACAAATCGATGTCCTCTGCGACGTCGAAGCTGGTGCAACCTCCGGTATCCACGGACTTTCGTTCTGGGGTGGAGCTTCGGCGCGCCTTTGTTTTTGCTCCTAACCTGAAATAGTACGAACCTGGCAGCGCGAAATACAAATTCATGCAATCAGGAACCTAAAAGCTAGAAGCCCCTTTCAGTTCTTCCGCGCTCAAAAACCGCCCGTAGTTGTAATACGCCGCGCAGGCGCCTTCGCTCGAAACCATGGTCGCGCCCAGCGGATGCCGCGGCGTGCATTCTTTTCCAAAGGCCGCGCACTCGGCAGGCTTGATCGCTCCGCGCAACACATCGCCCGCGCGGCACAGCGGCGACTCCTGCGTATGAATGCCGGTGATCTTGAAGCGCTGCTCGGCGTCGAAATCGCGATACTCCGCATTGAGCCGCCAGCCGCTCTTCGGAATCACGCCGATGCCGCGCCACGCGCGATCCGTCACTTCAAACACCTCGCCCAGCAACTTCTGTGCCGCGCGATTGCCCTCGAACGTCACCACACGGCTATACGCGTTCTCCACTTCGTGCCGTCCGGCTTCGAGTTGCACTACGGCGCGGCGAATGCCATCCAGCAGATCAAGCGGCTCAAAGCCCGTGACCACAATCGGCACGCCAAATTTTTCGGCCAGCGGCGGATACTCCCAGTAGCCCATCACGCTGCACACGTGGCCCGCAGCCAGAAATCGCCTGCACCTGGTTACCGGGAGAATCAAGGATCGCCGCGATTGCGGGCGGGACCAAAACATGTGAAACCAGCACAGAAAAATTCTTCAAGCCGCGCCGCTTGGCCAGGTGCACGCTCATGGCGTTGGCCGGGGCGGTGGTCTCAAAGCCCACGCCAAAGAAGACCACATGTTTGTCAGGATTCTTGACCGCGAGATCGACCGCATCGAGCGGCGAATACACCACGCGCACGTCGCCGCCGCGGCCCTTCACCTGGAACAGGTCGCATTCCGTGCCGGGAACGCGCAGCATGTCGCCGAAGGAGCAGAAAATAACGCCGGGCTGGGCTGCAATCGCCAGCGCCTTGTCGATCAGCTCCAGCGGCGTCACGCACACCGGGCAGCCGGGGCCGTGAATCATCTCGATCCCCGGCGGAAGCATCTGGTCGATCCCGTTCTTAATAATCGAGTGCGTCTGCCCGCCGCAGACCTCCATGATCTTCCACGGTCGCGTGGCAATCTGCGCGATCTCCCGCGCCATCCTCTGCGCGATCTCGCCGTTGCGAAACTCAGTGAGGTACTTCATAGTCAGCGGAGCTAGCGATGTTAGCGGAGCTAGGAACTGGTTGCATAAATCCTCCGAGGCGGCCGAAAGGCATCCCTCAGGGTCTAAAGCCCGCGATTTGCTGGCCTCTTCGGCACGACTAAAGTCGTGCCCTTTCAATGCGCCATTTATGCAACCAGCTCTAGGAACAGCACCACTAACTCCGCTACGTGTCACAACTCCCATCAGGACAGTTCGACTGCGGCCGTTTCGCCGCGCGCGCAAAGGCTTCTTCCTCGCTCGCCAGCTCCTCGTCGAGCACGCCCAGGGCGCGGAAATCGGCCAGGGTCTGCTCGGCCGTCTCCTCGTCGATCTTCGAGATCGCAAATCCCACATGGACAATGGTATAGTCGCCCACCTCGACCTCGGGCACGTAGTCCAGGCAGACCTTCTTGACCACTCCGCCAAAGTTCACGCGTCCCACGCGGATGATGCCGTCGGTGGTGATCTCTTCCACTTTTCCGGGAATCGCTAAGCACATAGCAATCTTCTTATACTCTGAGGCGCTGCGTCAAGCGTGATTTAGATCACTTGTAGCGGACCAGCGGAACGGCGCGATTTGGGCGTGTCTTCTTGCGAAAGGGCTGTTTCTGGCCACGAAAAGGGGCGGTTTTGCGACAAAATTCGACGTTTTTTGGTACGGATTCATGGAACATTTGTTGATTCCAAAAGGGTTGTCATGTGGAAAAAAGCGGCTATGGGGCGTACAGAGTTGTCAGGCCGAACGAGGAGCGGATTCGCTTTGGCGCGATTGGTCCATGCAGGTATTGTGTGCCAAGGGACGGTAATTTTCTGCAAGGCAGGGAACGAAAAAGAACGGGGAGGAGAGAGAAAGAGGGTCCGCACAGCAGCGCGTAGCGCCTCGCGCGTCAACACCTCAGTCCGAAACCATCAGCTCGCCGGGCAGGATGGGCCGCGTACGCGGCAGCATGCCGCGCGAAGCCGCAAAGCCCATGATGGCCAGCACGCCCACAAAGACAACCAGCTTGATAAGGCTGCCGGTGCGCGTGCCGGGCAGCGTCTTCCAAAGGATCAGCAGAACGGTCTGCGCCGCGGTCACGGCCCAGACCGAGCCGTAAAAATAGCGGCGCTCAGTGCCCTCGCCTTTCGTGGAAGGCCCCACGCGGGGCAGCTTGCCGACGATCCCCAGCAGCAGAATGACGGCGCAGAGCGGCGAGTAGGAGTAGAGGTAGATCTGCTTCAGGCGCCAAACGCCGGTGACCGCCGCGTAGGCGAGGCCGGCCATGTTAAGCAGCGCGAAGTTCAGCACGGCGTTCCACGCGAAGGTGTAGCAGACGCGCCGGTAGAGCGGATTGGGCTTGTCCTCGTCGAAGCGCAGAATGTAGGGCGCCGGCTCGACGCCCGGCAACTGGCCAAAAACGCCGGCGATGCCGGTGCCGATGAGCACCGCGGCCAGCCACGCCCAATTGACCCAATGGAAGCCGCGGGTCAAAAAGGCTGAAGGTGAGCGGCCCGGGCGCCAGAAAAAACACCCAAATCCAAATCGGCCAATGAGCCAGCCGGTAGTAGGGTTTGTTGCGCAGCCGGATTTTGCGCTCTCCGGCGTATTCAATCTTTCCGCTGTACCGCATTGGCCTGAGTCTCGCAGAGCAGGTGTGAGCGCGTCAACCATTGCGCAATCCGCATCGAGTGCGCACCACCTGCGGCAGTATCTTGTCTACTCCTCCGCGAATTTCACCACCTTCGGCCCCATCGCGCTGGTGCACTCCAACGGCGCCAGGTGTCCGCAGCCGGCAAACACCTCCAGCTCCGATTGCGGAATCAGCCGGTGCATCGTCTCCGCCTGGGTGAGCGGGTAATGCGGTCCAGAGCGCCCCACACGATCAGCACCGGCATCTTCAACTGCGGCAGCAGATTGTCGGTCACGTCCTCGCCGTCAGCATCGTTGCCATCGTCCGCTGGATCACCCAGCCGTTCTTCCGCGAGGTGCGCAGGATGTCGCGCGCCACGAATCCCGGAACCGGCGCGGATGCGGCGTCAGCAGAGCATCCAGTTCGTCCAGCTCGGCGGGCGTCGTCGGCGTAAACAGATCGGTATCCCAGTCCGGCTTCACGTAGAGACCGGCCGCGTCAAACAGCATCAGCCGGCTGACCCTCTCCGGATGCTCGGCGGCAACGATCTCCGCAATCCATCCGCCCATCGACCATCCGCCCAGGTCCACCTGCTTCAGCCCCAGCGCGTCCATAAAACCCACAACCACCGCGGCCTCGTCGCGCACCGAATAGGAAAAATCCGCCGGCCTGTCGCTGCGCCCGTAGCCAAGCAAATCGGGCATGTAGACGCGAAAGCCCGCCTTGGCCAGATACGGCGCCAGATTGCGCCAGTCCTCGGCGCTGCCGCCCAGCCCATGCACCAGCACCACCACCGGCCCGTTCGCCGGTCCCTCCGCCAGGTAGTGCACGCGATGCCCCTCAACCTGCACCGTGCGGCTTTCCATCCCGGTAAGATCCTCGTCGCAGGTACATCCAGCCATCGAAGTAGCTCACCGGGCGCATCAGGAATCCAATGCCGGCGATCAAGACAGCCACGGCAATCGCGACCACGAGCCAGCCCTTCTTGCCGATTTCATTGCTCTACCTTCTTTCCGTTCTCGAGAGCCTGCGACATTTGCCAGCCCTTCTCGATGACGCGCACCGTCACCGGATCCAGGATCAGCGCGCTATGGCTGTTCCATTCCGCCCGCTCCACCCACCGCACCGCGTCTGCATCGGAGGCCGCGCGCAGTTCTCCGCCCATCACGCGGCACAGATAATCGGCGATCACGTAGTGGTAGCGAACGCGCTCGCCTTCGCGATGGATCCGGTCGAGAATCTCAATCAGTTCGATGGGTTCCACCTCCAGCCCGGTTTCTTCCCGCACTTCGCGCGCAACCCCTGCGGCCAGCGTCTCGCCCACCTCCAGCACGCCGCCCGGCAGCGTCCAATGGCCCTTGAGCGGCTCGCTCCCGCGCCGCACCAGCAGCACCCGGCCATCTTCGACAATCACCGCGCCCACCCCCACAAGCGGCGCTTGAGGAAACTCCCGCTGCAACTTCCTTTCCATGCCGCAATCCTCTCTCAGAACCCAGGCCACTCGCTCAGTTAGACGCCGTGCGTCCCTGCATCGCACCTTTCCAGCTATCATCAAATAGATACCCAAGGGAGAGAAAATGATGGAATTTACGTTGAAAGTCGATGGAATGCATTGCGGCTCCTGCGTGCGGCGCGTGAGCCAGGCGCTCGCCGCTACTCCGGGCGTGGTGGTGAAAGAAGTCGGCGTGGGAACAGCCAGGCTGAGTTCGGCTGAGGGCCCGCGCCTGTGGATCTTGCCATCGCCGCTATCGCTAAGGCCGGCTACACCGCGTATTTGGAATCATAAACCGAAGATTTGGATCGCAGCTCCGGATCGGATCGACAAGTGGCCTCGCAGATTCAAGAAACGCTGACCCTTCCAGTGCTGGGCATGACCTGCGCCTCCTGCCAGCACCACGTGGAAGCGGCCCTGCGCGCCACTGAGGGAGTGGAATCGGTACGCGTCGATCTGATGGCGCATCGCGCCAGCGT
>CAWHUK010000015.1:0-17904 GCA_963832535.1 uncultured Acidobacteriota bacterium
GGTTCAACTCGTCGAGTACCTGAAGGAAATGAGTTACCGACCTCGCAATTCGGTCGAAGGCCCACACCAACACCAGATCGAACTTTCCGCGGCGGGCGTCGGCCATCATCTGATCGAGGCCCGGGCGCTTTGCTTTCGCGCCGGAGATCCGGTCCGTATACTCCTGCACGATCTCGTAGCCGCGCTGGGCGGCCATCTGGCGCAGGTCGAGGAGTTGGGTCTCCGGGTGCTGATCCAAGCTGGAGACCCTCAAATAAAGGGCGGCCCGTTTCATTTGGGCCGCCTTGCTAGTTTCGATGAGTGCTTATCGATGTAGCTGCGGATGAACTTCAGCAACTCGTCGGTCATGTTTTGGCCTCGGGCGGCCGTTGTCGCTTTGAAGGCGTTGTGCAACTCGACAGGAACGTTCAGATTCATGCGTTTGACTTCCTCGTTGTTGACGGTGATGATCCGACTCACCTCCTCTCTCTTCAGAAGTGAGTCTATCTACTTATAAGTAAGGCGCGCCAGGGGCGTGCCCTGATTAGACCTCCCAGGCCGCCCGGCAGACCAGAACCAGCGTGGCGATCTTGTCGAAACTGATCTGCATTGTCTCGGCCATGGCCCGCAACCGGTTGATGTCCTGGGGCACGCAGCCGTCCTCGATGGCCATCCACTCAGAGACCTCCATACCGCTGAATGCGGAAGGCGAACAGCGGCCTATGCTCTCGGAGAAGACAGGAAGAAGGAAGGGAGGCAAACATCTTTTTTCTGTGCTCATATACTTATGCTCCTGTTGGCCCGCATTGTCAAGTGATCAGGGCCACAACCACGTAAATTTGACTACACAATGAGTATGGAAGCGCGTGGACTCCTACCAAAGACAGGCCATCAACTATTCGGTCACCCGTGAGAAGGCGCCCGTATATACTTGTGAGCTGTCCCCGATGCTCGAGCCTACTCCCGCAACAAACGCGGCATCGCCGGCAGCCTGATCTGGATCAACTTCGACCGTCACGCTCTGTTGAACCTCGTGCAACAGTGCGGCGGCACCTTCGTTGCCGACATCGACGAGATCCGGCCTCAGTACGCCAGCACCACCAACGGCGGAGCGGTATTCCAGTCCTCAGTCGTACGTTCCGCCGGCATACCCGCCAGCGCCACCATCAACGCCCTGGACACCACACTGACTTCCGCCGGCCAGAACGCCCAACTGGCATCCCCCTGGTACTCCGACCAGGTCCTGCCCTTCGATGTCACACTCTCCGGCGCCAACGAGTATGGCGCCATGTGCGCGGCCAAGATCTACGGCCTGGAGATCCTCAACGAGGGTATGGGCGTTTCCATCGATGACGCGGTTACGGAGATGCAGGCCACGTTTGTGGCTCGCGTGGTTGAGCCCATGGCGGTTGTGGCCAGCCCATTCCAGACCAGGGATTTCCCTCTCGTGCCCTGTTTTGGAACCATCGAAAAGAACTACCGCCAGCGCGGGGCATACTCAGATATCGCCATATATATGAATCGCTTGCGCTCTATATTCCACGAGCTGATTGGCCGCCTTTACCGGCCTTACGCACCGGCGCCGGCCCGGCCTCGCTCACAACACCGAAAACCGCGCCACAAAACCACGCCATCTGACTCCGGCATAGCCTGAAAACCCCGCCACACGAGCCCTGTCCGTCCGCGGCTCTTCCCATCATTCCCGGGCCGGCATCTATCGTCCGTCTTGTCTGCTTGCTTGATTGCTTGCCTGACCGAGATCAAATCCCTTTTTTGTCGGGCGGCGCGGATCACTGACTCGGAGGAGCATGCCCAACACAGGCATGCAGCTTAGGTGCTGAAGCACCCTTCCGGCCGGTCGTAATACCAAACTCACGATCGGCTGAGATTGCTTGCCAGGAGCACCCTTGGTGAGTGCAAGGAATAACGATTGAAGAAAGACTACCAAGAAGTGCCCGGAAGATCGTCGTTATCGTCATCATCCGGCAACGGTGTAGGCGCAAAGCTAGAAGCCAGCGTGGCTCCAGTGGAGCGTCTTCTTTACGGACGCAAAGAAGCTGCCTACAAGCTCTCTCATCTCTAGTGCGGGAAGTCGATTACGGACTTGCCTTCGGAGAGTTTGAGACGAGGAGAGTAGGCAGGCGCGTTCTCATCACGGCCAGCTCCCTAAGGCGCTGGGCCAACACTAACCACTACAGGCCGGCTTCCAGTAAAAAGCCCGCAAGGCTCGAACAGGAGATCGCGCCGCGTAGTTGATTGGTGACAACGATGAGGCCGGGGAAAGTCCCCGGCCTTTCTCTCGTCGCGACTGATTCGAGGTATGATCCGGTCAGCTCTGACAGCCACTGCGAGGATGCAATGAGGCAAGAGAAGAAGGTCAGGGGCATTTTTGAATTTCCGCTTGGATCAGGCGTTTGGTGGGTGAACGTCTACGTCGCAGGGAAGCGGCACAGAAAGAAGATTGGCCGCAAGTCCGATGCAGCCGCCTACTACCAGAAGGCGAAGGCCGACGCGAGGCGAGACATCCTGCTTCCCGAGTTGAGACCGAAGGCTGCGCCGATCACTTTCGGTGATCTTGCCGCAGCAGCCGTCGAGCACGCGAAGACGCATCTAAAGAGCTGGCCGGACTATGACTGGAAAGAGAGAACACTTCGGGAGCCATTCGGCTTACGGCCAGCTGCGGAAGTCACTCCTCAAGAAATCGACCAGTGGCTCACGAAGAACACACGGACGCCGGCGACGGCAAACCGCTTCAGGGCGTTCTTTAGTCTCTGCTACCGGCTCGGGATGGAGAACGGTAAGGTCCCAATGAATCCCGCGCGTCTCGTCCGCGCCCGCCGCGAGAACAACGCACGTCTGAGATTCCTGAGCCGAGAGGAATACGACCGGCTAATGCGCGTCATTCGGAGGGACTTTCCCCGGCAGGTGCCAGCATTCATCTTGAGCGTATACACCGGTATGCGGTGGTCCGAGCAGTTCAATCTGAAATGGTCTCAAGTGGACCTCAAGCGTCGTGTGATTCGCCTGGCGGAGACCAAAGACCCTACCGGCCGTGTTCAATCACCGGCGCGGAATGTTCCTATGAAC
Source organism: uncultured Acidobacteriota bacterium (assembly GCA_963832535.1). Classification (GTDB taxonomy): domain Bacteria; phylum Acidobacteriota; class Terriglobia; order Terriglobales; family Acidobacteriaceae; genus Telmatobacter. The sequence goes on from CAWHUK010000015.1 coordinate 3,067, forward strand.
TCGGTTGCACTCGCCTCTCTGGACGAACAACGATCCTTAGTGAATCACAAGCCGGCTGATTTGGTGTTCCCGGAGGCAGGGGACTATTGCCGATTCTGGTTTGAGCCTTGTCTCGCCGGGGCCAAGGTCACCGGCTACACATGGCACTGCAACCGCCATACGTTCTGCATCTGGTTGGCGATGACCGGAGTCTCCATCAAGGAGATCCAGGAACTCGCCGGCCACAAAACGATTGCAATGGCCGCCCGCTATGCCCACCTGTCTCCAGATGTGAGGGCCTCTGCGTCCGAGAGAATGGTCGGTGCGACTACTGCCTGATCCAACAGCCACTAAAACAGCCACTAGCCGCAAAAGGCCATCTGAGAAATGATTCTCAAATTGCCACTAACATATTTATTTTGTTTGATTTGAATGGTGCGCCCGGAGAGATTCGAACTCCCGGCCTACTGATTCGTAGTCAGTCGCTCTATCCAGCTGAGCTACGGGCGCACATGCGGGTTCCGGGGCGGAACCCGTTCGACGAACCATTCACAGATTATCAAGGTTGCAGCGGCGGCGCAACGCGGTCCGTCAGGCTGTTGGCGGCGCGCCTGCTTCCTGGGCGGGCGCGGGAATCAGCGGCAACTCTTCGGCGATTTCCAGGCCGGCTTCGCGGACAAGCTTGGTGACCATCGCGGCGTTGAGGCGCGTGGCGTCGAACTCGACGCGGAGAGTGCGCGCCGCGCGATCGAAGCTGAGATGCCGGATGCCGTAGACGTCGCGGGCGCGGGCCAGCGCCAGGGCAACCTGCTCTGTGGGCGGCGTAGCGTAGCGATAGAGAATCTCCACCGTGGTCATATCCCGATGATAGCAACAGTGGCCAGTGGTCAGTGATCGGTTATCCGCGGTCAGTGGTCAAACCGAGCGGGGGCGAACCAGACGCGGCTGGCGTATCGCGTCCGAGCCTGATTACCGACCCCTGCAACCCTGAACCCTGTTTCAAAGGCTCTTCAGATAGCCGAGGATCTCCGGGCTGGTCCAGTCCTGCGGGCCGACGAACTTGCGGCGAATGATGCCGTTGCGGTCGATGACGTAGGTTTCAGGCCACATTTCGGTAGTGAAAGAGCTGGGCGGCCGACTGGCTGGGGTCGCGCACGGTGATCAGGTCCACGTGGCGCCGGGCGATGAAACTGGAGTACGCGTTGGCGTCGTCGTCGATGCTGACGGCCAGAATGACGAGGCTGGGCTGGTCGTGGTGAAGCTCAAGGAGCGAGGGCATCTCCTCGACGCAGGGCGCGCACCAGGTTGCCCAGAAGTTGAGCAGCACCACGCGCCCGCGGTAGCTGGCCAGATGGACGGTGGTGGCGCCGTCGGAGACGGTGAAGTCGGGAGCGGCTTTGCCGGTTTGGGCGGGATGCGCGCCGCGGTTGCAGGCAGACAACAGAGCCAGTGGAAGAAGGAGGGTCAGAATGAGGCAACGAGGAAACCGCACATCCTATATAATACGGGGCAAACGGGCAGGAAGAAAGCGGTGAGGCGCGATGGGCAAGGATGAGCCGATGGGGGCGGGGCAGGCGGGTACAAGCCCGGGGCCCCCGAAGACAGGCCTTCGTCTGCGGGGTGGAAACCGGTGCTCGGCCTTGCCGATGCGGCGGAGGGCCGACACTCCGGCGGCGGACTGGCGCGAGTGGGCCGGAAAGACCGTGCCGGGAACGGTTTTTGATCAGCCGGAGCCGGAGGAGCTGATCGAGCTGACGGTGATTGTGCCGGCGCGCAACGAAGAGGACTGCCTGGGCGACTGCCTGCAGTCGCTCGTCAACCAATCCGAGGACATCTTCGAGCTGGGCAAGCGATTGGGAGCTGATCGTGGTGGACGATCACTCGACCGACCGCACGGCAGAGATTGCCCGCGGCTTTGCCGGCGTGACGGTGATGGAGGCGGGCAAGCTGGAGCCGGGCTGGACGGGCAAGGCGAACGCCGTTTGGACGGCGGCACGGCAGGCTCGAGGCCGGTGGCTGCTCTTTACCGATGCGGATACGGTGCACGAGCCCGGCAACCTGCGCCGCGCCCTGCACGAGGCGGAGCGGCACAAAGCGGGAATGTTGAGCTACTCGCCGCGGCAGATCGTCAGCGGATTTGCGCAGCGGTCGCTGATGCCGCTGGTCTTTTGCGAGCTGGCGCTGGCCTATCCGCCGGCCAAGGTCTCTGATCCCGCGCAGCGCATCGCCGCAGCCAATGGGCAGTTTCTGCTGGTCGAACGCGAGGCCTACCGCAAGCTGGGCGGGCACCCCAGCGTGGCCGACAAGGTGCTGGAAGACGTCGAACTGGCCTTTTTGGCCAAGCGGCGCAGAGTGGGATTGCGCTTTCGCTATGCCGACGACGCCGTAGCCGCGCGCATGTATCGATCCACCGGGGCAATGATCGAGGGCTGGACCAAGAACCTGAAGCTGCTGTTCGACAATGCGCTGCTGCTGGCGGTTTGGCGGGCGCTGGATATTCTTCCTTCTCTTCGGACTGCCGATTCTGGCCTACCAACTATGGAACGCGCGGCTGGGCGCGCATGGGCTGAGTGGCTCGGCGCGGGTTGGATACTGGCGTTGCTCTGGCTGCGGACGCTCTTCCGGTTCTATGCGCGCGTGGCCAAGTCGAATTTTCCCTTTCTGGATTGCGCGCTGGCGCCGCTGGGTTTGCCGCTGTTTGTGGCGCTGCTCTATCGCAGCTGGTTTCAGCATCGGATTCTGAAGCGCGTAAGCTGGAAGGGACGGAGCTATGCCGCTTGACCGCCTGCCGGTGGGGAGACTGACCCGATGTCTCCTAAACAACTTCCTGTAAGTTGTTTAAGAATCACCCACCGGCCAAGGCCGGCTTCTTGCTCAGAAGCGAGACATGGGACACTCGGCGAGGTGATTCATTCCTTCGCGCCGTGTGTGCGCAGCAGCGCGGCGGTGGCGTCTTGGTGGTGCTCAATCGCTAGGCTCAGCGGCGTCTTGCCTTCGTCGGCCCTCGCGTTCACATCTGCGCCTTTGGCCAGCAGCAATTCGATAAGGCCTTTATAGCCTCCCATTGCTGCCACATGCAACGGCGTCATACCATCGTCGGCCCTGGCGTTGATGTCCGCGCCTCTGGCCAGCAACAGTTCGGCAATTTCCTCGCGGTCGTTGGCTACCGCCGTATGCAACGGCGCAAAGCCGTGGTTTTCCTTCGCATTGACGTTCGCACCTTTGGCCAGCAGCAGTTTGGCAAAATCTATGTGTCCGTGGGCTGCTGCATATTGCAACGGCGTCACACCGCCGTTTTCCCTCGCGTTGACGTCCGCGCCTTTGGCCAGCAGCAGTTCAGCAATATCCCTAAGGTCCTTTTCTTCTGCCGCATGTAGCGGGGTCCAGCCCTCGTTGTCCTTTGCATTGACATCCGCGCCGTTGTCTAACAGGAGCCTCACCACCTCAAGATTCCCGTTGTCTACGGCCATCAAAAGTGGCGTGACACCTTGGAAGTTTTTGGGGCCAACCGCAGCGCCCCTCTCCAGCAGCAGCTTCATCACTTCAAGATGCCCGTTCTGAGAGGCCATCAAGAATGGCGTGACACCGTAGTTGTTTTTTGCGTCAACCGCAGCGCCTTTGTCCAACAGCAGCTTCACCACTTCAAGATGCCCGTTGCCTGCGGCGAGCATAAGCGGCGTAGTGCCGCTGTCGTCCTTCGCATTGACCAGGGAGGGATCGGCCGGCAAGTTGGGCGCGAATTTGTGCTGCATCACCCGCAACTGCCGCATCATGAATTGGCGCTGCGTAAACGGAGGAAGAGAAACCGAGGAAAAGAATAAAAGCGATGATCGTTCGGCAGCAGGACTGGCCGTTCATCTGGAATCTCCTCTTTGAAATCGAACTCGACGTTCTTACATGGTATGCCCACCTCGCCTGGTCGAAACATTGCGAAACGCTCTTTTAAATCGGATATTTCTCTTGGATGCTCTGCCACCCTTCAAAGAAGATAGAATGTCAGAGCTAAAGCCCTGGCCTGACAAAGAAAGCCCGCATTGAGCGCAGCCTGGGCGGGGGTTGCGGCATCTCTTCAGTGAGGGAGCCGGAATGATTACTTGACGCGGCGGGCGACGTTTTCCGCGTCGCACTACTACTGGAACGAGACTTGGCCGGCGGAGAAGAACGAGCAGGTGTTCGGGCGTTGCGCGAATCGCAACGGTCACGGGCACAATTACACGCTGGAGGTGACGGTTGCGGGCGAGCCGGACCCGGTGACCGGCTTTGTGGTCGATCTCAAGTGGCTGAAAGACGTGATGGAGCGCGAGGTTTTGGCTGCCTACGACCATAAGCACCTGAACCTGGACGCGCCGGAGTTCAAGCACGCGATTCCAACCACGGAAAACATCGCAATTGCAGCATGGCAGCGATTGGAGCCGGCCATCACGGCGGCCGGCGGCGCGCGGCTGAGCCGGATTCGCGTGTACGAGACGCCGGAGATCTTCGCCGAGTACCGAGGTGAGGCGTGAAAGCGTACTTCGGCCGCCGCTACATGGTGAGCGCCAGCCACCGGCTGCACACGCCGGCGCTCACGGCCGAAGAGAACCGCGCGGCGTATGGAAAATGCAACAACCCCACGGTCACGGGCACAACTATGTGGTCGAAATTCTGGTGGGTGGCGCGGTAGAACGCGGAGACAGGAATGGTGGTGGATCTGGTGGCGCTGGACGAAGCTGTGCGCGAGCGGGTGATGAACCGATTCGACCACGCCAACCTGAATCTCGATCCGATATTTGCGGATTGCGTTCCCACGACGGAGAATCTATGCAGGGCGATTTTTGAATTGTTGAGGAATGCGTTGCCGGCCGGCGAACTGGAGCAGGTGCGCGTGGAAGAGACAGAGAATAATTTTTTTGAGTGTTCGGCAAAAGGATAAACAACAATGGCGCACCCAATAGCGGTAAGTAAAGCGGTTCGTAGAGCAATTGAGGCAGACGAGGGCCTGAGCGGGTTCAGCACGCAGGAGATGTATCGCGAGATTCTAAGCCGTCTCGGAGAGGATCCGAGTCGCGAGGGCTTGGCGGCCACGCCGGAGCGCGTGGAGAAGGCGATGGAATTCCTCACCAAGGGCTACGACCAGGACCCGGCGCAGATTCTGCGCGGGGCGATGTTCGAAGTGGACTACGACGAGATGGTCATCGTGAAGGATATCGAGATGTTCTCGCTGTGCGAACACCACCTGCTGCCCTTCTTCGGCAAGGTGCACGTGGCCTATATTCCCAAGGGCAAAGTCATCGGGCTCAGCAAGATTCCGCGCCTGGTGGAGGTGTTTGCGCGGCGGCTGCAGGTGCAGGAGCGCCTGACGCGGCAGATCGCCGACGCGATTCAGGACGCCATCGCGCCGCAGGGCGTGGGCGTGGTGATTGAGGCGCGCCACCTGTGCATGATGATGCGCGGAATCGAAAAGCAGCATTCGTCCACGGTGACGAGCGCAATGGTGGGCTGCTTCCGGCAGAAGGAGACGCGCGCAGAGTTCCTGGCGCTGGTGCGGCAGCCGGGGAACGGCGGGTTCTGAGCCTCAGCGAGGCGGCGATCTGCGCCTCAGATTCCTTGCGCAACGGGCATTGCCAGATGCCGCCCGCGCAGGGCATTCGCTGAGGCAAGCGCCTGATCGAGTTTTCTTTTGGCGATTCCGTCGATCCGAGTCAACAGCGCGACGTCTTGTTCCGCATCGAGGATCGCGCGCGCAATCTCAGCCAATTGTTGCCAGTCGTGCCAGTCGCCGATGCGGCGCTGCACGTCTCTGAGCGCCTCGACGAAATCAGCATCGGCATCGGCATAAAGTTGCAGAACGTAGCGCAGCTCCTTCACCTTCAGTCGAAAAGCGTGGATGTTGCTCGCGTCAAGCCGGGGCCATTCGCCAAGCTCCCTCACAACGCTCATCGCTGCGCTATGGACCCCCTCGTGAGGCTGTCCGGCTTGGCCGGAGTTCGGCGCATCGGATTTTGCCGGGGTCAACGCCGACTTCACCATTTTGGAGAACTGCCCGAGCTTGTTCCGCGCCGCTTTGCGCCGATGGCCCAGCGTGCGCCGCAATTCGGCAGCGCTTTCCTTGCGTGCGCTTTCAAGATGGCCCAACAACCGGCTGAGGGAATCGCCGGCAGAGTGCCGCGCCATCCTGCGCGAATTGGAGATCAGCACGTCCATGTCGCGTACGTGCGCCGGCCGCTTTGCGCACCGGTTCAATCGGCTTGAGCAGCCGCCGCGATTTCTTTCGGTCGTCCGGCGCCAGCACGGCGGCGATCGCCTCCACCCGCCGCGTGGCCGTACGCAGATTATGAACCTCTTTAGGCGGAGGGTTCGCAGGCAGGCTCAGGAGCAATTTGCCTAGCTCGCGCAACGCCTTCCGCACGCGTTCAAGTCCGTCTGCCATCTCATCCTTAGCTTGCGTTTGTCGACGCGCAGGTTGGCAAGGGGAGCTGCTGCCGCTAAAGTGATGATGTGAACGGGCTTCTAGTCATTGACAAACCAGGAGGCATCACCAGCCACGATGTGGTGAACCGGCTGCGCAGGATAACAGGAGAGCAATCGATCGGCCACTTGGGCACCCTGGACCCGATGGCCACCGGCGTGTTGCCGCTCCTGATGGGCAAATTCACCCGGTTGGCGCAGTATTTTTCTGCCGCGGAAAAGAGCTACACCGGAGCCATCCGCTTTGGATTCGCGACCGACACCTACGATGCCGAGGGTGAGCCAGCGGCCACGGACCTCGGGCCGGAAGTCGCACAAACTCTCACCCTGGACCGGGTACGTGCGGCTGCGCAGCGGTTCCTGGGCGAATCGCAACAGATGCCGCCACCGTTTTCTGCGAAGAAGATCGATGGCAAGCCCGCGTACAAGCTGGCCCGCGAGGGCAAGCCGGTTGAGCTGAAGCCGGCCCCGGTCCGGATCGACGCCTTTGAGATTGTGGCGCTGGAAGGCGCCGAGGCCAGTTTCAACCTAGACATCAGCGCGGGCGGGTATGTGCGCTCGGTAGCGCACGAGCTGGGGCAGGATCTGGGCTGCGGAGCCCACCTGAGCCGTTTACGGCGCACGCGTGCGGGCGCCTTTACGCTGGCGGACGCGCACACGCTGGAGGATCTGGAGGCGCTGGCCGGAGATGCCGTCAACAATATTGCCGCGCTCCAGGCGTTATGTATCCACCCGCGCGCTCTTCTGCCGGAGATGCCCGCCGTGACAGCCGACGCGATGGCGCTGGGCCGGCTGCGTAACGGCGCGCAGGCCAATCTGCCCGAGTTCTCACAGGCTCCTCTGGTCAAAGTCTTCGCCGGATCGCGCGAACTCGCCGGAATTGCCCGCAGGGTGGCTGGCACGCTCTTTCAGCCTGTGGTGGTGATGGGGTAGATCCGTTGTGCCGCGATCGCAGCGGCAGCGCCATCGCCAACCGCCGTTGCGATCAGCCGGGGTGATCCGGCTCGGATGTCCCCAACGGCGAAGATGTAGGGCGTCCCGGTTTCGAACTGGTTGCCTACCGGGACCTGGCCGTATTGGTCGAGGGGAACTGCATCTTGCAGACATTGCGTGTTTGGCTCGACTCCAATGGCCACGAGAATGCCGTCCACTTTGAGGGTTTCCACCTGTTGGCTCGCGGTATGGAGGAGATCTATTTCCTGCACACACTGATCGCCCCGGATAGCGGTCACCATAGCACCGCAATGGATCTCCGCCTTGGGGTTGGCGCGCAAGCGTTCCTGCAGGACCGCTTCCGCCTGCAATTCCGGTAGCGCTTCGATGACGATCACCTTCGACGCCAGTTTCAAGAGGTACAGAGCCTCGATGACCCCGCTATCGCCTCCCCCGCAGATGGCTACTATCAGGTCCCTGAACAGGCCCCCTTCACACAGCGCACAGTGGATAATCCCCTTGTTCCGGAACCTTTCCGTATCGGCTAGCGGGAGCTCCTTAGGACGGCAGCCGGCGGCGACGAGGATCACTGCCGCGGTGTAACCCCTGCCATCGGCACAGGTAACCGAGCGGCAACTGGAGAAGGATTCAATGCCGGTCACCTCCCGTAGTTCCAACTCTACGCCCGCTTGGGTGGCCTGTTCGATCATCGCGGAGGCGAGCTGCGGTCCGCCCACGCCGTCCTGAAAACCAGGGTAGTTCTCGATCCAGGCGATGTTTTTGAGCTGGCCGCCGAACTGCTCTTTCTCCAACACCAGCACCCGATAACGCGCACGCGCCAGGTGGATGCCTGCCGTCAATCCGGCCGGCCCGCCTCCAACAATGATTGCGTCATAGTCAAACATCGGCAACAGATCTCGCAAGCTCCCCAACAGGCTTGCTTTTGGCCTGCCAGGGAAAAGTTTTCAATACAGTTCGTACGTCGGTGTCAGGTTCCGATACTTGGCCACCAGCTTGTCCCAGTTGCCAGGGAACTGGATCCGCTTGATCACCCGCCGACTACTGAACCCGCCGGTGAGAATACCGATGAAGGTGCCAGGGCCCCCAGCCACCACAATCCGGATCAAACTGGGATCGGCAATGAGGCGGGTGGGCTCCAGGGCATCCATCGGCACGGTCTTGTGTCTAGCCAGGGCCTTGCCGGTATCGTAGTGCGCCGGGTGCTTGTAGGCCGGAGCCTGCGCGAATTCCGCGATGTAGTTCCGGATCTTTTCTTTGGTCCATCCTTTCTGGGCCAGTCTCCTGGCATGAACCGGCGGCAGCAGGAAGCACAAGGCGCCCAGTGTGGTCGTCGGCAGACTATACAGAAGGTTGCTGATAATGTCCCGATCTTCGGTGCCATAGGTGGGATGAATGCTGCGCGTAGCAATTGGGATACATCAGGCTGACCGTGCTGTCCTCGGGAGCGAATCCTTCTTCCACATGTAACGGCTCCCAGGGGCTGTTCTCTTCGTTCTCCCCCAGGACCATGGAGTACTTTCCGGGATTTCCCAACGTGCCCATATCTTCGATAGCCTTGCGCATCCCGCCGATATTCTTCACAATTAGCCCCATCGCGCGCCCTATCGCTGCGTTGGCGATATTTCCGGGACTGAGGGCGCCGCTACTGCCGTTCACGTAAATCTGGTTGCGAATCGGACCATTGATGATCCAAAACGGAGACCACGAACCGGTGCTGACGGCGAAGGCGCTCGCCCTGGCCGCCGGATCGAATAGGGCCTCCATGCAGGCGAGCAGCACGGGCATATGAATCGGCAAAGCTCCCGCCATCACGGCGTTGATTGCGATTTTCTCGACCGTTGCTTTTCCCAGCCGGGGCAGCAGCGTGCCCACGATGTGTTCCGGGGGCAGGTCCGTCCCGGTAAGCATCTCCGCTACCGCGTCCTCGGTGGGCGGGATCAGGGCCAAGCCATCTCCCCAGCCCCGCTTGTAGAAGAAACGGTTGACTTCCTGAATATTGCCGCGAAAGATGATCCGCGGGTTCTGCGTCCGTGTCTTCGGCTTCGGCGACACTTCTTCCGCCGTCAGAGGCTGAACCAGCCCTGCAACGGTCCGGTCCAGCGCCTGCACTGATGCCCTCTTCGGCCTCTTCCGTGATGCTGCATTCACAGGGTATGGTCTCAGAGACCATACGAACTCCTGGCATTCCTCTGCTGGACGAGGCAGACCGCCCGTCCGTCACGAAGCCCTCGTTTACCAGTGCGACCGCCGGCGTATGCATTTCCTCGACGGAGATCGCGTTGTACACGATATGCTTCGTGCACGACCCTCAATCGCCCACGGCGAGTACGACGCCGTCTTGCTCCTTGACCCAGGTTTGGAATTGGGCGCTGTCCTTCGACTCAATTTCTGGAAGGGTGAAGTCGCCGCTCTCGTACCAGTTCGTCTGAATGGTGGGATAACGCTCCTTGAGACGGCGCTCAAGGATGCCCAGCATCAGCCCGGCGGCACGCTTGTTATTGCGGAACAATCCAATCTTCTTACCGCTGAGATCGTCTAAACGCGGTGAAAGTCCCTTCAGGGGTATAGGATCAGCATCCGCCCAGGGACTCAGTACTTCGTAGGCGGCGCCTGCCATAGCACTACCTGACACTGACTCAGCCATGTGTTTGCTCCTCTTTTTGTGAATCGTCCGTTTTTTGTGAATCGCTCGGTCCATGCCAGCTGGCAAACAACACTCAAAGCCCGCCGCATCCGCCGGCTTGCTCCCTTCCTGGCGTCAGACCGAACTATAGAGATCATGCAACTCGGCTTTGGGAACTTTGTCGTCCGGCTGCATCCTTAGGATCACTAGCGAGACTGACGATACAGCCGAGCGTGCGGCGTGTCAATAGACTTAGCCTCTCTCCCTGGCGCCGGATTTCTTGAAGTTCTTCATTTCGAGCTGGTCCGAGAGCCCACGGATGGCGATTCCCGCCTTGTTGCCTGGGAAAGAATGCCACTAGCCGAGTCCTTCTTGTTCCCTCGTTCCCTGCTTTTCCTCACCACCCTCGACCCTCACGCCTTATTCTGTTGTTTCGTTGTCTTTTAGAGGAGTAGACCCGCCATGCCCTACCCTACGGAATATCGTTATACTCGCGAGCACGAATGGATCTCGGTCGATGGCGCCATCGGCTTGATCGGCATCACAGATTACGCGCAGAACTCGCTCGGCGACATCGTCTTCGTGGACGTGCCCAAGGTGGGCGACACCGTCACGGCCAACGCCACCTTCGGCTCAGTCGAGAGCGTGAAGGCCGTAAGCGACCTCTTCTCGCCCGTCAGCGGCAAGGTGACCGCGGTCAACGAGGAGCTGAAGACCGCGCCCGACAAGATCAACCAGGACCCGCACGGCACGTGGATTATCAAGGTCGAACTCTCCAACCCGGCCGAGGTGGGCACTTTGCTCGACGCCGCGGCGTATGAGGCGTTTATCGCGGAAGAACGCTAAAAGCTAGTTGTCAGTGGTCAGTGATCAGTGGTCAGTCGCTCGGAGTTCATCTCGCAGTGAACCCCGCAATTGTGGCCAAGCGGCGGATGGCATCTCCCAGGATCCCTTGACATGATTGACACGCTTATCGTGAACACACACCGACTGATCACTGACAACTGATCACTGAGAACTGGTCCCGGAGGGACCATCGATGCGCTATCTCCCCAAATCCGATGAAGAACGCCGCCAGATGCTGGCCGAGATCGGCGCTGCAGTCGATTGACGATCTCTTCTCGAGCATTCCCGCCGAGTATCGCCTGAATCGCGACCTCGAAGTGCCGCGCCAACAGGCCGAAAGCGAAATCATCGACTATTTCCGCGCCGCCGGGCAGAAGAACGCGACCGACTACGCCAGCTTTCTGGGCGCGGGCGCCTATCGGCATTACCGGCCGGTCGTGATCGACGCTCTGGTGCAGCGCGGCGAGTTCCTCACCAGCTACACGCCCTACCAGGGCGAGATCACGCAGGGAACTCTGCAGGCCATCTTCGAGTTCCAGACCATGATTGCCGAGCTAACCGGAATGGACGTGGCCAACGCCAGCATGTACGACGGTTCGACTGCAGCGGCAGAGGCGGTGATGATGGCCGTCCGCGTGACCGGGCGGCACAAGGCCGTGGTGGCCGCGACGGTGCATCCGGAGTACCGCGAGGTGCTGGCGACGTATAAGAAGCACCAGGGGCTCCCGGCGGCGCTGGTTGGCTACGATAACGAGACCGGCCGCATCGATCTCGATGCGCTGGCCGCTGCGGTTTCTAGAGAAACCGCAGCCGTTCTTGTCCAAAGCCCCAACTTCTTCGGTGTCATCGAAGACATTCCGGCCATTGCGGCTATCGCCCATGCACGAGGCGCGCTTCTGATCGTGTCCATTTCCGAATCGATCTCGCTCGGCATCGTCCGCCCGCCCGTCGAAGCCGACATTGTCGCCATGGAGGCGCAGTCGTTTGGCGTGCCGCTCAGCTATGGCGGGCCGTTCTGTGGCGTGATAGCGGCCAAAGAGCAATTTGTGCGGCAAATGCCGGGACGGCTCGCCGGGCAGACCGTTGACGGGGCAGGGAATCGCGGCTTCGTGCTCACCCTGGCGACGCGCGAGCAGCATATTCGCCGGGAGAAGGCGACCTCGAACATCTGCACCAATCAGGCGCTTGTCGCGCTCATGGCGACAATCTTTCTCGCCGTTTACGGCAAGGAGGGCATGCGCGAACTGGCAGAGCACAACCTGGCCAAGGCCGATTATGCGGCGAAAACGTTTGGCAGCCAGCCGGGCGCCAGGCTGCGCTTCAAGGGCGCGCCGCGTTTCCACGAATTTGTGCTGCAAACGGATGAAGCTCCCGCAGCATGGAGCCGGCGACTGCTCGCGAACAAGATCGTCGGCGGCATCGAGTTGAGCCGCTGGTATCCCGAGTTGCGTAACTGCACGCTCTGGTGCGCGACGGAAGTGACGACGCGCGAACAAATCGACGCGACTGCGAAGGTGCTCGCGGGCGTAGAAGTGGAGGCCTAGGAGGGCTAACGATGAACCGTGAAGAGCGATTGTCCAAGGTTGCTGATCTCTTGCGTACTCACTGGGAAGGGACGGAGGATTGGGGCGAGATTTCCAAGTATTCTGGGATAAGTTGCCCAAAGAGGGTAGCAAATACATTTTTGGTTTGTTGTCTCCTCGACTATCAAATCAAAGCGAACAGAGCATGGGAGAATGGAGATCGTCTTGTGCTTGCACTCAAGGACCCGGATGATATCTGGGCTGCCGTTACGGCATTTTCTGAAGAAGAGTGGGAATCGAAGTTTAAGGAATTAGGTTTGCACCGTTACCCTGCTGCCCATAAACGATTGTGGCGGATCGGCAGAGAAATCTGCTCCTACTTTGACGGCGACGCAAACAAGATTTGGCAAAACAGCAGCGCATTTGATGTTTTATGCAGACTCAATTACATCGGGGCAGGAGAGCAAATCTCCAGAATGATTGTTGGGGCGCTGCGCGATGTGGGGCAAATCCAAGGCAAAGGCGACGTGAAGGCCGATGTGCATGTTTGCCGTGTAATTGGGAGAGTATTTTCCGGAGAGCAGGCGAAACCGGAGATTGCAACAGAACTTACACGTCAGCTCAGCCCCGATGATCCTTGGCAGGTGGATCGCACCTTGTGGAAATTAGGCAGCACATTTTGCCACGCCATGACGCCGAATTGCTCGCATTGCTATCTTTCGACTGAATGTGTGCATGCGCAGACACAAAGTGGTTAGGTCTCAAGAGGCTCATTGAATGGCAGGTACCGAAAATCCCGGCCCGCACACATTGGGCAAAGTCCGGCAACACCCGACGCAGAACGAAGGTCTGCTCTTTGAGAAATCCTCGCCGGGCAAGCGCGCCTACAAGCTGCCGCCGCTCGACGTGCCTGCCGTCAATGCACAGGCGCTGCTTGGCGACGCGCACCGTGACACGCCGGGGTTGCTGCCTGAACTGAGTGAGATCGAAATTATCCGCCACTTCACGCGCCTCTCCACATGGAACTACGCCATCGACCTCGGCATGTACCCGCTGGGCTCGTGCACCATGAAGTACAACCCGCGGGTGAACGAGTTTGTGGCGCGCATTGAGGGGCTGGCCGAGGCGCATCCTTACCGGCCGGAGCAGCTGGCGCAGGGCGTGCTCGAAATCTTCGATCTGTTGCAGCGCTGCCTGCTCGATATCACCGGCATGGACGCGATCACGTTGCAGCCCGCCGCGGGCGCGCACGGCGAGTTCACGGGCATCCTGCTCACGCGCGCGTGGCACGAGTCCAAGGGCAATCCGCGGCGAAGGGTTCTTATCCCCGACTCGGCCCACGGCACCAACCCGGCCACGGCGGCCATCTGCGGCTACACGGTGGAGAACCTCAAGTCGAATGCCGATGGCGGCATCGATCTCGCAGCCTTGGAGCGTCAGGTTGACGAAGAAACCGCGGCGCTGATGCTCACCAACCCTTCCACGCTCGGTGTCTTCGAGAGCCAGATACACAAAATTGCCGATATTCTGCACGCCAAAGGCGCGCTGCTCTACATGGATGGCGCCAACATGAACGCGCTGGTGGGCAAGGTGCGTCCCGGCGACTTCGGCGTTGACGTGATGCACCTGAACCTGCACAAGACCTTCTCCACACCGCACGGCGGCGGTGGACCCGGCTCCGGCCCGGTGGCGTGCAAGGCGTTTCTCGAGCCGTTTCTGCCTACGCCTGTTCTTGTGAAAAGAACAGGGATCAGGGATCAGGGAACAGGGAACAGGGAACAGGAATCAAATGCGGGTGCCCCAGGCCCGGGGTCCCCACGGACAGGTTCTGGTCCGTGGGGTGGAGATCCCTTGCATTTGGGGACCTGGGAAAGCACAAACCTCAACCAGGGATCGCAGGCTTCCCAACTTTACTGGGACTACAACCGTCCCCACTCCGTCGGGCGCGTGCGCGCCTTCTACGGCAACACCGGCATGTTCATCCGCGCACTGGCTTACATTCTGGCCAACGGTCCCGACGGCCTGCGCCAGACCACGGAAGATGCGGTGCTGAACGCCAACTACATTCGCAAGAAGCTTGAAGATAATTACGAGCTCCCCTACAAGACAGCATCCATGCATGAGGTGGTCTTCAGCGACAAGCGCCAGGCCGCGCACGGCGTTAAAACCGGCGACATCGCCAAGCGCCTCATCGACTATGGCTTTCATCCCTACACGGTCAGCTTTCCGCTGATCGTGCATGGCGCGCTGATGATTGAGCCCACAGAGAGCGAGTCGCGCGAGGAGCTGGACCTCTTCATCGACGCCATGCGCTCCATCGCGCGCGAAGCCGAGGAGAACCCCGACTTGGTGAAATCGGCGCCACATTCGACGCGTGTTTCGCGGCTTGACGAGGCGCAGGCGGCGCGGAAGCCCATTCTCCGCTGGCGGCCGAAAAACAGTGGTCAGTGATCAGTGGTCAGTGAT